>NZ_JBIWGA010000001.1:0-16283 GCF_044763345.1 Streptomyces sp. NPDC096132
GGTACTGCAGGGGGGACCCTGTGGGAGAGTAGGACACCGCCGAACAATCATTCCGGGAAACCCCCGCACCGTCTGGTGCGGGGGTTTTCTGCGTTTAGGGGTCGGTCGGATTTACGGGCTCTCGCGCGAGAGCCCATCGTTTGTCATAGACGGCCCGCTGCCTTCAGAGCCAGGTACGCATCCGCCAGTGCCGGGGCGAGTTCGTCGGGGGTCGCGTCGACGACTGTGACGCCGTGCCGGCGAAGTTGTTCGGCTGTGCGGTGGCGTTCGGATTGGGCCTGGGCGGCGGCTGCGGCGTCGTAGACCGCTTCGGCATTTCCGCGGGATGTGGCCATGCGGGCGATGTGGGGGTCGGCGACCGAGGCCACGAGGAGTGTGTGGCGTTGGGTGAGCTGAGGCAGGACGGGGAGGAGGCCTTCCTCGACCGGGGCTGCGTCGAGCGTGGTCAATAGGACGATCAACGAGCGGCGGGGGGCCGTACGGAGTGCTGTGGCGGTGAGGGTGCGGGCGTCTGTTTCGACGAGTTCGGGTTCGATGGTGGCCATTGCGTTGACCAGGGAGGGCAGGACGTCGCGTGCGGTGCGGCCTTGCACAAGGGCGCGTACGCGGCGGTCGTAGGCGAGGAGGTCGACGCGGTCGCCGGCGCGGGATGCCAGGGCGGCCAGGAGCAGGGCGGCGTCCATGGAGGCGTCCAGGCGGGGGGCGTCGCCGACGCGGCCTGCGGAGGTGCGGCCGGTGTCGAGGACCAGGAGGATGTGGCGGTCGCGTTCGGGGCGCCAGGTGCGGACCGCGACAGTGGAGTGGCGGGCTGTGGCGCGCCAGTCGATGGAGCGGGTGTCGTCGCCGGGGACGTATTCGCGCAGGCTGTCGAATTCGGTGCCTTCGCCGCGGGTCAGGACGCTGGTGCGGCCGTCCAGGTCTCGGAGGCGGGCGAGTTTCGAGGGGAGGTGCTTGCGGCTGGTGAAGGGGGGCAGGACGCGTACGGTCCAGGGGACCTTGTGGGTGCTCTGGCGGGAGAGGAGGCCGAGGGGGCCGTAGGAGCGGATGGTGACGCGGTCGGCTTCGCGGTCGCCTCGGCGGGTGGGGCGCAGGCGGGTGGTGACGCGGCGGCGTTCGCCGGCGGGGATCGTCAGGTGGTGGCGGGAGGCTTCGGGTTCTGTGCCGGGCTGCCAGCTGCTGGGGGGCCAGGCGTCGCGGAGGTGGGCGCGCAGGGGCCGGGGCGAGGGGTTGGTGATGGTGAGGGTGACGTCTGCGGGTTCGCCGAGGCGTGCGGAGGTGTCGCCGGAGCGGGTCAGGCGCAGGCGACGTACGGGGGCTGCCAGGGCGTAGTCGCAGGCGCACGCCAGGGCGAGGGGTGCGTTGACGGCGAGGATGCCCGTCCAGCTGGGTTCCCAGATGCCGACGGGGAGGGAGCCGAGGGCCGCGAGGAGGGCGGCGCGTCCGGTGAGTGCCATCAGCGGGGGACGGGGACGTGGGCGAGGATCGCGTTGATGACGGAGTCGGGCGTCACGCCTTCCATTTCGGCCTCCGGGCGGAGTTGGACGCGGTGGCGGAGGGTGGGGAGGGCGAGGGCTTTGACGTCGTCGGGGATGACGTAGTCGCGACCGGTCAGCCATGCCCAGGCGCGGGAGGTGGCGAGGAGCGCTGTCGCGCCGCGCGGGGAGACGCCCAGAGTGAGGGAGGGGGATTCGCGGGTGGCGCGGCAGATGTCGACGACGTAGGCCGTGATCTCGGGGGAGATGGTGGTTTTGGCGACGGCTGCGCGGGCGGCTTCGAGGTCGGCGGGGCCTGCTACGGGGCGGACGCCGGCGGCGTGGAGGTCGCGGGGGTCGAAGCCCTCGGCGTGGCGGGTGAGGACGTCGATCTCTTCCTGGCGGGTGGGGAGAGGCATCGTCAGTTTGAGGAGGAAGCGGTCCAGTTGGGCTTCGGGGAGGGGGTAGGTCCCCTCGTATTCGACGGGGTTCTGGGTCGCGGCGACGAGGAACGGGTCGGGGAGGGGGCGGGGGGTTCCGTCGACGGTGACCTGGCGTTCCTCCATCGCTTCGAGGAGGGAGGACTGGGTCTTCGGTGGGGTGCGGTTGATCTCGTCGGCGAGGAGGAGGTTGGTGAAGACCGGGCCGGGCTGGAAGGAGAACTCGGCGGTGCGGGCGTCGTAGACGAGGGAGCCGGTGACGTCGCTCGGCATGAGGTCGGGGGTGAACTGGACGCGTTTGGTGTGGAGTTCGAGCGCGGAGGCGAGGGCGCGGACGAGCAACGTTTTGGCCACTCCGGGGACTCCTTCTAGGAGAACGTGTCCACGGCAGAGGAGGGCGACGACGAGGCCGGTCACGGCGGGGTCCTGGCCGACCACGGCCTTGGAGATCTCGGCGCGCAGGGCCTCCAGGGAGGCTCGGGCGCGGCCCGGGTCCCCGGTGTTCCCGGCGTTGTCAGTGGTCGGGTCCATCATGGACGGCGTACCTCTCTTTCGAGGGCGTCGAGTTGGTCGGCGAGTGCGATGAGAGCTGTGTCGTCGCTGGGCGGCGGGCCGAAGAGGAGGGAGTGCAGGGGCTGTCCGTCGCCGTGCAGGTGGGCGGACAGGGCGGGGACGAGTGCTTCGGGTGCGTGTGCCTGGGTGACGGGGACGCCTACGAGAGGGGCGAGGCGGGTGCGGGTGGTGGAGCGGAGAGCGGCGGCCGCACGGTCGCGGGCGTTGGCCTTGCGGTAGAGGCGGGCGCGGCCTTCGACGGTTTCGGAGGCCCGGATCGCCACGGGGAGTTTTTCGGGGACGAGCGGGCCGAGTCGGCGTGCCCGCCAGAGGGCGGCGAGGGATGCTGCGACGAAGAGTTGCAGGGTGCCCCAGAGCCAGCCGGAGGGCAGCAGGTCGAAGAAGCCCTTCTGGTGGTCCGGGTCGGTGGCGGTGGTGTCGGAGAGCGAGGGGAGGTACCAGGTCAGATGGGGGCGGGAGCCGAGGAGTTGGAGGGCGAGCGAGGCGTTGCCCTCCTGGTCGAGTCGGGTGTTGTAGAGGATGTCGGGCGCGCCGAGGATCACGGTGTCGCCGTTCCCGGAGGTGTCCGGGAGGCGCAGCAGGGTGGCCAGGCGCCGGCTGGGGTAGCACTCGTCGGCGTTGAGGTGGCGGGTGCTGTAGCGGATGCCGCCGGTTTCGGCGGTGCCGGCGCGCTGGGCGGCGGGCAGGTCGCACGCGGGGGCGAGGGCTGCGCCGCGGCTGGTGGCGGGGTCGGCGGTGACACCGGGAGCGAGGGTGCCCACGGACCAGCTGCCGGGGGCGACGAGGATGGTGCGGCCGCCGGAGTCGGCAGTCATGGAGCGCAGTTCCTTCTGCTGTCGCTCCGTCAGAAGGTCGGGGGACGCGACGAGAAGGGTGGTGTCGGGGCCTGCGGCGGTGCGTGCCTCGGTGAGGGTGGTGACGACGCGGGTGGATACGCCGCGCTCGGCGAGGAGTTCGGCGACGGCGCGGCTGCCGTAGAGGTCGGCGGAGCGTGGGTCGAGGGCGCCGTGTCGGGTGTCGGACTGGAGGGCTGCGAGCGCGACGGCGCCCGCCAGGAGAAGCGCGAAGGCGAGAGCGAGCCCTCGCGTGCGGGTCCACAGGTGGCGGGCGGTGGGCGAGGCCGAGGTGGAGGGGAGCGTGGCCTCGGTGGTCATTCGGCGGCTCCCTGGCGGGTGGTGGGGGCCGTGGTGAGGGGGCTGCTCGTCGTGAGCCGGGGTTTGGCGCGTTCCAGGTCGAGGTCGAGTTCGGCGATGCGGTGGTATGCCTGCTCGGTCGCTCTGCGGCCGCCGTATGTCACGTCGTCGAAGTCGTGGGCGGCGGTACGGAGTCGGTCGGTGTGGGAGGGGAGGGTGCGGCCGGCTTCCGCCGCGGCTTCGTCGGCCGTACGGCCGGGGCGGGTGTCGAGGAGGGCGCGTTCCTCGAGGGAGCGGACAATGGCGCGCATGCGTTCCTGGACGGCCTGGTTCCAGTGGCCCTGGGCGGCGTGTGCCTCGGCGGCGGCGCGGTGTTCGGCGGCGTTGCGGGGGCGGTCGTCGAACAGGGTGGCGGCGGAGGTGGGTTGGCGGCGGGGGGTGCCCAGGCGCCACCACAGGGCGCCCACGACGGCCACGACGGCTGCGATGACGACCAGTACGCCGAGTGTGCCTCCGGGGGTGGCGGTGGACGCGGTGTCGAACAGGTCGCCGATCCAGTCCCAGAAGGTGTTCAGGGCGCGCTGCAGCAGGCTGGGGTCGTTCTCGTGGTACAGGCGTTTGGACAGTTCGCGCCGGGCGGCTTCGCGCGCGGGATCGCGGGGGATGGTCAACGGCGGTTCGCCGTCCGAGCGGGCCTGCGAGAGCAGGGAGCCGTCGGTCGCGCGCAGCAGGGTGTGTACGGCGGTGACGACCTCCCCCGTCGGGCTCACCGCATCAGCTCCCTGGGGTGGTGCTGGGTTCGGGGGAGCCGTAGCCCTGGACGCCGGCGGCGCGGGCCAGTTCGAGGTCGAGGGCCTCGCGGCGGATGCGCTGGTCGATGTAAAGGAGTACGACGACTCCTGCCGCGATCGGGAAGGTGATCATGGAGCCGATCACCGAGCCTACCCCGCTGACGATCAGGTAGGTCCAGCCGTAGTCGCCGGTGCCGTCGACCAGGCCGCTGATGCCGCTGCCGCTCAGTGCGGCGCCGGCGAGGGCGAAGGGGACGACGACGATCGTCGCGACGATGTTGGCGATGATCAGGGCCAGCAGTTGGATGCCGAAGACCCGCCACCAGGAGCCGCGGACGAGCTTGGCGGAGCGGCTCATCGCCTTCTTGATGCCCTGCTTCTCCAGCATCAGCGTGGGCGAGGCGAGGGAGAAGCGGACCAGCAGCCACAGGGCGACGAGGACTGCGCCGAGGCTGCCCAGCACCGAGAGCGCGGCGCCTGCCTCCTCGGCTCCGGCCGCGCTCACGAGGACGCCCGGCAGAGCGCCGGCGGCGCCCACGGCGCCCGCGATGAGCAGCAGAAGGAAGATCAGACCGAACAGCCTGGGCACTCGGGGACGGGCATCGCGCCAGGCGTCCCCGAGGGTGACCGGCTTGCCCAGGACGGCGCGGCTGGTGACGGCCGTGAGCAGGGCTGTCGCGAAAATGGTGCCGACCAGGGTGATCAGGAGGATGACACCGGAGTTGAGCAGGAGATCACCCATGGCGCGGGTCTGCTCGTCGAGGGTGGCGCTCGGGTCGTTGAGGGCGGAGGTGTCCGTGGTGCCGTCCAGGACGAGGCCTTGCAGCAGGACGACGATGATCTCGGTGACGATCGCGACGGTCAGAGAGATGCCCAGGACCGTGCGCCAGTAGGTGCGCATGGTGGAGACGGCGCCGTCGAGGATCTCGCCCACGCCGAGCGGGCGGAGCGGGATCACACCGGGCTTCGCGGCGGGCGGGGGTCCGCCCCAGCCGTTGCCCCAGCCGGGGTAGCCGCCGTAGCCGGGGTGGGTGCCGTAGCCCGGGTGGCCGTTGGGAGCGCCGCCGTAGCCGCCGGGGCCGGCGGCGGGTCGGTCGCCCCAGCCCGGGCCGGGCGGCGGGGGAGGCGGGGTCTGGCCCGGGTTCTGGGGGCCTGCGGGCGCGGACCACTGGCCGGGTGGCGGCTGGTCCTCGGACCACTTCGTGCCGGGGCTCGGTGGATTCTGGCCCGGCTGGTCCGCGGGCTGCGGTTCGGCGGGCCGGTCGGCCGGGTCGGACGCGCCGGGCTCCCGTCCGTCGGACGGGGCGGATCCGGGCGAGGCCCAGCCCGGAGTGTCTTTCATCGTCGCTCCTTCACGGTGCCCGTCCGCGGTCGCGGCGGCAGGTTGGCAGCCATCGTGCCATGGGGCGGTCTTGGGGAGACCGGCCGCGGTAGGGGCTGCACACCTTCAATTGTCCGCCGGACAACGGGCAGACTGACCGCATGGCTGATCAGTACGCGCAATCCGGTGAGGACAAGCGGCCGGCCGAGATACCGGCGATCCGCTGGGAGGAGCCGCCCGAAGGCCCCGTGCTGGTGCTACTGGACCAGACGAGGCTGCCGGCAGAGGAGGTCGAACTGGTCTGTACGGACGCCTCGGCGCTGGTGGAGGCGATCCGGTCGCTCGCGGTGCGTGGGGCGCCGCTGCTCGGTATCGCCGGGGCGTACGGCGTCGCGCTCGCCGCCGCGCGAGGCTTCGACGTGGACGAGGCGGCCACGTCGCTGGCCGGGGCACGGCCCACCGCGGTGAACCTGTCCCTCGGCGTGCGACGGGCCCGGGCCGCGTACCGGGCGGAGGTCGCCAGGGGAGGTGATTCGGCGCAGGGCGCGCTGGCGGCGCTGGCCGCGGCGCGGCAGCTGCACCGGGAGGACGCCGAGGCCAGCGCCCGGATGGCCCGGCACGGACTGGCGCTCCTGGATGAGCTGCTGCCCGGCGGCGGACACCGGATCCTCACGCACTGCAACACGGGCTCGCTGGTGTCCGGCGGGGAGGGGACGGCGTTCGCCGTGGCGCTGGCCGCGCATCGGACGGGGCGGCTTCGGCGGCTGTGGGTGGACGAGACGCGGCCGCTGCTGCAGGGCGCCCGGCTGACGGCGTACGAGGCGGCGCGCAGCGGTATGGCGTACACCCTGCTGACGGACAACGCGGCGGGCTCGTTGTTCGCGGCGGGGGAGGTGGACGCGGTGCTGATCGGGGCGGACCGGATCGCGGCCGACGGTTCGGTGGCGAACAAGGTGGGGAGCTATCCGCTCGCGGTGCTCGCGAGGTACCACCATGTGCCGTTCGTCGTGGTCGCGCCGGTGACGACGGTGGATCCGGAGACGCCGAACGGGGCGTCGATCGAGGTGGAGCAGCGCCCAGGGTTCGAGGTGACCGAGGTGACGGCTCCGCAGGTGCCGGTGACGGGAGCGGGAGGGGGGATTCCGGTGGCGCCGCTGGGGACTCAGGCGTACAACCCGGCGTTCGACGTGACGCCGCCGGAGCTGGTGACGGCGATCGTGACGGAGGAGGGCGCGGTGTCGCCGGTGACGGCGGAGGGGCTCGCCGAGCTGTGTGCGCGGGCGCGCTCCGGGGCGGGTGCCTGATGCCCTTGAGATCAAAGTCTGTCGGTGAGGGCAGACAGTGACGGTCCAGTACGACTATCGTCACCGGGCGGTGAGGCTTCTCACCTGCGTCACCTTCACCGTTATGAGAATGGGATGATGTCGTTTATGAAGGGACGAGTCCTTGTCGTCGACGACGACACCGCACTGGCCGAGATGCTCGGCATCGTGCTGCGTGGTGAAGGTTTTGAGCCGTCTTTCGTAGCCGACGGCGACAAGGCGCTGGCCGCGTTCCGGGAGGCGAAGCCGGATCTGGTGCTGCTGGACCTGATGCTGCCCGGCCGGGACGGCATCGAGGTGTGCCGCCTGATCAGGGCGGAGTCCGGCGTGCCGATCGTGATGCTCACGGCGAAGAGCGACACCGTCGACGTGGTCGTCGGGCTGGAGTCCGGCGCCGACGACTACATCGTGAAGCCGTTCAAGCCGAAGGAGCTTGTCGCCCGTATCCGGGCGCGGCTGCGCAGGTCGGAGGAGCCGGCGCCGGAGCAGTTGGCCATCGGTGACCTCGTCATCGACGTGGCCGGGCACTCCGTGAAGCGGGACGGGCAGTCGATCGCGCTGACGCCGCTGGAGTTCGACCTGCTGGTGGCGCTGGCGCGCAAGCCGTGGCAGGTGTTCACACGCGAGGTGCTGCTCGAGCAGGTGTGGGGTTACCGGCATGCGGCCGACACGCGCCTGGTCAACGTGCATGTCCAGCGGCTGCGCTCCAAGGTCGAGAAGGACCCGGAGCGGCCGGAGATCGTGGTGACCGTCCGTGGCGTCGGTTACAAGGCTGGACCGAGCTGACATGTCCGGGGACAGTGCCGCTTCGGCCCCCGGCCGGTCCGGGGTCCGACCGGAGCGGCCTGTCGGCCGGAAGACGATGGGTTCACGTTTCGGACGCCTCCTCGAGGGCGGGCTGCTCCAGGGCGGGATGCAGGGCAGCCCCGTCCTGCGCCTGCTGCTGCGCTGGGTGCGCAGGCCGCTGCTGCCCGTCATGCGGCTGTGGCGGCGCAACATCCAGCTCAAGGTCGTCGTCACCACTCTGCTGATGTCACTCGGCGTCGTCCTGCTGCTGGGCTTCGTCGTCATCGGGCAGGTGCGCAACGGACTGCTCGACGCCAAGGTCAAGGCCTCCCAGAGCCAGGCCACCGGTGGGTTCGCCGTGGCCAAACAGAAGGCCGACGAGGCGACCGGCGCGGGAGCCGACGACAGCAACGCCGTGGGCGGGCGCTCCCCGCAGAACGTCATCGAATGGATGAGCGAGCTCGTGTCGTCGCTGTCCAGTGGCGGCCAGGGCGCCTTCGACGTCGTCACCCTGCCGCCCGGCGACGACAGTGGCGGCGGCCGCGGGCCGCGTGCCTCCGGCTACGTCGACCCCAACAAGAGCGTCCCCGAGGAACTGCGCGCCCACGTCAACACCAGTACGGGCGCGGTCCAGAGCTACTCCCGCATCCTGTACAGCAACGACAAGGAATCCCAGCCGGCCCTCGTCATCGGCAAGCAGCTCAACGACCCCAACGGCGACCCCTACGAGCTGTACTACCTCTTCCCGCTCACCCAGGAGGAGAAGTCGCTCAGTCTCGTCAAGGGCACCCTCGCGACTGCCGGGCTCTTCGTCGTCGTACTCCTCGGCGCGATCGCCTGGCTCGTGGTGCGGCAGGTCGTCACACCCGTACGGATGGCCGCCGGAATCGCCGAACGGCTCTCCGCCGGGCGGCTGCAGGAACGGATGAAGGTCACCGGCGAGGACGACATCGCACGGCTCGGCGAAGCGTTCAACAAGATGGCGCAGAATCTCCAGCTCAAGATCCAGCAACTGGAGGACCTGTCGCGGATGCAGCGGCGGTTCGTGTCCGATGTCTCGCACGAGCTGCGGACACCGTTGACCACCGTGCGGATGGCCGCAGACGTCATCCATGAGGCGCGGGAGGACTTCGATCCCGTCACCGCGCGGTCCGCGGAGCTCCTCGCCGACCAGCTCGACCGGTTCGAGTCGCTGCTCGCCGACCTGCTGGAGATCAGCCGCTTCGACGCCGGCGCCGCCGCTCTGGAGGCCGAGCCCATCGACCTCCGCGAGGTCGTACGGCGCGTCGTCAGCGGGGCCGCGCCCCTGGCCGACCGCAAGGGCACGACGATACGTGTCCTCGGCGACCAGCAGCCCGTCGTCGCCGAAGCCGACGCCCGACGCGTGGAGCGCGTGCTGCGCAACCTCGTCGTCAACGCCGTCGAACACGGTGAGGGCAAGGACGTCGTCGTCAAACTGGCCGCCGCCGGCGGCGCCGTCGCGGTCGCCGTACGCGACTACGGTGTCGGACTCAAGCCCGGCGAGGCCACCCGTGTCTTCAGCCGCTTCTGGCGCGCCGACCCCGCACGCGCGCGTACCACCGGCGGCACCGGACTCGGACTGTCCATCGCCCTGGAGGACGCACGGCTGCACGGCGGCTGGCTGCAGGCCTGGGGCGAACCCGGCGGTGGCTCACAGTTCCGCCTGACGGTGCCGCGGACCGCGGACGAGCCGCTGCGAGGCTCGCCGATACCGCTGGAGCCCAAGGACTCACGCCGCAACCGCGGACTCGACGACCCCGCACTGGCCGGCCGGAACGGGGAGAAGAGCGCCACTGTGCCGGTGCAGCCGCCCGGAGAACAGCTCTCGTCCGCGCGAGCCCCGCTCACCCCCCGCATGGCCACCGTGGCGCCCACGGCCGACCCGACCGCACTGCCCGGCAACGGCGCGCGCGTCGTGCCCCGGCCCGCATCGGGCACCCGCCGCCAGGACGACCCCGCCCGCGCGAGCGCTCCGGAACAGGCGGACACGGCACACAGCGACACCCCGGACCGGCCGGACGCCGGACCGCAGGGCCCGGACGAACAAGGGGAGGCATTCCGTGGGCGCTGACCGCGAGGGGAGCGCCCGGCGCACGCCGGCGCGCGCGGTGGCGTACGCCGCCTGTGGCGTCGTACTGCTCGCCGGGTGCGCCTCCATGCCCGACAGCGGCGACCTGCGGGGCGTCGAGTCCACACCCCGCCAGGACACCCAGGTACGGGTATTCGCGATGCCGCCCCGCGACGACGCGCCGCCCTCGGAAATCGTCCAGGGCTTCCTCGAAGCACTGACCAGCGACGACCCCAGCTACTCGACGGCACGGCAGTACCTGACCACCAAGGCCGCCCAGAACTGGGAACCCGAACGGTCCACCACCGTCCTGGCCGACGGACCGGGCACCGCGAACGACAGGCCGGGCGGCCGGGAGGGGAACGACGACTCCTACTCCTTCACCCTCACCGGCACCAAGGTCGCCACCGTGGACGCGCAGCAGTCGTACGCGCCCGCCTCCGGCGGCTACAACCAGACGGTCCACCTCACCCGCGACAAGAAGACCGAACAGTGGCGCATCGACGTCCTCCCCCAGGGTGTCGTCATGGGCAAGTCGGACTTCCAGCGCAACTACATGTCCGTCAACAAGTACTACTTCGCCTCCAACACCACCTCCGCCGCCTCCGGGCAGCCCATGGCCGTAGCCGACCCCGTCTACGTACGCGAACGCATCGACCCCATGACCCAGATGGTCCGCTCCCTGCTCAACGGACCCACCAGCTGGCTCCGCCCCGTCGTCCGCTCGAGCTTCCCCACCGGCGCGGCGCTGAAGAAGGGCGTCGCCGCACTCGCGCCCGACGACCAGAACAAACTCACCGTGCCGCTCAACGACAAGGCGGCCCACATCGGGCAGAGCAAGTGCGACGAGATGGCCGCGCAACTGCTGTTCACCGCGCAGAGCCTCACGCCCATCATCGACGAGATCGCCCTGCGGGCGGATGGCAGACAGCTGTGCTCCCTCACCGAGGAACGGGCCGCGGCCGTCGCCGCGCGCGGCAGTGAGACCGACCCCGAGTACCTCTACTTCATCGACGGCCACCACCAGCTCGCCCGCATGGCCGCCAGCGCGGGCGGCAACGCCGAGGCCGACCCCGTCCCGGGCGCGTTCGGCGACGGCAGCAAGCAACTGCTCGCGGTGGCCGTGGCCCGCGACGAGCACAGCGCCGCCGGAGTCGCCCTCGACGGCAAGAACCTCTACGTCACCTCCACCGTGCCCAGCGGCTCCCTCGGCGAACCCGTCCTGACCAGCACGGGCAAGACCGAGGCCGACCGGCTCACCACACCCACCTGGGACGCCCAGGGCGACCTGTGGGTGGCCGACCGCAACCCCGCCGACCCCCGGCTACTCCTGCTGCAGAAGGGCGGTGGCCGGCCCATCGAGGTGCTCACCCCGCGACTGGACGGCCGTATCAACGCCGTACGGGTGGCCGCCGACGGGGTACGGATCGCGCTCGTCGTGGACAAGGACGGCAAGCAGTCCCTGCTCATCGGGCGAATCGAACGCTCCGCGGGCAGCGGGGACCAGCCGTCCGTGTCCGTCCAGGAACTGCGCTCCGCGGCACCCGAACTGGAGCAGGTCACGGCCGTGGCCTGGGCCGGAGACAGCCGGCTCGTGGTGGTCGGGCAGGAGTCCGGCGGAGTCGAACAGGTGCAGTACGTGCAGTGCGATGGTTCGATCCCCGAGTCCGGAACCCTGCCCGGCCTCACCGAGGTCACGAGCATCGCCGCCTCCGAGCACAGCGATTCCCCCCTCTTCGCGACCTCCAAGGACGGGCTGCTGTGGCTGCCCGGCGGGAGCGGCTGGCGAACACTGAAGGAAACCGCCTCGGTCGCGTTTTATCCGGGGTGACCTTTCCCCCGGCCGGGATCATCTGATTTATCGGGCTGAGCTGCTTCTTTTTGCGGCCTGAGTGCCTTCGGCCGGAGTTACCGGCCGGTTTTCCACAGGCGGGCCACGGCGGTTTTCCACAGGGGTGGCCGACCCGTTCACACCGCGGCACAGTGGTGGACGTGGAAGGCGTTCGCAGATGGTGGCAGGAGCTCGCCGGCCTCGTCCTGCCGGCCGAGTGCGCGGGCTGCGGACGGGCCCGCACAGTGCTCTGCCCGCAGTGCCGTGCCGCGCTCGACGGGAACCCGCCGTGCCGGGTGCGGCCGGTGCCGGAGCCGGCCGGACTGCCCGCCGTCCACGCGGCGGCACGGTACGCGGACGAGGTACGGGCCGTGCTGCTGGCGCACAAGGAACGCGGCGGGCTGGCGTTGGCGCGGCCGTTGGGGGTGGCGTTGGCGGGGGCTGTGGGGGTGGGGTTGGGGGAGGAGGGGGTGGGGGAGAGGCCCCCGCCCCCTGGGAACGGGAACGTACTGCTGCCGCCCCCGGGAAACATCCTGCTCGTCCCCGTCCCCTCCGCCCCCGCCGCCACTCGTGCCCGTGGGCATGATCCCGCGCGGCGTATCGCGTTTGCGGCGGCCGGGGAGCTGCGGCGGGCCGGGGTGTCGGTGCGGGTGGCTGCGGTGCTGCGGCAGCGGCGGGTGGTGGCCGATCAGGCGGGGCTCGGCTCGCGTGAGCGGCTGGACAACATGGTGGGCGCGCTGGCGGTGGTGCCCGGGGGCGGGCGGTTGTTGTGCGGTGGTCCGGTGGTGCTCGTCGACGACCTGGTGACGACGGGGGCTTCGCTCGCGGAGGCGGCGCGTGCCGTGCGGTGGGCGAGGGCGGCGGGGTGCGCAGGACGGGCGGAGGGGCATGTTCCGAGGGTGGGGGAGGCGGGGCGGCGGGGGCGGGCGTGCGGGGGCGATGGTGGGGTGGGGGAGTGGGGGTGGGAGGAGGCAGATTTCGGGGACGGTCGTGGCGGGTCGGCCGTGTATGCGGGTGTCAGTCGGGAAGGCAGAGGGGTACGGCTGTCAGGGACGAAGGAGGCAGGTGTGGGCGTGGACCGTGGTGGTGGCGTGCTCTGCGCGGCCGTGGTCGCGGCGCCTCCGGATTCCTTCGGAATAAACCGGAACTGACCGAGAACTTGCGTCGTTGCAGGTAATGACAGGGTCAATTCACCTGAACGGAGGTACGCCGTAGTAGAGGGTGACGACATCCGTCCGGGCGAGATATGTTCGGTTGTGAGGGAAAGCCGCAGGCCACACCTCTCATATCCGAATGCCGTGCTGCGGTTTCGGTAATCATCCGTGGCACCTGGGGTGTAGATCTCGTCCATGGGGGAGGAGGAGGTGGAAGTCACCAAGTCCGAGGTTCCGGTGCCCACCGGAACCTGGTGCAAAAGGGAGACGCTCCGCAGCGAGGCGGAGTGATCCGGGAACGGAGTTCTGCGTGGACATCGTCGTCAAGGGCCGCAAGACCGAGGTGCCCGAGCGGTTCCGCAAGCACGTGGCCGAGAAGCTGAACCTGGAGAAGATCCAGAAGCTCGACGGCAAGGTGATCAGCCTCGACGTCGAGGTGTCCAAGGAGCCCAACCCCCGACAGGCCGACCGGTGCGAGCGAGTGGAGATCACGCTTCGCTCCCGCGGCCCTGTGATCCGGGCGGAGGCCGCGGCCAGCGACCCGTATGCGGCACTCGACCTGGCGGCGGAGAAGCTGGACGCCCAACTGCGGAAGCAGCACGACAAGCGGTACACGCGCCGCGGCGCACGCCGGCTCAGCGCGGCAGAGGTTCCCGACCACGTCCCGGGCGTGGCGACGCTCAACGGCAACGGACACCCCGTTCCCGCCGAGGCGTCGGACAGCGTGCCGACCAAGAAGATCGGTTCGCTGGAGGTGCAGGGCGATGGCCCCCTCGTGGTCCGCGAGAAGACCCACGTCGCCGCTCCGATGACTCTCGACCAGGCCCTCTACGAGATGGAACTGGTCGGCCACGACTTCTATCTGTTCGTCGACTCCGAGACCAAGCAGCCGAGCGTCGTCTACCGGCGCCACGCCTACGACTACGGCGTGATCCATCTCGACACGGACCCGATGGTCGCCCAGGCGCACTCCCCCGAGGCGGGCGGCGCGCTGGGTGGCTGACCCGGGCCGGTGACAGCCGAGCGGTGTGCCCCTGGAGCGCGGTGTGCGCCCCCAGGGGCACCCGTGTGCGACCCCTTGGGGCATCGCTCTGTCACCGCGTTGTCGCCCGGGCATGGAATCATGGCCAGGGCGGTCCAACCGGTGGGCCGTTGCCTTGGGTTGGCGATGGCTCACGACCACGGCCACAGCCTTCAGGGGGAGGAACGATGGCGGACAGCTTCGGACCGATGCGGGACGAGGATGCCGACGACGGCGTCGTCGGCATGGGCCCGGACGCGGGCACCTCACGCAAGGAGCCGATCAGAGTCCTTGTCGTGGACGACCACGCCCTGTTCCGCCGGGGACTGGAGATCGTGCTCGCGGCCGAGGAGGACATCCAGGTCGTCGGTGAGGCCGGGGACGGTGCGGAGGCCGTGGACAAGGCGGCCGATCTGCTGCCCGACATCGTGCTGATGGACGTACGGATGCCCAAGCGCGGTGGTATCGAGGCGTGCACCTCCATCAAGGAGGTGGCCCCCAGCGCGAAGATCATCATGCTGACGATCAGTGACGAGGAGGCCGACCTCTACGAGGCGATCAAGGCGGGTGCGACGGGCTATCTGCTGAAGGAGATCTCGACGGACGAGGTCGCCACCGCGATTCGCGCGGTGGCCGACGGGCAGTCGCAGATCAGTCCCTCGATGGCGTCGAAGCTGCTCACCGAGTTCAAGTCGATGATCCAGCGGACCGACGAGCGCCGGCTGGTGCCCGCGCCGCGGCTGACGGACCGCGAGCTTGAGGTGCTCAAGCTGGTGGCCACGGGGATGAACAACCGTGACATCGCCAAGGAGCTGTTCATCTCCGAGAACACGGTGAAGAACCATGTGCGCAACATCCTGGAGAAGCTGCAGCTGCACTCCAGGATGGAGGCGGTGGTGTACGCGATGCGGGAGAAGATCCTCGAGATCCGCTGACCGCGCTCAGCGCAGGGCGGTGATCAAGGCGCGCGTCACCTCTTGGGTGAGGGCGTCGTGCAGTTCCGGGGCGTCCACGCGTTCCACTCGTACGTCCATGCAGTCCACCCAGCTCGCGGCCTCGACCAGTGCCTCCGCGACCGCGGGGACCGCCTTGGGGCTTTCCAGCGTGACCTGTCTGGCCACCAGGGTGCGGCCCTCCCGGGCGGGGTCCACGCGGCCGACGAGCCTGCCGCCGGCCAGGACGGGCATCGCGAAGTAGCCGTGGACCCGCTTGGGCTTGGGGACGTAGGCCTCCAGGCGGTGGGTGAAGCCGAAGATGCGCTCCGTCCGTGCCCGCTCCCAGATCAGGGAGTCGAAGGGGGACAGGAGGGTGGTGCGGTGGCGGCCGCGCGCGGGCGTGTTCAACGCCTCCGGGTCGGCCCAGGCGGGTTTGGCCCAGCCCTCCACCGTGACCGGGACGAGGCCCGAGTCGGCGATCACCGCGTCGACCTGGTCGCCCTTGAGGCGGTGGTAGTCGGCGATGTCGGCGCGGGTGCCGACGCCGAGGGACTGCCCGGCCAGGCGGACCAGGCGGCGCAGGCATTCGGCGTCGTCCAGTTCGTCGTGCAGCAGGTCGGACGGGATGGCGCGCTCGGCGAGGTCGTAGACGCGCTTCCAGCCGCGGCGCTCCACGCAGACCACCTCGCCGTACATGAGGGCGCGTTCGACGGCGACCTTGGTGCCGGACCAGTCCCACCACTCGCTGGTCTTCTTCGCGCCGCCCAGTTCGGTGGCGGTGAGGGGGCCTTCGGCGCGGAGCTGTTTGACGACCTGGTCGTAGGTGCCCTCGGGGAGGTCGTGGTTCCAGTGGGGGCGGTTGCGGTAGGCGCGGCGGCGGAAGGCGAAGTGGGGCCATTCCTCGATGGGGAGGATGCACGCGGCGTGCGACCAGTACTCGAAGGCGTGGGGGCGGGCCGGGGACGTGCCGGAGGCGTCGGTCGTCCAGTAGGCGTTCTCGACCGTCTTGCGGCCCACTGCGCCCAGGCGGGCGTAGGGGATCAGTTCGTGGGAGCGGGCGAGGACGGAGATGGTGTCGAGTTGGACCGCGCCGAGGTGGCGGAGGATGCCGCGGACGCCGGCCTTGCGGTCGGGGGTGCCGAGGAAGCCCTGGGCGCGGAGAGCGATGCGGCGGGCTTCGTCTGCGGAGAGCTCGGTGGCGGGGCGCGGGGTCGTCATGGGGCGCACGATAGGGGGTGGGACTGACAGTGCGGGGTGAGCTGGGGATTTGGTCGGTGGGGGTGTGCGTGGGGGGTTTCGCCCCCGCCGGCCCTGCCCTTCCCGTCCCGGGGGGGGGGGGGGGGGGGGGGGGGGGGGGGGGCGGGCGCCCGCCCCCCGGCCCGCCCCGCCCCCCGCCCCGCCCCCGCGGCGCCGAG
>NZ_JBIWGA010000001.1:16293-108798 GCF_044763345.1 Streptomyces sp. NPDC096132
GCGCGGGGGGGGGGGGGGGCCGGGGGGGGGGGGGGGGGGGGGGTTGGGGGGGGGGGGGGGGGGGGGGGGGGTTTCGCCCCCGCCGGCCCTGCCCTTCCCGTCCCCGGGGGCTGCCGCCCCCGGACCCCCGCTTCGGCCCTGAAGGGGCCTCGTCCTCAAACGCCGGACGGGCTGAAGACGCGTACCCCCGACTCGGCCTCCGGACGGCTCAGGACATGTACCCCGGTGTCGGCAAGTACGGTGCCGCCGACGGGAGGCCCAGGTCTGAGGGGAGGAGGGAGGCGATCCAGCAGTCTCGGCGTACGCCCTTGTTGTTGATGGCTGAGCGGAGGGTGCCTTCCAGGGTGAAGCCGGCGTGCTGGGCGACCGCGCGGGAGGCGGTGTTGCCCACTTCGGCGCGCCATTCGACGCGGTCGACGGCGAGGTGGGTGAAGGCCCAGCGGGCGGCGGTGAGGGTGGCCTCGGTGGTGTAGCCGCGGCCGCGGTGTTCCTTGGCGGCCCAGAAGCCGACCTCGGCGGTGCCGAGGGTGCGCATGGTGAGGCTGAGCATGCCGGTGAGGGCCCCGTCGGGGAGGAACACGCCGAAGGTGTACATCGAGGCGGTGGCCCAGCCTTCGGGGGCGATCTGCTCGGTGAAGCCGCGGGCGTGTTCGGGGAGGTAGGGGGAGGGGATGGTGGTCCAGCGCTGGATGTCGGGGTCCTGGGCGGCGGCGTACACGGCGTCGGTGTCGTGGGGGCCGACGGGGCGCAGGACCAGGCGGTCGGTGGTGAGGGTGACGGGCTCCATCGGGGGATTGTGGTGGGGTGCGGTCGGGGGACGCCATCGGTTTGCGGGGTGTGAGCGGGTGATCACAATTCGCGCAATTCGTGGTGGGTGGGCGGCACTATCGGCGGGGACCGGACGTTGTCCTGTTTGAAGAAGATTTTGGAGCGTGTGCGCGACAGTGTGCGGTCCTCGCCACGGCAGGCCTCCCGGGGTGGCGGGGTCCTCGCATACGATGGCCGTTGCTCAGTAAGTCAAATGGAAACCGACCGTCCCAGGCCCGACCGGCAAGGAGACCAACCCCCGTGTCCGTCCTCTCGAAGATCATGCGTGCAGGCGAAGGCAAAATCCTGCGCAAGCTGCACCGCATCGCGGACCAGGTCAACTCCATCGAAGAGGACTTCGTCGACCTCTCCGACGCCGAGCTGCGGGCCCTCACCGATGAGTACAAGCAGCGGTACGCCGACGGTGAGAGCCTGGACGACCTGCTGCCCGAGGCGTTCGCCACGGTGCGTGAGGCCGCCAAGCGCGTCCTTGGCCAGCGTCACTACGACGTGCAGATGATGGGTGGTGCCGCCCTGCACCTCGGCTATGTCGCCGAGATGAAGACCGGTGAGGGCAAGACGCTCGTCGGCACGCTTCCCGCGTACCTGAACGCGATCTCCGGCAACGGCGTGCACCTGATCACGGTGAACGACTATCTGGCCGAGCGCGACTCGGAGATGATGGGCCGTGTCCACCGGTTCCTGGGTCTGTCCGTCGGCTGCATCCTGGCGAACATGACGCCGGCCCAGCGCCGCGAGCAGTACCAGTGCGACATCACGTACGGCACGAACAACGAGTTCGGTTTCGACTACCTGCGCGACAACATGGCGTGGGCGAAGGACGAGCTCGTCCAGCGGGGCCACAACTTCGCCATCGTCGACGAGGTCGACTCCATCCTGGTCGACGAGGCCCGTACGCCGCTGATCATCTCCGGTCCGGCCGACCAGGCCACGAAGTGGTACGGCGACTTCGCCAAGCTCGTCACGCGCCTGAAGAAGGGCGAGGCGGGCAACCCGCTGAAGGGCCTCGAGGAGACCGGCGACTACGACGTCGACGAGAAGAAGCGCACGGTCGCGATCCACGAGGCCGGTGTGGCCAAGGTCGAGGACTGGCTGGGCATCGACAACCTGTACGAGTCGGTGAACACGCCGCTGGTCGGCTACCTGAACAACGCCATCAAGGCGAAGGAACTGTTCAAGAAGGACAAGGACTACGTCGTCATCGACGGCGAGGTCATGATCGTCGACGAGCACACGGGCCGTATCCTCGCCGGCCGCCGCTACAACGAGGGCATGCACCAGGCGATCGAGGCGAAGGAAGGGGTGGACATCAAGGACGAGAACCAGACGCTCGCCACGATCACCCTGCAGAACTTCTTCCGCCTCTACAAGCGTCACGACCTGGACGGCAAGGAGAGCCCGGGCCTGTCCGGCATGACCGGTACGGCGATGACCGAGGCCGCCGAGTTCCACCAGATCTACAAGCTCGGCGTGGTTCCGATCCCGACGAACAAGCCGATGATCCGCAAGGACCAGTCGGACCTGATCTACCGCACCGAGGTCGCGAAGTTCGAGGCGGTCGTCGACGACATCGCCGAGAAGCACGAGAAGGGGCAGCCGATCCTCGTCGGTACGACGTCCGTCGAGAAGTCGGAGTACCTGTCGCAGCAGCTGTCCAAGCGCGGTATCCAGCACGAGGTGCTCAACGCCAAGCACCACGAGCGTGAGGCGCAGATCGTCGCCCAGGCCGGTCGCAGGGGCGCGGTGACGGTGGCCACCAACATGGCCGGCCGTGGTACGGACATCAAGCTCGGCGGCAACCCCGAGGACCTCGCGGAGGCGGAGCTGCGGCAGCGCGGCCTCGACCCGGAGGAGCACATCGAGGAGTGGGCGCACGCCCTGCCCGCCGCGCTGGAGAAGGCCGAGCAGGCCGTCAAGGCGGAGAAGGACGAGGTCGAGGAGCTCGGCGGGCTCTACGTGCTGGGGACCGAGCGGCACGAGTCGCGTCGTATCGACAACCAGCTGCGCGGTCGTTCCGGCCGTCAGGGCGACCCGGGCGAGTCCCGTTTCTACCTGTCGCTGGGTGACGACCTGATGCGTCTGTTCAAGGCGCAGATGGTCGAGCGCGTGATGTCGATGGCGAACGTCCCGGACGACGTGCCGATCGAGAACAAGATGGTCACGCGCGCGATCGCGTCCGCGCAGTCGCAGGTCGAGCAGCAGAACTTCGAGACCCGTAAGAACGTCCTGAAGTACGACGAGGTCCTCAACCGTCAGCGTGAGGTCATCTACGGCGAGCGGCGCCGTGTCCTGGAGGGTGAGGACCTGCACGAGCAGATCCAGCACTTCATGAACGACACGATCGACGCGTACGTCTCCGCGGAGACCGCCGAGGGCTTCCCGGAGGACTGGGACCTGGACCGCCTGTGGGGCGCGTTCAAGCAGCTGTACCCGGTGAAGATCACCGTGGACGAGCTGGAGGAGGCGGCGGGTGACCGGGCCGGTCTGACGGCCGAGTTCATCTCCGAGTCCATCAAGGACGACATCCACGACCAGTACGAGGCGCGGGAGACGCAGCTCGGCTCGGAGATCATGCGTGAGCTGGAGCGGCGGGTCGTGCTGTCGGTCCTGGACCGCAAGTGGCGTGAGCACCTCTACGAGATGGACTACCTCCAGGAGGGCATCGGCCTGCGCGCGATGGCGCAGAAGGACCCGCTGGTCGAGTACCAGCGTGAGGGCTTCGACATGTTCGCCGCGATGATGGACGGCATCAAGGAGGAGTCCGTCGGCTACCTGTTCAACCTGGAGGTCCAGGTGGAGCAGCAGGTCGAGGAGGTGCCGGTCGAGGACGCGGCTCCGGTCGACATGGAGAAGCAGGACGTGGTGCCGGCGCAGGCGGGCGCGCGTCCGGAGATCCGCGCCAAGGGGCTGGACGCTCCGCAGCGGCGGAACCTGCACTTCTCCGCACCGACCGTGGACGGCGAGGGCGGCACCATCGAGGGTGACTTCGACGCCGACGACGAGCCGGTGCGGTCCGAGGCCGACGGTCTCACGCGCGCGGAGCGCCGCAAGCAGGCGAAGGCCGGGCGGCGCCGCAAGAAGTAGCAGCGTGCGGGTCCGCGGGGCCGTTGCCGAGGGTGACGGTGTCGTGGGGTGCGCGAGGGCTTGAGGGCCGGGTCACCTGGGGTGTCCCGGCCCTTTTGCGTGCCCTTCGGTGTGCTGATGGGCGCGGCCCTCGCCTTGAAGCCTTGGTGGGGCTGAATCCCTGCTGGGCCGTGGGCGCCCTGGAAGAGGCGCGGCAGACGCGTCAGGGGCGGCCTGGTGGCCTGTGGGGGGCCTCCTCAGTCGTCCTGGGTGTGCGGCTTGCGGGGGCCTCCCACTTCCACGGCTGTGCAGCGCCAGCGGCGGTCGGCGCCGAGCTCCAGGCGGAAGGCCAAGGCGCGCAGGCGGTCGCCGGCGCCGATGCGGGCGAAGGCCTCGATCGCGCCGGGGCGGGGGACGTAGTAGCCGATGTCCCGGACGATCGGGCGGACGCCGTGGGTGGTGCGCAGGGGGCCGTGTTCGGCGAGGTCGGAGAGGTCGTCGTAGGCGCGGCCCTTGGTGTGGCGGAGCATCGAGTGGACGGGGCGTTGGCCGCTGAGGACCGCGAGGAGGCGGTCGGCGAAGAGGTCGGTGGGGCGGGGCTGGGCCGGTGGGCGGTGGGAGTTGTGGGTGGGGTGGGGGGATGCGGGCCGGGGCTGGGGCTGGGGTGTGGGCGGTTGAGTCGGGCGGGGCTGGGGTGTCGGGGTCTGGGGCGTGTGGGTGGGTGTTGGGGGTGGGGTCGGGCGGGTCTGGCGGGTGCGGGGTGGGGTGTCTGTGGGGCGGCGGGTGTCCCGGCGGCCCGGAGGGCGGGTGCCGGGCGTGCGCTGGAGCCTCGTCATGACCTTGTTCATCGTGTCCCCGTTCGATCGGCCTGATGGACGACGGCCCGGCCTTCTACCGGTCGGTAACTTGCCGTCGTCGATCTTGTACGGGGTTGCGGTACGTAATGGCAAGGGAGCGGAGAGTGTCCGAGGGGGTGTCGGGCGGTTCACCTATCAGGGTGGTCGGGGAGGGGAAAAGGCCCGGCAGGCGAGATGGTGGGGGTGAATTTCCAGGCGTGGAGTGGACGCGTTCCGGGGTGCGGGGAGGGGCTCGAAAGGGGACGCGCGCACGTATCCTGAAGGTCCTCCGGGCCGAGCGACGGCCCGTATCCGACGACGAAAGAGCGGCCGGCCATGCGCGTCTACGTCCCCCTGACCCTCCCCGGCCTCGCCGAGGCGCACAAGACGGGGGAGCTGGGGTCCGGGCCGCTCGTCGCGTACGCCGTCACGCCCGCGTTGCGCGAGTGGTACCTGTCCGACGACATCGAGGAACTGGAGTACGCGGCGCTCAGCCGGGCCGCGCTCGCCTCGCTGCGGCTGCTCGCGGCGGACGCGGGTGCGCCGCGCCGGCGGGTCGTGGTCGCCGTCGACGTACCCGACCGCGCGGCCGTGGTCGACCCCGACCGGGGGCTGGATCCGGCGGCGCTGGGGGAGGTGCGGGTGTCGGAGGCCGTGTCGCTGGCCAAGGCGGCGTCGGTGCATGTCGACGCGGGGGACGCGGAGACCGACGTGACCGCGGCGGCGCAGGCGCTCGGGGCGGCGGACGACGGGGACGACGACGCGCAGTTCGTGGTGGACGGGGCCGAGGACCATGAGCTGCTGTGGTTCGCCACGCAGGAGATTCCGAATCTGGTGGGCGCCGGGGGCTGAGGGGCGGGGTGGCGTGCCTCGGCTCTTGATTGTCAGTGGGGGCGGGTACGTTTTCTGGCATGGGGAAGCAGCGGGTGGCGGCGCACATCGTCTGGGACTGGAACGGGACACTGCTCGATGACAACGACGCGATCATCGGGGCGACCAACGCGGCGTTCGCGGAGTTGGGGCTGGAGCCGCTGACGTTGGAGCGGTACCGGGCGCTGTACTGCGTGCCGGTGCCGAAGTTCTACGAGCGGCTGATGGGGCGGCTGCCGACGGACGCCGAGTGGGAGGTCATGGACGAGGTGTTCCACCGGTACTACGCGGAGCACCGGGTGCGGTGCGGGCTCACCGCGGGGGTGGTGGAACTGCTCGCAAGGTGGCGGTCGGCGGGGCACAGTCAGTCGCTGCTGAGCATGTACGTGCATGAGGAACTGGTTCCGCTGGTGCGGGGGTTCGGGATCGAGCCGCACTTCTTGCGGGTGGACGGGCGGGTCGGGCCGTCCGGGGGGAGCAAGGCGGAGCACATGGTGCGGCATCTGGCCGCGCTGGGTGAGGTGGAGCCGGCGCGGACGGTGGTGATCGGGGACGCGGCCGATGACGCGGTGGCGGCGTTGCATGCGGGGGCGCAGGCCGTGCTGTACACCGGGGGGTCGCACAGTCGGGCCAGTCTTGAGGGGGTGGGGGTGCCGGTGGTGGATTCGTTGGCGGAGGCGGTCGAGGTTGCGGGGCAGTTGGCGGCCTGAGGTGAGGTGAGGTGAGGTGCGGCGGTTTGGGGGCGCCGCACCTGTGGGTGGGGTCAGGTGACAGGGGCCTTCTTGCGCAGGATCGTCAGGAACTCGCGCATCCAGGCGGGGTGGTCGGGCCAGGCCCGGGAGGAGACGAGGGTGCCGTCGACGACGGCCTCGCTGTCCTGGTAGGTGGCGCCGGCGGACTGCATGTCGATCTCCAGGGCGGGGTACGACGTGACGCGGCGGCCATGGAGGGCGTCTGCGGCGGCGGTGAGCAGGGGGCCGTGACAGATCTGGGCGACGGGTTTGTCGGCGTCGAAGAACGACTTGAGGATCTTGCGGAGTTCGGCGTCGTTGCGGAGGTATTCGGGGGCGCGGCCGCCGGGGATGACGATGGCGGCGTACTGGCCGGGGTCGACCTCGGAGAAGGCGAGGTCGGCGGGCCAGGTGTAGCCGGGCTTCTCGGTGTAGGTGTCGAAGCCGGGTTCGAAGTCGTGGACGACGAACTGGAGCTTTTTGCGGGTGGGGGCGGCGATGTGGACCTCGTAGCCCTCTTCGAGGAGGCGCTGGTAGGGGTAGAGGACTTCCAGGGCTTCCGCTGCGTCGCCGGTGACGATGAGGATTTTCGTGGGCATGGTGGGCGGCTCCTCTCGGGCGGGCGCTGTCCTTGGCAACGTGCCTCTCGGGGGTGGCCTTGCCAAGAGGTGGGGGCGCTTTCAGGGTCTCTCCGGGAGGGGGCCGACGTCGACTCCTCTCGCCCCCGCCGCCCTTACCCGTCCCATCCCAGGGGCTCCGCCCCTTCGACCCCACCAGAGGCTCCGCCCCTGGACCCTGGCGGGGACTGCGTCCCCTGCACCCCTGGCGGGGCTCCGCCCCTGCACCCCTGGCGGGGCTCCGCCCCTGGACCCCGGCGGGGACTGCGTCCCCTGCACCCCTGGCGGGGCTCCGCCCCTGGACCCCGGCGGGGACTGCGTCCCCTGCACCCCTCGCGGGGCTCCGCCCCTGCACCCCTGGCGGGGCTCCGCCCCTGCACCCCTGGCGGGGCTCCGCCCCTGGACCCTGGCGGGGACTGCGTCCCCTGCACCCCTCGCGGGGCTCCGCCCCGCCCCCACGACACCACCTCCTGCACCCACCCCCACCCCCCACCCCTGTGCAGAACGTCAAAGTTCTCCCCCCTGTTTTGTACACATACGGCTCATGACGGGCCCCCGGTGGGGAGCGATAGCCTTAGTGGCGTGATCAGCGCGATAGCTCGCGGGGGTGTTGTTGCCCCTGCCCTGCGCCCGGTGTGTGCGGACCATCTCCGCGGCCGGGCGGCGGACGCTGGTTCTTGCGGGCGGGGCCGGGGCGCAAGGGGCCCCAGGGCGGCGCGTACGTCCGAGAAGTGCGTGACGTGGAGAGCAGCGTCACACCTCGGAGTGGTGCCGAGAATGGCTGATAACCCCCCGCTCATCTCACCTTGCGGCATAGCGTCGGAGCAGACCGGAGACCCCGGGCCGTGGCGTCGAGCCGCAGGGGAAGAGACCGCACTTCCTTCTACGTCACGCAACGGCGCGCGACAGGAGTCAGAGGACAATGCAGACCAAGCTGGACGAAGCCAAGGCCGAGCTGCTCGAGAGGGCGGCGCGGGTCGCTGAGAACAGCCCGGTCGGGGGGCACCTACCGACTGGGACGACGGGCGAGGGCACGTCGGGCACGCCGGGCACCCCGGACCACGACGCCCTGCTCGCGTTCCTCCAGCGTTACTACCTGCACACCGCTCCGGAAGACCTCAAGGACCGCGACCCGGTCGATGTCTTCGGAGCCGCGCTCTCCCACTACCGGCTGGCCGAGAACCGGCCACAGGGCACCGCCAACGTCCGGGTCCACACACCGACCGTCGAGGGGAACGGGTGGACCTGCAGTCACTCCGTCGTGGAAGTCGTCACCGACGACATGCCCTTCCTCGTCGACTCCGTCACCAATGAGCTGACCCGGCAGGGGCGGGGCATCCACCTCGTCATCCATCCGCAGGTCGCGGTGCGGCGTGATGTGGCCGGCCGGCTCATCGAGGTGCTGGGCGCCCCGCCCGCCGCCGGTGACCTTCCGCACGACGCGCACGTCGAGTCCTGGATCCATGTGGAGATGGACCGGGAGACCGACCGGGCCGACCTGAAGCAGGTCACCGCCGAGCTGCTGCGGGTGCTCTCCGACGTCCGTGAGGCCGTCGAGGACTGGGAGAAGATGCGGGACTCGGCGCTCCGGATCGCCGACGGTCTGCCCGGTGAGGACACGCCCGGCGACCTTCCCGCGGCCGAGGTCGAGGAGGCCCGTGAGCTGCTGCGCTGGCTCGCCGCCGATCACTTCACCTTCCTGGGGTACCGGGAGTACCAGCTGCGCGAGGACGACTCCCTGGCCGCCGTGCCGGGAACCGGGCTCGGCATTCTGCGGGCCGATCCGCACCACGCCGACGGGGACCACCACCCCGTCAGTCCCTCGTTCGAGCGGCTGCCCGCCGACGCCCGCGCCAAGGCCCGTGAGCACAAGCTGCTCGTCCTCACCAAGGCCAACAGCCGGGCCACCGTGCACCGCCCGTCGTACCTCGACTACGTAGGTGTGAAGAAGTTCGACGACGAGGGGAACGTCGTCGGGGAGCGGCGGTTCCTCGGGCTGTTCTCCTCCGCCGCCTACACCGAGTCCGTGATGCGGGTGCCGGTCGTGCGGCGCAAGGTCGGCGCCGTGCTGGAGGGCGCCGGGTTCTCGCCCAACAGTCACGACGGGCGCGATCTGCTGCAGATCATGGAGACCTATCCGCGTGACGAGCTCTTCCAGACGCCCGTCGACGAGCTGCGGTCCATCGTCACCAGCGTGCTGTACCTGCAGGAGCGGCGGCGGCTGCGGCTGTACCTGCGGCAGGACGAGTACGGGCGCTACTACTCCGCGCTCGTCTACCTGCCCCGAGACCGCTACACCACCGGCGTCCGGCTGCGGATCATCGACATCCTCAAGGAGGAGCTGGGCGGGATCAGCGTCGACTTCACCGCCTGGAACACCGAGTCGATCCTGTCCCGGCTGCACTTCGTCGTCCGCGTCCCGCAGGGCACCGAACTGCCCGAGCTGTCCGAGTCCGACAAGGACCGCATCGAGGCGCGGCTCGTCGAGGCGGCGCGGTCCTGGGCCGACGCCTTCGCCGAGGCGCTCAACGCCGAACTGGGCGAGGAGCGGGCCGCCGAGCTGCTGCGCCGCTACAACAACGCCTTCACCGAGGGCTACAAGGCCGACCACACCCCGCGCGCCGCGGTCTCCGACCTCGTCCACCTCGAACGGCTCACCGAGGAGCAGAACTTCTCGCTCAGCCTGTACGAGCCGGTGGGCGCCGCGCCCGACGAGCGCCGCTTCAAGATCTACCGCAAGGGCGACGCGATCTCCCTGTCGGCCGTGCTGCCGGTGCTGAACCGGCTCGGTGTCGAGGTGATCGACGAGCGGCCGTACGAACTGCGCTGCACGGACCGGTCGGTGGCCTGGATCTACGACTTCGGGCTGCGCATCCCCAAGGCGCTGGGCGGCGGCACCACCGACCTGCTCGGCGACGACGGGCGTGAGCGGTTCCAGGAGGCGTTCGCCGCGACCTGGACCGGCGAGGCGGAGAACGACGGGTTCAACGCACTGGTGCTGGGCGCCGGGCTGAACTGGCGGCAGGCGATGGTGCTGCGCGCCTACGCCAAGTACCTGCGTCAGGCCGGGTCCACGTTCAGCCAGGACTACATGGAGGACACCCTCCGTACGAACGTCCACACCACCCGGCTCCTCGTCTCCCTGTTCGAGGCGCGGATGTCGCCGGGCCGGCAGCGTGCCGGGCTGGAGATCGTCGACGCGCTGCTGGAGGAGCTCGAGGCGGCTCTCGACCAGGTGGCCTCGCTCGACGAGGACCGGATCCTGCGGTCCTTCCTCACCGTCATCAAGGCGACCCTGCGGACCAACTTCTTCCAGAACACCGCGGACGGCACGCCGCACGCGTACGTGTCCATGAAGTTCGACCCGCAGGCGATCCCGGATCTTCCGGCGCCGCGCCCCGCGTTCGAGATCTGGGTGTACTCGCCCCGCGTGGAGGGTGTGCACCTGCGGTTCGGCAAGGTCGCGCGCGGCGGACTGCGCTGGTCCGACCGGCGTGAGGACTTCCGGACCGAGATCCTCGGGCTGGTCAAGGCACAGATGGTGAAGAACACCGTCATCGTGCCGGTGGGCGCCAAGGGCGGCTTCGTCGCCAAGCAGCTGCCCGACCCGGGCGTGGACCGCGACGCATGGCTCGCCGAGGGCATCGCCAGCTACCGCACCTTCATCTCGGCGCTGCTCGACATCACCGACAACATGGTGGCCGGGGAGGTCGTGCCGCCGGCCGACGTCGTACGGCACGACGAGGACGACACCTATCTGGTGGTCGCGGCCGACAAGGGCACGGCGACGTTCTCCGACATCGCCAACGAGGTCGCCGGGTCGTACGGCTTCTGGCTGGGGGACGCCTTCGCCTCCGGCGGCAGCGCCGGCTACGACCACAAGGCGATGGGCATCACCGCCCGCGGCGCCTGGGAGTCCGTCAAGCGGCACTTCCGTGACATGGGCGTCGACACCCAGGTCGAGGACTTCACGGTGGTCGGCATCGGTGACATGTCCGGTGACGTGTTCGGCAACGGCATGCTGCTCTCCGAGCACATCCGGCTGGTCGCCGCCTTCGACCACCGGCACATCTTCATCGACCCGAACCCGGACGCGGCGACCTCCTACGCCGAGCGCCGCCGCCTGTTCGAGCTGCCCAGGTCGAGCTGGGCCGACTACAACAGCGACCTGATCTCGTCCGGCGGCGGAGTCTTCCCCCGTACGGCGAAGGCCATCCCGGTCAACGCACACATCCGGGAGGCCCTCGGCATCGAGGGCAAGGTCGCCAAGCTGACTCCGGCCGAGCTGATGAAGGCGATCCTCAGCGCGCCGGTGGACCTGCTGTGGAACGGCGGCATCGGCACGTACGTCAAGGCGAGCACCGAGTCGAACGCCGACGTCGGCGACAAGGCCAACGACCCGATCCGCGTCGACGGCCAGGACCTGCGCGCCAAGGTCGTCGGCGAGGGCGGCAACCTGGGGCTGACCCAGCTGGGCCGGATCGAGTTCGCCCGCCACGGCGGCCGGATCAACACGGACGCCATCGACAACAGCGCGGGCGTGGACACCTCCGACCACGAGGTGAACATCAAGATCCTGCTCAACGGGCTCGTCTCGGACGGCGACATGACCGTCAAGCAGCGCAACAAGCTGCTCGCCGAGATGACCGACGAGGTCGGTGCGCTGGTCCTGCGCAACAACTACGCGCAGAACACGGCGATCGCCAACGCCCTCGCCCAGTCCAAGGACATGCTCCACGCCCAGCAGCGCTTCCTGCGCCACCTGGTGCGTGAGGGTCATCTGGACCGGGCGCTGGAGTTCCTGCCGACCGACCGGCAGATCCGTGAGCGTCTCGGGTCCGGCCACGGTCTGACCGGCCCGGAGACGGCCGTCCTGCTGGCGTACACGAAGATCACGGTCTCGGACGAGCTGCTGCAGACGTCGCTGCCCGACGACCCGTATCTGCGCGGTCTGCTGTACGCGTACTTCCCGACGGCGCTGCGCGAGCAGTTCCCGGAGCACATCGACAGCCACCCGCTGCGCCGTGAGATCACCACGACCGTGCTGGTCAACGACACGGTCAACACGGGTGGTACGACGTATCTGCACCGGCTGCGGGAGGAGACCGGCGCCTCGCTGGAGGAGATCGTGCGGGCGCAGACCGCGGCTCGGGCGATCTTCCGCTCGGCGCCGGTGTGGGACGCGGTCGAGGAACTCGACAACACGGTCGAGGCGGCCGTGCAGACCCGGATCCGGCTGCACTCGCGGCGGCTCGTCGAGCGCGGCACCCGCTGGCTGCTCAACAACCGGCCGCAGCCGCTGCAGCTCGCCGAGACCGTCGACTTCTTCGCCGAGCGCGTCGAGCAGGTCTGGTCGCAGCTGACCAAGCTGCTGCGCGGCGCGGACCTGGAGTGGTGGCAGAAGATCTACGACGAGCTGACCGGGGCCGGCGTCCCGGACGAGCTCGCCTCCAAGGTGGCCGGGTTCTCGTCGGCGTTCCCGGCGCTGGACATCGTGTCGGTGGCCGACCGCATGGGCAAGGACCCGCAGGACGTCGCCGAGGTCTACTACGACCTCGCCGACCGGCTGCACATCACCCAGCTCATGGACCGCATCATCGAGCTGCCGCGCGCCGACCGCTGGCAGTCCATGGCCCGCGCCTCCATCCGTGAGGACCTGTACGCGGCCCATGCGGCGCTGACCGCGGACGTCCTGGCCGTCGGCAACGGCACCTCGACGCCCGAGCAGCGGTTCAAGGCGTGGGAGGAGAAGAACGCGGCGATCCTGGGCCGGGCGCGCACCACGCTGGAGGAGATCCAGGGCTCGGAGACGTTCGACCTGGCCAACCTGTCGGTCGCGATGCGCACGATGCGGACGCTGCTGCGGACGCATTCGTAGGGGAACGCGGTAAGGGCATACGGAAAGGGGCGCCTCCCTGACGGGGGGCGCCCCTTTCCGCTCTGTTTCAGACCGTCGCGGCAGGCTGGGGAGCCGGCTTCTTCGGGGCCGGCTTCTTCTTGGCCTTCTGGTCCCCGCTGAACTCCTCGTAGGCGTCCATGACCTCTTCCGTCGGGCCGTCCATCTTCAGTTCGCCGCGCTCCAGCCACAGCACCCGCTCGCAGGTCTCGCGGATGGTGCTGTTGCTGTGGCTGACCAGGAAGACGGTGCCGGCGTGCTCGCGCATCTCGCGGATGCGTTCGGCCGAGCGCTTGCGGAACAGCGCGTCACCGGTGGCCAGGGCCTCGTCGATGAGCAGGACGTCGTGGTCCTTGGCGGCGGCGATGGAGAACCGCAGCCGGGAGCCCATGCCGGAGGAATACGTGCGCATGGGCAGGGAGATGAAGTCGCCCTTGTCGTTGATGCCGGAGAAGTCGACGATCTGCTGGTAGCGCTCCCTGATCTGCTCCTTGGACATGCCCATGGCCAGGCCGCCGAGGAAGACGTTGCGCTCGCCGGTCAGATCGCCCATCAGGGCCGCGTTGACGCCGAGGAGGGAGGGCTGGCCGTCGGTGTAGATCCGGCCGCGCTCCACCGGCAGCAGGCCGGCGACCGCCTTGAGCAGGGTCGACTTGCCGGAGCCGTTGGTGCCGATCAGACCGATGGCCTCGCCCTTGTAGGCGACGAAGGAGACGTTCTTCACCGCGTGCACCAGACGGGTGCCCGCCGCCTTCTCGGCCTGCTTGCGGCGCAGGATCCGGTTGAGGGCCGCGGTGGCGCTGCCGCGGCCGCCGCCGGTGCCGTTGACGCGGTAGACGATGTCGACGCCGTCGGCGATGACGGTGGGGGCCCGCTCGTCGGCGAGGTCGAAGGGCTCGGTGCGGGATGCGTTGTCAGCCACGGCCGTACGTCTCCTCAGCCTTCCAGAAGTAGATGAAGCCGCCGACACCGGCGAGCAGCGCCCAGCCGGTCGCCCACGCCCACACGTGGGGCGGCAGCTGACTGGCGTGGAAGCTGTCGATCAGCGCGAAGCGCATCAGGTCGATGTAGACGGCGGCGGGGTTGGCGCGCAGCACGTCCGTGACCCAGGCAGGCCAGTCGGTGTGCTTGCTGAGCAGCTTGTCGATGCTCCACATCACGCCGGACACGTACATCCAGGTGCGCAGCACGAACGGCATCAGCTGGGCGATGTCCGGGGTCTTCGCCCCCGCGCGGGCCAGGATCATCGACACGCCCGCGTTGAAGACGAACTGGAGCAGCAGGACGGGGAGGACCAGCACCCAGGACAGCGCCGGCGGGACGCCCATGACGAACAGGATGATCAGCAGCGCGGCCATCGAGAAGAGCAGCTGCTGGAGCTGTTGCAGGCAGTACGAGATCGGCAGCGCGGCCCGCGGGAAGTGCAGGGCCCGCACCAGGCCGATGTTGCCGGAGATGGCCTTGGTGCCCGACATGATCGAGCTCTGTGTGAACGTCCACACGAACACACCCGTGACCAGGAAGGGGATGTAGTCCGGGACGCCCTTCTTGGTCCCCAGCAGCAGGCCGAAGATGAAGTAGTAGACCGCCGCGTTCAGCAGCGGGGTCATCACCTGCCAGATCTGGCCCAGCTTCGCGTCGCTGTACTGCGAGGTGAGCTTGGCGGTGGCGAACGCGGTGATGAAGTGGCGGCGCGCCCACAGCTGGCGGATGTACTCGGGCAGGGAGGGGCGGGCACCGCTGACCGCGAGGCCGTGACGGGCGGCGAGGGCCGCCAGGTCGTCGGGGGGTCCGGCCTGTGTCGTGGGCGGTGTGTGGAGGACCTGGCTCACATCCGCTGCTTTCACTCGGGGGGTGGAGGTGCGTGCGGTCGTCCGGCCGCACAGCCTTTCGCCCGGCGTTCTCTTACGTTTCTCTTCACGTTTTCTTACGTCGGGACGGGACCGTATCGTCGCAACGTGAGCGTAGGCCCAGTTGACGTCGGAACGCAACCGTTTCGTCGTAACGGCCTATGCTGGTCGGCATGACGACGAACGCGACGAACGCCGACGAACCGCAGGCGAAGCCGCGCCGCCGGGCTCCCGCGGGCGCGGCCGTGCTCCGTGAGGATGTGACGGAAGCCATCCGGGCGGCCGTGTTCGAGGAGCTCGCGACCGTCGGCTACGCGCGGATGTCCATCGAGGGCATCGCCCGGCGCGCCGGCGTGGGCAAGACCGCGGTGTACCGGCGCTGGCGCTCCAAGCTGCACCTGGTCCTCGACCTCGTCTCGGCACTCGCCGTACAGGGCCTGCCGGCCCCCGAGACGGGCGGCCTGGAGAGCGACCTGCGGATGCTGTACGAGGTGACCTCACGCGCGCTCCGGCATCCCGCGGCCTCGCAGATCATCCCTGACCTGCAGGCCGAGGCGGCCCGCAACCCCGAGATCGCCGAGGCGTTGCAGAAGACGCTGCGCGAGGGCCAGGAGGGGGTCGCGCTGAAGATCGTGGCGGCGGCGCAGCAGCGCGGGGAGGTCCGCGCGGGGCTGGAGGAGGAGCTGGCGCTCGATCTGATCTCGGGTCCGCTTTACTGGCGTTCGGTGGTGATCCGCAGCCCGAAGCTGCCCAAGGGCTACCTGGGCGCGCTGGCGCGGGCGACCGCGGAGGCGATCAAGGCGCTGTGACCGGGCAGCTCCGGGCGCCGTGACGGGAGTCGACGGGAGTCGAGGTGGCATGAGAGTCGTCATAGCCGAGGACAACGCCCTGCTCAGGGAGGGCCTCGTCCTGCTGCTGACATCGGCCGGGCACGAGGTGGCGGCCGTCGCCGGCTCCGGCCCCGAGATCCTTCCCGCGCTGCTGGAGCACCGGCCCGACGTGGCCGTGCTCGACGTGCGGATGCCGCCGGGCTTCCGCGACGAGGGGCTGCGGGCCGCCCTGGAGGCCCGCGAGAGGATCCCCGGCCTGCCGGTGCTGGTGCTCTCCCAGTACGTCGAGGAGTCCTACGCGGCCGAACTGCTGGGCGGCGGCGCGAGCGGCGTCGGCTACCTGCTGAAGGACCGCGTCGGCCGTGTCGACGAGTTCCTGGACGCGCTGGAACGCGTCGCGGGCGGCGGTACGGCCCTGGACCCCGAGGTCGTCACCGAGCTGATGACCCGCCGCAAGGACTCCCCGCTGGACCTGCTCACCCCGCGCGAGCACGAGGTGCTCGAGCTGATGGCCGAGGGCCGCGACAACACCACCATCGCGACCACGCTCGTCATCACCGAGCGGTCGGTCAGCAAGCACATCGGCAATGTGTTCCTGAAGCTGGGCCTGCCTCCGAGCGACAGCGGACACCGCCGGGTGCTGGCCGTGCTGGCGTATCTCAACAACGCCTAGGTGTGCAGCTGACGGACGCCTATGACAGGGGGTCCTGGGCTTTCTGTCGTAGGCGTTCGCAGGCGGTCAGGCCGCCAGCCGCCGTGCCAGGTCGGTGAGTTCGGGGAGGCGCAGCACCCGCTCGCCCCACCCCGGCAGCGGTACGTGCACGGCGGTCGTCCAGCGCTTCGGGACGGCCTCGATGCCGTACACCGCGCCGGCCAGCCCGCCCGTGACGGCCGCGACGGTGTCCGTGTCGCCGCCCACGTCCACGGCGGCGCGGACGGCGTCCTCGAAGGAGGAGGTGGTGCGCAGGGCCCAGACGGCGGAGCCCAGGCAGGGCCAGACCGCGCCGTTGAACTCGGTGGCGAGGTCCGGGTGCCAGTCGGGGGCGAGGACCGTGGCGTAGCGCGCGCGGTGTCCGGGGCGGACCTCGGCGAGGGTGTCCGGGAGCGCGGCCAGCGGGTCGGCGCCGGTCAGCGCGGCGCGGACCAGCTCGTGGAAGATCGCCGTGCCCTCCCAGGCCGCGGCGTCGCCGTGGGTGAGGGCGGCGAGACGGCGGCCCGCGTCCAGGGTCGCGGCGCGGCCCCGGGGCGCGAAGTGCACGGCGGAGGTGGCCGCCCTCATCAGCGCGCCGTTCCCCGCCGCCCGCCCGCTCACCTGGAAGTGCAGCGCGGCAGCCGTGTCCCACGGGTCGCCGCTGCTCAGCACGGCCTCGGTCTGCAGGCCGATGTCCTTGGGGCCGGCGGCCGCCCAGCGCCGGAACCGCCGGAAGGCATCCGCCGGGTCCAGCCCGCCGCACTCCACCAGCGACTCCCCGACGAGCACCGCCATCTGCGTGTCGTCGGTCGCCTCGCCCGGGTCCCAGCCGCCACCCCCGCACATCTCGCCGCCCTGCCCCGGGGCCGGGAACCGGGCCGAGAAGGCGCCCTCCGGACCGAACTCGAAAGGCGCCCCCAGCGCGTCCCCCACGGCGGAGCCGACGACACACCCGACGGCACGTGCGACATCGATCATCGCGCCAGCCTACGAGGCCGGCCGCACGGCCTACGAGGCCGGCCGCACGGCCTACGAGGCCGGCCGCACGGCCTACGAGGCCGGCCGCGCCGCCTACGACGTCGGCCGCGCCGCCTCCGGATGCAGTCGTACCCATCCCCTCCAGGCCGAGGTGATCATGTCCTGGACGTCGTGCTTGGCCTTCCAGCCCAGTTCGGCGGCGATGCGGTCGGCCGAGGCGACCACCCGCGCCGGGTCGCCGGGGCGGCGGGGGGTGACCGTGGGCGGTCGGTCGTATCCGGTGACGGTGTTGACGCGGTCGATCATCTCCCGGACCGAGACGCCCTCCCCGCGGCCGATGTTGAGGGTGAGGTCGCGGCCGGGTGAGGCCCGCAGGGCGTGGGCGGCGGCCACATGGGCCTCGGCCAGGTCGACGACGTGGATGTAGTCCCGTACGCAGGTGCCATCGGGGGTCGGGTAGTCGTCGCCGAAGACGCGCGGCGGCGCGTTCTCGGTGAGCTTCTCGAAGACCATGGGGACGAGGTTGAGGACCCCGGTGTCCGCCAGCTCGGGGGAGGCCGCCCCCGCCACGTTGAAGTACCGCAGGGAGGCCGTGGAAAGTCCCGTGGCCCGGCCCGTCGCGCGGACCAGCCACTCGCCGGCCAGCTTCGTCTCGCCGTACGGCGACATCGGCACGCAGGGCGTGTCCTCGGTGACCAGGTCGACGTCCGGCATGCCGTACACGGCGGCGGAGGAGGAGAACACGAAGGACGGCACCCCGGCCGCGGTGACCGCCTCCAGCAGGACTCTGAGCCCCTCCACGTTCTCCCGGTAGTAGTGCAGGGGGCGCTCCACCGACTCGCCGACCTGTTTCTTCGCCGCGAGATGGACGACGCCGGTGACCTCGTGCTCGGCGAGGGTGCGGGCGACCCGCTCGCCGTCCAGCGTCGAGCCCACCACCAGGGGTACCCCGGCGGGCACGCGCGCGGCGACTCCGGTCGACAGGTCGTCGTACACCACCGCCCGCTCGTCCGCCTCCGTCATCGCCCGGACGACGTGCGCCCCGATGTAGCCGGCGCCGCCGGTGATCAGCCAGGTCATGTCGACCTTCCCCCTCGTCGGTCGTTCAGTCAGGTGGCGGACAATTGACGCAATGGAGTCGTCTCACAGTGAAGCAGGCGCGCGGCTCTCGTGCAGGGGCTGTGGATAACTCCCGGCGCGCTTCTCCTCGTGCGCCGTGCTCGCGCGCCACAGGCGGACGTAGGACAGCACGGCCGCCGCGAGCAGCATGCCGTTGCGCAGGACCATCAGCCCGGTGCCGGTCCACGTGCACTCGATGACCTCGCCGTACTTGACCGGGAAGATCACGGCGCTGACCGCGGTCGACGCCAGGATCAGCGCGGCCACCGGGCGCTGGGTGGTGTGCCGGGAGGTCAGGCAGACGGCGGCCAGGCCCACCAGCCAGATCATGTACTGCGGGCTGATGACCCGGCTGGTCACGGTGAACAGCAGGACGGCGGTCAGCGCGGCGTCGTACGGCACGGCCTCGGTCCAGTGGCGGGCGCGGATCCGCCACCACAGCAGCAGGCCGAACGCGACGGCGGTGAGGGCGAGCGAGGCGTGCGCCACGCTGGAGACGTACGGCCCGGTGAACTCCATCGCGCCGTACCGGTAGTGGACCTTGCCCGGCCAGTCGGCATGGGTCGCGAGGGAGAGCAGGGTGCCGCCCAGGGACTCGATCTGTACGCCCCTGCCGCCCTGCTGGAGCAGGAAGGCGAGCGGGTTGCGGAACACGAACACCAGCAGCAGGAACAGCGAGGCGCCGGTCAGCGCCACCGACGACCACACCGACCGGCTGTCGGGCCCCCGGCGGACGCCCACCAGCACCAGCGCCGGCCACACCTTCACCAGTGCCCCCAGGGCCGCGAACGCCCCGCATGCGCGCGTGGAGCGGGACAGCGCCAGCAGGGAGAACACGGCGAGCGCCGTGACCTGCACGTCGTAGCGGGCGAACGGGACGCGGACCAGCAGGGGAAGCCCGCCCACCCAGACCGCGGCCCCGGCCAGTGTGCGGCCGGGGCGGGTGCCCGCGCGGGCCAGCGCGAACGCGATCGCCGCGTCCGAGAGGACCGTGAGGGCGACGAACGCCTGGAAGTACGTCCACCACGGCAGCAGGCCCGGCGACAACAGGACGAGACCGGCGCCCGGCGGGTACTGCCACAGCGTGTCGTGCGCGGGGAAGGCGCCGTGCGAGAGGACGCCGTACCAGTGGTGGTACGTGCGCCACACCTCCCGGCTCACCCGGCCGCCCAGGATCCCGAGGGAGTCGTGGGCGAGCAGCCACAGCATCAGGGCACGGGTGGCCAGCCAGGCGGCGGCGAGGGCGAGGAGAAGACGACGACGTTCCATGACGGCGGATCGTAAGCCGCTCGAATGCCTCTTTAGTTCAGATACTCCGTCAATAGCCAGGAAGCGGTACTAAGTCGCACAAAATAAGGCCCGTGAACGTGGTGAACACGGGGCGTGCGGAGGGTGGGAGGCCGTGGCGTGCGGCCGTGGCGGTCGCCGTCCCCGCCGGTGTCATGCTCGTGCTCGGCCTGTGGGGGCTCGACCGGGGCGGCATGTGGCGCGACGAGGCGGTCACCTTCCAGGTGGGGCGGCGCTCGGTGCCGCAGATCTGGCGGCTGCTGCACGGTGTGGACGCCGTGCACGGCCTGTACTACGCCCTGATGCACGCCGTCCTCGCCGTCCGTCCCGACGAGGTCGCCCTGCGGCTGCCCTCCGTCTGCGCGGCGGCGGCCGGCGCCGGTCTGGTCGCGGCCCTCGGCGTACGGCTGGCGCGGCCGCGCGTCGGCCTGTGGGCGGGCCTGCTGTACGCGACGACCCCGCTGGTGGGCCACTACGCGCAGGAGGGCCGTTCGTACGCGCTCGTCGGCGCGGGCGCGGCCGGAGCGACCCTGTTGCTCGTCCGGGCGCTCCAGGGGCGGTCCTGGTGGCCGTACGGCGGCGTGCTCGCCCTGACCTGTCTGCTGCACGAGCTGGCGGTGCTGCTGGTGCTCGCGCACGCGGTGACGCTGCTGTACGCGCGCGTGGAGAACAGGGTCCGGGCGCGGTGGGCCGTGGCGGCCGGCGCCGCGGTGCTCGCCCTGGTTCCGCTCGCCCTGGTGTCGAAGGACCAGGCCGGTCAGGTGGCGTGGCTGCCCCGGCCGGGACCGGGCAGTGCGCAGCGGCTGCTGCACGCGTTCCTCGGGCCGACCGGGTTGGTTTTCTGGACCTGCCTGGTCCTCGCACTCGTCGCCCTGCCGGGCCCCCGCCGGCTCACGCTCGCGTCGGTGGCCCTGCCCTGGGCGGTCGTGCCGCCGCTGACCCTGCTCACCGTCTCCCAGCTCCGGCCGATGTACGACGACCGGTACGTGCTGTACGCCCTCGCCGGGGCACCGCTGCTGGTGGCGGCGGGAGCGGACCGGCTGCTCGGGGCGAGGTCGCCGCTGTCGCCGCTGGCGGGAACCCTCGCCGTCGCCCTCGCGTTCACCCAGCAGCTCCCCCTGCACCGCCAGGACCGCACCCTGCGCGCCCGCCCCGACACCCTCGCCGCCGTCTCCGCGCTGACCGCGCGCGAGCTGCGGCCGGGGGACGCCGTGGTGTTCCTGCCGACCATCGGGCGGCGGGCGAAGGTGGCGCACCCGGAAGGCTTCCGGGGGGTGCGGGACGTGGCGCTCAAGGCCTCCGGACCCGCCTCCGGCACGCTCTACGGCCGTGAGCGGGGCGCGGCCGAGCTGCGCCGCCGTCTGCTCGCGCTGGACCGGCTCTGGGTGCTGGCCGAGCCGTACGCCCTGCGTTCCCCGTGGTACCCGCGCAACCCGACCGAGCGGGTCAAGCTGACCGTGGTGACGGAGGACTTCGTGCCGAGCGAGCCGAGGCGGGAGTTCGTCCGGGACGGGGTGACCCTGCGCCTGTACACCCGCCGTCCGCCGACCCCTGGGGGTTCCCCGGCTCCCGCCGGTTCCCCGGCGCGCACCGCTTCCCCGGCCCCTACCGGTTCCCCGGGTCCTCCTCCAGCGCCGCCGCGTCCAGCGCGCTGGTGAGCTGGTCGAGCCGCTCCCGCAGCTCGCTGATCTCGTCCAGTCGGAAGCCGGTCGCCGAAACGATCCGGCGGGGCACCTGCAGCGCCCGTTCCCGCAGGGCCGAGCCCTCCTCGGTGAGCCGGATCTCCACCGAACGCTCGTCGCGCGCGCTGCGCTCCCGGCGCACCAGGCCGGCCGACTCCAGGCGTTTGAGCAGCGGGGAGAGTGTGCCGGAGTCCAGGCGCAGATGTTCGCCGAGCCTCTTCACGGGCAGGTCGCCGTGCTCCCACAGGACCAGCATCACCAGGTACTGGGGGTAGGTCAGCCCGAGTTCCTTGAGGATCACGCGGTAGACGCCGTTGAACGCACGCGACGCGGCGTGCAGGGAGAAGCAGATCTGGCGGTCCAGGAGCAGCCAGTTCTCCGGGGGGACGGGGACGGGGGCGGAGGTGGGGGTCGACGTCGGGGTCATGTCTCCAGGGTAGCTCCAGCGAGCCATTTAGTTGTGCACAACTGAATTGTGTGCTCTACTTATCTCCGTGAGCGGCCCGGACGCGAGGAGCGTCCCGGCCGGCCACCCCCCGTCACAGACTTCCGAGAGGGATGGTTCATCCATGGACGCGCTCTACACCGCAGTCGCCACCGCCACCCACGGCCGTGAGGGCCGCGCCGTCTCCAACGACGGCAAGATCGACCTCGCGCTCGCCATGCCGGTGGAGCTGGGCGGCAACGGTCAGGGCACCAACCCGGAGCAGCTGTTCGCCGCCGGCTACGCGGCCTGTTTCGGCAGCGCCCTTGGTCTCGTCGGCCGCCAGGCGAAGGTCGACGTCTCCGACGCCGCCGTGACCGCCGAGGTCGGCATAGGCAAGCAGGGCGAGGGCTTCGGCCTGAAGGTGACGCTGCGCGTCGAGCTGCCCGACACGCTGGACGAGGCGACCGGCCGCAAGCTCGTCGAGACCGCCCACCAGGTCTGCCCGTACTCCAACGCCACCCGCGGCAACATCGACGTCGACCTCGTCATCGAGTAAGCACCGCGGACGGCATCGAGCAGAGCCACCCCGTGACCACCCCTGAGAGCGGTTACTCCCCCGTAGACCGCTCTCGGGGGTTTCCCACGCGCGCCAGCACCTCGCCCGTCCGCCGGCTCCACGCCACCACCACGGCCTCCTCGGGCACCGGGTGCCAGCGCGTCAGCAGCAGCCAGCGGATGCGGTAGCGGCGGGCGATCACCGCCCGCTCCGCGCGGGTCGAGTCGTGGTCGAGATAGGCACGGACGTCCGCCAGCCGGCGCAGCCGCGCCCGCTCGTCCAGCGCCGCGTCGGGCCAGGCGGGCGCGGCCAGGTTCGGTCCGTACCCGGCGATCGCGTGGACGGCGAAGTACCCGTCGGTGACCACCACCTCCCCGGGCCCGATGTGCTGCGCGGCCCAGTCGTACGCCGGCCAGCGCGGCGGCTGCTCGAAGCCCACCGGGTCCAGCGCGCGCGGCACGACCGCCCCCGCCTGCACCGTCAGCAGCCCCAGACAGGCCCCGCAGGCCGCGACCGCCCCCAGCACCCGCCGCCCCGGCCCCCACGGCCGGGGCGCCGCCAGTTCCACCGCCGGCGCGAACTGCAGCGGCACCAGCGTCAGGCCGAGGATCCGCCCGTAGGTGTAGTGGCCGCTGACGTACCCGTACGCCACCACCAGGCAGTCCAGGGCGAACATCAGCACCAGCGGGTCGCGCGGCGAGCGCCGCCCCCGCGCCCACAGCGCCGGCAGCCCCAGCAGGGCCAGCCAGAAGTGGCCGGTCATGCCGTCGTACAGCCGCCGGTGCATCGCGTCCACGCTGCCGTCCCCGGCCAGCGCGAACACATCGAAGTACGGCCATCCGGCCGTGACCGCCAGCGCCCCCGCCCCCGTCACCGCCCAGCGGGCCGCCACCGCGGGCCGCCACGCCCGCTGCCACCCCAGGACGACGGCCAGGCCGCCCGTCACGGCCGCCACCGCGGTGATCGGATGCACCAGCAGGATCACCCCGTACAGCGCGCCGAGGCCCGCGTACCCGGTGAAGCCGCGCAGCCCGCTCGGGCCGACGTAACGGACCAGGCGTTCGTCACGCGCGCGTGCGCCCGTCAAGGCCCACGCCCAGAAGGCGAGCCCGATGGCGAAGGTGGACGGATAGCCGAGGTTGCCGGTCATCGACATCAGCCCCAGATAGCCGCTCCACCAGGCGCGTTCCGTGCCCCACAGCAGGGTCATCGCCGCCAGCGCGAGGACGGGCGCCCACGGCCTCGGCGTCAGCGCGCGCACGAAACGGCCGATGCCGCTCAGCAGCACCAGCAGGTTCACCGGCCCGGCGACCCGCAGCACCTCCCACCCCGTCAGCCCGGTCAGCCGGGCGAACGCGCCCTCCGCCACCGCGTACGGCGAGTAGTAGGGGCTGCCCGCACCCGGCAGGTCGGCCATCGGGTGCCGCGGCCGGAGCAGATGGGCCTTCAGGCGTTCCACGACCGCCGCGTGCACACCGGCGTCGCAGCACAGCGGCACCCGCCAGAACGCCAGCGACATCACCAGCCAGAACAGGAAACCGAAGACCTGGAACGGGCTCGGACGCCACACCCGCCCGCCGCGCAGCGCCCCGGCACCGCGCGCGGGCCGCCGGGTCAGGACACCGGCGCTCACCGGGCGGAAACCGAAAAGCGGCAGACGAGGGCAAAGTTGAGCATCAGGGGCATTGGCCGTATGTTCCCGCCCGCATCAACGGCCTTGCCGACTGTCACCCCATCGGGTGAGCCCGATCGGAGTCATCCCCGCGAATGGGCCCGATCGGACGGACCGGACCGCTCCTGCGCCGGCAGTACGATCCGCGCCCGCAGCAGCACCGACTCCAGCAGCAGCGGCAGCCCCAGCACCGGCAGCAGCCACGCCAGCACGATCAGCCGGTCGCCCCAGATGGTGATGTCCGGATGCCCGGCCTGGGTGAGGAACCCGGTGAACGCGGCGGCCACGACGCACACCCCGGCCGCCCGCCGCCCCCGCAGCACCCCCCACGCCCCGGCCGCCAGCGCCACCGGGAACAGCGGCTCCCACGCCTGCCGACGCGTCCACTCCACCCAGAAGTTGAACTGAAGGTGCAGGAACTCCGGCCACACGCGCGTGCGGTCCGGCCGGGAGAAGTGACGGGTCAGCAGATCCTGCATGCTCTCCGACTCCGACGGGAGGTGCAGCAGCCGGGCCAGCAGCAGGGTCCCCAGCACCCCGCAGCAGCCCACCGCCGTCACCACGACCGGCCCGCGCCCCGGCACCCGCCCGGCCCGCCGTCGCCGTACGAGGACCAGCGCCCCCGCGCCCGCCAGACACAACCCGAGGAACAGCGCCTGCGAGTGCTTGACCGTGAACAGCGCGGCCAGCGACCCCCCGACGAGCCGCGCACCCGCCCACACCCGCCGCCCGTCGCCGTCCCCCTCCAGGGCCAGCGCACACCCCCACACCGCGGCCAGTGTCAGCGTCAGCATCAGCCCCTCGGTCATCGGGCGCATCGCGGTCGTGCCGCACGGCAGCACGTAGTACAGGGCCTGCCCGGTCAGACACACCGGGGCCGGCGCGCGCAGGGTGCGCAGCACCAGGAAGACCAGCACCCCGCCCGCCACTGTCACCGCGACACCCGCCAGCCACAGTCCCCACGTCACCCCGAACAGCGCGAGGAACGGCAGCAGGAACACCGGATACCCGGGCCGCGCCTCGAAGATCCGCATGAAGCGCTCCGGCATGAACGGCACCGTGTGCCCGCCGGTCTGTCCCGCCCCCAGCCGCGCCCCGACGTTGCGCCACTCCCGCTCCCGGCACTCGGCCAGCACCCGGCGGGTGGGATCCGGCGCATGGAAGCGGACCACGTCCACGCTCTGCCGCCGGGCCGCGATCGAGGCGCCGCCCCGGCAGGCGTAGTCGATGGTCGCGGCCGCCGCCTCCCGTTTGTCCTCCCCGCGCAGACTCAGCGCGTACGACAGGTAGTTCTTGGTGTCCGGGGTGTCCCGGCCGGTGACGTTCGCGAGCTGGAGCACCGCGAACACGGCGGCCAGGACCAGCACCCAGGCGCGAGACCGCATCCGAACTTTCGTGACATCTGGGAATTTCACGACATCTGGACTATCACGCCCGCCGTGCGCTCAGGTCGACGCGAGCTCCTCGTGCGCCGCGCCCGGAGCGGGCACCCGCACCGGAGCGACGTCCGGGAACTCCTCGCCCAGCAGCAGCCGCCGTACGACCCGCTCGGCGGCGCGCCCGTCGTCGTACTCGCAGAACCGGGCCCGGAAGTCCGCCCGCAGCCGGGTGGAGTCCTCGTCCCGCCAGCTGCCGGAGGCCAGCAGCCAGGCCAGTTCGCGGTAGCTGCGCGCGACATGGCCGGGTGCCTCGGCGGTGATGTCGAAGTAGACGCCCCGGCTCGCCGTGTACGCGCTGAAGTCGTCGGCGTGCACGACGATCGGGCGGTCCAGGTTGGCGTAGTCGAACATCAGGGCCGAGTAGTCGGTGACCAGGACGTCCGAGGCGAGCATGACGTCCTCGACGTGCGGCTCGTCGGTCGCGTCGACGAGCACACCGCGCCGGTGCAGGTCCGACAGGCCCATCCCGCGCGCGTGCCCGGTCGCCAGGGACGGGTGCAGACGCACCACGAGGGTGTGGTTCTCGCCGAGGTCGGCGGCGAACCGGGCCAGGTCGATCCGGTCGACGTGCCCCCCACGGACGTACTCCCGCCGGGTCGGCGCGTACAGCACGACCGTGTGCCCGGCCGGGATGCCCAGCCGGGCACGGACCGCCGCACCCGTCTGCGGGCCGGCGCCGACCAGCACGTCGTTGCGCGGGCTGCCGGTCCGCGCCGACGCGAAGTGGCACGGGTACGCCCGCTCCCACACCAGCTCCGAGTGCCGGTTGGCGACCAGGCTGTGGTCCCAGCGGTCGGCGCGACGCAGCATCTGCGGCACGTCGACGCCGAACCGGGCCCCCGGCTTGGCCAGCAGATCGGCGGCCATGTACTTCAGCGGGGTGCCCTGATGGGTGTGGATGTGCACACTGCCCGGGCGTTTGACCAGGGTGCCCGGCCAGTTGACGTTGTTGACGAAGAAACCGGCCCGCGCGGTCACCCGGCGGTACTCGGGGGAGTCCAGGAGCACGTGCTCGACGCCCTCGGGAAGCCGCGCGGCCGTCTCCTCGTCGCGCACCACCCACACCCCGCGCAGCTGCGGCGCGATCTCCCGGGCCTTGCGGTAGACGGCCCCCGGATCGCCGAGCACGCCCCGGTGCGAGAACGCCGAGTACACGACGAGCCGCGGATCCGGCGCCCGCAGCGCCCGCATCCCGTCCTGCGCCCGCCGTGCGCGGTCCCCGGCCGCCCGGCGCACCAGGCCGGCCCGGCGGGCCGCCTCGTGGCCGACGCGGCCGGCCTGCCGCTTGAGCCGATAGGCCGCGTAACCGCCCTCCAGGACCCGCAGCTCGGCAGGGACGGGCTCCCCGTCGGGCCGGTGGGCGCGGAACATCGCGGCCGTGCGGCGGAAGAACTCGCCCTTGTCCGACGGCGGCAGCCGGTCCGGCTTGGCGAGGATGTCCAGGCAGTGCTCGCCCATCTTGCGGTGCAGATAGGGCGACCAGTCCGCCAGTTCGGGGCGGGAGCCGACGAAGGCGAAGACCCGCTCGTACTGGTCGTGGATGTCGAAGTGCTTGCGGCTGGTGGTGGACAGGATGTTGCCCTGGCGGCGCTGGCGGTAGTTCAGACAGATCCGGTCCAGCGTCGCGATCCGGTCCGCGCTGAGCATGACCGGGAACGTCCAGGGGGTGTCCTCGTAGTAGCCGGGCGGGAAGGCGAAGCCGTTCTTCTCGACGAAGTCCCGCCGGTACACCTTGTTCCACACGACCATCAGCAGGTCGAGGATCTCGGGGTGTGCGGCGGCGGTGAAGGTGTCGTCGCCGACCTCCGTGAGGATGTGCGCGAGGGCGTTGCGGCGGGTGCCGCCCCACCAGTACGTGCGCGCGTAGTCGAAGACCAGGACGTCCGGGTCGTCGGACTCGGCCAGCCGGTCGGCCATCGCGCGCAGGGCGCCCGGGGTGAGCGTGTCGTCGCTGTCGAGGAAGAACAGGTAGTCGCCGCCGGCGTGGGGCATCCCGGCGTTGCGGGCGCGGCCGAGGCCGACGTTCTCCGGCAGGTGCAGCACCCGGACCCGGTCGTCGCGGGCCGCGAACTCGTCGAGGATCGCGCCGCAGCCGTCGGGCGACCGGTCGTCGACGGCGATCACCTCGAAGTCCCGGTACGACTGATCCAGGAGCGAGTCGAGACACTCGCGCAGGAACCCCTGCACCTTGAAACAGGGGACGATGATGCTGAAGCGGGGCACTGCGGGGGTCAGCTCCTTACGAGGGTGGAGGCGGCGGGGGCCGGGACGCGCTCGGCGAGCGGCAGCACGGGCTCGATCGCCTCCGGGGGCTCGCCGAGCAGCACCCGGCGCACCACGCGCTCGGCGGCCCGGCCGTCGTCGAACTGGCAGAAACGGGCCCGGAAGGCGGCCCGCAGCTCCTCGGAGGCGGGGGAGGCGTAGGAGCCGTCGCGGAACACGCGCGCCAGTTCCTCCGGCGTCCGGGCCACCGGTCCCGGCGGCTGCGCCATCAGGTCGAAGTACACGCCCCGCGTCTCGGTGTAGACGTCCCAGTCGTCGGCGTACACGACGATCGGGCGGTCCAGGTTGGCGTAGTCGAACATGATCGACGAGTAGTCGGTGACCAGCGCGTCGGCGGCCAGGCAGACGTCCTCGGAGGAGCGGTGGCCGGTGACGTCGATGATCCGGCCGGTTCCCCGGGCGGGGCCCCGGTCGTAGAAGTAGTGGGCGCGCAGCAGGACGACGACGTCCTCGCCGGCCGCCTCGCAGAACGCCTCCAGGTCCAGGCCGGTCTCGAAGCCGGTCCGGTGGTCGCGGTGCGTGGGCGCGTACAGGACGGCGGTGCTGCCCTCCGGGACGCCCAGCTCGCGCCGGATCCGGGTGACGTCCTCGGCGGTCGCCGTGTAGAAGACGTCGTTGCGCGGATAGCCGTACTCGAGGTGCTCGTACCGGCCGGGGAAGGCCCGCTCCCACATCTGCGTGGAGTGGGTGTTGGAGGACAGGTTGTAGTCCCAGCGGTCCACGCGCCCGAGCAGCTTGGTGAAGGAGCCGGTCGCGGCCGCCACCACCGGGTACGTCGACTGGTCGACGCCCATCCTCTTCAGCGGCGTTCCGTGCTGCGTCTGCACATGCACACTGCCCTGCCGCTTGACCACGCCCTCCGCGAAGTTGGCGTTGTTGACGAGGTACTTGGCGCGGGCCAGGACCTGCCAGGAGCGGCGGCTGCCGATGACCGCGTGATCGACGCCCTTCGGCATCGCGTGTGCCTGGTCGGGCTCGACGAGGAACACCGAGCGGACGTGCGGGGCGAGTTCGGCGGCCTTGGCGTGGATCGCGGCCGGGTTGCAGGCGTATCCGCGGCCCCAGTAGGCGCAGTACACCGCGAGGTTCGGATCGATACGGCGGCGCAGCTGGCGCCGGTAGAACAGGCGCGTGCGCAGCCCCCGGGGGCGCGGGACGCGCTGGGCGGCGGCCGACGCCTTCCGGTTCGCGCCCCGCAGCGCACGGAACGCGGTGTACGCCCCCGCCGACAGGAGCCGGTGCTGCACCCCGAGACTCCCGCCCGGCCCGCGAAAACCCGCCGGCCGGTGCCGGCGGTACAGCTTGCCCGCACGGCGGAAGAAGGCCCGGCGACGACGGCCCGGCAGCCGCGCGGGGTGCGCGGCCGTCTTGAGGACGAGGCCGAAGAGCTGCTCGAACAGCGGGCCCGACCGGTCGGCGGACAGGCCGAGTTCGGCCGCCCCGGTCAGCACCAGTTCGGCCCGGTCCAGCAGTTCGGCGTGGTGCTCGCCCGGCAGGTTGAGCCGGCTGCCCTGCCGGCGCAGCAGATGCCGTACGACGACGGAGCGCAGGGCCGCGACCCGGCCGGCCCGCAGGGTGACCAGGCCGCCGAAGCCGACGTCGGTGAAGTGGCCGTCGGGGAAGGCCAGCCGGTGCTCGGTGAGGAAGGCGCGGCGGTAGGCGGCGCTCCAGGCGGGCAGCCGCACCCCGGTGACCTGGGGGGCCTCGGCCGGGGCGAAGGCACCCCTCGGGGTCTTCGCCAGCAGCGGGGCCGCCGGGTTGGTCGGCTCCCCCTCCCACCACGGCGTCCGCTCGTGCTCGAAGTACAGGACGTCCACGTCCCCGGTCGCGGTGAGGCGGGCGTCCAGGGCGGCCAGGGCGCCCGGGACGAGGGTGTCGTCGCCGTCGAGGAACAGCAGATACACGCCGTGCGCCGCCCGCATCCCGGTGTTGCGCGCCCCGGCCAGGCCCGCCGACGGCGGCGAGTGCACCGGCGTCACCCGCGAGTCCCGTTCCGCGTACCCGGCGGCGAGGGCGGCGGCCGGCGTGCCGGGCGCGTCGCACACCGGGATCAGCTCGAAGTCGCCGAAGGACTGGGCGAGGACGGAGTCCAGCGCCAGGGACAGCCGGCCGGCGACCCCGTGGGACGGGACGATGATGCTGAAGCGGGGCATACTGCTCTTTCTCCGTGGATCCGTGTCGCTTACAGCGGTGTTCAACGGTGGTCAGCGGCTGTCGGTGACGGGGAGCGCACCGGACGGCTGTGGCACCGCGCCCAGCGGGGGCTGCCCCGCGGGCGGCGCCGGCCGCCGCTCGGCGAGCGGCACCACCGCCGGTACGTCGGGCTCGCCCAGCACGACATGCCGTACGACCCGCTCGGCGGCGTGTCCGTCGTCGTACGGGCAGAACCGCTCGCGGAACGCGGCGCGCAGCTGGGCGGAGCGGGAGCCGCGCCAGTGGCCGGTGACGAAGATGTCGATCAGCTCGTCCTCGCTGCGGGCGATCGCGCCCGGCGGGAAGGCGCGCAGGTCGAAGTAGGTGCCGCGGGCCGCCCGGTACGCCGCCCAGTCGTCGTCGGGGACGTGGACGACGATCGGGCGGTCCAGGTTGGCGTAGTCGAACATGATCGACGAGTAGTCGGTGACCAGGACGTCCGAGGCCAGACAGAGGGACTCGACACCGGGATGGTCGCCGACGTCGATGACCCCGGGCGTCCGGCGCGTGAGGGCGGTGTCCTGCCAGTAGTGGGCGCGGGCCAGGATCACGAAGCGCGGCCCCAGCCGGCGCACGACGCGCTCCAGGTCCAGGGCCGCGCGCTGGGTGCGGCGGTAGTCGCGGTGGGTGGGGGCGTACAGGACCGCGACCGTGTCGCGGGGGATGCCCAGGGACTCGCGCAGCCGGGCCACGTCCGCCGAGGTCGCCCGCTGGAAGACGTCGTTGCGCGGATAGCCGTACTCGAGGGTCCGGTAGCTCCCGGGATAGACGCGCTCCCAGGTCAGGGTGGTGTGCCGGTTGGCGGACAGGAGGTAGTCCCACTTGTCGACGCCGCGCAGCAGCTCCTCGAAGTCCATGTCACGGGCGGCCGCCGGGTGCTCCAGGAGGTCGAGACCCATGTGCTTGAGGGGCGTGCCGTGCTGGGTCTGGACGAAGACCTGGCCGCGCCGCTTCACCAGCCGGCGGTCGAAGTTGACGTTGTTGACGAGGTACTTGGAGCGGGCCAGCGCCGTCCAGTAGGCGGCCGTGCCGGGGACGAGGTGCCGTGGGCCCGGCGGGACGGCCTGCCGGTGCTCGGGGCGGGCGATCCAGGCGGTGCGCACCTGCGGCGCGAACGTGCGGAACGCGGCCTCCAGCGCGCCCGGGTTGCAGCCGTGCCCGCGCCCCCAGTACGCCCCGAACACCGCGCGGTCGGCACGCAGCGGCAACCGCAGCTGGACGCGGTAGTGCGCCTGGAGCAGGGCCGCCCGCAGGGCCCGGGCCAGCTTCACACCGAGCTTCAGGGCGCGGCGGCGCAGTGTCATGCCCGCCTGGAGCGCCCGGTAGGTGCGGTGCAGGCCCAGGTGGACCAGCGCGTGGCGCAGCCGGGAACGCAGGGGGACCGTGCTGCCCGGGGTGCGGTGACGGCGGTAGTGGGCGCGGGCCCTGCGCAGGAACTCGGCGCGCGAGCCGCGCGGCAGCCGGTCCCGCCGGGTGAAGACCGTCGTGAAGTGGTCGACCATGCGGCGGAACAGCACCGGCCGCCACCGGGCGAGTTCGGGGCGCTCTTCGAGGAACGCGAAGACCCGGTCGTACTGCTCGAACACGTCGAAGTGCCGACGGCTCGTCGTGGACAGGATGTTGCCCTGCCGGCGCTGGCGGTAGTGCACACAGACCCGGTCGAGCGTCGCGATCGAGTCGGCCGCCATCAGCGCCGGGTACGTCCACGGGGTGTCCTCGTAGTAGCCCGGCGGGAACGTCAGGCCCACCCGCTGGACGAACTCCCGCCGGCACGCCTTGTTCCACGCCACCATCAGCACCCGGAACAGGCCCGGCCGGTCCTCCAGACGGAACGGCGCCGACCCCTGCTCGCTCAGCAGCGCCGCCCGCTGGTTGCGTTCCGCCCGGCCGTCCCAGTACGTGCGCGCGTAGTCGTAGACCAGGACGTCCGGCTCGCCCGTCTCCTTCAGACGCTCGGCGATCGCGCGCAGCGCGTGCGGGGTGAGCGTGTCGTCGGAGTCCAGGAACAGCAGGTAGTCTCCGCTCGCCACCCGCATCCCGGCGTTGCGGGCCCGGCCCAGACCCACGTTCTCCGGCAGGTGCACCGCCCGCACCCGCGGATCGAGGGCGGCGAACTCGTCGATGATCTCGCCGCAGGAGTCCGGCGAACGGTCGTCGACGGCGATCAGTTCGAGATCGGTCCACGACTGGGACAGCACCGATTCGAGGCACTCGTGCAGGTACGCCTGAACCTTGTACGCGGGGACGATGACACTGAACCTGGGCAAGGGACATCCATGGGTCGGCGCGGGCAGGGCCTTGCCCGGGAACGGCCAATGGAGTGATGAAGTTACGGTTCGTACGGCATTCGGGGGATTTCGGGTGAACGAAAGGGGGCGGGACCGTGACGTCCCACCCCCTCGGGTTCGTTGTTCCCCGGGCTATTTGACCGCGCCGGCCATCACACCGGACACGAACTGCCGCTGGAACGCGAAGAACACGGCCAGCGGGATCACCATCGAGATGAACGCGCCGGGCGCCAGCACGTCGATGTTGTTGCCGAACTGCCGCACCTGCGTCTGCAGGGCGACCGTGATCGGCTGGCTGTCGGCGTTGGTGAAGACCAGCGCCACCAGCATGTCGTTCCACACCCACAGGAACTGGAAGATGGCCAGGCTCGCGATCGCCGGACCGCCCAGTGGCATCACGACCCGGAAGAACAGCCGCAGTTCACCCGCCCCGTCCAGCCGGGCCGCCTCCAGCAGTTCGCGGGGGATCTCCGCGAAGAAGTTCCGCAGCAGGAACACCGCGAACGGCAGACCGAAGCCGACGTGGAACAGGATCACCCCGAACACCGAACCGAACAGGCCGATCCTGCCGAAGAGTTCGGCGATCGGGATCAGCGCCACCTGCACGGGCACCACCAACAGCCCCACGACCGCCAGGAACCACCAGTCGCGGCCCGGGAACTCCATCCACGCGAAGGCGTATCCGGCGAGCGAGCCGACGGCGACGACCAGGACCGTCGCCGGGACGGTGATCAGCACCGTGTTGACGAGCGAGTCGGTGATGTCGCCGTTCTCCAGGAGCTTCTGGTAGCTGTCGAAGGTGAGTTGGGAAGGCTGGGAGAACACCTTCCACCAGCCGCTCGCGCTCATGTCCTCCGGGGAGCGGAGCGAGGAGATGAGCAGGCCGATGGTCGGCACCAGCCAGAACAGACCCACGACCATGAGGAACGCGCGGACCAGACCGCTGTTGAGCTTCTCGATCAGCCACCTGCCCGCCGTCGTCATCGCCGCACCTCCCGCCGCAGCCGCCGTACGTTGAACCACATCACCGGGATCACCAGCAGCAGCAGGAACACCGCGATCGCGCTCGCGACACCCGGCTGGTCCTCGGAGAAGCCCTTGCGGTACAGCTCCAGCGCCAGCACGTTCGCGTCGTCCTGCGAGGAGCCCGGCGCGATGATGAACACCAGGTCGAACACCTTCAGCACATTGATCATCAGGGTGACCGTGACGACCGCGAGGACCGGTGCGAGGAGCGGGACGGTGACCCTGCGGAACACCTGCCACTCGTTGGCGCCGTCGACGCGGGCGGCCTCGAGGAGCTCACGGGGGACACCCGCCAGTCCGGCCGCGATCAGCACCATCGCGAAACCCGCCCACATCCAGATGTACGAGCCGATGATCGCCGGGGTGACCAGGGACGGGCCCAGCCAGTCCAGGCCGTTGTACGGCTCCTTGAAGTTGCTCGCGGGCAGCCGCAGTTGGGCTCCGTCCGCCGTGTCCGGCAGCGTGAAGGTGCCGTCGTCGGCGGCCTTCGTCGAGGCGACCACCTTGCCGTCCTTGACCGCCTCGATCTTCATCCCGGCATAGCCCAGCTCGGAGGGGTCCGGGGCGCCGAGGGTGCCGACGCCCTTGCCGCGGGTGAAGTCCTGCCAGGTGACGCCGGTGATCTTCCCGAGTTCGGGCAGGGGCTTCACGGCCCTCTTGGCGTCGTCGGGCAGCTGGTCGGGGGCGACGCCCACCAGGGGAAGCGCCACCATGTCACCCATGCGCACGGGCGCCTTGGTGACGTAACCGCCGCCCTGCGCCACGAGCGGCGACTCCCGGCCCGGGTGGGCCTTCGGGAACGCGGACGCCTGCGCGAACGTGTCGTGCACGCCCACCCACACCGCGTTCGCCACGCCCTTGTCCGGGTCCTGGTCGTAGACCAGCCGGAAGATGATGCCGGCGGCGAGCATCGAGATCGCCATCGGCATGAAGACGACCAGCTTGAACGCCGTACCCCAGCGCACCCGCTCGGTCAGCACCGCGAAGATCAGACCGAGCGCGGTCGCGACCGTCGGCGCGAACACCACCCAGATCACGTTGTTCTTCAGGGCCGCGCGGATGCCGTCGTCCGTGAAGAGGGCCTTGTAGTTGTCGACGCCGGCGAAACCGTCGCCGGACTGGTCGTAGAAACTGCGCACGACCGAGTACCCGATCGGGTAGACCACGAGCGCGCCGAGCAGCAGCAGGGCGGGCAGCAGGAACAGCGCCGCCACGGTCCTGCGGGTGCCGGTCACGCTCTTGCGCGGGCGCGGAGGGGCGAGGGCTACCGGAGCCCCCGCCGTTGCCGACTTCATCGCCGGGTCAGTTCCCGTACGCCGCCGCCGCGTCCGACTCCAGCTTCTTCTGGATGCCGGCCACGTCCGACGGGTTCTTCAGGAAGTCCTGCAGGTCCTTCCACTCGCCCTTGCCGGGCGTACCGCCGAAGGCCTGCGGGGCCTGGTCGGACATGTCGAAGCGGAAGTCGTCGCCGGACGCGATCAGCGCCTCGGCGATCCTGCGCTGCACGTCGTTCGGATACGAGGAGATGTCCACGTTCTTGTTCGGCGAGAGGTAGCCGCCGAGCTTCGCCTGGATGGTCGCCGCGTCCGGCGAGGCGAGGAAGGTCGCCAGCGCCTGCGCGCCCTTGGAGTCCTTCAGGATCACCGCCGCGTCACCACCGGAGACCACCGGAGCGGTGCCGCCGGCCGACGGGAACGGGAACACCTTGGCCTGCGTGCCCACCTTCGCCTTGGTGTCGGCGATGTTGACCTGCACGAAGTCGCCCTCGTAGACCATGGCCGCCTTCGGCTGGTCGCCGCCGGTGAAGGTCTGGGTCACCGAGGCCGGGAACTCCGTCTGGAGCGCGCCGCTCGCGCCGCCCGCGATCCAGTCCTGCTTGCCCCAGATCTGGGCGAGGGTGGTCAGGGCCTGCGTCACGGAGGGATCCGTCCACTTGATCTCGTGCTGGGCGAGCTGGTCGTACTTCTGAGGGCCCGCCTGGGAGAGGTAGACGTTCTCGAACCAGTCGGTGAGGGTCCAGCCGTCGGCGCCGCCGATCGAGAACGGCGTGACACCGGAGTCGTACACCGTCTGAGCGGTGGTCAGCAGGTCCTTCCACGTCTTGGGTTCGCTCGCGCCCGCGTTCTCGAAGACCGTGGCGTTGTACCAGATCAGCGACTTGTTGGCGGCCTTGTAGTAGACGCCGTACTGCTTGCCGTCCACCTTCCCGATGTCCTGCCAGCCCTGCGAGTAGTTCTTGGCGAGCTCCGCCTGGGCCTCGGCGCCCAGCGGCTTGGCCCAGCCCTTGTCGACGGCCTGTTTGATGGCGCCGGGCTGCGGCAGCATCGCCACGTCCGGCGGTGAGCCGCCCGCGATCTTCGACCCGAGGAAGTTGATGATCGGGTCCTGTGCGGGCACGAAGGTGATCTTCGCGCCGGTGCGGTCCTCGAACTCGGCGAGGACCTTCTTGAAGTTCGCCTGCTCGGTGCCGGTCCAGACGGCCGCGACCTCCAGGGTCGTGCCGTCGAGTTTGGGGAGGGTGAGGGTGCTGCCGGAGTCCTCGGTGCCGGTGCCGCTCCCGTTTCCGCTGCTCTTGTCGTCGTCGCCGCCGCACGCGGTGAGCGAGAGCGCGAGCGCTCCCGCCAGCAGCGTGGCGGCCGCCTTCACGGTCCTGCGTGTCCGGATGGTGCTGCTCGTCCTGCGCATCACTGCCCCGTTCTTCGTTCCTCATCGAACGTTCGAGCGCTGTCCCGTGGCCTCTGGTCTACGCCGGGTGCCAGGGGTCGGCAAGAGCGCCTGCGCTGTCAACCGAGCTATCGATACCGCGTCGTGACTGCAGGGTGCACGCTTCTTCGTGCGGGCGTGGCGCCGGAGGCTGCCGCCCCCGGACCCCCGCTGTCGGCCCTGAACGGGCCTCGTCCTCAAACGCCGGACGGGCTGAGCTGCCGCGAGGCTCGTTCCAGGGCGCTGGCCAAAAGGGCCAGGTCCGTCGGGCCGTTGCCCAGTTCGCGGACCGGCCTGCGGGTGGGCGGGTCGCCCATGCGCTGCCATTCCAGCGGGACCACCGTGGGGCGCAGGGTGGCCGTGCGGGGGATGCGGCCCGTGACACGGCCGCCCTGGAAGGGGGTGAGGCGGCCGTCCGCGCCCTTGAGACGGCCCCGGCCGGGGGCCGGTTCGTCGGCGCCCGAACCCGGGGCGTCGAGACTGATCCGAACGGTGGAACGGCGGGCCGGTTCCGACTCCGCCGCACGGCCGTCCGGACCCGTGGCCGCCACCAGGTGCACACCCAGCCGCTCGCCCTCCCGGGCCACCGCCTCCAGCGCGCGCATGACGGACCCGGCGGCGGGCCGGCCCGGAGAGCCGAGGGCGGGGGAGACGAGGGCGTCGAGGTCGTCGACGACCACCACGAGACGGGGCAGCGGCGCCGGCGGCTCGGCCTCCCGGCGGGCGGCGGCCGAGGGCCGCAGCCGGAGGGTGGAGCTGGGCGGGGCGTCGAGGTCGGCGGCGCCGGCCCCCGCGGGCGGCGGGGTCTTCGGGGTCCGCTGCGCGACGATACGGCCGGAGACCGCGCGGTGCGTGTGCCACTCGGCGAAGTCGGACCGACCGACCAACTCGGCCCGCCGCTTCAGCTCGGCGCTCAGGGACTGGGCGAACTCCCGCATGCGGACCGGGTCGTTGGCCGTCAGATGACCGGTGACATGCGGGAGGTCCGTACACACGCGCAGACCGTCGCCGGGGCCGCCGGTGCCCTTGCCGACGGTGTCGCGGCCGTCCAGCAGCAGCACGCTCAGCCGGTCCGGCCGCTCGGCGGCGGCCAGCGAGGCGACGACCGCCCGCAGCAGCTCCGTACGACCGCTGCCGGTCGGCCCCTCGATGAGCAGATGGGGGCCCTCGGCGGAGAGGTCCACGGAGACCGGCCCGCGCGGACCGGCGCCCAGGACGGCCCAGGCCCGGCCGCCGAGCGCCTCGGGGTCGTCGGCCGCGTCCGCCCAGCGGGCCATCAGGGAGGCCGGCGTGGCACGGGCGAGACCCAGCTCGTCGAGGAGACGGGCCGACGGGGGCAGCGGCGCCGACACCCGCGGGTGCCGCTCACCGCCGCCGTCGGGGCGCAGCGGCGCCAGGGCGCGCGCGAAGCGCTCGGCCCAGGCGAGGGAGACCGCGTCCACCGCGGCGAGCGTGCCCGGGCCCACCGGGCCGGACCTGCCGTCGCCCTCCGGCGCGACCCGGAACAGCCGCAGCGCCGTCGCCACGTCCCCGCTGAGCAGCGCGACCGCCCCACACGCACGGAACGCGGGCGCCGCCGCGCAGGCCGCCTCGTACGTCTGAGTCACCGGCGCGGCCGGGGACGCGGCGGGCGTCTCGGCCAGACACAGCACATGGATGCCGGCCCGCGGTCCCGCCACCGCCAGCCGGGTGACCGCTTCCCGCAGGTCGGCGCCGCCCGGGTCGCCGTCCACGACGACCACCGTGCAGGGGCCGGGGAAGCCGTCACCGTCGTCGGCGCGGGCCCAGGACGGGCGGTGGGCCGTGCGGGGCGCCGGGGCGCCGGCCGCCGGGTGGTCCTCCAGGCGCCGCAGCAGCTCGTCGGTGCGGGCCGCGGCCTGGTCGTGGTCGTAGGCGAGGAGGAGACGGCAGTCCTGCCCGTGGCCCGGACGCAGATGGGGCAGCCAGCCGAGCCAGGACCACTCGGCGGTGCGCTCCTGCTCGCCGCGCGCGCGGTCCGTGCTGATCAGGACGATCTCCAGGGCGTCCGGCGAGTGCAGCGCGGCGAGCTGGGCCAGCACCGCGCGGGCCAGCCCCGACAGGCGCGGGCGCGGCCCGGCCAGGCCCAGCGCCCCCGCCTCGCGCAGGCCGGCGGTCACCGGTACGGCGGGCAGCAGGCCGGAGCCGTCGGGGGCCGCCCGGTCCGCGGTGCCGAGCCGGACCGTGAGCGCCTCCGGGTGACCCGGGCCGCGCTCCCACAGCCGGGGGCCCGGGGCCAGGGCCGTCAGCAGCAGCGCCGCGGGGTCCGGCCAGGTCTCCGGGGCGGGCGCGGGCAGGGCAGAGGGCTCCGTCTTCGCTCCGGGCGCGTGGTCGTGGACGTCCGACCCGTCCTCGGCGCCGCCGCGCCCGCCGGCCAGCCGTCGCGCCCAGGCGGACAGGCCGCCGCGTTTGCGCACGCCGGGCGGGATGTCGGTGCCGCGCAGGGGGGTGCCTTTGCGGCGGGAGGAGGCGGGGGACGCGGGAGAAGCGCCGTCGGGGTCGGCGGGGGAGGAGCCGTGAGGGCCCTGCGGGTGGTGCGGGGTCCGGGGGTGCTGTGCGGGGCCGGAGCCGGGCCGGGCGGCGGGCGCGGTGCGCGGGCCCCGGACGCCGTCGTGGGGCTCGCCGCCGTCCGGCTCGTCGGTGTACGTCGGCCCGAAGGGGCCCACGCCGGTGCGGCCCGCGTGGGTGTCGTCGGGGGAGCGGGTGCCCGGGGCGGGTGCGCCGCCGGAGGGGAACGGGGACGGAGCGGTGCGGTGGTCCGCGGGACGCGCCTCGCCGGTACCCCGGTGGTTCTCGATGTGCGGTGCGGCGGCCTGGCCGGGGACCAGGGGGGTCTCGCCGGGGGTGGGGGTGCGCTCGGACCGGACGGCCGGGGAACCGCTCCAGTCGGCCGTGCCGTAGGTGTGGCCGGTCGGGCCGTGGGGCTGCGCGGGGTCGCCGGGGTCGCTCCCCGCGCGGGCGGTGGTCGCGCTCGGGTCGGCGGGGTGGCGTCCGGTGCGCGGGTCGGCCGCCCCGGCCGACCCGGCGGCTCGGGCGCCGGGCACGCGTGCGTGAGCCGCTCCGTCGGCACCGGCGCCCCGGCCGCCGCTCGTCTCGCGCGCGGGGGTGGAGCCCGGCGTGCCCGCTCCGTCGGGGGAGGCGTCCAGGCCGGTGCCGGGCACGCGCGCGGGGGCGGAGCCGTGCGTCCCGCTCCGGCCGGCGGCCGTGCCCGGCCCGTCACCCGTCCCACGGGGGTGGGCCGGCCCCGCCGCGCCCGTCTCGCGTCCGTCGGCCGAACCGGCCGTACCCGCCGTGCGCACGGGGCCGCGCGTCTGCCCTGCGCCCGGGTGGCCCGGTCCTCGCGTCTCCGAAGGGGCCGCGCACTCCGTCGTCGTGTCGCCGCACGGCACCCGCACGTGTCCCTCGCCGTCCGGGGTGGTCGCCACGCGGGCGCCCGGGCCGCCGGGGGGAGCGAGCCGCAGGGCCGACTCGCCGATCCGCAGCAGCGCGCCGGGGGCGAGGCGCAGGGGGCGGGTCTGGACGCGGGTGCCGTCCAGCGTGGTGCCGTTGGTGGAGCCGAGGTCGGTGACCGTGGCGCGGCCGTCGGGGGAGAGCGTCACCGCGCAGTGCAGACGGGAGACGTCCGGGTCGTCGAGCGGGACGTCGGCCTCGGCGGAGCGGCCGACGCGGACCTGACCGCCGTGCAGCAGATGCACCCCGCCCGCGTCCGGACCCGCGACCACGTGCAGCCGGGCCGGGGCGTCGTCGACCTCGGGATGCGGCTCGGGGTCGTCCGGGGCGCCCACGGACAGCACGGCGCCGTCGATCAGCGGGGGCTCGCCGAGGGTGCAGCGCTGGGTGTCGAGCCGCTCCGCGCCCGCGTACAGGACGACGGACGCGCCGCCCGCGCTCTCGCCGGAGACCGCCGCGGCCAGGGCGGACGCCACCGCGGCCAGGGCCGTGCCGGCCGGCGCCGTGACCAGGACGTCGCAGCTCGGGGCGCGCCCGCGTGCGTCGGCATGCGGGCCCAGCGGGTCTACGACGGTCAGCCGGATCTGCATCGCCGTCAGCGGTCCCTTCTGCGCGGGCGCGGACTTCCCCCCACCCCACACGAGCACATCGGCCAGTACTGCAGGCATCCTCGCACCTGTCACTGACAATCCGCCCACCGCCGGAGGGCAAGTGATCTTGATTGGTCGGCTCTGCCCGCAAAAGTGCCTGACCATGGCATCGCCCGCGATCATCCGGCGATCAGTTGAGATCGGTCACGCCCGGCTCCGGCAACCGGCGGCCCGGGGCGCGCGTCTTCCCTTCGAACGGGCAGGGGAGAGGGCGCGTAACCGTACGTAAGGCCCAAAGGAAGAGGACAGCCCAGTCCGGGGACCACGGCACTACAGTGGGTCGGAACATCGGGCAGACCGAACAAGCAAGCAGGCAAGCAAGCAGCAGGGAGCGCGTGACGTGCGGCCAGTCGGCAGCAAGTACCTGCTCGAGGAGCCGCTCGGACGCGGCGCCACGGGCACCGTCTGGCGAGCCCGCCAGCGCGAGACAGCGGGCGCCGAGGCGGCCGTGCCCGGCCAGCCCGGGGAGACCGTCGCGATCAAGGTCCTCAAGGAGGAGCTCGCGAGCGATCCCGACGTCGTGATGCGGTTCCTGCGCGAGCGGTCCGTGCTGCTGCGCCTGACCCACCCGAACATCGTCCGGGTCCGCGACCTGGTCGTCGAGGGCGATCTGCTGGCGCTCGTCATGGACCTCGTCGACGGCCCCGACCTGCACCGCTACCTGCGCGAGAACGGGCCGCTGACGCCCGTCGCCGCCGCGCTGCTCACCGCCCAGGTCGCCGACGCGCTCGCCGCGAGCCACGCCGACGGCGTCGTGCACCGCGACCTGAAGCCGGCCAACGTCCTGTTGAGGCAGGACGGCGGCCAGATGCACCCGATGCTCACCGACTTCGGCATCGCCCGACTGGCCGACTCCCCGGGCCTGACCCGGACCAGCGAGTTCGTCGGCACGCCCGCGTACGTGGCGCCGGAGTCCGCCGAGGGCCGCCCGCAGACCTCCGCCGTCGACATCTACGGCGCCGGCATCCTGCTGTACGAGCTGGTCACCGGCCGTCCGCCGTTCTCCGGCGGCTCCGCCCTCGAAGTGCTCCACCAGCACCTCAGCGCCGAGCCGCGCCGCCCCTCCACCGTCCCCGACCCGCTGTGGACGGTCATCGAGCGCTGCCTGAGCAAGAGCCCCGAGCGCCGCCCCAGCGCCGAGAACCTCGCGCGCGGGCTGCGGATCGTCGCCGAGGGCATCGGCGTGCACGCCAACTCGATGCAGATCGCCGCCGCCGAGGGCGTCGCCCATCTGCTCGCACCGGACCCGGCGCCCGCACAGGTGCCGGGCGCCGGAGCGGGTGCCGGGGCAGGGGCGCCCGCGGGGGCGTACGACCCGAACGCCGCGACCAGCGTGCTGCCGCACACCGGCGTGCCCGGAGGGCCTCCGGGCGCCGCCGACCCGACCGCCGTGCTGCCGCACGCGGGTGGTCCGGCGGGGGCGGCCGATCCGACCGCCGTGCTGCCGCCGGTGCCGCCGCACCAGCCGGGCGGGCAGGGCGGGCCCGGGCAGCAGCCCGAGCAGCCGCATCCCTGGCAGACCCAGCTGCGCGCGGCCCGCGACCGCAACGAGCAGACGCAGGTCCAGCAGTATCTCGACCCCGGCGAGGACCCGCTGCGCCGCCGCCCCCAGCGGCAGGTCGCCCGCCCGCAGCAGCAGCCGCAGCAGCCGCCGCAGCGCCCGCAGCAGCGGCCCCAGCAGGCCGGGTACGGCTATCAGCAGCAGCCCCAGCAGCAGTACGCGCCGCAGCAGCAACAGCAGCCGCAGCGGTACGCCCCGCCTCCGCAGCAGCAGCCCCAGCCCCAGCGGCAGCCGCAGCGGCCCGCGCCCGAGCCGCGGCAGCCCCGTGAGCCGAGGCAGCGCGGCGCCAACCCGATGAAGATCCCCGGGCTCGGCTGCCTGAAGGGCTGCCTGTTCACGATCGTCATCTTCTTCGTGGCCGGGTGGCTCATCTGGGAGTTCAGCCCGCTCCAGGGGTGGATCGGCACGGGGCGGAGCTGGTGGGGCGAACTCAGTCACTGGTTCGACCAGTTCACCAACTGGGTCGGCGAGCTGGGTTCGAGCGCGGACCAGGGCGGTCCGGGCAAGCCCTGACCGCGAGTCTGTGGACTTGTCGACATCTGGCGGGTGATTTCCGTCTCCGCGGTGAAGGTTGGCTCTTGGGACGCGTAGTTTTATCGGCAACACGCGTCGGTAGGAGCAGTCTTGGCACGGAAGATCGGCAGCCGGTACACCGCCCACCAGATCCTGGGACGGGGCAGCGCCGGCACGGTGTGGCTGGGCGAGGGACCGGACGGACCCGTCGCCATCAAGCTGCTGCGTGAGGACCTCGCCTCCGACGAGGAGCTCGTGGGCCGCTTCGTGCAGGAGCGCACCGCCCTGCTCGGGCTCGAACACCCGAACGTGGTCTCCGTACGGGACCTGGTGGTCGACGGCAACGACCTGGCGCTGGTCATGGACCTGGTCCGGGGCACGGACCTGCGCACCCGGCTCGACCGGGACCGGCGGCTCGCGCCCGAGGCCGCGGTGGCCATCGTCGCCGATGTCGCGGAGGGGCTGGCCGCGGCGCACGCGGCCGGGGTCGTCCACCGGGACGTCAAGCCGGAGAACGTGCTGCTGGACATGCAGGGGCCGCTCGGGCCCGGCGGCTCGCACCGCGCGCTGCTGACGGACTTCGGGGTCGCGAAGCTGATCGATACCCCCAAGCGGACCCGCGCCACGAAGATCATCGGTACGCCGGACTATCTCGCCCCGGAGATCGTGGAGGGGCTGCCGCCGCGGGCCTCCGTGGACATCTACGCGCTGGCGACCGTGCTGTACGAGCTGCTGGCCGGGTTCACGCCGTTCGGCGGCGGACATCCGGGCGCGGTGCTGCGCCGCCACGTGACCGAGACCGTCGCGCCGCTCCCCGGCATCCCGGACGAGCTGTGGCAGCTGATCGTGCAGTGCCTGGCGAAGGGGCCGGCGTCGCGGCTGCGGGCGTCCGAGCTGGCGGCGCGGCTGCGGGAGCAGCTGCCGACGCTGGCGGGGATGCCTCCGCTGGACGTGGACGAGCCGGACGTGGAGCCGGTGGAGGACGGCGGCGCGGAGGCCGCGGAGGCGGGACCGGCGGGGGTGCCCGCCGCGCCCTCCGGAGGGCGGGTACGGCGGGGCTCGGTGCCGCTGGTCCCCGGGGCGAAGCCGGACTCCAACCGGGACACCCACACCTCGATGCGCGTGCCGGCGCCGGACGAGCTGGCGGGCGGGGCGCACGGGACGGCGCGGGTGCCGCGGGCCGCGGGGGCGCCCCGGCCGGGGTCCGCGCGCAACCGGGCGGCCACGCGGCGCCGGCGGATCACACTGGGCGCGGCGGCGGCGGTGCTGGTCGCGGCGGCGGGGGTCGGGACGTGGGCGGCGACCTCGGGGGACGACGCGGGGGCTTCGCCGCGGGAGACGGGGTCCTCGGCGCCTGCTACTCCGTGAGGCACCGGGGCCGACTCCGGGGGCTGCCGCCCCCTGACCCCCGCTTCGGCCCTGAACGGGCCTCGTCCTCAAGCTCCCCCGGAGGGGGCACCCCCAGACCGGCTGAGAGACGCCGGCCGGTGGTCGACGGTGAACGTGGGGCGGGCCCGGATGGCCGGTCCGTTACGCTGGAGGGCGTGGCAGTCGTCGATGTATCCGAAGAGCTCAAGTCCCTCTCCTCGACCATGGAGTCGATCGAGGCCGTTCTGGACCTCGACAAGCTGAGGGCAGACATCGCCGTGCTCGAGGAGCAGGCGGCCGCGCCGTCCCTGTGGGACAACCCGGACGAGGCGCAGAAGATCACCAGCAAGCTGTCCCACCTCCAGGCCGAGGTCAGGAAGGCCGACGCGCTGCGCGGCCGGATCGACGACCTCGCGGTGCTGTTCGAGATGGCCGAGGAGGAGGACGACCCGGACACCCGCGCCGAGGCCGAGTCCGAGCTCGCCGCCGTCCGGAAGGCGCTGGACGAGATGGAGGTGCGGACGCTTCTCAGCGGGGAGTACGACTCCCGGGAAGCGCTCGTGAACATCCGCGCCGAGGCCGGTGGCGTCGACGCCGCCGACTTCGCCGAGAAGCTCCAGCGGATGTACCTGCGGTGGGCCGAGCAGAAGGGCTACAAGACCGAGATCTACGAGACGTCGTACGCGGAGGAGGCGGGCATCAAGTCCACCACCTTCGCGGTGCAGGTGCCGTACGCGTACGGCACGCTCTCCGTCGAGCAGGGCACGCACCGCCTCGTGCGGATCTCGCCCTTCGACAACCAGGGGCGCCGCCAGACCTCCTTCGCGGGCGTCGAGGTCCTTCCCGTGGTCGAGCAGACCGACCACATCGAGATCGACGAGTCCGAGCTGCGGGTGGACGTGTACCGGTCGTCCGGCCCCGGCGGTCAGGGCGTGAACACGACCGACTCCGCGGTGCGGCTCACCCACCTCCCCACCGGCATCGTCGTCTCCTGCCAGAACGAGCGGTCGCAGATCCAGAACAAGGCCACGGCCATGAACGTTCTGCAGGCGAAGCTCCTCGAGCGGCGCCGGCAGGAGGAGCAGGCCAAGATGGACGCCCTCAAGGGCGACGGCGGCAACTCCTGGGGCAACCAGATGCGGTCCTACGTCCTGCACCCGTACCAGATGGTCAAGGACCTCCGTACGGAGTTCGAGGTCGGCAACCCCGAGGCAGTGTTCAACGGTGAGCTCGACGGATTCCTGGAAGCCGGAATTCGCTGGCGCAAGCAGCAAGAGAAGTAGGTTTGTCGACAAGGCAACCGCCCCTGAATCAGGGGCGGTTGCCTTTTACATCACATTCACAGCTCGAACATCCCCCAAAGACACCCGACTTGGACATTGCGTACGCAACGGCCTTGACGCTGCTTTGAAAAATCGGGAGGGTGCAGTGTGGCATGCGTATCTCCGGGGCGCATGTGAACCGGGGGGCTTTCGGCTACATCTCAGCCACCCCCGTTGATCACCGCCCCGAGCGCGGCCTATCGACGATCAGCTACTGGGGGTAGCAACCATATGACCAAGAAGACGCGGATCCGGGTCGCGCGCATCGCCGCCGGCGCCGTGATCGCCGCGGGCGCCTCGCTGACGGTCGCCGGCGTCGCCTCGGCCGACGAGGGTGGCCTGAGCGGACTTGTCTCCACCGTCGCCGGTGACGGCGACCCGTGCGACATCGGCACCGGCCCTGACTGCCCCGACCCGGGCGGCAGCAGCGAGGGTTCGTCGAGCGAAGGCTCGTCCAGCGAGGGTTCGTCGAGCGAAGGCTCTTCGAGCGAGGGTTCGTCCAGCGAGGGTTCGTCCAGCGAGGGTTCGTCGAGCGAAGGCTCTTCGAGCGAGGGTTCGTCGAGCGAGGGCTCGTCCAGCCAGGGCTCGTCGAGCGAGGGTTCGTCGAGCGAAGGCTCTTCGAGCGAGGGTTCGTCCAGCGAGGGCTCGGTGTCCATCGGCGGTTCCGTGTCCATCGGTGGCTCGGACTCCACCGGCGGCGACTCCAGCACCGGCGGCTCCAGCAGCAGCGGTGGTTCCTCCTCGACCGGTGGCTCCAGCAGCACCGGTGGTTCGAGCAGCACCGGTGGCGACGACTCCACCGGCGGCAGCTCCACCTCGGGCGGCTCCAGCAGCACCGGTGGTTCCACCAGTGGTGGCACCGACACCGACGGCACCTCCACCCAGGAGGAGGGCAGCTCCGCGCTGACCGACACCTCGGACTCCTCCGACGCGGCCGCCCAGGGCGGTGGCAAGGAGCTCGCCGAGACGGGTGCCGGCGAGACCACGTTCCTCATCCTCGGCGCCGCCACGATGATCGCCGGTGGTGTCGCCTTCCGCGTGCTGCCGCGTCTCGTCGGGGGCCGCGGCGGGGCCGCTGCCTGACGGTAGCCACTCCTGTGCGGGACGTCACCTGACGTGAACGCGAAAGGGCCCGGAGCTCATCGGCTCCGGGCCCCTTCGGTGTCGTACGCCTGGAGGGAGGCCTGTCGGCTACGCGGTCTGGTGGGCCAGCAGCGCCACCGCCGCCACCAGGACCGCCAGCAGCGCGATCAGCGCCATGGGGTTCAGCCCCGCGAAGAAGTTCTCCTGCTGCAGCCGCTCGCGGTTCGCACGGCACACGGGGCACCGGCCCTCGCTCACGGGCGCGGCGCAGTTAGCGCACACCAGCCGGTCGTACGTCATGCGCTCGCCCTCCTTGCACCGGTTCCACGTACACAACGCCCACGGGAACGAGAACGTTCCCCCTCCACTCTGCCAGGTTCCTCGGGAGGCCGCGCGGCCCGTCCGAAGAGGAGGGCGCGCAAACTCCCGTACAAAGTCCCGTACAAAAACGCACAAGCCTCCCGCAACCGCTCCCGGTGCCTGCGCTCGCGCACCCGGTTCGCGTATGGTCACGCTCATCTACCCCCGGCGACCCGTGGTGCACCCGTGATCCGATTCGACAACGTCTCCAAGGTCTACCCCAAGCAGACCCACCCCGCACTCAGGGATGTCTCCCTAGAGGTGGAGAAGGGCGAGTTCGTCTTCCTCGTGGGGTCCTCCGGCTCCGGCAAGTCCACCTTCCTACGGCTGATCCTCCGCGAGGAGCGCTGCAGCCACGGTCAGGTGCACGTCCTGGGCAAGGACCTCGCGCGCCTCTCCAACTGGAAGGTGCCGCAGATGCGCCGCCAGCTGGGGACCGTCTTCCAGGACTTCCGGCTGCTCCCGAACAAGACGGTGGCGGAGAACGTCGCCTTCGCGCAGGAGGTCATCGGGAAGTCGAAGGGCGAGATCCGCAAGTCCGTGCCGCAGGTGCTCGACCTCGTCGGGCTCGGCGGCAAGGAGGACCGCAGGCCGGGTGAGCTGTCCGGTGGTGAGCAGCAGCGCGTGGCCATCGCGCGCGCCTTCGTCAACCGGCCCAAGCTGCTGATCGCCGACGAGCCCACGGGCAACCTCGACCCGCAGACCTCCGTCGGCATCATGAAGCTGCTCGACCGGATCAACCGCACCGGCACGACCGTCGTGATGGCCACGCACGACCAGAACATCGTGGACCAGATGCGCAAGCGCGTCATCGAGCTGGAGAAGGGCCGCCTCGTCCGCGACCAGGCGCGCGGCGTCTACGGCTACCAGCACTGACCGCCCCCGCAGACGTTCACGGAAAGGCCCCAAGAACACGCCATGCGTGCCCAGTTCGTACTCTCCGAGATCGGTGTCGGTCTCCGCCGCAATCTGACGATGACCTTCGCCGTCATCGTCTCCGTCGCCCTGTCGCTGGCGCTCTTCGGCGGGTCGCTCCTGATGAGCGACCAGGTCAGCACCATGAAGGGCTACTGGTACGACAAGGTCAACGTCTCGGTCTTCCTCTGCAACAAGAGCGACGCCGAGTCCGACCCCAACTGCGCCAAGGGCGCGGTCACCGACGACCAGAAGAAGCAGATCAAGTCCGACCTCGACAAGATGTCGGTGGTCCAGACGGTGACGTACGAGTCGCAGGACGAGGCGTACAAGCACTACAAGGAGCAGTTCGGCGACTCGCCGCTGGCCGCCTCGCTCACGCCGGACCAGATGCAGGAGTCGTACCGGATCAAGCTGAAGGACCCGGAGAAGTACCAGGTCATCGCGACCGCCTTCGACGGGCGCGACGGCGTGCAGTCGGTGCAGGACCAGAAGGGCATCCTGGACAACCTCTTCGGGCTGCTCAACGGCATGAACTGGGCGGCGCGGGCGGTGATGGCGCTGATGCTCGTCGTCGCCCTGATGCTGATCGTCAACACCGTGCGCGTCTCGGCCTTCAGCCGCAGGCGTGAGACCGGGATCATGCGGCTGGTCGGCGCCTCGGGCTTCTACATCCAGGCGCCGTTCATCGCGGAGGCCGCCGTCGCCGGGCTGATCGGCGGCACGGTCGCCTGCGGATTCCTGGTGCTCGCCCGGTACTTCATCATCGATCACGGCCTGGCCCTCTCCGAGAAGCTCAACCTGATCAACTTCATCGGCTGGGAAGCCGTCCTGACGAAGCTTCCGCTGATCCTCGCCACCAGCCTCCTGATGCCGGCACTGGCGGCGTTCTTCGCGCTGCGCAAGTACCTCAAGGTGTGACGCACGCCCCCCGGGCCGTACGGTCAAGCGACCGTGCGGCCCTTCGTCGTTCGCCTAGACTCACCGCCATGTCAGGCCGTGACCTGTTCTGTCAGCCCCGCCGTTTCGGCCGCGGGGCCGCCCTGACATTGGTGTTCGCGAGTGTGCTCGTGGCCGGTGCGGCGACCGGATCGCTGCCGGGGGACGGCCGCCGGAGCGCGCCCGGTGCGACGCGTGAGGCCTCCACCGGGCGTTCCACGCAGGTGACGCGGGCGGCCGAGGAGGCCGCCGCGGTCGGCAAGTCGCCGATGGAGGCGGCGGAGCGCGCGGTGAGCCGCAGCGGGGACCGCTGGGCGGCCGTCTACTCCGCGGGCGAGTACGAGGAGTTCGAGGAGTCCCTCGACGGCCGCTACACCGGTGTGGGCCTGTGGGCGCGGCGCGAGCGGGACGGGCGGATCGAGGTGACCAAGGTGCGGTCCGGTTCGCCCGCGGCGAGCGCCGGGATCCGCGTCGGCGACCGGCTGCGCGGCGTCGACGGGCACGAGGTCGACGGCCGTCCGGTCACCGAGGTCGTCTCCTTACTGCGCGGTGACGCCACGGACGCCGCCGCCGGTACGACCGTCACGCTCGACCTGCAGCGCGGCACACGCGTGTGGACCCGGACCCTGCGCCGGGCCCTGCTGTCCACGGACTCCGTCACCGTCCGCAGACTCTCCGACGGCGCGACCGTCATCAGGATCTCCGCCTTCACCAGGGGCGTCGGTGACGCCGTCCGCGCCGCCGTACGGCAGGCCCCCGCCGACGGCGGGATCGTCCTGGACCTGCGCGGCAACTCCGGCGGTCTGGTCGCCGAGGCCACCGACACCGCCTCCGCCTTCCTCGACGGCGGCCTGGTCGCCACGTACGACGTGGACGGCGAGCAGCACGCCCTGCACGCCGAGCCCGGCGGTGACACCGACCGCCCCCTCGTCGCGCTCGTCGACGGCGGCACCATGAGCGCGGCCGAGCTGCTCACGGGCGCCCTCCAGGACCGGGGCCGCGCGGTCGTCGTAGGCTCACGCACCTTCGGCAAGGGCTCGGTGCAGATGCCGAGCACGCTGCCCGACGGCTCCGTCGCCGAGCTCACCGTCGGCCACTACCGCACCCCTTCCGGCCGTTCCGTCGACGGCACGGGCATCACCCCCGACCTGGACGTCACCGACGGGGCGCTGGAGCGGGCCGAGACCGTCCTCAGCGGCCTCGGCGACCCGTCCTGAGTCCTCCCGGCACCTCCGGGACACCTCGTAATCCCTCGTAATCGGCTTTCCCTCCGACCCCCTCCAGGTGCGAAAATGGCCGCACTATGAGCAAGGGAATGTACGTACCGAAGGAGTCCCAGCCCAAGCAGGGCGGGGCGGCCGGCAAGGTCAAGGACGGCGAGAAGGGCGGCAAGCGCAAGATCGTCGCCCAGAACAAGAAGGCCCGGCACGACTACGCGATCATCGACACCTACGAGGCCGGGCTCGTGCTCACCGGCACCGAGGTGAAGTCGCTGCGTCAGGGCCGGACCTCGCTGACCGACGGCTTCGTCCAGATCGACGGGGGCGAGGCGTGGCTGTACAACGCCCACATCCCCGAGTACAGCCAGGGCAGCTGGACCAACCACTCCGCGCGCCGCAAGCGCAAGCTGCTGCTGCACCGCGAGGAGATCGACAAGCTGGCGGCCAAGTCGGAGGAGACGGGTCACACCATCGTCCCCCTCGCCCTCTACTTCAAGGACGGCCGCGCGAAGGCCGAGATCGCGCTGGCGCGAGGCAAGAAGGAGTACGACAAGCGGCAGACGCTGCGGGAGCAGCAGGACCGCCGGGAGACGGACCGGGCGATCGCGGCGGCGAAGCGGCGGCAGCGGGCGGTGTAGTCCGCGGGCCGCCCGGAATACGGTGGCATCCGTGCGCGTTGGTCACGTACGATGGCATCGCACCCCAACAGAGGGTGCACGCTTTGAAAACACAACATGGGGATGATCGGTTTCGACAGCGGCTGTCGAAGCAGGGGAAGCGTGTCGAGAAAGCGGCAATGATCTCGTAAACCATATGTCGCAAAAAATAATCGCCAATTCCAAGAGCGATTCTCCCGAGCTCTACGCTCTCGCTGCCTGATCAGGTAGTGATCGTTTAGCTCCTTCATGGGAGTGTCAGCCCGGGCTCGTTCCCGACCCGGATCCTGGCATCAGCTAGGGGACTAAACCTTGATCCCGGTCACGGGGTGAAGAGGGAAACCTAACAGTGACTGGGCCCGTCGGCGACTTGTTCGCGTGATCGCCGGGGCCGAGAAAATCACAGCGAACTGCACACGGAGAAGCCCTGATTCCGCACCGTTGGACGCGGGTTCGATTCCCGCCATCTCCACTCATCCCATGTGGGCGAAGGCCCCGTCGCAGCAAGCGACGGGGCCTTCGTGCTGTCCGGCGCGACGATCACCGCGATCACGTTTTCTTCACGATCGCCACGAAAACTCTTGTTCTGAACCCGTCACTTCTGCCTATGGTGATCGCCGCGCCCGGCGGAGCTGACCACTCCACTGGACGGGCGCGACGACAGGCGACCGGGGGGACACCGTCGCCACGGGGAGAGACAGACCGTTCGTCATGCCGCGAGCCGGCTCCTCACGCATGCCCTGCCGCACGGGCGACCCCCGGTTGCCCGGCATGCGATGAAGGGATGCCTCTTGCGCCCCAGACGAGGGTTCATCACACCCGGATCACCACGGTCCGGACCACTTCGCTCCGCCCTGACCACGGCTGTGACGACCGCCGTGGCGGTGGCCCTGGTCGGCGGTCTCGCCGTCCAGCCGGACCTGCTGGGCCGGTACGCGGCGGACGACATGGCCCCGGTGGCCGACAGCTACGACGGATTCGACGCCAAGGCCGCCGAACAGCTCCGGCAGGACCAGTGCCTGCTGACCGAGGTGCTGCGGATGGGCGGGCCCACCATGTCCGCCGTCGCGCAGGACGGGCTGAACCAGACCCCGGACAAGCTGCACACCGCGGCCGACCGCGCGTACTGGAACGACACCCCGCTGTCCACGACGTTCCAGCAGGACCGCGACGCCGCCTCCAAGGAGGGCACGGCGCTGCACGACCACGTCCGGGACTGGAGCATCTCCGGTCTGTCCACGCCCGGCGGCTTCGACTCGGGCGTCGACTTCGAGTGGCCGCCGGGGCTCGGCGGCGACGAACGGCCGAACTTCTTCCAGCAGACCGGCCTGTCCAAGTGGATCTGGGAGCAGTTCTGGAAGTCCGAGGGCGACTTCTACCGTGATCCGACCCCGAAGGCCGACGAGGCCACCGTCAACGCGGTCAAGGACCTCGGCACCCCGCTCTACGGCACGTCCCCCGACCCGTCGCTGCCCAGTTCGCAGTGGCAGCAGGCGTACGCCGAGCACCAGGCCTGGGACGACCTGGTCAACTGGTCCATGGAGCCGACCGGCGAGGACAACGCCCGGCTCTTCCTCTCCTTCGGCGGCTTCCCGCGCACCGCGCCCGAGCCGGGCAGCGTCGAGTACCGCATCGCCGTGGAGGACCTGAAGAGCCGGTTCGCCTCCTGCGCCTGGCGCACCCCGGTCGACCCGAACAAGGTCCTCGGCAAGGAGGTCGCCACCGCGTCCGCCGAGTGGCAGCAGGAGATCACCGCCCAGGCCGCCCAGCGCAACCAGATCCTGACCGCGAGCGCGGCGGCCACCAAGGCCCTCGCGGCCGGCTCCAAGGCGCTGGGCGAGATGCTGGGCCAGTCCTGGCGGGCCGACCACCTGGTCCGCTGGCAGGACTGGTGGTCGGCGGGCGGCCCCGGCTGGATCGGCGACAGCCCGGTCGTCGTGCACGCCAAGGGCGCGCCCGACCAGTGCCTCGACGTCGCCGGCGGCAAGAAGGACAACGGCACGGCCGTGCAGATCTACACCTGCAACGGCTCCGCCGCCCAGAAGTGGCAGGTCCGAAGCGGCGCGCTGGTCAACGTCAACTCCGGCAAGTGCCTGGACGTGAAGGGCTCCGGCACCGCCAACGGCACGGTCGTGCAGATCTACACCTGCAACGGCTCCGCCGCCCAGACGTGGGAGTACAACACCCACGCGACCACCCGCCTGTTCCACCCGGGCACCGCCAACTGCTTCGACCTGGCGACCTACGACAAGGGCCGGGACGGCCGGATGTGGGACTGCACCGGCAAGGACCCGCAGAAGTTCGACATCGTCCCGTCCGGTCACAACGGCACGGACAAGCTGGACTACCCGACCAAGGCCCAGTTCGACAAGGCGAAGAAGGGCGTCGCGGACGCCCAGGCCGAGGCGAAGAAGCAGCTCGACGTGCTGAAGGCGCAGGCCGCCGCCGCGAAGAAGTCCGCCACGGACACGGACACCGCCACGCAGGCCGCCTACGCCGTCGCCGACAGGGCGGGCGCCCCGCGCGGCCGCGGTCTGCTCGTCGGCCGGCAGAAGGCACAGGTCACCAAGGCCACGTCGGCCGCGCTCGAGGCGCTGGCCAAGGCCGGTGACACGGCGTACGCCGCGACCAGGGCCGCCGCCGGCGACAGCGCGACCATCGCCGCCCGCGCCCTGACCCAGGCCGCCCAGTCGAAGGCGGCGTTCCGTACCGCCGCCGCGAACGAGGCCCGCGCCCAGGCGAAGGCCGCCGCCGACGCCGCCGCCGTACAGGCACAGAACGCCAAGGCCGCCCGTGACCTGGCGAAGTCCAAGCTCGCCGAGACGCAGAAGGCGGAGGCCGACGCCAAGGCCGCGGCCTCCACCGCGCACGCCAAGCGGCTCGCGGCTCAGGCGGAGGAGGCCACGGCGAAGGCGGAGAAGGAGACCGCCGCCGCCAAGCAGGCCGAGGCCGCCCAGCACAAGAAGAACGCGCAGGGCTATGCGACGGCGGCCGGCGAGGCCAAGGGCCGGGCGGAGAGCGCCGAGTCCACCGCCCGCACCAAGCGACAGGACGCCGAGGCCGCCCGGGACCGGGCGAAGGGCAAGCGCGACGACGCCTGGGACGCCGAGAGCAAGGCGAACGCCGCCCGCGCCAAGGCCGACGCCAAGGACGCCTACGCCGAGGCCCACGACTCGGACTCCGACGCCAAGCAGTCCCGCGCCGCGGCGGACGAGGCGGACCAGGCCGCCGACGACGCGGAGTCGGCGGCGACGTCGGCCCGCGCCGAGGCGAACGCCGCGACGCGGGCCGCGGCCGACGCGGACGCCGCCGCCACGCGTGCCGAGGCCGCGGCGAAGCGGGCCCGTGCCGCTTCCGACGAGGCCCAGGCCGCCAAGCTGAAGGCGGACGCCGCCGTCCGCACGGCGACCAGCGCGGCCGCGGACGCCATCAAGGCGTCCCAGACCGCCGCCTCCGCCGCCCGCACCGCCGTCGCCCTCGCCGACGAGGCGGAGAAGAAGGCGGCCGACGCCAAGGCCCAGGCCGACGCGGCGAAGGCCGAGGCCGCCAAGGCGGTCGCGGGAGCGGCCGACGCGGCCGGTCACGCCTACACCACCGCGCAGGCCGCGGAGGACGCCGGCGCATCGGCACAGCAGGTGGCCGCTCCGGCCAACGACGCGGTCCAGCTCGGCTCCCCGTACGTCAGCACGGACTCCGCCGCCGGTCTCGTCGTCCTGTCGGGCCAGTCGGCGAAGACGATCGCCGAACAGCAGCAGGCCGTGGCCGAGGCGCACGCCGTCAACGCCCAGAAGAACGCCGAGCAGGCGGCGAGCCTGGCCAACGCGGCGACCGGTGACGCCAAGGCCGCGTACACGCTGGCCGCGGAGGCCGCCGGGTTCGCGGCGAACGCCCGCAAGTCGGCGAAGGAGGCGCTGGGTTACGCCGCCGAGGCGGCCCGGTACGCGGCGGACGCGCAAGGCTCACTGGCCCGCACCATCGAGTACGACCGGCAGGCCGGCGTCGACGCGGCCGCCGCGGACAAGGCGGCGGGCCGGGCCGAGGGCTACGCGACCGAGGCCCGCTCCTCCGCCGACCAGGCGGCCCTGGACGCGGAGGCCGCCCGCGCGGCGGCGTCGCAGGCCGAGCAGGCGGCGAAGGACGCCCGCGCGGCGGCCGACCGCGCCGACGCCGAGGCCACCCTGGCCGAACAGGCGGCGAAGGACGCCCAGGAGTACGCGGACTCCGCGCAGCAGGCGGCCGACTCGGCCGAGCGCAAGGAAGCGAACGGGCAGGTCGCCTCGGGCGCCGGAACCGGCGTCAACGGTGTCTTCTACGTCATCGAGAAGATGACCGACGCGGCACCGGCCAAGCAGCTCAACCCGTGCGACTACACGCTGCAGGGCTGCACGGTGACGTACGAGCTGCACCTCGACATCACGGTCAGCTACTACTTCTGCACCAACCCCGACGTCCCCGCCACCGAGTCCGGCTGCCCGGCGGAGGACACGGTCTTCCTCAAGACGGAGGTCATCAGGAACCAGAAGCAGGAGTGGACCCACCACTTCACCGCCGGTGAGATCACCCGGCTCGGCTGGCAGGCCCTCTTCGGCGACACCCTCGGCGCGGTCCTGTACGAGGTCGTGCTGGGCGACGCCGTCCGCTGCTACCACGGCGACAAGGCCGGCTGCGCCTGGTTCGCGTCCAACTTCATCCCGGGCAAGGTGTTCACGAAGGCCGCCGAGGCGATCCGCGCGCTCGACGCCGCCATGAAGACCGGCATCGGGGTCGCCGACGCGTTCAAGGCGCTGAAGGCCCTGGACGTGGACCCGCAGACGCTGGCCCAGATCGAGCGGAGCGTGAAGGCCTACGAGGACGCGCGCACGGCCTGCAGGATCAACAGCTTCCCCGGCGGCACCGAGGTGGTCCTGGCCGACGGACGCCGCAAGGCGATCCGTGACGTGCGGTTCGGCGACCTGCTCCTGGCCACCGACCCGGTCACCGGTGACACCCGGGCCGAGCCGGTCACCCGCACGTTCGCGCACCCCACCGAGGATCTGCTGGACATCACGCTGGCGGACGGCGGACGGCTGACGAGCACACCGGGCCACCGCTTCTACGTCCCCGGCCGGGACTGGACCCTCGCGTCCGACCTGCGCGCCGGTGACAGCGTGCGCACCTCCGACGGAACGCTCCGCGCGGTGACGGCGGTGCGCGACCGCGTCGTCCCGGCGCCCCGGACGGTCTACGACCTGACGGTGTCCGGCCTGCACACGTTCTACGCCGTGGCGGGGAGCACCCCGGTCCTGGTCCACAACTGCAACGACATCGTGCTCGACGAGAGAAGCTTCCCCGGCCTGGCGCACACCCTCTCGGACCATGTACGGCCCGACCGGGCGGCGGCCGAGGCCAAGGCGGCCGAGAAGACGGCGAAGTACGGCCGGGACACGCCGAACAGTGTGTGGGTGAGCGAGGCCAAGGCCCAGGAGGTCGTCGACGCCGCCCTGGCCGACAAGGCGAGCATGATCAGCAACTGGCTCAGAGGCTCCAAGAACGAACTGGAGTGGACGGGGACCTTCGGGCCGAAGAGCGACTCCCTCGGCAAGGTGTACTACGCGGACGGAAGGGCCCCGACCGCGGCGGGCAACACCTACTACATCAAGCTGGTGAGGGCGCCGAAGGTGAAGGGGCAGCCGAAACACCCCCGGGGTTACTACGTGCAGACCTGCTACCCGAAGTAACCCGAAGTGAGGAGGAGACACGCGGTGCAGCGATTCACCGAGTTCGGTTTCGGCGTGCCCTGGGTGATGGGCTTCTTCCACCAGGACTGGATTTACGACGGGCCCACGGCCGCCGACGTCGTGGCGAAACACCTGGCGGAGGAGAGCGTCGAGGAGACCCTGGCGGTCCGCCGGGACGCCCGCGTCCTCGCCGACAGCCTGTCCTCGGAGAAGCTCGAGGTGCTGTGGACCGCCGGAGCGCAGTACATGCCGGGCTTCGTGGGGATCACGGGAGCCCAGTGGACGCGGACGGTCGTCGGTCTGTGTGACGCGAGGCTCTCCACGGAGGCGGACGTCCGTCCCCTCACCGGCGCCGACATCGAGGACGGCCCCTCCCAGCGGGACGCGGTCGTCGCCGAGATCGAGCGGGCGGAGTTCCTGGCCCCCGAGGTGCGCGAGGCGCTCGTCGACTGCGCCCGTGACGGCACTGCGGACCTGGCGTTCCGGGTGCTGCTGAGCGCCGTGGAGCACGCTCCCGGCGCGACGCTGTCCCCCGATCAGTACCGCAGGATGGAGACCATCGGGTCGGCCCTCCACTACGGCGAGTTCGTGGTGGACCGGGTCCGGTTCCTGGTGGAACAGCCCTGACCGCGAGACCGGGGCCCGCACTCGGACGAGTGCGGGCCCCGGTCTCATGCGCTCCTCGGTGCCGTACTCGCCCGCCCCGTCAGCCGTGGCTGCAGCAGGGTCGCCTCGGGTACGGCCCCGCCGCCGAGCTTCTCCATCAGCAGCTCCACCGCCCGCGTGCCGACCTCGGCGGACGGCAGGGCGACGGAGGTGATCCGGAGGGACTCGGCCAGCTCGTCCGGGCAGATCGCCGTGACCGACAGGTCGCCGGGTACCCGCAGGCCGAGCTGTGCGAAGGCGTCGATCAGCGGTTCCAGGACCGCCTCGTTGTGGACGACCACCCCCGTCAGCGCCGGCTGCTCCCGCAGCAGCCGCTCCGCCACCCGCCGCGCCGCCGCCGGGGTCGCCTCGCAGGGGTGGACGGCCGAGGCCAGACCGCCCCGGTCGGCGGCGGCGGTGAAGCCCTGCACCACGCGCTGCGCGAACGCCGTACCCCGCACATACACCTCCGGCGGCGACCCGACGAGCGCCACCACCCGGTGCCCGAGCTGTGCCAGATGCTCCACGCACCGCTCGCCCGCCCTGCGGAAGTCGAGGTCGATGCAGGTCAGCCCGGCCGCCTCCTTCGGGAACCCGATCATCACGGACGGCCGGTCCAGGGAGCGCAGCAACGGCAGCCGGGGGTCGTGGAGCTGGACGTCCATCAGGATCAGGGCGTCGACGAGGGCGGTGTCGGCGACCCGCCGCAGCCCGTCCTCGCCCTCCTCCTGGGTGAGGAGCAGCACGTCGTGGTCGTGGCGCCGCGCCGCCGTCACCACCGACACGGCGAACTGCATGACGACCGGGACGTGGATGCCGGCCCGCAGGGGGACGACCAGGGCCAGCACGTTGGAGCGGCTGCTCGCCAGGGCGCGGGCGCCGGCGTGCGGGCGGTAGCCCAGCTCGCGGGCGGCGGCCTCGACGCGCTGCCGGGTCTCCGCCGAGATCGGGCGCTTGCCGCTGAGCGCGTACGACACCGTGCTGGGGGAGACCCCGGCCCGCCGCGCCACATCGGTGATCTTCACCATCGGCCCGGCTCCGGAACGTCCAGGGTCAGGAAACCCGTTCCCGTCTCCGCCCGCGCCACCGCGTCCCCCGCCGCCAGCGCCCAGGGCGCCGACGGGTCGCTCGCCGACGCCCGCAGCGTGTCCCCTTCCCGTACGACGGTGAAGGTCACGTCCCCGACCCGTACCGTCACCCGCGCCCCGCGCTCCAGGCCGTACGCCCGCAGGGTCACCCCGTCGGCGTGCGGATAGTCGGGCCGGTCGGCGTGCGCGCCCACCGGGAGGACCGCGCCCGGCCGCACCAGCAGCGGCAGGCTGCGGAACCCGTGCCGTTCGCGCACCCAGCGCGGGCCGGTCACCGTGCGCCCGGTGAGGTAGTGGGTCCAGGTGCCCTCCGGGACGTAGTACGAGACGTCCCCCTCGTCGCTGAAGACGGGGGCCACCAGCAGGTCCGGGCCGAGCATGTACTGGTGCTCCAGGTGCGCGCACCCGGGGTCGTCCGGGAACTCCAGCACCATCGCCCGCATCACCGGCAGCCCTTCCTCGTGGGCGACGCGCGCGACGTCGTAGAGGTAGGGCATCAGGCGCAGTTTCAGACGGGTGAAGTGGCGAAGGACGTCCACCGACTCGTCGTCGAACAGCCAGGGCACGCGGTACGAGGAGCTGCCGTGCAGCCGGCTGTGGGAGGAGAGCAGGCCGAAGGCCAGCCAGCGTTTGAAGAGGGACGGGGTCGGTGTGCCCTCGAAGCCGCCGATGTCGTGGCTCCAGAACCCGAAGCCGGACAGGCCCAGCGACAGCCCGCCCCGCAGGGACTCCGCCATCGACGCGTAGGTGGCCTCGCAGTCGCCGCCCCAGTGGACGGGGAACCGCTGGCCGCCGGTGGTCGCCGAGCGGGCGAAGACGACGGCCTCCCCTTCGCCGCGGTGCTTGCGCAGCACCTCGAACACCGTGCGGTTGTAGAGGTACGTGTAGTAGTTGTGCATCCGCTCCGGGTCGGAGCCGTCGGACCACTCCACGTCGACGGGCACCCGCTCGCCGAAGTCGGTCTTGAAGCAGTCGACGCCCTGCGCGAGCAGCGCCTCCAGCTTGGACGCGTACCAGTCGCGGGCGGCGGGGCTGGTGAAGTCGACCAGGGCCATGCCCGGCTGCCACAGGTCCCACTGCCACACGCTTCCGTCGGGCCGGCGCAGCAGGTGGCCGAGGGCCATGCCCTCCGCGAACAGCGGGGAGCGCTGGGCGATGTACGGGTTGATCCACACGCAGATGTGCAGGCCCTTGGCCTTCAGCCGGGCCAACATGCCCTCCGGGTCGGGGAACACCCGTGGGTCCCACCGGAAGTCGCACCACTGGAACTCGCGCATCCAGAAGCAGTCGAAGTGGAAGACGGAGAGCGGCAGTTCGCGCTCCCGCATGCCCTCGATGAACGAGGTCACCGTCTCCTCGTCGTAGGAGGTGGTGAACGACGTCGACAGCCACAGGCCGAAGGACCAGGCGGGCGGGAGCGCCGGCCGCCCGGTGAGGGCCGTGTACCTGCGCAGGATGTCCTTGGGGGTCGGGCCGTGGATGACGTAGTACGTCAGCTCCTGGGTCTCGGCGCTGAACTGGACCCGGGACACCGTCTCCGAGCCGACCTCGAAGGAGACCTTGCCGGGGTGGTCGACGAAGACGCCGTAGCCGGCGTCGGTGAGGTAGAAGGGCACGTTCTTGTAGGCCTGTTCGGTGGCCGTGCCGCCGTCGGCGTTCCAGATGTCGACGACCTGGCCGTTCCTGACCAGCGGGCCGAAGCGTTCACCGAGACCGTAGACGCGGGTGCCCACGCCCAGGTCGAGCTGTTCCCGCAGGTAGTGGCCGTCGGTGGCGGTGTCCCGCAGGATGCCGATGCCCTTGGGGCCGCTGGAGGTGAGGGTGCGGCCGTGGGCGAGGAACTCCACGTGCCAGGGGCCGGAGCGGGCGAAACGGACCGACAGCGCGCCCGAGGTCAGGGTGGTGTGCCGGTCGTCGTGGGAGAGCTGAGGGGAGGGTCCGGTGCGGGCGAGTTCGAACTCCGGCTCGTGTCGGCGTCCGCCCGTGAAGTGGGTGAGGGTCAGGCCGATGACGTCCGGCATCGGCGTGTGCGCGGTGATCGTCACGACCGGTCCCGTCATCAGGTCGCCGCGGCCGCGGACGGGCCGGGTCGGCGCGTGGATCTCCAGGGCGCCGTCCGACTCGGTGGCGTCGAGGACCTCGGCCGGGTGGGCCGCGGTGACGCCCTCGCGCAGCAGCCAGTAACCGTCGGAGAACTTCATGGGGTGGGGGGTCTCCTTACTTGACGGCGCCCACCGCGATGCCGCGGGTGAGCGTGCGCTGGAAGACGAGGAAGAAGACGAGGGCGGGCAGTACGCCCAGCAGGGCGGCCGCGTTGGTCATCGTGGCGTCCATCAGCCGCTGGCCCTGGAGGACGCCGAGCGCCACGGACACCGTCTGGTTGTCGTTGGAGATCAGCATGACCAGCGGGAGCAGGAACTCGTTCCAGGTCCAGACGAAGAAGAAGACGAGGAGGACGCCGAGGGTGGGGCGGCTGACCGGCACGACGATCCGCCACAGCACCTGCCACTTGTTCGCGCCGTCGATGCGGGCCGCCTCGAGGATCTCCCGGGGGAACTGCCCGAGCACCGAGGACAGGAGATACGTGCCGAACGCCGCCTGGACCACCGTGAAGACGATGATCACGCTCAGCCGGGTGTCGTAGAGGCCCGCCTGCTTGCTCAGGAAGTACACGGGGTAGACGAGCGCCTCCTGCGGCAGCATGTTCGCCAGGACGAAGAAGGCCAGCACCCAGGTGCGGCCCCTGATCCTTCCGATGCCGATCGCGTACGCGTTCAGGACGGAGAGGATCACGGCCCCCACCGCCACCGAGCCGCTGATCAGGACCGAGTTGATCAGCTTCTGGCTGTAGTCGACCCGTTGCCAGAAGTCCTTCAGGCCGTCCAGGTAGAGGCCGTCGGGCAGGCTCAGCGGGCCGTCCTGCGCGTACTCGGCGGGGGACTTGACCGCGTTCACCGCGACGATCAGGAATGGCACGACCATGAAGAGGGCCGCGACGGCAAGGGCCAGCAGCACGGTGTGACGGCGCAGGGCGGTCATATGTCCTCCGCGCGGTTCTGCAGCTTCAGTCCGAGTACGGCGAGGGCGAGGATGATCACGGTCAGCACGGTGGAGACGGCGGCGCCGTAGCCGACCTGGGTCTTCTCGAAGAAGGTGGTGAAGGAGAAGTAGGACGGGACGTCCGTCGCGCCGCCCGGGCCGCCCTTCGTCAGGACGTACACCGCGCCGAACACCTTCAGCGCGGCGATCGTGCACCAGGTCAGGACGACGTACGTCTCCGGCCTCAGCTGCGGCAGCGTGACGTGCCGGAAGCGGCGCCACCAGCCGGCGCCGTCCAGTTCGGCCGCCTCGTGCAGGTGCGGGTCGATACGGCCGAGCCCGGCCATGAAGACGACCAGCGGGAAGCCGAGCTGGACCCAGACCAGGACGGCCATCACGGTGTACAGCGCGAGGTCCGGGTCGCCGAGCCAGTCCTGTTGCCAGGCGCCGAGCCCGATCGCTTTCAGCAGGGCGTTGAGGGTGCCGCCGTCCGGGGCGAGGATCCAGCTCCAGACGATGCCCGCGACCGCGACCGGCAGCACCTGGGGGAGGTAGAAGCAGGCGCGCAGGACCGCCGCGATCTTGCTGCCGAAGTGTTTTCCGATGTAGTCGAACAGGGCGGCGGCCAGGACGAGCCCGAGTGCCGTGGGGATCGCCGCCATCGCGACGACCATGAAGAGGCTGTGCCGGAAGGACGCCCAGAACGCGGAATCGTGCGCCAGCTCCCGGTAGTTGTCGAGTCCGGACCACTCGGGGCGGCCCACGCCCTGCCAGTCGGTGAAGCCGACGGCGGTGTTCATCAGGAACGGCACGATCACGACCGCGAGGAAGGCCAGGGCGCCGGGGAGGAGGAACACCGCATGGGAGCCCGCATGGGAGCCCGCATGGGAGCCCGCGGGGGAGCCGCGCCTCATTGCTGCGGCACGCCCTTGTCGTACGCCTTCTGCAACGCGTCCAGGTAGGCGTCCGGCTTCTCGCTGCCGGTGATCAGCTTCTGCGTCTCGGACACGAGGACGTCGTAGAAGCCGGGGACCGGCCAGTCCGGGTAGAAGGCCAGACCGTCCCGGCCGGACAGGGTGTCGAAGTGGGCGATGAGCTCCTTGGCCTTCGGGTCGGTGACGGCGGCGGTGTCCGCGGCGACCGGTACGCCGCCCTTCTCGCCGAGCAGGTTCTGGATCCGCTTCGACAGGGTGATGTCGATGAAGTCGTAGGCCAGCTCCTTGTTGCCGGCGCTCTTGGGGACGACCCAGAGGTTTCCGCCGGAGCCGAGGGTGAGGTCGGAGCCGGGCCACAGGGTGGTGCCCCAGTCGAACGCGGCCTCGTCCTGGAAGCGGCCGTACCACCAGCTGCCGGAGAACAGGATCGGCGCCTTGCCCTGGAGGAACGAGACACCGGCGTCCTCGGCCTTGGCACTGGTGGACTTCTTACCGATGTACCCCTTCTTCACCCAGTCGGCGAAGGTCTCGGCCGCGTACGTCCAGGCCGCGTCGTGGAAGTCGGCCTTGCCCTGGTACAGCTCGTAGGAGTCCACCCAGGAGCGGTCGGCCTTCGACAGCGCCAGCTGGTACAGGTACTGCTGGGCGGGGTATTCGGCGCCCGCGTTGGCGAGCGGGGTGACATCGTTTTCCACGAACGTGTCCATCGCCGCGACCAGGTCGTCGAACGTCCTCGGCTCGGGCACCTCGTACTTCGCGAACAGGTCCTTGTTGACGTAGACCATCGTGTACTCGGCGTAGTTCGTCACGCCGTACCACTTGCCGGAGCCCATGACCCCGTCCGTGTCGTACTGGCTGGTGGTGCGCACACCCGGACTCAGCAGCTTGTCCCAGCCGCGTTCGGCCGCCTCGGCGGTCAGGTCGGTGAGCAGCCCCTGCTTCGAGAGCAGGCCCGCCGTCGCGTTGCCCTTGTTGTACTCCATGAGGTCCGGCGCGTCGGAGGAGTTGAGGACCATGGGGGCGGTCTTCTGGATCTGCTCGAAGCTCTTCTCCTCGAACTTCACCTTCACGCCCGGGTGCGTGGCCTCGAACTCCTTGATCGCCTCCGTCCAGGCCGCACCCATCGCACTGTTCGGGGCCTCGTAGTGCCACAGCCGCAGGGTCTTCGCGTCGGACGAGCCACCGCCCGAGCCACCGCAGGAGGCCAGCAGCAGGGCACCCGCCAGGGCCGCCGCCGCGCTCGCCGTCGCACGCCTTCTTGCCGTCAACATCCTGTGCCTCCGGGGAGTTCTGATGGTTCTCCGGGCAGGAACAGCCGTCACGCGGTGTTCGACGAGGTCGTCGAATCGATTCGATGCGTGACGTCGAAGCGCTTCGACGGGGGAAGGTAGGGGGCGGGTGTGACGCGCGTCAATGGGGCGTACGGGAATCGGCCGGTGGTGTGTGCGCGACGCGGGCTCCGGCGTCTGGGTGAGTGGGGCCCGCGTCGGGAGTGTGTCTACTCGACGACGGTGAAGAGGTCGTCGGCGGTGGCGGCGTGGACGGCGCGCTCGGACCAGAGGGTGAGCTGGTCGAGATCGGTGCAGGCCTCGACGCGGGCGCGTACCTGATCGGGGATGTCGATGCCGCGCCAGCGCAGGATGTTCAGGACCATGTCGGCCCGCTCCTGGATCCGACCCTCCTCCCGTCCCTCTTCTCGTCCCTCTTCCCGGCCTTCCTCGGCCCACGGGTGCCGCCAGAAGTACTGCATCGCCGTCATCATGTCCCTCCACATCTGCCGGGCCTGGGCGTCCGCCAGGCACGAGTCGACGAACTGTGCGAGCACCACGGCGGTGTCGCGGTCCAGGGTCCGCAGGGCGGCTTCCAGCGATTCCAGTATCGCCGGAGCCTTCCGCCCACGGCCGTGTGTCATGGCCGAGAGCACCGCAAGGGATGGATCCTCTCGGGCCTCCCGCTCGGTCGCGATGAGCGGCACGTTCTCCGGGCCGAGCACGAACGGCCGGACCGCCAGCGACGGCATACCACGTACGCCGAGGTGGATGGGCCGGGCCGCCCAGCGGGCCGTGGCACGCCTCTGCGTGACGACGATCAGGACCGGCTCACAGCGGTACTTCTCGTGGAGAAAGCTGAGGTAGTACGGCCAGCTGCCGCGCTTACGGTCGTCCGGCTCGCTCTGCGACTCCACGACCAGGAGGTAGGCGCCCTCGTCGGTCTCGGCCCGCAGCAGCGTGTCCACGCGGCGCTCGATGGGCTCGATCTCGGTGAGATCGACGTTCATGCCCGCGAAGTCACGCGGCTCCGGGAAGGGGACGTGCAGCACCTGCTGGAGCGCGCGGGTGAGGAGCGCGGGGTCCTTCTGGAAGATGCGGTGCAGCGCCTCGTGCGACGAGGTGACCATCAGCTCTCCTGTCTTTCTGCCTGACGTGATCAACGAGCTACGCCGCGGGAAGTTCGCACCACACGAGCTTGCCCCGGTGCCCGAGCCGGGACAGCGGCTGCCATCCCCACAGGTCGGCGCAGGCCCGTACGAGGGCGAAGCCGCGACCGCTCTCGGCGCCTTCCAGTTCCATGAAGTCGCCTGGGGGCTCAGGGGGTTCGGGGTCGGCGTCCCAGGCTCCGATCTGCAGGACGCCGTCCCGGTGACGGATGCGGAGGCAGGCGGGGCCTTTCGTGTGCAATACGGCGTTGGAGACCAGCTCGGAGGCGAGGAGCTCGGCGGTCTCCGTGAGGTGGGTGAGGCCGTGGAGGGCGAGGATCAGGCGGAGGGTGTGGCGGGAGACCGTGACCGCTCTGAGGTCGGTGGGGATGTACAGGGAGTACTCCCAGGAGTCGGGAGCGGGGGTGGTTTCGGGCATGGGACAGCTCCGATCAGGTGAAGGCGTGAGGGGGCGGTGGCAGTGCCGCAGCCGGCATGGCATGGCGGGGTGGTGCGCTTCCGCTGCGTGAGCGTTACATCACCGACGGTAGACCTAACTTTTTAAGTTTTGCAAGCGGCTCCCGTAATCTAGCCCCGAACGAGTCGCGCTCATCGGCGCGTTGAGAGGAGCGTGCGATGGCACTCAGGCAGGAGCCGACGGCACGTCAAATGCGGCTGGCCACCGAGCTGCGCCGACTCCGGGACGCCGCCGGCCTGACCTCTCGCGAGGCGGCGGCACTACTCGGCGTGAGCGCCCCGCAGGTCAGCCAGATCGAGGCGGGCCTCACGGGTGTGAGCGAGAAGCGGCTGCGCCGCATGGCGGCCCACTACGCGTGCACGGACGAGGAGTTCATCGACGCCTTGGTTGCCCTGGCGACCGACCGGACGCGCGGCTGGTGGGAGGAGTACCGGGGGCTGTTGCCCACGGCGTTTCTGGACCTCGCCGAGTTGGAGCACCACGCCGTGTCTCTGCGTGAGTCCCAGTTCCTCTATGTTCCGGGCCCTCTTCAGACGGAGGACTATGCCCGTGCCGTCTTCGCCTTCAGAGTGCCTGAACTTCCGCTGGATGAACTGGAGTTGCGGGTCCGTCACCGCATGGCACGCAAGGCCGTTCTCGACCGCCCGACCCCACCCCCCTATGAGGCGGTCGTGCATGAGGCGGCGTTGCGCATCATGGTCGGCGACCGCTCCGCCTCACGAGCCCAACTACTGCACCTGCTCGAACTCTCCGACGCGGCCCACATCACCATCCGGGTCATCCCTTTCGAACTGGAGGGGTTCGCCGGTGCCGCCAGCGCCATGGCACATGCCGAGGGACCCGTTCCCAAGCTGGACACCGTGGTACGCGATGGTCCGCAGGGTGCGGCTTTCGTCGACTCCGAAGCCCAACTCCAAGCCTTTCGAACGCTCTTCCGTAAAGTGGAAGCCGTGTCGCTTGCCGCCGACCGGTCGCGCGACTTCATCCACAGGCTGGCGAAGGAGTTGTGAGGCGCCTCATGGACACCTCGGGCAAGTGGCAGAAGTCGTCGTACTCCGGCCCCGGGGATGGTGACTCCTGCCTCGAACTCGCCTCCACCCCCAGCACTCTCCACCTTCGCGAGTCGGACGACCCCACCACCGTCCTCACCACGACCCTCATCGCCCTGGCGAACCTCCTGGAAGGTATACGCACAGGGTCTGCGTGAGGGCCCAGAACCGGCGGTGCCGCGTCCTGATCTGGTCCCGGGCGGGCGTCTGGGGTCGCCTGCACGAAGCCGTCTTGCACCGGCTCGACGACGCCGGCCTGATCGACGTCACCCGCGTCGTCCTCAACACCGCCCACGTCAGGGCGAAAAAGGGGGCGAACGCACGGGTCCGAGCCCAGTGGACCGCGGCAAGCCGGGTTCCAAGATGCACATCCTGTCGGACGCGAACGGACTGCCCCTTCTCGTCGGCGTCTCGGCCGGCAACACCCACGACAGCGAAGGGCTTGAAGCCGATGATCGAGGGTCACCAAACGAGACACGACCCTCACCGCGGCCGCTACTTCAAGCCCCAGCGCCTGCACGCGGACAAAGCCTACGACCGCGCCGACCTGCGGAAATGGTTACGCGGTAAGCGCATCGGAGTCCGGATCGCACGCAAAGGCATCGAGTCCAGCGAACGCTTGGGCCGCCGCAGGTGGGTGATCGAACGCATGATGGCCTGGCTGTCCGGCTACCGCAGGCTCAGCCCCCGCTACGAACGGAATCCGCGCAACTACCTGGCCTTTCTCGGACTCCCCGCCGCTATCTGCTGCTACAAACGACTCGTCCGCCTCACCACGTAGGACACGGTCTTACTGGATCACCACCAGGGGCCCACGAGACGGAGACAGATCTACTTCGAACTACCCAACCGTGACGGTAATTCTAAATGGCACGCCCCAGTCTTCATGCTTGAAGTTAAGCGCAATTACTCCAGAACGAGCCGGCCACAGCGCGACCATTACTGCGTCGACATCCCTCGGAAACCCCTCATCACCATATGAGCCAACAAAGGCAGCGGCTCCGAAAGTGGAGGCGCAGCGAGCAAGGATCCGCTCAAACTTGTCCTCAAACTCGACAGTAAGGCGCTCTTCGCTATCGGGATCTTCCGGGTCCGGCAGCACCACATCAACTGCCACTTCCAGGAAGGAGTTCAACCCGCGCCCGTATTGAACTGCACCAATTTCTCCGTTCCGCCATTCACGATGAAGACCCCTCGCCCCAGGAGGCTGTTCAAGCCAACCAGATTCCCTGAGGCGATCTTCCAGTGAGGCGCTTGAGTCGAAATTCGCAATCTGGGCGAACTTCACCAATGCCGCCTGTGCCGTGAATTCAGCCATCTGGACCCATCACATCCCGTCGCCTGGCACATGGAAGACTCCCAAAATTCCGCTCTGCATCTCGGATGGGAACCATTCCCTAAGGACGGCACGCGTGTAGTTCGCGCCAGCCTCGTTGGATACAGCGTAGCGTACTCCACCGCCGCCAATCTCGCTGTTCAAGGCCAGCAGGCGCCTTGCTTGATCGACAAATTTAGACTCGTCGAAGTAGTTGCTCGGGTGATACGGCGATGACTCGAAAGCCGCATTGTTTCGCCCCATCCACTTCGCCTCCACCACGATTGGGCTAGGCCCACCGTCGACCTGAGTGATACGGCCATTCACGCGCCACACTTCTTCATGGCTGCGACCCGTTACATGTTCTTGATACGCCTTCCATGGCCCTGCTTTCGAGGGCAGATTCTGATTGCGCACAAACTCCGCATCGCCGGTTGGGCAGGAGTCGTTGTGAACGAGGACGGGTACCGACCCTGCGAGGACGTAGTACGTGTGCAGGACGCTGACCGTCAGGTTGTGGACCGTGGCCGACAGAGTCGTCCAGCGTTCGACCGCGGTGATCTGGACCAGGGTGCCGGCGCTGGTGCGCAGCCACTCGCCCGCCTTGAGGTCGGTGGCGTCGATCCAGTCGTCGAGTTCCGGGACCCAGAAGGGGTGCTTGTCGGTCGCGGTGACCTCGGCTGTCTTCGAGCCTTTCTTCCCGTCGACGTCGATGGTGACCTTGACCAGGTGCTTGACGCCTTGGCCCTTGATCTCGGCGGTGACCGTCTCCGTGCGGGTCTCGCCTGTCTCGGGGTCGGTGGCCAGGACCTTGTCGCCGGCCTTGACGTCCTTGATCGCCTTGGTGGAGCCGTCGGCCATCAGGACCTTGGTCTCCGGCGCGAAGCTGTTACAGCTGCCGCCGCCCGAGTCCTCCTTGCCCGACCCGTTGCGCGAGCCGCCGGACTTGTTCTCCGCCTTGCCGCCGCCCGACGACCCCTTGTGCTGGGCCTGCGTACGCGCCTTGACCTGGACCGGGTTGCCCCGGGCGCCCTTCGAGCCCGTATGCGCCTTCTTCTTCGCCGCCTCGGCAGCGCGCTTGGCGGCTTCTCTGGCCTTGCGTTTGGCTTCTGCAGCAGCGGCTTCCGCCGCCTTCTTGGCCTTGATGAGTGCGGCCTTGGCCGCCTTCGCCGCCTTCATGCCGATCTCGGCCGCGCGTTTGGCCGCCTTGAATGCCTTGACCGCGCTCATGGTGCCCTTGAAGGCGCGCCACATCTTCTTGCCCTTGGAGAAGACGCTGGTCCACGGGATGGCGTCCATCAACAGGCTGCCGCAGGCCCACAGGTCGCCCTGGGTGAAGCAGCCGACGACGTCGTTCCAGCCGATGAACTCCTTGAAGACGGCCCAGCCGGTGGCGAGGATCACGTCGCCGATGGAGCGGTTCAGGGTCTTCTGGTACTCGGCGATCTTCGCGTCCAGTGCGGCGATCGAGGCGTCGAAGCTGGAGGCGGAGGACGTCAGACCCGACGGGTCCGAGTGCGTCACCGGGTTGTTGTTGGCGTACGAGTAGCCGTTCGCCTGGAGCGGGTCGCTGTCGTCCAGGACCGGGTCCGCCGAGATGAAGCGGCCCGTGCCTGGGTCGTACTCGCGGGCGCCCATGTGGACGAGGCCTGTTTCGACGTCGTCGTCGCCGGTGTGGAAAGCGGTTTTGGTGCGCATGGGCATGCTGATCGCCCGGTCCTCGCCCCAGGGGTCCTTCTTCTGCGCGCGGACCTGCATGCCGCCGTCGAGGCGGACCTCCGCCAGCGGGGTGCCGTTGAGGTCGGTGGCCTGGGCGAACACGTGCTCGCTGACACCGGCCGTGTTGTTGGTGCCCTAGCGGAAGCGGGTCACGGACGGGCCGCCGATGCCGGCGTAGGTGCGCTCGACGTAGCGGACCTTGCCGGCCGTGGTCAGGGAGACCTGTGTCGGGCAGGTTCAGCACTGCGCCGGCGCTGGTGCGCTCCAGCAGGCGGTTGCCCATGGCGTCGTAGACGTACGTCGTCTTGGACGCGGGCTTGAACATTGGCCCGCCACGGTCGAGTTGCAGGCGGCCAGGGTGAGGTCGGTGCTGACCGTGGACGCCGGTGCCGCGAGGCACAGGCCGGTGGAGACGTGCTTGATCTGGCCGGCGCTCAGGGTCTGCCAGCGCTGCGCCGCGACCGTGTTGTCACAGGCCTGGATCAGCGCTGCCGCCCGGCCGCCGTGCCGTTGGGCTGGATCCAGGAACGCGGGGTCCTCCTGGAAGATGCGGTGCAGCGCCTCGTGCGACGGGGAGACCGTTTACGCGGCTCCCAGTTCGCACCACACGAGCTTGCCGGGCAGTCCGAGGCGGGAGAGGGGCTGCCATCCCCACAGGTCGGAGCAGGCCCGTACGAGGGCGAAGCCTCGGCCGCTCTCGGCGTCTTCCAGTTCCGTGAAGTCGCCCGGGGGGTCCGGGGGTTCGGGGTCGGCGTCCCAGGCGCCGATCTGCAGGACGCCGACGCGGTGGCGGACGCGGAGGCAGGCGGGGCCCTTGGTGTGCAGTACGGCGTTGGAGACCAGCTCACAGGCGAGGAGCTCGGCGGTGTCGGTGAGGTGGGCGAGGTCGTGGAGGGTGAGGATCAGGCGGAGGGTGCGGCGGGAGACCGTGACCGCTCTGGGGTCGGTGGGGATGTAGAGGGAGTACTCCCAGGAGTCGGGAGCGGGGGCGGTTTCGGGCATGGGGCAGCTCCGTTCGGGTGAAGGGGTTCGAGGGGCGGTGGCAGTGCCGCAGCCGTCATGGCAGGACGGGGCGGTGCGCTTCCGTTGCGTGAGGTTCGGGTCACTGACAGTAGGGCCACATTTTGGGACTGCGCAAGTCGCTGCCGTAGCCTGCTATCCGAACGAGTTCAAGGAGGAAGCCGTGGCCCGCAGAAGGCAGGTGACCGCACGTCAGGAACGCTTGGGTGCTGAGCTGCGAAAACTGCGTGAAGCCGCTGGACTCAAAGGGCGCGAGGCCGCCGCGCTGCTCGGCACGGACTCAGCGCAGGTGAGCCAGATCGAGTTCGGCACGGCAGGCGTCAGCGAGACGCGCGTACGACAGCTCGCGGCCCATTACTCGTGCACGGACACCGAGTTGGTCGAGGCACTGGTGGCCATGGCGACCGATCGCACCCGGGGCTGGTGGGAGGAGTACCAGGGCCTGTTGCCTGCGTCGTTCCTGGACCTTGCCGAGTTGGAACACCACGCCACATACCGGCTCGATGTCGAGTTCCTGCATGTCCCTGGGCTTTTCCAGACGGAGGACTACGCCCGGGCCGTCTTCTCGTACCGTGTGCCCAAACTGCCGCATGGTGACCTGGAGTTGCGGGTCCGGCACCGGATGGCGCGCAAGGCGATCATCACGGGCTCGGCGCCCGCCCCCTACACAGCGGTGATCCACGAGGCTGCCCTGCGCATCCGGGTCGGCGACCGTGCCGTCATGCGCGCTCAGCTCGGCCGCATCCTCGAGTTCTCCGCCGAGGAGCACATCACCGTGCGCGTCGTCCCCTTCGACCTGGACGGATTCGGTGGCGCCACGAACGCGATGATGTACGTGGGTGGAGCCGTACCGAAGCTGGACACGGCTCTTCGCGACGGACCTCAAGGAGCGGGCTTCATCGACTCCGAGGCGCAACTCGGCGCCTTTCGAACGCTCTTCCATATGGTGGAGTCCGTATCACTCGCCCCCGACCGATCGCGTGACTTCATGCACCGGTTGGCGAAGGAACTGTGAGAGGCGCCATGAGGACCCCCGACAACTGGCAGAAATCCTCCTTCTCCGGCAGCGGCGACGGCAACAACTGCCTCGAACTCGCCGGCACCCCCACCGCCACCCTCCACCTCCGCGAAAGCGACACCCCGGCCACGATCCTCACGACCACCCCCGGCGCCCTCGCGCTCCTCCTGGAAGGGATACGCGCCCGCTCCGGTCAGTGAGGTCCGGGGCCTCCGCCCGGCCCCGTCATCGCTTCAGTCGGCTGATCACCAGCTCACGGGACCGGTGAATCTCCTCGCCCACAATATCGGCCAATTCTTCGGCCGCAGCCGCCCGGTCGAGGGCGTCGACGGCGCGGGCATCCGGCCAGTTCGCCAGGTCGATCACAGCCTGGCACCGGAAGTCGAAGCCTTCTGACGCGTCCAGCAGGATGTCCGACAGTCGCTGCGCGCGAACGTCCCATGGAAGATCACCGGTCTCTGTCAGCCCCTCTCGAAAGACCAGAGGTGGCCTGTAGGCGTGTGCTTCAACGTAATGCAGCACCATCATCGGGGCCGAATAGCTCTCACCGTTCCGCAAGTAGTACCTGAATTCTCCCGTGCCCTGATATGCGGATTCCTCCGGACAGAATTCGCATTCATGGACTCCGAGCATCACGCTGCCCAAGCGCTGTGACGCCGTCTTCAGCCGAGTGAGTTCAGCGGCTGTCACAGGGGGCTCTCCGCTGCCCTGCACCCCGTGCTCACGCCCCAGCCAACCGATGCAGCGAAGGGCGAGAGGAAAGCGGGCGTACTCATACGGTGACAGATCGAGGTACTCCACCGACACTCCTCGTGATCACGCACCGGGGGGGTGCCACCGAAGCGGCACCCCCCGAAACCTGGCAACTCAGGGCTGCGATCCTATGCCGGACATGAGAGCTTCATCGTCTGAGGCTCCGGCAGGCGGCCCAGTGCGTTCTGCCCATATCCGCCTGCAGCAGGTCGCTGAGCAGCGTTCGCTCCTCCATGACGGTCGCTCCGTCGCGGAAGGGTGTCGGTGATCAGGCGGCCACCGCCGACCGCCGGGGTCTGGGTCTGGCGCTCACGGCCCAGCCCGTCGTAGATGGTCGTGGACTTCTCGTAGACCGCCTTGTCGCCGTCGTAGCCCCCGGTCGGGTTGTCCGAGAGCGACTGTCGGGCCGTGCCTGCTCGCGCATGACGTCGACCGATACACGGTCAGCACGGGTTTCACAGGCGCCGGCGTTCTCGCCCGAGCCACCACGGCACAGGAGGCAGTGGCGGCCGCCGCCCGCCATGTGCCACGCGGCCTTGGGCCTGTCACGTCCGGGGAACTCGACGAGGCGAATCAGCGGGGACGGGAGGCGTGAGCGTCTGCGGACCTTTGGGAAGACGTTCTGATCCCGGCCCTAAATCCCCAGGGCATCGGCGAAGGCCGAGAAGGTGGGCATCACTGTGCGCCACTCGCACTGGCGGGGGTTCGTCCAGAAGTCGCTGCCCACTACGCGAGGGTCGGCGGGATCGGTGCGGTAGTCGAGAGCGAGGGCGACGTCGTCACCGGGCCGGCGGTTGACGGCTATGAGGATGGCCAGATCGGCGTCCAGCCAGGGCAGTTCGACCGGCCCCTGTCGCTCACTGCCTCGCACCTCGCGGAAGAGCTCGGAGGAGCGCGGATCGTCGGCGAACATGTCCAGAGACCGGGATTCCCGAGTCATCTGGTCCGTACTCGGAAGGAAGTCCAGCGGATCCTCGAACCACGGGACAAGCCTCGCCAGCTCCGTGTCCCCGGGGTGGCGCCAGCGGCCTTGGGCGAGCAGTGACGCCAACCGGGCGGGCAGGGCATGCCCCCGGACCATGGAAGGAGACACGCTCTAGCCCTCCTTGCCGCTCTGCCACCGCTCGAACACAGGAACAGGCTCCCAGAACTCCGAGGGAAAGAACGGGCAGTTCAACGTCCGGTCGAGCAAGCCCCGTACGACGTCCGGGGACGGCTTCTCGATCAGCAGCAGCCTCAGTTGACCCGCCTCGACGATGACCGTGGGCCACTCGTCAGGCGCCCCCGACGGGATCCAGAACAACGAGTCCGCGTTGTCGGTCGATCCCCACTGGATCACGTCCGCAGGGGTAGCCCCGAAGCCCGCCAGCACGGAGCGCAGCTCGGGGATCTTCTTCCGCGAAAGCATCTCGGACGCCCTGCGACTGCACGTCTGGATGTCGAGCCAGACGTTGGCACATCCGTCCTCGTTGATCCAGAGGAAGTCGTTGAAGCAGCCAGGTCCGTACAGCTCCAGCATCGCGGCGTGACCGGGAGGGACCGCCAAGGAGCCGTCGGCCGTGGGGACGTGGGCAGTTGAAGGGGGCGGACACAGGTGAGCCAGGAACGCCAGTGTGTTCATGGGCTACCTACCCGTTTCTCGGCTGTTCGCTCCGGGCGCGCGGCTTCGAACTCAACCCACGCTTCGTAGGCCACGAGCATCAACTCGAAGGGGGCTTTGCCGCGTTCGTACTGCTGAAATCCCCGGCGGGGCTCGTGACTTGCCATCCACATTTGGAACCGCGCATGTTCGGCCATGTACTGCGCGGCGAGTTCGACCACGTCGTTTCCGACGAGGTTGCTGCCAATGACCTGCACACCGAGGTTCAAGGAAGGCGATGCCATCGGGGCGTACAGCGTAGCCGGGACCTGGCTGGACGGTTGCGGAGCTCTCAGCCAATCCCATTCGCCCGCCACCACAACCCCCTTCGCTCACCCCTCGCCAGCGGCAACCAGCCGTTCAGGAACCCGGGGCCACGGGCGGTACCCGGTCCGGGCACAGGGGGGAGTGCGTCGTACCGGGCGAGAAACCCCTCTGTGAAGTCGTCGTCGCGCCACCGGTCCCGCCGGAGAGCTCCGGCGGGACCGGTGGCCGATGGAGGACTGGATCAACGCGGCGTGCTCTTCCGGAAAACACGCCGAACGGCGGATCGAACAACGGGAGGGTCGCCTCGACCACGTCCAGCGCGAGATCGCACAGCACCGCGCCCTGTGCCGCCTTCAGGCGATCGGCATACGGTTCGACCTTCCGGTCCCACAGCTCCTCACACTTGGAACAGGGCGTAGAAGTCGCCGTGATCAAGGAACCCCTCGGCCACGCCCACATCGGCGTCACCGTCCGTGCTGCAGTTCCGCCTTGACGTCCTTGATCGCCTTGGCGGAGCCATCAGCCATCAGAACCCTGGTGTCCGGCGTGAATCTGTTACAGCTGCCACCGCCGTCCGAGTGCAATCCGAGCCAGACGGAAGCGCGATGGGCCTCGCCCGGCATGTGCCGAGCGAGGCCCATCATTCACCTGGGCTAACGAACTTGCCATTCGCTTTGCGGGACGGGATCTTCCGAAACGTCCCCGCAGCGATCGGCCCATTCACTCGAAACGAAAACCGGACGGCTCAGCACCACATCATCCACACGCTGGGCCCGCACAATAACACCCACCGCATCGGAGGAGAAATCACCGTGCTGGTTATAGGTCACCATCCGGTCGCGCGCTTCCAGATAGTCAATGAAATTGTCTTCCAGTTCGGACGGCACACGTCCCACCAGCCGAATCCCGTCCAGAATTACCTGCGGCCCATTGCGTGCATCGATCGCGACACAGGCCAGCACATCGGATAGGTCGTAATACGTCGATACCACCGAGGACGGAACCATAGGTGCCGCATCCGGGACGTCAAACACGACTCCACCGCTCGATCCAGTGGTGCTGCCTGTCCGGAAAGCCCTCACCGCGACCCCGCGCAGAGCCTCTTCCACCTCGTCACGGGTCATCCCGAAGCGAAGAGGACCTATTGCCTCGAACGGACTCACAGACCATTGAGCCCGGTCGGCCTCGCTGAGCGCTCCACATCGCACCGCCACGGTGATCATTTTCCCTTCTCCGATGTGGGCGCCATCCTATCGCGCGGACAGATCGGGCCGAGCGGTCATTTATGGGCTCCTTCTAGGGGCCCTGCCGTGAATTAGCCCGGTATTCTGCAAGACTCGTTGCAGGTCTCGGTACCAGACGTTCACCGACCGTCCACTTTCGAGAATATGCGGAAGGACATTCACGCAGCCCTGCCCTCCCGCACCACCGCACACGTAGGAGTTGTTGATGACGATATTCGCGAAGCTGACGTCATTGTCATTCATCCAGAGGGCGACCTTCGGCTCGGCGTGTGCCGCGGCGTCCCACTGAGCCCTACGGCCGGTGGCCTGCTGAAGCATGCCGTTGGCGCGACGCTGAGCCGCGTCATTGCCGCTCCTGAACTCCGGACCGATCACAGAGCCATTGGCATCGGTCGGCACGGCGCTGGTGACGTGGTCGCTGAGGCCGTCCATGGCCTCCGAGCGGCCGCGCGGCGGTGAGGGAGACGAGCAGGGCCGTGGTCGCCGCGGCGAGCGGGACCATGTAGCCGGTCGCGGGGGAGGCGTGTTCGACGACCCAGCCGGCCGTCGCGCTGCCGCAGGCGATCCCGCCCAGGAGGCCGGTCACCGCGAGGGTCATGCCCTCGTTGAGGCGCGCCACCGGGGTGCGTTCCTGGACCAGGGCCATGGTGGTGACCATCGTCGGGGCGGTCGCCGTCCCCGACACGAGCAGCGCGGCGGCCAGCAGGGGGAGCGAGTCGAGCGCGGCCGCGGCGAGCAGGGGGAGGGTGAGGAGCGCGGTCATCGCGGTGACACACCAGGGGTGCCGCCGCGCGGCGGGCCCCGACGGCCGTATCGCCCCGTACAGCAGACCGGCCGCGCCGGAGCCGGCCGCCTGGAGGGCGAGGACGACCCCCGCCGCCGTACGGTGTCCGCGCTCGTCGGCGAACGCGATCGTCACGACCTCCGTCGCGCCGAACACCGCGCCCAGGGCGAGACAGACGGCGAGCAGCGGGGCCAGGCCCGGGGCGCGCAGGGGGGATGCGGCCGTCGGCCGCGGGTGCGGGGGCGGTTCGGTCGCGCGCTGGGCGGCGAACGTCAGCACGCCCGCCACCAGCAGGACCGCGCCGGCCAGGGTGCCCGCCTCCGGGAAGAAGGTGCCGCACAGGAAGGCCGCGCAGACCGGTCCCAGCATGAAGCACAGCTCGTCGGCGGCCTGTTCGAAGGAGTTCGCGGTGTGCAGGGCGGCCGGGTCGCCGTCGAGGAGGTGGTTCCAGCGGGCGCGGGACATCCCGCCGAGGTTGGGGGTCGTGGCGGTGGCGGCGTACGCGGCGAACAGGGTCCAGTCCGGGGCGCCGTACCGGACGCAGAGCAGCAGCGCGAGGCTGCCGAGCGCGGCGAAGAGCGTGGCCGGTACGGCGATGCGCGCCTGCCCGTGCCGGTCGACGAGTCGGGCGATCCAGGGCGCGACCAGGGCGGTGGCCGCGAGCCCGGTCGCGGTGACGGCGCCGGCCAGGGCGTACGAGCCGCGTGTACCGGCGATCATCACGACCGCGCTCACGCTGAACATGCCCATGGGCAGGCGGGCGAGGAGGTTCCCGGCGGTGAAGGCGCGGGCGCCGGGCAGGGAGAGGAGACGGCGGTAGGGGCCCCGGGGGCGGGGGCGGGGGCGGAGGCGGGGGCGGGGGGTGACGCGGGGGGAGAGGTCGACGGCCACGAGGGTGTCGGCGGTGACGGTGTACCGGGGGTTCCGGTCGGTTCCGGGCTCGGTCGGGTTCGGCTGCGGCATGGCCACCACGGTCGCCCGGGAGTGATCAAGGGGTCCAACACCTTCTCGGTGTCGATTCACGCACCCACGTTGTAAGTTCGCCGGATGCCCGGACCTGGTCGGACCCACGTCGATCCCCGCCTCCTGCGTGCCTTCCTCGCCGTCGCCGAGGAACTGCACTTCACGCGGGCCGCCGCCCGTCTCTACGTCGCCCAGCAGGCGCTAAGCCGCGATGTGCGGCGGCTGGAGCGGGAGTTGGGGGCCGAGCTGTTCGTGCGGACCACCCGGCAGGTGACGCTGACGGCCGAAGGGGAACGGCTGGTGCCGTTCGCGCGCCGGGTGCTGCAGGCGCAGGACGACCTGGTCGCCGCGTTCGGGCCGGCCCGGCCGCTGCTGGTCGACCTGAACTCGCCGGGCCTGGTCACCGGGCGGCGGGTGCTGCACCGGGCCCGTGAACTCGCCCCCGAGCAGGAGCTGATGGCCCGCTTCGAGAGCGGGCTCACGGGCGCGGCGGTCGAGATCGTCGCGGGCCGGCTGGACACGTCGTTCGGGCGGTACGCCGGTCTGGAGCCGGTGCTGCGCGGCCAGTTGGAGCAGCAGCTCGTGCGGTACGAGCCGATGGCGGTCGTGCTGCCCGAGCGGCACCGGCTGGCGTCGCTGCCGGAGGTACCGCTGGACGCGCTGGCGGGGGAGAGCGTGTACGCGGGTGCGGGGAACCCGCGGACGCCGGAGTGGACCGATCTCGCCCACCGGCTGTTCGAGGGGCGCGGCATCCGGGTCGCGGCGCCCGCTCCGCTCGCCGTGGGGGACGAGGAGTTCCAGAGGATCATGGCAAAGTCGGGCAATCCGGTTCTTGCGGTGGTGGACTTTCCGGCCATGCCTGGGACGGTGTTGCGCCCCTTGATCGATCCGGTGCCTTTGTCGCCCGTGTCACTGGTGTGGCGAAAGGGGCTGGTCCATCCGGGTCTCGATGCGCTTCGACGGTCCGCGGTCGAGATCGGGCAGGCGGAAGGGTGGCTTCAGTGGCCTGCCGGGGGATGGATTCCGGCCATGGACATGAGCATGACTTCTGTAGACAAAAGACACATCGCGAACACAGGGCCCATGCCTGCGCTAGATTCGTCGACCTGAGCGCAGTGGGGTAAATGGGGCGCGGAGACCGGGTGGGGGCCCGGTTTCGTCGACGCGCGCTCGGGGTCGTCGGCGCACCCTGAACAGTCCGTGGGGGGGAAGTGCGCACGTGAAGAAATGGCGGGAAGACGCCCAACCGGAAGGTTTGAAGTGGCCCGAAGCGGCCTCTCCGACCCGGGATGTGCCGACCGTTGACGGACACCGGTCGTTATCGGATGTTCCACCGCAAAGCGAGCAGTCGACCGACTCGAACGCCCTTTCCGAAAACGAACGGTCGAGCGGGCTGTGTGACCCATGGGGAGCGGGGGCCGGGACCGACGGTCCGGATGCGGCCGAAGGGGACAACGACCCGGACGAGGTGACCGTCCAGCTCGACTCCCCGCACGCGGCCAAGGGCGGCGGTCAGGGGGCCTCCGACGCCCCCGTCTTCGTCGACGAGTCCGGCCGCCGCAGCCGTACCTTCCGCCGCATCGGCATCACGGTGGGCCTCGCCTGCGCGGCCTACGCCGTCGTCATCGTCGCCACGCTCCTGTCGGGCAACGCCGGCGCGCCCTGGCTGCCGGTGCCGGGCCCGGACGACGGTCCGCCGGCCGGCCGGGTCGAGTCCACCCGGGCGCCGAGCGCCTCCGCCGGCGCGACCTCCGGCGCACCGGGCTTCGCGGCGCCCCGCAGCCCCGGCGTCTCCGCCTCGGCCGGCACACCGGCCCGAGGGAGCGCGAGCACCGGGCCCAGCGCCTCCGGCAGCGTCGCCGCACCGACCGGCTCCGCCGCCGCCCGCCCGTCCGCGAGCGGCGCCGCCCGCCCCAGTACGGCACCCAGCACCTCCACCTCCGCCCCCGGCCCGAGCAGCCCGGTCGTCGGCGGCTCCTCCTCCCCTCAGCCGCCGGCCTCCTCCCCGCCCGCCAGCCCCTCACCCGAGTCCTCCCCGTCCCCGGCGGGCGGCGTGTCCAACAACCTGGCCGCCGGTACACCCGCCCCGGCACCGGTGGCGTAGAGACCGGGGTGTGACGGGGTTCGGCGGGGGCCGTTGGTCTCTGTGTCCGTCCTTGTGTCCGTCCCCGCACAGCGGGCCTGGAGGCGATGGCGTCGAGTCCGGGGTGTGACCGGGTTCGGTCGGAGCCGCTGGTCTGCCGTGCCCGTAGGTCTCCGTCATCAAGGCCTCTGTCTCCACGCCTCCCTTCTCCCGGATACCCGTTCGCCCCCTCCCGTCGTCCGATCCCCGTCCCCGGAGTACGACCTCTCATGGCACCTCGCACCAACCGGCGTTCGACCCGACGCTTCGTCGTCGGGCAGTCCGCGCCGGGCCGGCGTTCCGCACGCCGCCCCGGCGGCCGCCCGTCCCGTGTCCGGACCGCCCGCCGCGCGTCCGGCGGGCCCGGCGGAGGGGCATCGCCCTCCGCCGGGCGCAGGCGGCTGATGCCGCTGCGGCTGCGCCATCTGCTCCCGCTCGTCGTCCTGCTGGCGATGATGGCGATGCTGATGCTGCGCGGCTATGTGCACAGCGAGATCCTCGCCGACTACCGGATCCGCCCCGAGGCCGCCGCCGACAAGGTGCCGCAGCGGATACTCGACGGCGGGCCGGTCGTCGACACCCGGGGCGGGAAGACCAGCAGCCTGGACGTGCCGGACCGCCGGATCGTCCTCACCTTCGACGATGGGCCCGACCCGAAGTGGACCCCCGAGGTCCTCGACGTCCTGAAGGAGCACCGCGCGCACGCCGTCTTCTTCATCACCGGCACCATGGCCTCCCGCTACCCGGACCTGGTCCGCCGGATGGTCGCGGAAGGCCACGAGATCGGGCTGCACACCTTCAACCACCCCGACCTCTCCTACCAGTCGAAGAAGCGCATCGACTGGGAGCTAACCCAGAACCAGCTGGCCCTGGCGGGCGCGGCCGGAATCCGGACCTCCCTCTTCCGGCCGCCCTACTCCTCCTCCGCCGACGCCCTCGACAACGCCTCCTGGCCGGTCACCCAGTACGTCGGCACCCGCGGCTACCTCACTGTCTTCACCACCGCCGACAGCGAGGACTGGCGCAGGCCGGGCGTACGGCAGATCATCCGCAACTCCACGCCGCGGGGCGGCAAGGGCGCGATCGTCCTGATGCACGACTCCGGCGGCGACCGGCACCAGACCGTCGAGGCCCTGGACACCTATCTGCCCGAACTGCAGAAGAAGGGGTACAGGTTCCAGAACCTCACCGAGGCCCTGAAGGCACCCAGCGCGCACACCCCCGTCACCGGCGCCGAGCTGTGGAAGGGCAAGGCCTGGGTCTTCCTGGTCTCGGCCTCCGACGACATCACCGGCGTCCTCGTCGTCGGCCTCGCCGTCATCGGCTTCCTCGTCCTCGCCCGCTTCGGCCTGATGCTGCTGCTCTCCGCGATCCACACCCGTCGCACCCGACGGCGTGGTTTCGTCTGGGGGCCCGACGCGCCCGTCACCGAACCGGCGTCCGTGCTCGTGCCCGCGTACAACGAGGCCAAGTGCATCGAGAACACCGTGCGCTCGCTGATGAGGAGCGAGCACCCGATCGAGATCGTCGTCGTCGACGACGGCTCCAGCGACGGCACCGCCCGCATCGTCGAGGACCTCGCCCTGCCCGGCGTACGGGTCGTGCGGCAGCTCAACGCGGGCAAGCCCGCCGCCCTCAACCGGGGTATCGCCAACGCCAGACACGACCTGATCGTGATGATGGACGGCGACACCGTCTTCGAGCCCGCCACCGTCCGCGAACTCGTCCAGCCCTTCGCCGACCCGACCGTCGGCGCCGTCGCCGGCAACGCCAAGGTCGGCAACAAGGACACCCTCATCGGCGCCTGGCAGCACATCGAGTACGTGATGGGCTTCAACCTCGACCGCCGTATGTACGACGTCCTGCGCTGCATGCCCACCATCCCGGGGGCCGTCGGCGCCTTCCGCCGCTCCGCCCTCGACCGGGTCGGCGGCATGAGCGACGACACCCTCGCCGAGGACACCGACATCACCATGGCCATCCACCGGGACGGCTGGAAGGTCGTGTACGCCGAGAAAGCGCGGGCCTGGACCGAGGCCCCCGAGTCCGTCCAGCAGCTGTGGTCCCAGCGCTACCGCTGGTGCTACGGCACCATGCAGGCGATCTGGAAGCACCGCCGGGCCCTCGTGGAGCGGGGACCGTCCGGCCGTTTCGGCCGCGTGGGCCTCCCCCTGGTCTCCCTCTTCATGGTCGTCGCCCCGCTCCTCGCCCCCCTCATCGACCTGTTCCTCGTCTACGGGCTGCTCTTCGGACCCACCGGCAGGACGATCGCGGCCTGGTTCGGCGTCCTCGCCGTGCAGGCGGGCTGCGCCGCGTACGCCTTCGTCCTCGATCGCGAGAAACTCACCCCCCTCGTCTCCCTCCCGCTCCAGCAGCTCCTCTACCGCCAGCTGATGTACGTGGTCCTGCTCCAGTCCTGGATCACCGCTCTCACCGGCGGCCGGCTGCGCTGGCAGAAGCTGCGCAGGAAGGGACAGGTGGCGGCTCCCCCGGGCGAGACCACGGCCGCCGTGGAGGGCAGCGCGGCATGACGACCACCCAGCCGACCGACGTCACCGTCCCGACGCCCGCGCCCAAGGGACGCGACCGCTACTTCGACCTGCTGCGGGCCGTCGCCCTCTTCCGCGTCGTCTTCTACCACCTCATGGGCTGGGCCTGGCTGCCCGTCCTCTTCCCCTCCATGGGCGTGATGTTCGCCCTCGCCGGTAACCTCATGGCCCGCTCCCTCGGGAAACGGCCCGCCCTGGAGGTCGTCCGCGGACGCATGCGCCGGCTGCTGCCCCCGCTGTGGATGCTGGGCGCGGTCGGCGTGACCGGCATGCTGCTGGCGGGCTGGGGACCGGACGACGACGGACACCCCGGCTGGTGGTGGCTCCACCTCACCTTCTGGATCCTCCCGCTCAGCGACCCGCCGTACGGCGAGAACCTGCCCGGGGTGCACGGGCTGATCGCCGACGGCTGGGCGGTCGACCTGGCCGTACCCCTCTGGTACATCCGCGCCTACCTCTGGTTCGTCCTCCTCTCCCCGCTGCTGCTGCGCGCCCTGCGGGCCGCGCCCTGGCCGACGATCCTCGCGCCGATCGCGCTGTCCGCCGCCCTGGAGGCCGGCGCGCTGTCGGTGCCGAGCTGGCGGCTGGACTCCAACCTCAGCGACTTCGGCGCCTTCGGCGCGTGCTGGCTGCTGGGCATGGCCCACCAGGAGGGCGTACTGCGCCGCCTGCCCCGCTACGCGGTGCCGTCCCTGGCACCGGCGGTGGCCGGATTCGGCCTCTGGTACGCCCTCACCCACGGCTTCAAGCAGGGCCACGACCTCGACGACATGCCCTTCGCCCAGTCCCTGTGGTCCTTCGCGGCGGTCCTGCTGCTCCTGCACATCAGCCCGTCCTGGTCCGAGTGGCCCCGCCCGCTGCGCCGCTGGGACCGGCTCGTCACCCTCCTCAACTCCCGGGCCGTGACGATCTACCTGTGGCACAACGTGTGCATCGGCGTCGTCGAGGCGCTCTGGGACCACCTGTGGAGCCTCGCCTGGCTGGAGGAGAACAGCCCCTGGCTGCTGGAGAGCCCCTGGCCACAGCTGCCGTGCGTCTGGCTCCTCACCGCGCTGTGCGTCCTCTGTTTCGGCTGGGTGGAGGACCTGGCGGCCAAGCGGCGGCCCCGCCTCTGGCCGGACGGGCGGACCGGGAGCCACCGGGCCTGAACCCCGGGGCCGAGCTCCCGGGCCCACCGGAACGGCTCGCGTACCCTTGCCCAAAACCTCTCACCCGGCCTCGGCCCGAGGTGAGAGCAACGTTCCCTTCCGGTCACCGACAGCCACAGGACCGGAAACGCGCCCTCCCTACCTTCGGGACTCATCACCGCTCATCACCCCGAACCGCCCGAGCCCGGAGCACGTGGAGGCGTCATGACAGCCCCTGGAACAGCCGCCGCACCCCCGTCCCCCACGAAAAAGGGGAGCCGCTGGATCGAGGAGTGGGACCCGGAGAACGAGACCTTCTGGAACGAGAAGGGCGAGAAGATCGCCCGCCGGAACCTCGTCTTCTCCGTCCTCTCCGAGCACATCGGCTTCTCGATCTGGACGATGTGGTCCGTGCTGGTGCTCTTCATGGGCCCGGAGTACGGCCTCACCCCGGCCGACAAGTTCCTGCTGACGTCCATGGTGACGCTGGTCGGCGCGGTCGTCCGGGTGCCGTACACCTTCGCCGTCGCGATCTTCGGCGGCCGTAACTGGACGATCGTCTCCGCCGCGCTGCTGCTGGTCCCCACGGTCGCCGCGTTCGCCGTGATGAAGCCGGGCACCTCGTTCGGCACCTTCCTCCTGGTCGGCCTGCTCGCGGGCATCGGTGGCGGCAACTTCGCCTCCTCCATGACCAACATCAACGCCTTCTTCCCGCTCAAGAAGAAGGGCTGGGCGCTCGGCCTGAACGCGGGCGGCGGCAACATCGGCGTGCCGGTCCTCCAGCTCGCCGGCCTCGCCGTGATCGGCGCCAGCGGCGGCCCGCGCGTGCTGCTCGGGATCTACATCCCGCTGATCGTGATCGCCGCGACCCTCGCCGCGCTGTACATGGACAACCTGTCGTCCGTGAAGAACGACACCGGCGCCGCGATCGACTCCGCGAAGGACGCCCACACCTGGATCATGTCCTTCCTCTACATCGGCACCTTCGGCTCGTTCATCGGCTACAGCTTCGCCTTCGGCCAGGTCCTGACGAACCAGTTCGGCCGTACGCCCCTGCAGGCGGCCTACCTCACCTTCATCGGCCCGCTGCTCGGCTCGCTGATCCGCCCGGTGGGCGGCTGGCTGGCCGACAAGTACGGCGGCGCGAAGATCACCCTCTACAACTACGTCGGCATGGCCGCCGCCACCGGCGTCCTGGTCTTCGCCAGCATGCAGAAGTCGCTGCCGCTGTTCGTCTCCGTCTTCGTGGTGCTGTTCATCCTCACCGGGCTCGGCAACGGGTCGACGTACAAGATGATCCCCGGCATCTTCCAGGCGAAGGCCGTCGCGAAGGGCCTCGAGGGCGAGGAGGCCGCCGCCTACGGCCGGCGCCTGTCCGGTGCCTCCATGGGACTCATCGGCGCGGTCGGCGCGCTCGGCGGTGTCGGCATCAACCTGGCCTTCCGTCAGTCCTTCCTCTCCTACGGCTCCGGAACCGGCGCGTTCGTCGCCTTCCTCGCCTTCTACGCGGCCTGCTTCGCGGTCACCTGGGCCGTATACCTTCGCCGCCCGGTCGGCAGGGTCACGGCGTCCAGCACGGCCTCCGAGGCGAAGCCGCAGCTCAGCTACGCCGAGGTGTGACGTAACACTGGCGACATGAAGCCGAACCGAGCCTGTCACGCACCGTTGACAGGCTCGGCGGCATGTAAGAGCAGGGCGACTCGAGTGCGGGACGAGAGTTATGTACCAGGAACAGCAGCGACCGGACGCCACCTCCACCGGGGCCGTGGAACACGGCCCCCTGGCGGGCTTCACCGTGGGCGTGACGGCCGCGCGCCGGGCCGAGGAGCTCGGCGCGCTGCTCCAGCGGCGCGGGGCGTCGGTGGTGCACGCGCCCGCCCTGCGGATCGTGCCGCTCGCCGACGACGGTGAGCTGCTCGCCGCGACCAAGGACCTCATCGAGCAGGCGCCGGACGTGGTCGTGGCGACGACCGCGATCGGTTTCCGGGGCTGGATCGAGGCCGCCGAGGGGTGGGGGCTCGGCGAGCCGCTGCTCGCCCGGCTCGGCGGGGTGGAACTGCTCGCCCGCGGCCCCAAGGTCAAGGGCGCCATCCGTGCCGCGGGGCTCACCGAGGAGTGGTCGCCGTCGTCCGAGTCCATGGCCGAGGTGCTCGACCGGCTCCTGGAGGAGGGCGTCGAGGGCCGTCGTATCGCCGTCCAGCTGCACGGGGAGCCGCTGCCCGGGTTCGTGGAGTCGCTGCGGGCCGGGGGAGCGGAGGTCGTGGGCGTGCCGGTGTACCGGTGGATGCCGCCCGAGGACATCGCGCCGCTCGACCGGCTCCTCGACGCGACCGTCTCACGCGGTCTCGACGCGATCACCTTCACCAGCGCGCCGGCCGCCGCGTCCCTGTTCTCCCGCGCGGAGGAACGGGGGCTGCTGCCCGAGCTGCTCGCCGCGCTCCACCACGACGTGCTGCCGGCCTGCGTCGGGCCGGTCACCGCGCTGCCCCTGCAGGCGCACGGCGTGGACACCGTCCAGCCGGAGCGCTTCCGCCTCGGGCCGCTGGTGCAGCTGCTGTGCCAGGAACTGCCAGGGCGGGCGCGGGCGTTGCCGATCGCGGGGCACCGGGTGGAGATCCGGGGGCACGCGGTGCTGGTGGACGGGTGTCTGAAGCCGGTGCCGCCGGCGGGCATGTCGCTGCTGCGGGCGCTGTCGCGGCGGCCGGGGTGGGTGGTGCCTCGGGCGGATCTGCTGCGGGCGTTGCCGGGCGCGGGGCGGGACGAGCATGCCGTCGAGACGGCGATGGCGCGTCTGCGGACCGCGTTGGGGGCGCCGAAGCTGATTCAGACCGTGGTGAAGCGGGGGTATCGGCTGGCGTTGGATCCGGCGGCCGATGCGAAGTACGCGGACGTGTGAGCCGTAGTTGATGGGGCGCCCGGCGCTGGGGCTGGGCGGGGGTGGGGCGCGCGGCCCGGCGCTCGCGGGGTGCCGCTGCGCCCACCCTCCCCCACTCTCGGCTTCGCTCGAGCGGGGGGACCCCCATCGCCCCAGCGGCACGACTGCCCGCAGCTGAGCGGATGGGCGGCTGCCCGCAGCTGCGGGCGCTGGTACGGGGGGTTCCGGTCCGGGTGGGACCCAGGGCACTGTGTGGGGAACGGTTTCGGCAGGAACGTTCCGATGCAGGCGGTGGCGCATGGCACTGGGCGCGGTCACGGACCCCTACGAGCTGCGGTTCGACGCCGGACGCAGTTGTCTCGACCTCCTCGCGACCAGCCATCCCCATGAACACCTCGACGGCGTAGAGCCGTTGTGCGCGTGGATCCGGGGCGCCGGACTCGTCCCGCCGGACACGCCGCTGACCCACGCCGACGCCTCCTGGCCCACCGCGTTCCGCGAACTGCGGTCCGGTGTAGACCGGTTGGTGCGGGGCTGGCTGGCGCGCACCCACCCCGGTCCGTACGACGTCGACCTCTCCCGCCTCAACGACGCCGCGCGGGTCGCGCCGCCCGTCCCCCGCGCCGTACGCGACGAGGACGGCACCCTCGTAAGGGAGTTGGACGGACCGCCGGAGTGCGCCGCGCTGCTCGCCGCCGTCGCGCGGGACGCCGTGGAGCTGCTCACGGATCCCGTCGCGCGGGCCGGGCTGCGGGAGTGCGAGGGGGACAACTGCCCGATCCTGTACGTCGACACGTCCCGGGGGCGGCGCCGGCGGTGGTGTTCGAGCGAGATCTGCGGCAACCGGGAACGGGTCGCACGGCACCGCCGGCGCGCCGCGCTCGCCCGAGCCCAACTGCCCGGTATACGCCTTCTCTGATGAGCTGACAGGAAATGCACAGGGCCTTGGGGCAGCGTCGTCGAAAATTTGTCGAAGTGATTTCGACAACATCATGTTTGCCCATGCCTGAGCAAGGGCAACCCGCGTGAACTTGTCAGTGTGGCGAAAATGTGAAGAAGAAGCGGCGGGAATGTGCCGCCATGTCCCCCTCGTCATGACACCCCGAAGAAAACTGTCTCCTCGGTTTGAACACCCAACACCCCTGCTGCGTACCCATCGTCGAGCGACCTAACGGGGGATCCCCCGGACACCGGAGGTGGGCGTGCGCAAGGATGCGGCCGTGGCCAATGAACGTGGATCGAGGGCCCGACATCGCATGTCCCAGCCCTCGGAACCTGACGAGGAGCTGATGCGTGCTCTGTATCGGGAGCATGCCGGACCCCTGCTTGCGTATGTCCTGCGCCTGGTTGCCGGAGACCGGCAGCGTGCCGAGGACGTAGTGCAGGAGACACTCATCCGTGCCTGGAAGAACGCCGGCCAGCTCAATCGAGCGACCGGATCGGTACGCCCCTGGCTGGTGACGGTCGCTCGCCGCATCGTCATCGACGGCCACCGCAGCCGGCAGGCCCGGCCGCAGGAGGTCGACCCGTCGCCGCTGGAGGTCATCCCCGCGGAGGACGAGATCGACAAGGCGCTGTGGCTGATGACGCTGTCCGATGCACTCGACGACCTGACCCCGGCCCACCGGGAGGTGCTCGTCGAGACGTACTTCAAGGGGCGTACCGTCAATGAGGCGGCCGAGACGCTGGGCATACCCAGTGGCACCGTCCGCTCTCGGGTGTTCTACGCCCTGCGGTCGATGAAGCTGGCTCTGGAGGAGCGGGGGGTGACGGCGTGATGAGCATTTACGGGGGATTCGGATCAGGTGGTGCGGGTATGTCTGGCCCCATGCAGGGATCAGTGGGATCTCCGAGCCCGAGCGAACACGAGACCGTGGGCGCCTACGCCCTCGGCATCCTCGACGACGCCGAGGCGACCGCCTTCGAAGCACACCTCGCCGGATGCGAGTGGTGCGCGCAACAGCTCGACGAACTCGCCGGGATGGAACCGATGCTGGCCGCGCTCGCGGACCTGCCCGGCTCCGGGACACCCGCGATCGGCGACTCCCTGTCCGCCCGCCCCAGCCCGCGCCTCGTGGAGCGGCTGGTCGACGAGGTGTCCGAGCGCCGCGCCCAGAAGCGCCGCCGCTCCTTCTACCTCGTGGCGGCCGCCGCGGCGCTGATCATCGGCGGCCCGGTCGGCGTCATGGCCGCGACCGGCGGTGACGACGGCGGCAAGGCGCCCGTGGCGACCAGCACCACCAACCCCGCCAAGTCCACCTTCGAGACGCTCTCCGACAAGGTCTCGAACACCGACACCTCGACCAAGGTCACCGCGACCGTCGCCATGGGCGAGAAGGCGTGGGGCACCGAGGTCGGCGTCGAGCTGAAGAACGTGAGCGGTCCGGAGAAGTGCTCGCTCATCGCCGTCGGCAAGGACGGCAAGCGCGAGACGGTCTCCTCCTGGTCGGTCCCGGAGTGGGGTTACGGCCTCCCGAACGCCAAGACCGAACAGGCCAAGAACCCGCTCTACGTCGTCGGCGGCGCGGCCTTCAAGCCGAACGAGATCGACCACTTCGAGGTCATGACCTTCGACGGCGAGAAGCTCGTCCAGGTCGACGCGTAGGACTCGTTCCACGCACCACCTCTGGGCCTGTCCGGCCGGTCCGGGCAGGCCCCTCGCATCCGAGGGTCCCCTTCGCGTACGGTTGACGGCTGCCCAGCACGTCAGAAGGGGGCCCGGTGGCCGCTCAGGCTCAGCAGGAAACCGCGGTCGGCGCCGCACCGGACTCGGTCCGGGACCGTGAGATCACCGCCGAACAGGAACACCTCGACCAGGTGTACCGGCGCCTCGAGGAGAAGATCCACGAGGCGGAGTTCCTCATGCACGACGCGGCCAAACGCGGCCAGGTCGGCACGCCCGGGGCCCTCGCCGAGCGCGACGCCCAGGTCTTCCGGGCGGGCATCCACCTCAACCGGCTCAACAACGAGTTCGAGGACTTCCTGTTCGGCAGGATCGACCTGCTGCTCGGCAAGGACGGCAAGAAGGGCCCCGACGGCGCGTACACCGCCGTGGAACCCGCCGACGGAGCCGTGCGGGAGGACAACACCGCCGACATCGCCGAGACCCTCCACATCGGCCGCATCGGAGTCCTGGACTCCGAATACGCCCCCCTCGTCATCGACTGGCGGGCACCGGCGGCGGCCCCCTTCTACCGGTCCACCCCCGTGGACCCGGGGCGGGTCGTCCGGCGCCGGGTCATCCGTTCCAAGGGCCGGCGCGTCCTCGGCGTCGAGGACGACCTGATGCGCCCCGAGCTCAAGGCGTACCTCGGCGGCGACGAGCTGCCCGTGATCGGCGACGGCGCCCTGATGGCCGCGCTCGGCCAGGCCCGCAGCCACACCATGCGGGACATCGTCGCCTCCATCCAGGCCGAGCAGGACCTGGTCATCCGCGCCCCCGCCGCCTCCGTGACGTACGTCGAGGGCGGACCGGGCACGGGCAAGACGGCCGTCGCGCTGCACCGGGCGGCCTACCTCCTCTACCAGGACCGGCGCCGGTACGCGGGCGGCATCCTCATCGTCTCGCCCACCCCCCTGCTGGTCGCTTACACCGAGGGTGTCCTCCCCTCCCTCGGCGAGGAGGGCCAGGTCGCCATCCGCGCCATCGGCTCCCTCGTCGACGGCGCGGAGGCCACCGTGTACGACGCCCCGTCGGTGGCCCGCGCCAAGGGGTCGTACCGGATGCTGAGAGTGCTGCGGAAGGCCGCGCGCGGGGCACTGGAACTGGGACCGGGCGGGACGGGCACGACCCGGACGGCCGGCGGCGCGGGCCGGCGTGCGGGCGTGGCCCGTGAGAACGGTGGGGCGGGCGTGGCCCGTGAGAACGGTGGCGCGGGCGTGGCCCGGGAGCGCGGTGGTGCGCGTCGGGGTGCCCCGGCCGGGCAGCTCGCCTTCGACGCCCCGGACGACACCGCGGCCGAGGAGACCGCTCCCGCCGGAACGCCCACCCGTCTCCGCGTCGTCGCCTTCGGGCGGCGGCTGGAGCTGGAGTCGGCGGACCTGGAGCGGATCCGGCAGAGCGCCCTCAGCGGCACCGCCCCCGTCAACCTGCTGCGCCCCCGTGCCCGCAAGCTGCTCCTGGACGCCCTGTGGGAGCGTTCCGGCGCCGCCGGCCGGCACACCGACCCCGAGCTGGCCGCCGAGCTGCGTTCCTCCTTCGACGAGGACGTGACCACCGAGGACTCCTTCATCGAGTTCCTCGACGCCTGGTGGCCCGAGCTGACCCCGAGAGCCGTCCTCGCGGCGATGGCCGACGAGCGGCGGCTCGGCCGCTGGGCCCGCCGGATCCTCAACCCGGGCGAGGTCCGCAAGGTCGCCCGCTCGCTGAAGCGGGACGGCCACTCGGTGCACGACATCGCCCTGCTCGACGAGCTCCAGGCGATCCTCGGCACCCCGGCCCGCCCGAAGAAGAAGCGCGAACTCGACCCGCTGGACCAGCTCACCGGACTGGAGGAGCTGATGCCGGTGCGCGAGGAGACGCAGCGTGAGCGCGCGGAGCGGCTCGCCGCCGAGCGCGTCGAGTACGCGCACGTCATCGTCGACGAGGCCCAGGACCTCACGCCCATGCAGTGGCGCATGGTCGGCCGCCGCGGCCGGCACGCCACCTGGACGGTCGTCGGCGACCCGGCCCAGTCTTCCTGGTCCGACCCCGACGAGGCCGCCGAGGCCCGCGACGAGGCCCTCGGCACCCGCCCCCGCCGTCGCTTCGAGCTCACCGTGAACTACCGCAACCCGGCCGAGATCGCCGAGCTGGCGGCCAAGGTGCTGGCCCTCGCCATGCCCGGCGCCGAGTCCCCCTCGGCGGTCCGCTCCACCGGTCTCGTCCCCCGCTTCACCGCCGTACGGGACTCCCTCGCCGCAACCGTCCGCGCCGAGGCCGAACGGCTCCTGGCACAGGTCGACGGCACCGTCGGCGTCGTCGTCGCCATGCAGCGCCGCGAGGAGGCCCGCCGCTGGCTCGCCGGACTCGGCGACCGGGTCGTCGCCCTCGGCAGCCTGGAGGCCAAGGGCCTGGAGTACGACGCCACGGTCGTCGTCTCACCCGCGGAGATCGCCGACGAGTCCCCGGCCGGCCTGCGGGTGCTGTACGTCGCCCTGACCCGGGCCACGCAGCAGCTCACGGTGGTCTCCGGCGAGCGGGACGAACCGGACGCACAGGGCGTCCCCGACCTGCTCAGGGACTGAGGTCCACGCGGTCGGCGGATCGTTTCCTGTGAACCGGCCCGGACGGGAATGGTGTTCGGGGATCGTTTGTTAGCCTGGGTGTGACACCGGCTCGATCCAAGCCCCCGGGCCCAACCTTCGTCGCTACGAGCGACCACTTGCCGCGAGGCGAGCATGGCGGGTCGGTGTCATGAACGGAGGAAGAGACCCACGTCCGATGTGACGTGGGTCTCTTCTTTATTGGGGCTCATCGAGTTTGTCGGGGCTCATCGAGAACAAAACGATCGCAATTGAGGGCGGCTTTCACGTACTCGTCGGTAGGTGCGACGATCGGACGGCAAACCCGCGACCCAGCAGTGCAGAGGAAGTCGGCCATGGCAACGGCGCCCAGCGTCTCCTACTCGATGACGGTCCGGCTGGAGGTGCCCGCGAGCGGAACCGCGGTCTCCCAGCTCACCACGGCCGTCGAGTCCCACGGAGGCTCGGTCACCGGCCTCGACGTCACCGCCTCCGGGCACGAGAAGCTCCGGATCGACGTCACCATCGCGGCCACCTCGACCGCGCACGCCGACGAGATCGTCGAGCAGCTCCGTCTGATCGAGGGCGTCACCCTCGGCAAGGTCTCCGACCGTACGTTCCTGATGCACCTCGGCGGCAAGATCGAGATGGCGTCGAAGCACCCCATCCGCAACCGTGACGACCTCTCCATGGTCTACACGCCCGGTGTCGCCCGCGTCTGCATGGCGATCGCCGAGAACCCCGAGGACGCCCGCCGCCTCACCATCAAGCGCAACTCCGTTGCGGTCGTGACGGACGGCTCCGCCGTGCTGGGCCTGGGCAACATCGGCCCCAAGGCCGCCCTGCCCGTCATGGAGGGCAAGGCCGCCCTCTTCAAGCGCTTCGCCGGCATCGACGCCTGGCCGCTCTGCCTGGACACCCAGGACACCGACGCCATCGTCGAGATCGTCAAGGCGATCGCCCCGGGCTTCGCCGGCATCAACCTCGAGGACATCTCCGCCCCGCGCTGCTTCGAGATCGAGGCCCGTCTGCGCGAGGCCCTCGACATCCCCGTCTTCCACGACGACCAGCACGGCACCGCGATCGTCGTCCTCGCCTCCCTCACCAACGCACTTCGCGTCGTGGGCAAGGGAATTGAGAACGTCCGCGTCGTGATGTCCGGCGCCGGAGCGGCCGGCACCGCCATCCTCAAGCTGCTGATCGCCGCCGGCGTGAAGAACGCCGTCGTCGCCGACATCCACGGCGTCGTGCACGCCGGCCGCGAGGACCTGGTGGACGCCGCGCCCGACTCGGCCCTGCGCTGGATCGCCGACAACACCAACCCCGAGGGCCTCACCGGCACCCTCAAGGAGGCCGTGCGCGGCGCCGACGTCTTCATCGGCGTCTCCGCCCCGAACGTCCTCGACGGCGACGACGTGGCCGCCATGGCCGAGGGTGCGATCGTGTTCGCGCTCGCGAACCCCGACCCCGAGGTGGACCCGGCGGTCGCCCGCCAGACGGCCGCCGTCGTGGCCACCGGCCGCTCCGACTTCCCGAACCAGATCAACAACGTGCTGGTCTTCCCGGGCGTCTTCCGCGGCCTGCTGGACGCCCAGTCCCGCACCGTCAACACCGAGATGATGCTCGCGGCCGCGAAGGCCCTGGCGGACGTCGTGAGCGACGACGAGCTGAACGCGAACTACATCATCCCGAGCGTCTTCAACGACAAGGTCGCGGGCGCGGTGGCCGGCGCGGTGCGGGACGCCGCGAAGGCGGCCGGCGCGTCGGCGTCGTAATCTGGGCTACGCATTGTGCGGGGACTGTGAGGAGCGCCACGGTTCCCGCACCGGCGCGTCGTGAAACTCGCTGTCAGTGGTGAGCCCTATCGTGACGGCCGGGCTCAGGCCTCTTCGTGTGACTCCCAAGGGTGTTCTCACGACTCCTGCGGGTGCCGGATTGGCTTTCCCGCAGCAGGTGGGGGCAGGATGCGTCTCTGGGCGCGTGCACATCGACTTTTTCGCTGTGCCCAACATGCGGCGGCACCGCCGCGTGGCACGCCGCAACGGCAAGAAGAACACGGGAGTAACAACATGAACCGCAGTGAGCTGGTGGCCGCGCTGGCCGACCGCGCCGAGGTGACCCGCAAGGACGCTGACGCCGTGCTGGCCGCGTTCGCCGAGGTCGTCGGCGACATCGTCTCCAAGGGCGACGAGAAGGTCACCATCCCCGGCTTCCTGACCTTCGAGCGCACCCACCGTGCCGCTCGCACCGCGCGCAACCCGCAGACCGGCGACCCGATCCAGATCCCGGCCGGCTACAGCGTGAAGGTCTCCGCGGGCTCGAAGCTCAAGGAAGCGGCCAAGGGCAAGTGACGCTCACGCTCCGCTGAGAGCGCCGATGGGGCGGCACCCGGTCTTCGGGTGCCGCCCCATCGTGGTGTGCGCTGGAGGCCGCCCGCTACTTGCCGAGTGCCTTGCCCGGCAGTTCCACCTCGGCGCCCAGCTCCACGAGCTTCTCCGGGGGTCGGGTCAGCCGAGTGCCTTGCCCGGCAGTTCCACCTTCGCTCCCAGCTCCACGAGCTTCTCCATGCTGTGCCTGCCCGGGGGACGACCCCCGGACCC
>NZ_JBIWGA010000001.1:108896-228942 GCF_044763345.1 Streptomyces sp. NPDC096132
CCGAGTGCCTTGCCCGGCAGTTCCACCTTCGCTCCCAGCTCCACGAGCTTCTCCATGCTGTGCCTGCCCGGGGGACGACCCCCGGACCCCCGGCCGGGGGGCGGTGGCGTGGGCCGGTGCGGGGAGGCGGTGGTCAGCCGAGTGCCTTGCCCGGCAGTTCCACCTTCGCTCCCAGCTCCACGAGCTTCTCCATGCTGTGCCTGCCCGGGGGACGACCCCCGGACCCCCGGCCGGGGGGCGGTGGCGTGGGCGGTGCCGGGAGGCGGTGGTCAGCCGAGTGCCTTGCCCGGCAGTTCCACCTTCGCTCCCAGCTCCACGAGCTTCTCCATGAAGTTCTCGTAGCCCCGGTTGATGAGCTCGATGCCGTGGACGCGGGACGTGCCCTGGGCGGCCAGGGCGGCGATCAGGTAGGAGAAGCCGCCGCGGAGGTCGGGGATGACCAGGTCGGCGCCCTGGAGCTTGGTGGGGCCGGAGACGACCGCGGAGTGCAGGAAGTTGCGCTGGCCGAAGCGGCAGTCGGAGCCGCCCAGGCACTCGCGGTAGAGCTGGATGTGGGCGCCCATCTGGTTCAGCGCGGACGTGAAGCCCAGGCGGGACTCGTAGACCGTCTCGTGGACGATGGACAGGCCCGTGGCCTGCGTGAGCGCGACGACCAGCGGCTGCTGCCAGTCGGTCTGGAAGCCCGGGTGCACGTCCGTCTCCAGCGCGATGGACTTCAGCTGGCCGCCGGGGTGCCAGAAGCGGATGCCCTCGTCGTCGATCGCGAAGGCACCGCCCACCTTCCGGTAGGTGTTCAGGAACGTCATCATCGAGCGCTGCTGCGCGCCACGGACGTAGATGTTGCCTTCGGTCGCCAGTGCCGCCGACGCCCAGGAGGCGGCCTCCAGCCGGTCCGAGAGGGCGCGGTGGTTGTAGCCGCCGAGCTTGTCCACACCGGTGATGCGGATCGTGCGGTCGGTGTCGATGGCGATGATCGCGCCCATCTTCTGCAGCACGCAGATGAGGTCCTCGATCTCCGGCTCGATCGCCGCGTTGGACAGCTCGGTGACGCCCTCGGCGAGGACGGCCGTCAGCAGCACCTGCTCGGTCGCGCCGACCGACGGGTACGGCAGCCGGATCTTCGTGCCGCGCAGCCGCTGCGGGGCCTCCAGGTACTGGCCGTCGGCCCGCTTCTCGATCTTCGCGCCGAACTGCCGCAGCACGTCGAAGTGGAAGTCGATCGGGCGGCCGCCGATGTCACAGCCGCCCAGACCGGGGATGAACGCGTGCCCGAGACGGTGCAGCAGGGGACCGCAGAACAGGATCGGGATACGGCTCGAACCCGCGTGGGCATCGATGTCGGCGACGTTGGCGCTCTCGACATAGGTCGGGTCGAGCACCAGCTCACCCGGCTCCTCACCCGGACGGACCGTCACCCCGTGCAGTTGCAGCAGACCGCGTACGACCCGCACGTCACGGATGTCCGGAACGTTGCGCAGCCGACTCGGCTCACTGCCCAGCAGGGCGGCGACCATGGCCTTCGGTACGAGGTTCTTCGCACCGCGGACACGGATCTCGCCCTCGAGCGGGGTCCCGCCGTGGACAAGCAGTACGTCGTCAGAGCCGTTGACGGTCATGTATCTCGCGTTCCATGGGTGGTGGACGGGGGCAGGCCTGGATCGGTGCAAGGGCCAGAGGAGACAGGGTAATCGCCACCGGGGCCCCTCCCGTAAGCCCGAGGACGGCCCAGGAAGGTCATAGCTGTGTCACAACACGAACCGTTCCACAGCGGGCACATGGGGTCACCATGAGGAGGCTTCCGTGTTCGTGCGCCCGGACCGCATCCGTGCGCCCGACCTGCCCCTCGTCCCCGTGCCCGCATTGGCTCCCCACTTCTCGGCAAGATGCGGGATCATGTCTGGCATGACCGAGGTGTCCTCGCTCACAGGGCGGCTGCTCGTGGCCACTCCCGCCCTGGCGGACCCGAACTTCGACCGTGCGGTGGTGCTCCTTCTCGACCACGACGAGGAGGGTTCCCTCGGTGTCGTCCTCAACCGTCCGACGCCCGTCGGCGTGGGCGACATCCTGGAGGGCTGGGCCGACCTCACCGGGGAACCGGGCGTGGTCTTCCAGGGCGGCCCGGTGTCCCTCGACTCCGCGCTGGGCGTCGCCGTGATCCCCGGCGACTCCTCGGGTGACCGCGGCCCGCTCGGCTGGCGCCGGGTGCACGGCGCGATCGGCCTGGTCGACCTGGAGGCCCCACCGGAGCTCCTCGCCTCGGCCCTCGGCTCCCTGAGAATCTTCGCCGGGTACGCCGGCTGGGGCCCCGGCCAGCTCGAGGACGAGCTCGTGGAGGGCGCCTGGTACGTCGTCGAGTCCGAGCCGGGCGACGTCTCCTCCCCGTCCCCGGAAAGACTCTGGCGCGAGGTCCTGCGCCGCCAGCGCAACGAGCTCGCGATGGTGGCGACGTACCCGGACGACCCTTCGCTCAACTGATCCGTGTGCGCTTCAGTACCCTTGGCGGCATGAGCACTCTTGAGCCCGAGCGCGGCACCGGTACGGGGACCCTCGTAGAGCCGACACCGCAGGTGTCGCACGGCGACGGCGACCACGAGCGCTTCGCGCACTACGTCCAGAAGGACAAGATCATGGCGAGCGCCCTCGACGGGACGCCCGTCGTGGCGCTGTGCGGCAAGGTGTGGGTGCCCGGCCGCGACCCGAAGAAGTACCCCGTGTGTCCGATGTGCAAGGAGATCTTCGAGTCGATGGGCGTGGGCGGCGGAGACGACAAGGGCGGCAAGGGCGGCAAGTAGGCCCGAGCGACTCCTGATTCTCTGAGGCCCCCGGGGCGCGGTTTTGCGCGCCCCGGGGGCCTTTGGCCTGTTCTGGCTTTGCACGGAGTGCGTCCTCCGGTCACAGAGTGGTTGAGACCTCTTGTGGTCGTGTTCATGAAGTCCCTAGCCTCCCGTGTGTTGTGCACAGCGAAACCGTCATTGCGCATGTTGCAACGCATCTGCGGAGGCTCCCCCCCATGAAGCTCCCCGTCCGGCTCGCCGCGGTCACGGCCGTTCTTCTCACCGCCGCCTGCACCCCCCAGACCTCCTCCAACTCCTCCTCCGACACCGACGACAAGACCGGCACCCTGCGTGTCTGGCTCTTCCAGGAGGTCGGCAACAAGCCGAAGGAGAAGATCGTCGACTCCGTCGTCAGCGCCTTCGAGAAGGCCCACAAGGGCACCGAGGTCGACGTCGAGTACATCCCGGTCGACACCCGCGCCCAGCGGGTCAAGGCCGCCTTCAACGACCCCGGGTCCGCCCCCGACGTCATGGAGTACGGCAACACCGACACCGCCGGCTACGTCCACGACGGCGGCCTCCTCGACGTGACCGAGGAGTTCGGCGACTGGAGCGAGGCCAAGGACACCGACCCCACCGCCAGGCAGTCCGTCACCGTCGACGGCAAGATCTACGGCGCCCCCTTCTACGTCGGCGTCCGCGCCCTCTACTACCGCACCGACGTCTTCGAGGAACTCGGCCTCGACGTCCCGAAGACCATGGACGAGCTGGCGACCACCGCCCGCAGGATCCGCGCCGCGAAGCCCGACCTGTACGGCCTGGTCGTCGGCGGCGCCTACACGTACGGCGCGATGCCGTTCGTCTGGGCCAACGGCGGTGAACTCGCGACGGGCAAGAACGGCTCGTACGCCGCCGCCATCGACAGCCCGGCCGCCCAGAAGGGCATCACCGCCTACACCTCCCTCTTCGGCGACGACAACTGTCCCGCCGCCAAGTGCGCCGGCATGGGCGGCAACGACACGATCACCGCGTTCGCCGCGGGCAAGGCGGGCATGGCGATCGGCGGTGACTTCAGCCACACGGCCGTGGAGGCCGGCAAGGTGAAGGGCAAGTACGCGGTCGTCCCGCTGCCCGGTGTCACCTCAGGCTCGATCGCCCCGGCCTTCGCGGGCGGCAACAACATCGGCGTCCTCAAGAGCACCTCGCACCGCACCCTGGCGGTGCGGCTGATGGAGGCGCTCACCTCGAAGAAGACGCAGGCGTCGTTCTTCGACGCGATGGGCTTTCTGCCGACCTTCACGGACGTGCGGGAGCAGGCCGCCGCGAAGGAGCCGTTCGTGAAGCCCTTCGTGCGGACCCTGACCTCCGGCACCAAGTTCGTGCCCGCCTCGCCCGCGTGGTCGCAGATCGACTCCCAGCTGGTTCTGCCGACCATGCTGCAGGAGGTCGTCAGCGGGAAGAAGGGCGTGGCGGCGGCTTCGGGGGAGGCGGCGAAGAAGATGGACGAGGCGTTTGGCTCCGCCGGGTGAGTGCGCCTACTGAGTCGGGGGGCGCGTCGCGTGGGCGGGTGCGGGCCGTACGTGGCCGGTCGCGCCCACGCGGCGGAGCCGCACATGTCAGGGCCCCGCGCCCCTGGAGTGGGACCGGCACACCCTGGCTGTATCTCGCCCCCGCTCTTGTCGTCCTTGGTGCGCTGCTCGTCTACCCCGTCTGTCAGCTCGGGCTCATTTCCCTCTTCAAGTACACCCAGGCCCAGGTCAGTGGTGGTGAGCCGACTGTTTTCCTGGGGTTCGGGAATTACGCCGGGCTCTTCTCGGACCCGCGGTTCCGGTCGGTGCTGCTCGCCACCGTCCTGTTCGCCGCCGCCTGCGTCGTGTCCACCCTGTCCGTCGGGTGTGCGCTCGCCGTGCTGCTCACGCGCGTGCGTGCCGTGCCCCGGCTCGCCCTGATGCTGGCCGCGCTGGGAGCCTGGGCGACCCCGGCGGTCACCGGGTCCACGGTGTGGCTGTTCCTGTTCGATCCCGACTTCGGCCCGGTGAACAGGGTCCTCGGGATCGGCGACCACTCGTGGACGTACGGCCGGTACAGCGCCTTCTTCCTGGTCCTCCTCGAAGTGGTGTGGTGCTCCTTCCCGTTCGTGATGGTCACCGTGTACGCCGGGATCCGCGCCGTGCCCGCCGAGGTGCTGGAGGCGGCCGCCCTGGACGGCGCCTCGCAGTGGCGGATCTGGCGGTCCGTGCTCGCACCGATGCTGCGGCCGATCCTGACCGTCGTCACCATCCAGTCGGTCATCTGGGACTTCAAGGTGTTCACCCAGATCTACGTGATGACCAACGGGGGAGGAATCGCCGGGCAGAACCTCGTCCTGAACGTCTACGCCTATCAAGAGGCCTTCGCGTCCTCGCAGTACGGCCTCGGCTCGGCGATCGGCGTCGTGATGCTGCTGATCCTGCTCGCCGTCACCCTGGTGTACCTGAGGCTGCTGCGGCGTCAGGGGGAGGAACTGTGAGGCTTTCCCGGCGGTTGGCCGACGCGGTGGCGCTGCTCGTCGCCGCGCTGGTCGCCTTCCCGCTCTACTGGATGGTGCTCGGCGCCTTCAGACCGGCCGGCGAGATCGAGTCGGCCGAGCCGCGGCCATGGACCTGTCCCCTTCCCTGGATTCCTTCCGGCGCGTGTTCGGGCAGCAGGAATTCGGCCGTTACTTCCTCAACAGTCTTGTCGTCGCGGGCACGGTGGTGATCGCCTCCGGGATGATCGCGTTTCTCGCCGCGACCGCCGTGACGCGATTCCGGTTCCGCTTCCGGACCACCCTGTTGATCATGTTCCTGGTGGCCCAGATGGTGCCCGTGGAGGCACTGACGATCCCCTTGTTCTTCCTCATGCGGGACTTCGGTCAGCTGAACACCCTGGGGTCCCTGATCCTGCCCCACATCGCCTTCTCGCTGCCGTTCGCGATCTGGATGCTGAGGGGGTTCGTGAAAGGCGTCCCGGAGGCCCTGGAGGAGGCCGCCTACCTCGACGGGGCGAGCCGTACGCGCTTTCTGTGGCAGATCCTTTTCCCGCTCGTCCTGCCGGGTCTCGTGGCCACCAGTGTGTTTTCCTTCATCTCCGCCTGGAACGACTTCCTGTTCGCCAAGTCGTTCATCATCAGTGACACTTCGCAGTCGACCCTGCCGATGGCCCTGCTGGTCTTCTTCAAGCCGGACGATCCGGACTGGGGCGGCGTGATGGCCGGCTCGACGGTGATGACGATTCCGGTGCTCGTGTTCTTCGTACTCGTACAACGACGACTCGTCTCCGGCCTCGGCGGAGCGGTGAAGGACTGACGTGACTGAACTGATTCCAGAGCCCCGCGGCCTCGTCGCCGGTTCCGGCGGCGAGGTGAGGCTGACAGCCCGCTCCCGGCTCTACGCGGGCGACGCGACGGAAGGCGTCGGTCACTGGCTGCGCACCGCCCTCTGGCAGGCCACCGGCCTGCCCCTGCGTGAAGGGCGGGAACTCGACGACACCGACGGCGACGGCATCGGCCTCCGACTCGACCCCCGACTGGGTCCGGAGGAGTACCGCCTCGTCAGCGACTCGTACGGAGTCCTCATCGAGGGCGGCAGCGCGGCCGGTGTCTTCTGGGGAGCCCAGACCCTGCGGCAGCTCCTCGGCCCCGACGCGTACCGCAGGGCGCCGCTCAGCCGTGACCGCGTCTGGACCGTGCCGCACGTCAGGATCGAGGACAGCCCCCGATTCCGCTGGCGCGGCCTCATGCTCGACGTCGCCCGGCACTTCATGCCCAAGGAAGGCGTCCTGCGCTACCTGGACCTGATGGCCGCGCACAAACTCAACGTCTTCCACTTCCATCTGACGGACGACCAGGGCTGGCGGATCGAGATCAAGAGGTATCCCCGGCTCACCGAGGTCGGCTCCTGGCGGTCCCGCACGAAATTCGGCCATCGCGCCTCACCTCTGTGGGACGAGAAGCCGCACGGTGGCTTCTACACCCAGGACGACATCCGCGAGATCGTGGCGTACGCCGCCGAGCGGCATATCGCCGTCGTCCCCGAAATCGACGTACCGGGCCACTCGCAGGCCGCGATCGCCGCGTATCCGGAACTCGGCAACACCGACGTCATCACTGCGTCCATCGAGGGGGGCACCCGCCTCTCCGTCTGGGACACCTGGGGGATCAGCCCAAACGTACTCGCCCCCACCGACAACACCCTGCGCTTCTACGAGGGGGTGTTCGAGGAAGTCCTCGAGCTGTTCCCCGCGGACGCCGCCCGGTTCTCGTCGTTCATTCACGTCGGGGGTGACGAATGTCCCAAGGACCAGTGGCGGCAGTCGCCCGCCGTACAGGCCCGCATCGAGGAACTCGGGCTCGCGGACGAGGACGCACTGCAGTCCTGGTTCATCCGGCACTTCGACACCTGGCTCTCCGCGCGCGGGCGCCGGCTCATCGGCTGGGACGAGATCCTGGAGGGCGGGCTCGCCGAGGGCGCGGCCGTGTCGTCCTGGCGCGGCTACGCGGGCGGGACCGCCGCCGCGCGCGCGGGGCACGACGTCGTCATGTGCCCCGAGCAGCATGTGTACCTCGACCACCGGCAGCACGGCGGCCCGGACGAGCCGGTGCCCATCGGGTACGTGCGCACCCTGGAGGACGTCTACCGGTTCGAGCCCGTTCCCGCGGAGCTCACGTCCGAGGAGGCGGCGCACGTGCTCGGCACGCAGGCCAACCTGTGGACCGAGGTGATGGAGGATCACGCGCGCGTGGACTACCAGGCCTTCCCCCGGCTCGCGGCCTTCGCCGAGGTCGCCTGGAGCGCGCTGCCCGCGCCCGGGGAGCGGGACTACGCCGGCTTCGAGCGGCGGATGGAGGCCCACTACGGGCGGCTCGACGCCTTGGGCGTCGGCTACCGCCCGCCGCGGGGACCCCGTCCGTGGCAGCGGCGGCCCGGCGTCCTCGGGCGCCCGATCGACGGCCCGCCCCCGCACCGGTAGCCCCGGAGGCGGCTCCGGTGCGCGTCACGGAAAAACCCCGGCATGGTCACCAAAGAGTGGCAATTCACGCGCACCGGTGATGCCGTACGAAAACGGACCATCTCCAGGGTGAGGTGGGCGAATGCCTCCTAGCGGACCCCCGTCTTCGGGTGTGGCGAACATGTGCCAGAGTTGCCACGTCCGCCCTGTCAGCACGTACCGTACGGCGCACAGGTGGGACCACGTGGGGCAGCGGGAAGGGGCAGCCGGTTTTGAGCACGCACGCACCGCAGGCGGCGCAGGCCGTCACGCTGCCCACGACGCTGGACGAGGCGGTGGCGGCCCTGGCGGCCATGCCCGCCGCCGTGCCCGTGGCCGGCGGCACCGACCTGATGGCCGCCGTCAACTCCGGACAGCTCCGGCCCGCCGGACTGGTCGGCCTCGGCCGGATCAGCGAGATCCGCGGCTGGCAGTACCAGGACGGCCACGCCCTGCTCGGCGCCGGACTCACGCACGCACGCATGGGCCGCCCCGACTTCGCCGCCCTGATCCCGGCGCTCGCCGCCGCCGCGCGCGCCGCGGGCCCGCCGCAGATCCGCAACGCGGGCACCCTGGGCGGCAACATCGCCACCGCCGCCCCCACCGGCGACGCGCTGCCCGTGCTGGCCGCGCTGGAGGCGACCCTGATCGTCGCGGGCCCGGGCGGAGCCCGCCGGGAGGTCCCGGTGTCGCATCTGCTGGCCGGCATGGACATGCTGCGCGGCGGCGAACTCATCGGGTACGTTCGCGTGCCGCTGCTGCACGCCCCGCAGGTCTTCCTGAAGGCGACCGGCCGCACCGGCCCCGGCCGCGCCGTCGCCTCCGTCGCCCTGGTCCTCGATCCCGCCCGACGCGGGGTCCGGTGCGCCGTCGGCGCCATAGCGCCGATGCCGCTGCGGCCCCTCGACGCCGAGCAGTGGGTCGCGCGGCTCATCGACTGGGACAACAACCGTACGATCGTCCCGGAGGCGCTGAACGCGTTCGGGGAGTACGTCGCCGCGGCCTGCATCCCGGACCCGACCCCGGGCGTGGACGGTTCCGTACCGGAGCTTCCGCCCGCCGTACTGCACCTGCGGCGCACCGTCGCCGCGCTGGCCCGACGAGCACTGGGGAGGGCGCTGTCGTGACCGACGACCAGCACGGAGAGGGCACGCTGCCCCAGAGCGGCGGCCGCTGGGACCCGCTGCCCCAGGGCGACTACGACGACGGCGCCACCGCCTTCGTCAAGCTCCCCGAGGGAGGCATCGACGCCCTGCTGGCCGGCGACACGCCGCTCGCCGCGCCCGGGCACGGGTACGTGCCGCCGCAGATAGCGGCGGTGCCCCCCGCGACGGACGGCACCGGCACCTGGGCGGCCCCGGCGGGCGGCACCGAGTGGCCCGCTCCGCAGCTGCCGCCGGAGACCTCCGGTGGCGACCGGTTCACGTACAACCCGGGCTCGACCGGCCAGTGGAGCTTCACCGACAACGCCGCCGACGCGACGGGCGGGGCCGCTTCCGCCCCGGGCCACGACGTGACCGGCCAGTGGTCGATCCCGGTCGTCGGCGGCGACCTCCCCGACGAGTCGGGGGAGTTCACCGCGTCGTCCCTGGTCGAGCAGTGGGGCGGCACCCCGCCGGCCACCCTGCCGGGCGGCGCGCCCGCGCCCTGGGCGACCGACGCCACGAACGGCGCGGGCCGGCCCTGGGGGCAGGAGGCGGAACAGTCCGGCGTGGCCGAGGCCGCCACGCACACGGGTGTCCGGGAGACCGGTCACCGCGGGGCCCCCGCAGCGGGGCAACCGGCGCCGGAGTCGCCCGCGTTCGGGCACCCACAGCAGCAGGGCGCGGCGCACGGGACGGCGCGCGAGACGGCGTACGGGGCGGTGCACGACACGGCGCACGGGACCGCGTACGGCGTCGAACACACCCCGCCGTACGGTGTCGGCCACACGGCGGCGCGCGACACCGACCACACACCCCCGCACGGCGCCGACCACGCGTCCGCGCACGGTGCGGCACCAGCGGACGCCGCACCGCCGGCCTCCGGGCCCCGGCCCGGCGACCTGCCCGACGGACCGCGCCCGGGAGCGGCTGCGGCTCTGGACGCCGTGGAGGACGCCTCCGAGGCCGCTGGGGTCCCCGGAGCCCCGGGAGCCCCCGAGGACGCTCACGAGCCCGCAGAGGCCGCCCAGGGACCCGCCGAGCCCCCCGCCGGACACGAGCCGGAACCCGCGCCGTCCGCAGCCGACGACGAGGCCGGCCACGCGCGCGCGGAGGCCGCGGGAGCCGACGAGGACACCGCGCAGGAGCCCGAGGAGATCCCCCCGCCCCCGGCGGAGGAACACCCCCTCGCCTCCTACGTCCTGCGCGTCAACGGCTCCGACCGGCCCGTCACCGACGCCTGGATCGGCGAGTCGCTGCTCTACGTCCTGCGCGAGCGCCTCGGCCTCGCCGGCGCCAAGGACGGCTGCTCGCAGGGCGAGTGCGGGGCCTGCAACGTCCAGGTCGACGGGCGGCTCGTCGCCTCCTGCCTGGTCCCGTCCGTCACCACCGCCGGCAGCGAGATCCGCACCGTGGAGGGACTGGCCGTCGACGGACAGCCCTCGGACGTGCAGCGGGCGCTCGCCCGGTGCGGCGCGGTGCAGTGCGGCTTCTGCGTGCCCGGCATGGCGATGACCGTGCACGACCTGCTGGAGGGCAACCCCGCGCCCACCGAGCTGGAGACCCGCCAGGCCCTGTGCGGCAACCTGTGCCGCTGCTCCGGCTACAAGGGCGTCCTGCGGGCCGTCAAGGACGTCGTCGCCGAACGCGAGGCCCAGGCCGCCGCCGAGGCTGAGACGGACGGGGACGAAGCACGTATCCCGCACCAGGCGGGCCCGGGCGCAGGCGGCGTCCACCCGTCGGCGTTCGAGAACCCGGCACAGCCCCACCCGCACGACCCGGTGTACGGACAGGGCCAGGACGGAGGCCAGGCGTGACCAACGAAGCAGCCACCGCGACGACCACCGCGGAGGCCGCGCCGGCCCCCGAGCCGATCCCGCACGGCCTCGGCGCCTCACTGCAGCCGGCCGACGCGCGCGCGAAGACCGAGGGCACGTTCCCGTACGCGGCCGACCTGTGGGCCGAGGGCCTGCTGTGGGCGGCCGTACTGCGCTCACCGCACCCGCACGCGCGCATCGTGTCGATCGACACGTCCCACGCGCGCGAGATGCCCGGTGTCCGCGCCGTCGTCACCCACGAGGACGTGCCCGGCAGCCCGGTGCACGGCCGCGGCAAGGCCGACCGCCCCGTGTTCGCCTCCGAGGTGGTCCGCCATCACGGCGAGCCCATCGCGGCCGTCGCCGCCGACCACCCCGACACCGCGCGGATGGCCGCCGCGGCCGTCATCGTCGAGTACGAGGTGCTCGACCCGGTGACCGACCCCGAGCGGGCCTTCGAGGCCGACGCCCTGCACCCCGACGGCAACCTGATCCGGCACATCCCGCTGCACCACGGCGACCCGTCCGCCGCCGGCGAGATCGTCGTCGAGGGCCAGTACCGCATCGGCCGCGCCGACCCGGCCCCCATCGGCGCCGAGGCCGGGCTCGCCGTGCCCCGCCCCGACGGGGGCGTGGAGCTCTACCTGGCCTCCACCGACCCGCACACCGACCGCGACACGGCCGCGGCCGTCTACGGCCTGGCACCCGATCGGGTGAAGATCGTCGTCACCGGGGTGCCGGGCGCGACGGCCGACCGCGAGGACCAGGGCTTCCAGCTCCCGCTCGGCCTGCTCGCCCTGAAGACCGGCTGCCCGGTGAAGCTCACGGCGACCCGCGAGGAGTCCTTCCTCGGTCACGCCCACCGCCACCCGACCCTGCTGCGCTACCGCCACCACGCCGACGCCGAGGGCCGGCTGGTCAAGGTCGAGGCCCAGATCCTGCTGGACGCGGGCGCGTACGCCGACACGTCCTCCGAGGCCCTCGCCGCCGCCGTCTCCTTCGCCTGCGGCCCCTACGTCGTCCCGAACGCCTTCATCGAGGGCTGGGCCGTCCGCACCAACAACCCCCCGTCGGGCCATGTGCGCGGCGAGGGCGCCATGCAGGTCTGCGCCGCCTACGAGGCGCAGATGGACAAGCTGGCGAAGAGACTCGGGCTCGACCCGGCGGAACTGCGCATGCGCAACGTCATGGCGACCGGCGACGTCCTGCCGACCGGCCAGACCGTGACCTGCCCGGCCCCCGTCGCCGAACTCCTCCAGGCCGTCCAGGAGCACCCGCTCCCCCCGCTCCCCAAGGACACCCCCGAGGAGGAGTGGCTGCTGCCCGGCGGCCCCGAGGGCGCGGGCGAACCGGGCGCGGTGCGCCGGGGCGTCGGCTACGGCCTCGGCATGGTGCACATGCTCGGCGCGGAGGGCGCCGACGAGGTCTCCACCGCGACCGTGAAGATCCAGGACGGCATCGCGACGGTCCTGTGCGCGGCGGTGGAGACCGGCCAGGGCTTCACCACGCTGGCCCGTCAGATCGTCCAGGAGACCCTGGGCGTCGACGAGGTGCACGTGGCCCCCGTGGACACCGACCAGCCGCCGGCCGGCGCCGGCTGCCGCGGCCGCCACACCTGGGTCTCGGGCGGCGCGGTGGAACGCGCGGCGAAGATGGTCCGCACACAGCTGCTGCAGCCCCTCGCGCACAAGTTCGGCATGTCCACCGAGCTGCTCCAGATCACCGACGGCAAGATCACCTCGTACGACGGCGTCCTGTCGACCACCGTCGCCGAGGAACTGCACGGCAAGGAGCTGTGGGCGACGGCCCAGTGCCGCCCGCACCCCACCGAGCCGCTGGACGGCTCCGGCCAGGGCGACGCCTTCGTGGGGCTCGCCTTCTGCGCGGTCCGCGCGGTGGTGGACGTCGACATCGAGATCGGTTCGGTGCGGGTCGTGGAACTTGCGGTCGCGCAGGACGTCGGCCGCGTCCTCAACCCGGCGCAACTCGCCGCCCGTATCGAGGCGGGCGTGACGCAGGGTGTGGGCATCGCGCTCACCGAGAACCTGCGCACCCCGCGCGGCCTGATCCGCCACCCCGACCTGACCGGCTACTCCCTCCCCACGGCCCTCGACGCCCCGGACATCCGGATCGTCAAACTGGTCGAGGAACGGGACGTGGTCGCCCCCTTCGGCGCGAAGGCCGCCAGCGCGGTCCCGGTGGTGACGTCCCCGGCGGCCGTCGCCTCCGCCGTACGCGCCGCCACGGGCCGCCCCGTCAACCGTCTCCCGATCCGCCCGCAGGCCGCGGTGGTGACGGGCCAGTGAGCGATCCGCAGCGCTACGAACCCCCGCCGAGCGTGGGCAGGCTGCTGCTGTGGATCCTGGTGTTCGTGGTGGCGGCGCTGGCGGTCGTGCTGGGCGGCGTCTACCTCACGTGAGGGGCGTCCTCCCGTGAAGGGCGTCGTCCTCGTCACCGGGGTCATGGCGGCCGGGAAGTCGACGGTCGCGCAGGCGCTCGCGTCGCGGCTGCCCCGGGCGGCACACGTACGCGGGGACGTCTTCCGGCGGATGATCGTGTCCGGCCGCGAGGAGTACGTCCCCGGCGCCGGCGGTGAGGCCGAGGCGCAACTCCTGCTCCGGTACCGGCTGTCGGCCGCGACGGCGGACGCCTACGCGGAGGCCGGCTTCACGGCGGTGGTGCAGGACGTGGTCCTCGGCCCCGCCCTGCGGACGTACGTCGGACTGGTCCGCACCCGCCCCCTGTACGTGGTCGTCCTGGCGCCGGACGCGACGGCGGTGGCCGCCCGGGAGGCGGGCCGGGACAAGACCGGTTACGGGGCGGCCTGGACGGTCGCGGGACTCGACGGGGAACTGCGCGCCCGCACCCCGCGCATCGGGCTGTGGCTGGACACCGCGGAGTGGACGGTGGGGGAGACGGTCGAGGCGATTCTGGCGGGAAGGGAACGCGCCAGGGTGGTTTGACGTCTACTCAGTGTGGGCGGCTGCTGCCGCCGGTGCGTCGTCGCAGGTCGGGGCCGTTGTCAGTGGCTCCGCGTAGGCTGCGGAGCAGTGGGACGGCGCACGCACTTTTCACGCACGGGGGACCGATGACCACGACCAGGAGCACCACCACGATCGTTTTCACCGATGACGAGCTCAACCCGTACGTCACGCACGCCGCGACGCGCCGCTGGCTGACCGGCCCCGGACTGCCGGGCGAGGGCGGCCTGCTGACGTTCGAGGCACTGCGCACGGACGGACTGCGCACGGTCGCCGACTCCACCGGCGACCCCGAGGGCCGCCTCGCGGCGGAACTGCGCGACCGCCTGGTCATAGGCGGCATCCTGGGCATGGACGGCCGCGAGCACGAGTCCGTCCTGCTGGACGGAGCGACGGGCGAGATCTCGACGACGTACTTCCTGCACGACCGCCCCGACCTGATGGACACCCGCCCCCTCGCGCCCTCCCTGGAGAAGCTGGTGCGCTTCGCCACGGCCGTGGACGAACTGGCGGCCCTGCGCGGCCAGTTCGCCTCCTACGCGGGTCGGCTCGGCCCGCAGGCGGTGGCGGAGGCGACCCAGCAGCTGCTGGCGGTGTTCGAGGCGGGCGGCGGCACGGACGGCGAGCCGGGGCTCTTCTGGAAGCTGGCCGCGGTGATCCGCCCGCTGGCCCTGGTGGCCGGTCCCGGCACCACCTCCGGCCTCACCGTGGACCTGCCCTCCCGTCTCCTGGACGAGGAGTTCGGCCCGGGCGGGATCGTCCGCTTCGAGGACGTCGACTTCCCGAAGGCCCTCACCCACGCCCCGACCCGCCGCTTCCTGCGCGAGGTGGGCCTGCCGGAGGAGGTCGTCTGGTTCACGCTGGAGACGGACATGCCGCTGCAGACCCTCGCCGAGTACTGCGCGGACGCCCGCGAGGGCGTCTTCACCGACGAGCAGCTCCCGGCGAACGCGGACCGGCTGATCCGCCTCGGTCATCTGCTGGAGGACACCAGCCTGGTCGTCGACGGCGACACGGGCGCGGTGCTGAGCTGGAGCGAGCCGGACCTCGTACTGCGCCCGCTCAACGCCGATGTCTCGACCCTGGCGTTCACCTTCTGGCTGATACGGCGCGAGCACGCCCTGGACGCGGTGTACGAACTGACGGAGGCCTACGACCAGCTCGCCGAGACGATGTGCCGCACTCTGGCGGCCGTCGACCCGGTGGCCTGCGACCCGACCCCGAACACCCCGACCGACGACGGCTGGCGCTATTGGCCGGAGGTGTTCGAGGACGAGGCAGGCGGAGGGCTGTACGCCTAACGGCGGCACCTGCTGACGTCGATCCGCACGATCTGCGGGTCGTGGTCGCTGGCCTGGTCGGCGAACTCGGCGTTGAGGTGCACCACGTCGTAGTCGAAACGGGTGACGGCCGGGCTCGTCAGGATGTGGTCCAGGGTCTGCGAGTTGCCGTCGTACACATAGGTGTAGCGCTCGGCGGCCGGCAGGGTGGTGATCAGCGGGGTGAGGACGCCGCCGTCGGTGAGCGTGGTGACGGTCTGGGAGAACTCGTAGTCGTTGAGGTCCCCGAGGACGACCGCCTTGGCGTTCTTGTCCGCAGCGAGCAGCGACTTGACGAAGGTGTTCACCTCGGCGGCCTGCGCCTGACGCTGGGTCTCGGAGCTGCGGGCGGGAGGCTGGTAGCGGCCGTGCAGGGGCTGGTCGCCGCCCTTGGAGTTGAAGTGGTTGGCAATGACGAAGACGGTCTCGCCGTGGAAGACGAACTCGCCGACGAGCGGCTTGCGGCTGCTGTCCCAGGCGTCATTGGTCGGGTCGATCCGCCCGGGGGAGTAGGTGAGACGGGCACCCTTGCGCGTCTTCACCACACCGGTGGCCGTGGTGGCGTCACCGCCCGGCCGGTCGGTGAACGAAACCCGCTTGGGGTTGAAGAGGAAGACCTGACGGATGTTGCCGCCGGGCTCGCCGCCGTCCTGCCCGTCGGTGGGGGCGATGTAGCGCCACTGGTAGCGGGGCCCGCCGGCGGCGCGGATCGCGTCGGTGAAGCGGGTGAGCGTGGCCTCCGAGGTGACCGTGCCGTCGTTCGTGGCGCCGTTGTCGTCCTGGATCTCCTCCAGGGCGACGACGTCGGGCGAGCTGAGGTTGACCGCGACGCCCTGGGCGAGCCGGTCGAACTTCTCCTGGTCGTCCAGGGCGTCCAGGTTCTCCACGTTGTACGTGGCGACGGCCAGCTCGTCGCCCTTCTGCCGGCGGGTCACCTCCTGCTTCAGCCCGTTGTCGACCAGGGCGCCGAGCTGGGTGGCCTGGACGTTGTAGCCGCCGTAGGTGGAGTAGTCGAGCGGCCCCGTGGTGGTGCCGGACAGTTCGTCGCCGACATCGGCGGCGGGGAAGGAGGTGGTGGTGTCGAGCGACATCACCTCCAGACGGCCGGTGTTGGGCTGGTCGTAGGAGGAGTAGAGGGTGCCGCCGCGCAGGGTCGGGTTCTCGTCCGGCTTCAGCGTCACCCACAGCTCGCCGTACTCGTCGCTCGCGCCGACGACCCGCGCGTCGGAGAACGAGACCCGCATGCCCTCGGTGGACTCGTACAGGTCCTGGGCGTACACCGCGGGCTCGAGGGGCAGCGACTCGATGCTGCCGCCACCGGCAGTGGGGATGTAGGCGGAGGGAACGCTCGTGGCGTCCAGGGTGACGGCGGCGGGCAGGGCGTTGCCGCTGGTCAGCACGGTCGCCGTCGGTCCCGTGATCTCGGTGAGGGACTGGCTGGTGCTGCTCGGGTAGTACTCGCTGATCTTGCCGCTGACCAGCACCGAGTCCCCGACGGCGACCGTGGGCGTGACGGACCCGGTGTAGACGAAGATGCCTTCGCTGGTGCGGGGGTCGGAGTCGGCGGTCGGATCCTGGATCCAGTAGCCCTTCGACCCGGTGGTCCGCACCCCGGTGACGATGCCCGGCACGCGGGTGACGGTCTGTCCGGCGAGCGGGGAGAGACGGGTGGTGCCCTGGATGTCGTGGACGCGGACGCTACCGGGCTGTGTGGGATCGTCCCCGCCGCCGTCTCCGTCACCGTCCCCCGAACCGGGTGTCTGTCCCGCCGAGTTGACGGGGGAGGGGGTGCCGGAGGTGAGGTCGGCGGCGTTGTCGTCGGTGTCGGCGAGGGAGGCCCCGCGGGTGACGGAAGCGGTGTTGGAGGCCCCGGTGACCGGCCCGCTCCCCTCCCGGACGACGGCACTGCCGTACCCCACCAGGTCGACGATCCGGCTGTCGGCCGCGCAGTCGGCGGCGGTCTTGCAGGTCAGGGCGGTGGTGCCGGAGACGAGGGCGATGGTGCCGCTGGTGGCGCTCATGGCGATGGAGCCGGTGGCGTCGGGCGTGGGCAGCGCGGTCGTCCCCCCGGAACCCGCCGCCTCGGCGACGAGGAACCGCCCGCCCGGCGCGACGGACCCGCTGAGCGTGGTCACCTGCCACGTCGACGACGAGGACGGCGAACCGGGCAGGTACTGCACGCTGTAGCCGGCCAGGTCGTAGGCCGCCGACCCGGCGTTGCCGAGCTCGACGAAGTCCCGGGTCAGGGTCGCCCCCGAGTTCCCGCCACCGCCGTACACCTCGGAGACCACCACCGAGGCGGACGGCGTGGCGTACGCGGCGGGAAGGGAGACGATGGCGAACGCGCTCGCCACGCCCACGGATATCAGCGCACGGGCGGCACGGCGGGAGCCGCGGGCGCCGGCCGCGTCGGTGGTTCCGGTGGTTCCGGTGGTCCGGTGGTTTCCGGTGGCTCTGCTACCTGCGGGACTGGACACGCTGGCGATCTCCTCGTACGTCGTCGTGTACGGCCGGTGGTGTGGGGGAGGTCGGCTCAAGTTACGCGCGTAGAGAGGGGGTCGCCAAGGGGTCGTAGGTTAAATCCGGGGAACAGGAAGGGAATTGAGGGGGGAGATTGCAAGAGGGCGACACCCCCGGAAGGGTGCCGCCCTCTCTTTTTGTCTGGTCAGGCCAGGTAGAGGCCGTGGCGGGAATTGAACCCACGTACCTCGCTTTGCAGGCGAGTCCCTAAGCCACTCGGGCACACGGCCAGGTCGGGAGCGGGGGGTTGAGGCCCGATCCGTCTTGGTGAGATGAACGTACGGCGGGGGTGGGACCGGGCTCAAGGAGGAACGGGCCGCTGCAATGGGACTGCCATACGCCGTTCATGAAGGAGGGGGTGGGTGTACGACCAAGGGCGGAGGGGGAGTCCGTCTTCTGACAGGGGTCAATGTCGGTCGTGGACCTTACGCTGGCGGGCATGGCTGCCCTGGAACCCCGCGACACCGGTGTCGCAGACCTCGTCGAGAGCTACGGTCCGTCCGATGGTGAGGGTGTCCTGGGGCGGGCCTATCGGGCGCTGAGTGTCGGGATCGTCTCCGTGGTGCTGCTCATCGCCTTCGAGGCGACGGCGGTGGGGACGGCCATGCCGGTCGCCGCTCGGGAACTGGGCGGGGTGTCGCTGTACGCGTTCGCGTTCTCCGGGTACTTCACCACCAGCCTGTTCGGGATGGTGTTCGCCGGGCAGTGGTCGGATCGGCGGGGGCCGCTGGGGGCGTTGAGCAGCGGGATCGCGGCCTTCGGGGTGGGGCTCGTGGTGGCCGGGACCGCGCAGGACATGTGGGTGTTCATTCTCGGGCGGGCCGTGCAGGGGCTGGGGGGTGGGCTGGTCATCGTGGCGTTGTACGTGGTCGTGGGGCGGGCCTATCCGGAGCGGTTGCGGCCCGCGATCATGGCTGCCTTCGCCGCCGCGTGGGTCGTGCCGTCCGTGGTCGGGCCGCTGGCCGCGGGGACGGTGACGGAGCGTCTCGGGTGGCGGTGGGTGTTCCTGGGGATGCCCGTGCTCGTGCTGCTCCCGCTCGCGCTCGCCCTGCCTCAGATACGGCGGCGGGCCGGTGGGGCCGTTCACAGCGGCTCCGGCGGCTCCAGCGGCTCCGGTGGTTCCGATGGCTCCGGTGGTTCCTCCTCCTCGGACCGGCGGCGGATCCGGCTCGCTCTCGGGATCTCGTTCGGGGCCGGGCTGTTGCAGTACGGCGCCCAGGATCTGCGGCCCCTCTCCGTTCTGCCGCTCGCGGCCGGGCTCGCGCTGCTCGTGCCCGCCGTGCTCGGGCTGCTGCCGCGCGGGATCTGGCGGGCGGCCCGCGGGCTGCCGTCCGTGGTGCTGTTGCGAGGGCTGGCGGCCGGGGCCTTCATCTCCGCCGAGTCCTTCGTGCCGTTGATGCTCGTCACCGAGAGGGGGCTGAGTCCCACGCTCGCCGGGTTCTCGCTCGCGGCCAGCGGGGGGACCTGGGCGCTGGGTTCCTGGGTGCAGGCGCGGGCGCGTGTGGAGCCGTACCGGGAACGGCTGATGACGGTCGGGATGGTGCTGGTGGCCGGGGCCGTCGCCGCCGCGCCCAGTGTGCTGATCCACTCCGTGCCCGTCTGGACCGTCGCCGTCGCCTGGGGCTTCGGGTGTTTCGGGATGGGGCTCGTCATCTCCTCCACCAGTGTGCTGCTGCTCCAGCTCTCCGCTCCGGAGGAGGCGGGCGCCAACTCCGCGGCCCTGCAGATCTCGGACGGTCTGTCCAATGTGCTGCTGCTGGCCGCCGGGGGTGCCGCCTTCGCGGCGCTCGGCGGGGGGAGCGTGGCGCACGCGGCCACGGCGGCCGGCGGTTCCTCTCATCCGGCCGCCTTCGCCGCCGTGTTCCTGCCGATGGCCGGGGTGGCGCTGGTCGGGGCGTGGGTGACCACCCGGCTGCACGAGCGGCGCCCGTAAATCCCCTGGCCCGCGCGCCCTTCCGTTTCCTGACCTCGGCGGCATGCAGCACCTGACCCTCGCCCTCGACCCCGGCCTCCACCAGGCCCTCGCCGACCTCGCGGACGCCACCGGCCGCAGCCCGGAGGACATCGCGCTGGACGCCGTACGCGAGCGTCTGCGGGCGGAGGAGGCACGGGTGCGGGAGACCGCCGAGCGGCTCGCGGGAGCGCACACCGAACTGCTGCGGAGGCTGGGGGAATGAGCGAGCGCATCGGTCGGCAGCCGGCTGACCACACGGGCCCGCACGCCACCCGTCACCTGACCGTCGCCGAGGTCACCGACATCGCCCGCATCGCCTTCGGCGGGCGTGCCCCCGAGGCCCGGGCGCCCGGGCTGCTGGCCTCCGCCGTGCACCGGCCGCGGGCCCGGATGTTCGGCACGGCCGCCTACGACGACCTCCACGAGCAGGCCGCCGCGCTCCTGCACGCCGTCGCCACGAACCATCCCCTCGTCGACGGCAACAAGCGCGCCGCCTGGCTCGCCGCCGTGACGTTTCTCGCGCTGCACGGCGTGGACCTCGCCGGCTGCGACCAGGACGCGGCATACGACCTGGTCATCGATGTCGCTTCCGGTACGGAGCCGGAGGTCGGCCGGATCGCGGAGCGACTGCGGGCGCTGTGACGTGGGTCCCACCCTGCGGCGCCCCGGCCCCGTTGGCGGGTGGACGGTCCCGGGCCGCCGGTAGGGTGGCCCGGTTGTCATACGTAGCCGAGTCCTAGACCGAGACGCCCAGCCGAGCCGCCCGACCCCCGAACCCGGAGACCGTGACTACCACCGCCACCTCCTCCTCCCACTCCCACCACCTCTCTCCCGCCTTCCCCGGCCGCGCGCCCTGGGGTACCGCCAGCAAACTGCGGGCCTGGCAGCAGGGGGCGATGGAGAAGTACATCCAGGAGCAGCCGCGCGACTTCCTCGCCGTCGCCACGCCCGGCGCCGGCAAGACGACCTTCGCGCTGACGCTCGCCTCCTGGCTGCTGCACCACCACGTCGTGCAGCAGGTGACCGTGGTCGCGCCCACCGAGCACCTGAAGAAGCAGTGGGCGGAGGCGGCGGCGCGGATAGGGATCCGGCTCGATCCCGAGTACAGCGCCGGACCGCTCAGCAAGGACTACCACGGGGTCGCGGTCACGTACGCGGGCGTCGGCGTACGGCCGATGCTGCACCGCAACCGGAGCGAGCAGCGCAAGACCCTCGTCATCCTCGACGAGATCCACCACGCCGGTGACTCCAAGTCCTGGGGCGAGGCCTGCCTGGAGGCCTTCGAGCCGGCGACGCGACGGCTGGCCCTGACCGGTACTCCCTTCCGGTCCGACACCAACCCCATCCCCTTCGTGACGTACGAGGAGGGGGCGGACGGGATCCGCCGGTCCTCCGCCGACTACACGTACGGATACGGGTCCGCGCTCGCGGACAACGTCGTCCGGCCCGTCATCTTCCTCTCCTACAGCGGCAACATGCGCTGGCGGACCAAGGCCGGTGACGAGATCGCCGCGCGGCTCGGCGAGCCGATGACGAAGGACGCGATCAGCCAGGCGTGGCGTACGGCCCTGGATCCGCGCGGCGAATGGATGCCGAGCGTGCTGCGCGCCGCCGACCAGCGGCTGACGGAGGTCAGGAAGTCGATCCCGGACGCGGGGGCGCTCGTCATCGCCTCCGACCAGGACTCGGCGCGGGCGTACGCCAAGCTGATCCGGGAGATCACCGGCAGCAAGGCGACGCTGGTGCTGTCCGACGACGCCGGTGCCTCCGACCGCATCGACGAGTTCAGCGGCAACACCGACCGGTGGATGGTCGCCGTCCGGATGGTGTCCGAGGGCGTCGACGTGCCGCGGCTGGCGGTCGGGGTGTACGCCACCACCATCTCCACGCCGCTCTTCTTCGCGCAGGCCGTCGGGCGTTTCGTACGGTCCCGGCGGCGCGGCGAGACCGCGTCCGTGTTCCTGCCGACCGTGCCCGATCTGCTCGGCTTCGCCAACGAGATGGAACGCGAGCGCGACCACGTCCTCGACAAGCCCAAGAAGGAGGGCGAGGAGGACCCGTACGCCGAGGAGGAGAAGCTCCTCCAGGAGGCGGAGAAGCAGCAGGACGAGGACACCGGGGAGCAGGACATGCTGCCTTTCGAGGCGCTGGAGTCCGACGCCGTCTTCGACCGGGTCATGTACAACGGCGCCGAGTTCGGCATGCAGGCCCATCCGGGGAGCGAGGAGGAGCAGGACTACCTCGGCATCCCGGGGCTGCTCGAGCCCGACCAGGTGCAGCTGCTGCTCCAGAAGCGGCAGGCCAAGCAGATCGCGCACAGCAAGAAGAAGCCGGACAGCGAGGCCGATCTGCTGGAGGTGCCGGCCGAGCGGCGGCCCGTCGTCTCGCACAAGGAGATGATGGAGCTGCGGCGGCAGCTCAACACGATGGTCGGCGCGTACGTCCATCAGAGCGGCAAGCCGCACGGGGTCATCCACACCGAGCTGCGGCGGGTGTGCGGGGGACCGGCGAGCGCGGAGGCGACGGCCGGGCAGTTGCGGCAGCGCATCGCCAAGGTCCAGGAGTGGGCGACTCGCATGAAGTGAGTCCGTCCAGGATCCGTCCAGGACTTCCTCCGGGAGTCCGTCCGGGAGTTCTTCCAGGAGTTCTTCCAGGTGGGGCGACGTTTCAGGGCAAATGCGAGGTAAACACTAGTAGTCCGTACCGGCCAATGACCGGATTCTGGACGTTCTCTTCCGCTCAGCGAACCTGCTTCGCTACTGTCCCGCTACGCACACGCCCCGTGGCAGCGCCGCCGCGGAGCGCAGCCGTGAAGCGACTGGGCCCGGACAAGCTGGGCCCATCTGTCGATCGGCGGCCTCTGAAGCGCGTCACTGACGGGACTCGGTGACGCATCCGCCGCGACGGGGGCTGCCGACCTCACCACTAAGGAGTGGGCGTCGTGACCGCGGAGACCTCCCAGACGCTCGACCGGGGACTCAAGGTCCTCAAGCTGCTGGCCGACACGGACCACGGGCTGACCGTCACCGAGCTGTCCCAGAAACTGGGCGTGAACCGGACCGTCGTGTACCGGTTGCTCGCCACGCTGGAGCAGCACGCACTCGTACGACGTGACCTGGGCGGGCGAGCCCGGGTCGGCCTCGGGGTGCTGAGGCTGGGCCGCCAGGTGCATCCGCTGGTCCGCGAGGCGGCGCTGCCCGCGCTGCGGTCGCTGGCCGAGGACATAGGGGCGACCGCCCATCTGACGCTGGTGGACGGGACGGATGCGCTCGCCGTCGCCGTCGTCGAGCCGTCGTGGACGGACTACCACGTGGCGTACCGGGCCGGTTTCCGGCATCCGCTGGACCGGGGGGCCGCCGGCCGGGCGATTCTCGCTGCGCGGCAGAGGCTGCCGGGGGAGCCGGGGTACACGCTCACGCACGGGGAATGGGAGGCGGGGGCGAGTGGTGCCGCCGCGCCGCTGCTCGGTGTGACGGGGGTCGAGGGGAGTGTGGGTGTGGTGATGCTGGCCGATGCGGTGCCGGAGCGCGTGGGGCCGAGGGTGATGGATGCGGCTCGGGAGGTGGCGGAGGCGTTGCGCTGACGCTGGGTCTGGGCGGGTGCGCAGCGTGGGCACCGGTGCTGGTGTCGGGCGGGGGTGGGTCCGCTTGCCCGCGCCGGCGGGGTGCCGCCTGCGCCCACCCGTACCGCCCCAGCGGCACGCCTGCCCGCAGGCTGTGTGGGGTGAGTGCGCGCGGGCTGTGTGGGGTGAGTGCGCGCGGGCTGTGCGGGGTGAGCGCGCGCGGGTTGTGTGCGGCGACTGGCTGAGGGCTGTGTGGGGTGACTGGCCGCAGGCTGCGTGGGGTGAGTGCGCGCGGGCTGTGTGGGGTGAGTGCGCGCGGGCTGTATGGGGTGAGCGCGCGCGGGTTGTGTGCGGCGACTGGCTGAGGGCTGTGTGGGGTGACTGGCCGCGGGTTGTGTGGGGTGAGTGCGCGCGGGCTGTGTGGGTGGTGGCCGCCAGGTCGGGGGCTTGCCTGCGCCGGTTACATTTGGCCCCGTGCTCTCTCGTCTCACACGCCTCCAGGCTCTCGTCGTCTGCGCCGTGCCCTTTGTGGGGCTGCTCGCCACGGCGGTGTTCGCTCCGTTGCCGTTCTCGGTGGCGCAGCCCGGCATGACGGCGAACGTGCTCGGGGAGAACCAGGGCACCCCCGTCATCACGATCTCCGGCGCGCCCACCCGGGACACGTCCGGGCAGCTGCGGATGACGACGATCGAGGCGACCGGACCCGACGCCGACGTCAGGCTCGGCGATGTGATCGACGGCTGGTTCCGCAGCGACCAGGCGATCATGCCGCGCGACTCGGTCTACCCCAGCGGGCAGACCACCAAGGAGATCGAGGAGCACAACACCGAGCAGATGGAGGAGTCCCAGGACGCCGCGACCGACGCCGCGCTGAGGTACCTCGACCGTACCGACGACGGGATCAAGGTCACGCTGAAGCTGTCCGACGTGGGCGGCCCCAGCGCGGGGCTGCTGTTCTCGCTGGGCATCGTCGACAAGCTCGACGGGAACGGTGCGGGCGGCGACCTCACCGGCGGCCGCACCATCGCCGGTACGGGCACCATCGAGGCGAACGGGACGGTCGGCGCGGTCGGCGGCGTCGCCCTGAAGACGCAGGCCGCCCAGCGGGACGGGGCGACGGTCTTCCTCGTCCCGAAGGACGAGTGCGGCGACGCGAAGTCCGACCTGCCCAAGGGGCTCCGGCTGATCCCGGTGACCACGCTCAAGGGCGCGGTGAGCGCCCTCACGGCACTGGGGAGCGGGAAGGGGTCCGTGCCCAGCTGCTGATTGCTAGCTGCTAGGGGCGAGAATCGTGGGCTTGGGGGTGGCGAGGCGCAGGCCCACTTCCACGAGGGTCCAGCCGAGGCGGCTGCGGAGGCCGTGAGGGCGCCCGGCTTCCGCGGCGAGACGGTGGGCTTCGGCTAAGGCGTGGAGTTCGGCGGCTCGGGCGTGGTGCAGGGCGAGGTGGGTCTCGGGGGTGATCACTGGTGCCTCTCTCGGTCCGTCGTGAGGGGGAACGCGTGCGTGTGCAGGCGGACCTGCGCCGTGTCGGCGTCGTCCGCGTCGGAGGCGCGGTCGCGGTAGGTGTCGATCAACGTGTGCATCTTCTCGACGAGTTCGCGGGTCAGTTCCGGGGTCAGCCGTAGCGTCGCGCTGCTCATGTCCCAGACGCTGTTCCACTCGTCGGGCCAGGAGTCACGGTTGCCCAGCCAGGTCGACAGATCCCGGGTCTGGGTGGTCGCGACCTCGTGCAGATACATGTCGGCTGCCCCGCGTACGGCCGGGTCGGCGTCCGTGAGCAGTTCGTCGCCGAAGCGCAGACCCTGGTGGGCCGCCTTCCACCACCGCTCCCGGCCCTTGCCCCGCTCGGGGTCGTCCTCGACGAAGCCGTGGGCGGCGAGCTGGCGCAGGTGGTAGCTGGTGGCTCCGCTGGACTCACCCAGTTTCTCGGCCAGTTGGGAGGCGGTGGCCGGTCCGCCGAAGCGCAGGGCGTCGAGGAGCTGCATACGCAGCGGATGCGCCAGCCCTCGCAGCGACCGCGCGTCGAGCTGGCGAACCTGTGGATCCCGGGGCTCGTTCATGCATGCAAAGGTATCCTTGCAAAGAAGTCTATGCAAGGGTTTCTTTGCAACTGGGGCTCCCTTTGCCACTGCCGGTCGTCCTCCTGCAACTGCCGGTCGTCCTCCTCACCCCTCCAACCCCCTCGGCCGCAGCAACACCTCCCCCAGCGACGCCACCCAGTCGACCAGCAGGGCGAGGGCGACTTGCGCAGCTCGCCCTGGAGTCGGATCAGTTCGTCCTGGAGGTGCCCGCGGGTGGCCGGGTCCAGCCCGCCGAACGGCTCGTCCATCAGCAGCACGGGCGGATCGGCCGCGAGCGCCCGGGCCACGCCCACCCGTTGCCGCTGCCCGCCGGACAGCTGGTGCGGATAGCGGCCGTGGAAGGTGCCGGGGTCGAGCCCGACCAGGCCGAGCATCTCCTCCACCCGGTCCCTGATCCGCGCCTTCGGCCAGCCGGCCGTCCTGGGCACGAGCGCGATGTTCCGGGCGACGGTCATGTGCGGGAACAGCCCCGACGACCGGGTCGCGTACCCGACCTTGCGGCGCAGCCGCACCGGGTCGATGCCGGTGACGTCCTCGCCGTCGATGCGGATCCGGCCGCCGCTGGGCTCGATCAACCGGTTGATCATCTTCAGGGTCGTGGACTTCCCGCAGCCCGGCGGCCCCACCAGGACGACGGTCTCACCGGCCTCGATCCGCAGGCTCACGTCGTCCACGGACGGCCGCGGACTGCCGGGATACCGCTTGCTCAGGCTCTCCAGCTCGATGCCGGCGCCGTGCGAACCACCCTCGTGAGCACCGACTCCGCGAGAAGCGGACCGTGTCTCAGCCACGGATCCCCCCGGGAATCGTCAGCCGCCCGACGACGACATACGCGGCGTCGAACAGGAGCGCCAGGACGATGATCCCGAGCGTGCCCGCGAGGACCTGGTCGAGCGCGCTCGCGCTGCCCGGGGAGGCGATGCCACGGAAGATCTCGTTGCCGAGGCCGGGCCCGGAGACGTACGCGGCGAGCGCGGCGATCCCCATCAGCATCCGGGTGGAGACCCGGATCCCGGTCAGGATCAGCAGGCCGATCAGGGCGAGGGACGGAACGGTGAGGATCGTGGCGCCCGCGGTGGTGGCGAGGCCGCCGGCCCGGTCGCCGCCGCGGGTGACGACGGCGATCAGCACTCCCAGGACGGCGGTCGCGACCACGCAAAGGAAGACCACGAAGGCATGGTGGCCGGCGTCCGTGAGCAACTGCCGGTGCCGGGTGTCCAGGTACTCCCAGAAGCTCACAGGCCCTCACCACCCCAGGTCGGCTACGTCCTCTCCCGGCCCTCGGAGGCGGCCTGCTCCACCAGCGGGATGATCCGCAGCGGAACGGCGTTCTCCCTCACGATCGCGGTGGAGGCCCGGACGGTGCCATCAAAGCCCACGCCCTGGTCGATCGCCCCTTGGGTACGGCCGTAAGGGCAACGGAAGAGGGGCCGTCGACTGGGCCCCGCGCCTCACACGGTCGGCACTCCATGTCAACCGGGTCCATCGGCAGTAGCGAGAATTCAGCTGTTGCGTCTGCTTGTCGACACGTTGCAGGCTGTCACTGTGATCCAGGCCACACACCACACTCCCGACACCGCCCGGCAGGCAGACCCCTTCCCGGTCAGGGGAATGGACGCGGTCGTCTTCGCCGTGGGCAACGCCAAACAGGCCGCGCACTACTACTCCACCGCCTTCGGCATGAAGCTGGTCGCGTACAGCGGACCGGAGACCGGCAGCCGTGAGACCGCGTCGTACGTGCTCACCAACGGGTCGGCCCGCTTCGTCCTCACCTCCGTCGTCAAGGCCACCACCACCTGGGGCCACTTCCTCGCCCAGCACGTGGCCGAGCACGGCGACGGGGTGATCGACCTCGCCATCGAGGTTCCGGACGCCCGCGCCGCGTACGCCTACGCGATCGAGCACGGCGCCCGCTCGGTCGCCGAGCCGTACGAGCTGAAGGACGAGCACGGCACGGTCGTCCTCGCCGCGATCGCCACGTACGGCGAGACCCGTCACACCCTGGTCGACCGCTCCGGCTACGACGGCCCCTACCTCCCGGGGTTCGTCGCCGCGGCCCCGATCGTCGAACCGCCGGCCCACCGCACCTTCCAGGCCATCGACCACTGCGTCGGCAACGTCGAGCTCGGCCGGATGAACGAGTGGGTCGGCTTCTACAACAAGGTCATGGGCTTCACGAACATGAAGGAGTTCGTGGGCGACGACATCGCCACCGAGTACTCCGCCCTCATGTCGAAGGTCGTCGCCGACGGCACGCTCAAGGTCAAGTTCCCGATCAACGAGCCCGCCGTCGCCAAGAAGAAGTCCCAGATCGACGAGTACCTGGAGTTCTACGGCGGCGCGGGCGTCCAGCACATCGCGCTCAACACCAACGACATCGTCGCGACCGTACGGACCATGCGCGCGGCCGGGGTGCGGTTCCTCGACACCCCCGACTCCTACTACGACACCCTCGGCGAGTGGGTCGGCGACACCCGCGTGCCCGTGGAGACCCTGCGCGAGCTGAAGATCCTCGCCGACCGCGACGAGGACGGATATCTTCTCCAGATCTTCACCAAGCCGGTGCAGGACCGCCCTACGGTGTTCTTCGAGATCATCGAACGCCACGGCTCGATGGGCTTCGGCAAGGGCAACTTCAAGGCCCTGTTCGAGGCGATCGAACGTGAGCAGGCGAAGCGGGGCAACCTGTAGCAGCACGGGCCCCCGCCGAAGGCGAGGGTGGACCGTGGCCGACCGTTTCGACCTTACCGTACCGGCCGTGCGCTGGCTGAGTACCAAGGCCCTGCGGGAGGGCACGGTCCTGCAGTCCTTCGCCTTCGACGAGACCCACAAGCACCTCTACGTCCTCCAGGTCCGGGCGGACGGCGAGGCGGCCGGCAACCTGTGCCTCAACCGCCTCGACCACCAGGGCAACGCACTCGGCCACATGTACCTCCAGGGCTTTGGGCACGGCGTCAGCATGGGTGTGCAGAACGCGCCCGACGGCACCGTCTGGATCTGGACCGAGGCCGCCTCCAAGGGCGGCTACGGCCAGGGCGTCACCCGCTTCCGCTTCACCGCCGGTGCCGTCCGCACCGCCGAGGACGTCAAGGTCCGCAAGCCGATACCCGGGTCCACCAACAACCAGCCGTCGGTCTGCATGACCTCCAAGCGCGTCTCGGTCCGCTACCGCATGGACGGCAAGGCCCGCTACCGCGTCTGGGACCTCGAGTCCTTCGTCGACCGCGACTACGACGACCCCGTCGCCGACTTCGCCCAGACCGGCGCCCACCCCGACGCGACGATCCCCTTCCAGGGGTACGCCCTGCACGGCGACCACGTCTACCAGCTCGCCGGCACGGCCTACGACGCGAAGACGAACCCGCCCGCCGAGCGCGGCAACGCCTACCTCTCCTGCCTGGACATCCGCACCGGGAAGCTCGTCCAGCGCACCCGCACCGGGGCCGGCGCCTCCCTCACCTACCGCGAACCGGAGGGCCTCGCCGTCCGCGGCTCCCGCCTCTACATGGGCTTCGCCTCCGGCACGTCCGGCGCCCGCCGGTTCTCCCTCTACTACAAGCCGGCGGCCAAGAAGGACGCGTAGGCCCCGCGCTCACGGGGACGGCAACCCCGTGGGCGGCGGCACGTCCGCGGGCTCGCCGAGAGCCCCGAGCGCGGCCCGCGCCGTACGGGCGTGCAGCGGGGAGAAGTACGGGTTGAGCCGCAGCGCCTCCCGCAGGTGGCGGCGCGCCGACGACGTCCGCTTCAGACCCCGCTCGATCATGCCCCGGTGGTAGACGTACGGCGCGCTGAGCACCGCGCCGGCGTGCGTCCGGTCGGTGGCGATCACGGCGAACCGCAGCGCCTCCTCGTCGTTCCCGGCCCGGTGCAGCGCCCAGCCCAGCGCGTCCGCGACCGCGACGCCCGGCTGGCGCCGCCACTCGGCCCGCAACCGCCGTACCGCCGACGCCGGATCGCCGTGGTCCGCCTCGCACAGACCGAGCACCAGCTCCCCGTCCACGCCGCCCGCCGCGTCCTTCCGCACCCGCTCGCGCAGCAGGCCGTACTGCTCGCGCGCCTGCCGCGTCCGCCCCGCCGCCTCGTACAGTTCGCCCAGTTCGAGCGCGTACTGCGGCAGCGGCTGCCCGGCGAGTGCCTTCCGGTACGCGGTCACCGCCTCCGAGGTGCGGCCGAGCGCCGCCAGCGCCCGCCCCTGTCCGGCCCGCGCGGCCCCCAGGTCCGGGTCCAGCCGTACGGCCGTCCGGAAGTGCCGCAGCGCGCTCTCCCGCTCACCGCGCTCGAAGGCCAGCTGCCCGGCCCGCTCCAGCCACGCGGCCTCCTCGGCGGGGGAGGCGGCCCCGGCCGCCGCGTCGGCCAGCGCGGCCTGCGCGTCCTCCCGCCGGCCCTGGTCCCAGTACACGCCCGCCGCCCGCGCCAGCACCGGCGGACCTGACCGCAGCTCGGTCAGCCTCTCCAGCGCCTTGAGCGCCTTCTTGTGGTCGCCGAGACCCGTGTAGGCGCCGATGAGCTGCGCATACGTCGTCCAGCGCCTCGGCGCCTGCCGGCGCGCGCCGTCCGCCCAGACCAGCGCCGCCCGGAAGTCGCGACGCGCGTTGGCCAGCGCGGCCAGTGCGTCGAGGGCCTCGGCGTTGTCCTTCGGCCGCACCTTCAGCGAGGTGCGCAGCGCCCGCTCGGCCTTCGGGTAGAGGACGCCGGCCTTGGAGGTGCGCCGGCCCTGCTCGACGTAGGCCGCGCCCAGCACCGCCCACGACCGGGCGTCGCGAGGATGCTCCCGCACCCGGCTCTCCTGCGCGTCGATCAGCACCGCCAGATCGGGCAGCGCGGCCGGCGCCCCGGCCGCCACCGCCGCCCGCGCCCCCGGAGCCGGTGCGGGCGCCGCCCCGCGTTCCGCCCGCTCACCCGGCAGACACAGCAGCACCGCCCCGCCGGCCAGCACGAGACACCCCACGAGCGAGCCGACGAGCGGACGCCGGCGGTACCAGGGGGCCGCGCGAGGCGGCTCCTGCGCCGCGGGCGCGGTCTGTTCTTCATTCCGTACGACGCTGTCCATGGCGCTCACTGTGCGGCAGCGCCTGCGCCGCACCCGGGCAGGTGACGGCCGCCGTGGACGGGGTTCACACCGATGGCCCCGGGTGCGAACCTGTGATCATGAGCCGTATCGAAGCGCCACGCGACGAGGTCACGGGCAACCTCGTCGACCGTCTGCTCGCCGGCCTGCCCGCCGAGGCCGTCCTCACCGACCCCGACGTCACCGCCTCGTACGCCAACGACATGGCCAGCTTCTGCCCGGCCGGCACCCCGGCGGTCGTCGTGCTGCCGCGCACGGTCGAACAGGTGCAGCACGTCATGCGCACCGCGACCGAGCTGCGCGTCCCGGTCGTCCCGCAGGGCGCGCGCACTGGTCTGTCCGGCGGCGCCAACGCGACCGACGAGTGCGTCGTGCTGTCGCTGACGAAGATGGACCGCATCCTGGAGATCAACCCGGTCGACCGCATCGCCGTCGTCGAACCGGGCGTCGTCAACGCCGTCCTCTCCCGCGCGGTGGGCGAACACGGTCTGTACTACCCGCCGGACCCCTCCAGCTGGGAGATGTGCACCATCGGCGGCAACATCGGCACAGCCTCGGGCGGCCTGTGCTGTGTGAAGTACGGGGTGACGGCCGAGTACGTCCTCGGCCTCGACGTCGTCCTGGCCGACGGGCGGCTGATGTCCACCGGCCGCCGCACCGCGAAGGGCGTCGCCGGGTACGACCTGACCCGGCTGTTCGTGGGCTCCGAGGGCTCGCTCGGCATCGTCGTACGGGCGATCCTCGCCCTCAGGCCGCAGCCGCCGCGGCAGCTGGTGCTGGCGGCGGAGTTCGCGTCGGCGGCCGCCGCCTGCGACGCGGTGTGCCGGATCATGGCCGGCGGGCATGTGCCGTCCCTGCTGGAGCTGATGGACCGTACGACCGTCAAGGCGGTCAACGACCTCGCCCACATGGGCCTGCCGGAGTCCACCGAGGCCCTCCTGCTGGCCGCCTTCGACACCCCCGCACCGGCCGCCGACCTCGCCGCGGTGGCGGCGCTGTGCGAGGAGGCGGGCGCCACCCAGGTGGTCCCGGCCGACGACGCGGCGGAGTCCGAACTCCTCCTCCAGGCGCGGCGGTCGTCACTCGTCGCCCTGGAGGCCGTCAAGGGCACGACGATGATCGACGACGTGTGCGTGCCCCGGTCGCGGCTCGGCGACATGATCGAGGGCGTGGAGCGCATCGCGGAGAAGCACCGGCTGACCATCGGGGTCGTCGCCCACGCCGGCGACGGCAACACCCACCCCACCGTCTGCTTCGACGCACAGGACCCCGACGAGTGCGGGCGCGCCCGCGAGTCCTTCGACGAGATCATGGCCCTCGGCCTGGAACTCGGCGGCACGATCACCGGCGAGCACGGCGTGGGCGTCCTGAAGAAGGAGTGGCTGGCGCGCGAGATCGGCCCGGTGGGGGTGGAGATGCAGCGGGCGGTCAAGCAGGTGTTCGACCCGCTGGGGATCCTCAATCCGGGCAAGCTGTTCTGACCCACCCCCGTTCATTCACCGTCCTTGGACTCGTCCGAGAGCCATGGGTCGCGCAGCCACAGATCGTCCGCCGGGGTCGGGGTGAACAACTCGGCCAGGCCCTCGTCGAGACCGAGCTGCTCCGCCTCGGTCCCCGGCGGCACCACCCGCAGCGTCCGCTCCAGCCAGGCCGAGACCTGGGCGGCCGGCGCCTCCAGCAGGGCGTCGCCGCCGGGCGAGCTGAGCGCCATCAGCACGACGCCGCGCCCCTCCACCTTCGTCGGCCACACCCGCACGTCCCCGTGCCCGCACGGCCGGAACACCCCCTCCACCAGCAGCTCACGGGCGAAGGTCCAGTGGACGGGCTGCTCGGAGTTGATGTGGAAGGCCACGTGCACGGCGAAGGGGTCGTCGGCCCGGTAGCTCAGCAGGGCCGGGACGGGGATGCTCCGCTCCGGCGACAGGATGAGCTTCAGCTCCAGCTCGCGCTCCACCACGGTGTGATGCATGGTCGTTCTCCTCTCGGTACGGATGTGTACGGAGGGAGAGAGCGCGAGGGATGCGGAGCATTACGCGGGTTCGGAGAACTTTTTTCGTGAGTTCTGTCTGCTGATCTTCGGCCGGACGGTTCCGAACGTGTGAAGGGCGTGCACGGGGTTGCCCGGAAAGGGGCGGGTACGGCGGGACTGGCGGTGGGGGTTGCGTCCGTCTGATAGATGTGGATGCCCCCATCCCACCTCCGAGCAGATACGGGACGACGGACATGAGCGCCCCAACCCCGGCCCCCGGCGACGACAGGCCCCGCGAGGGGTATTACCCGGACCCGTCCATTCCCGGATACGTCCGGTACTGGAACGGTTCCGCCTGGGTACCGGGCACCAGCCGCCCGGCCCCGTCGGACGGCGCGCCGCTCACGCCTCCGGCCTCGCCCGTGGAGGAGACCGGCCCGCACTTCTTCGACGAGGACCCGAACCCGGCGGAGCAGTACGGCGGCGGCCGCCCCGAGCCCGCCTCGGCCTGGGGCGCCGACCGCTCCCACCAGTCCGGCTTCGGCGGCGACCAGGACCGCCGCATCTCCTGGGGCGCGGCCCCGAACAGCGACCCGAGGACCCGACTGACGGGCGGCCCCCAGCCGGGGGTTCCGGGGCAGCAGGCGGCCGCGGGCCAGGCTGGGGTTCCGGGGCAGGCTGGGGTTCCGGGGCAGGCTGGGGTCCCGGGCCAGGCTGGGGTCCCGGGCCAGGCTGGGGTTCCGGGGCAGGCTGGGGTCCCGGGCCAGGCTGGGGTTCCGGGGCAGGCTGGGGTCCCGGGCCAGGCTGGGGTCCCGGGCCAGCCGGGCGTCCCGGGCCAGTCGGGGGTTCCAGGGCAGTCGGGGTCTGCGGGCCAGTCGGGCGTCTTGGGCCAGTCGGGGGTTCCAGGGCAGTCGGGGTTCCCGGGCCAGGCAGGTGCCCCGGGCCAGTCGGGCGTCCCGGGCCAGGCAGGTGCCCTGGGCCAGTCGGGCGTCTCGGGCCAGTCCGGCGTCCCGGGCCAGCCCGGGGACCTGGGCGTGCAGGCGGCCGGCGGGCGTCAGGCGGGGGCTCCGGCCCAGCCCGACGGGTGGGCCGCCAGTACGGACGGTACGGCGACGATTCCGCCGGTGGAGCCGGAGACGGGTGCCGATGACGTGGCGTCGCCCGGCACCTTCGTCTTCCGGCGCCCCACGCCCGGGGACGCGCCCGCCGACACCGGCCGCGCCAAGCCCGGGTTCGCCGCGGGCAAGGCCGCCGCCGAGCGCGCGGCCGCGGCCCAGTCGGCCCAGGCGGCTCACTCGGCCCAAGCGGCCCAGCCGCAGGCTCAGTCCGGCCCAGGTCTTCAGGCCCCCGCCTCCCCGGCGGCCCAGGGCCCGGCCCAGCAGGGCCCCGCCGTGTTCCCGCCCGCCGCAGGGCAGACGGGCGGCCCCTCAGGGGCCCCGCAGCAGTCCACCCCGGCCCAGGCCGCCGCCCAGGCACCCGCACCCGTGCCCACCCCCGCGTCCACTCCCATGGCCCCCGGTCCGGGTGGGGGACAGTCCTCGTGGGCGCAGCAGGTGCACCGGCTCGCGGGGGCCGACGAGCAGCCCGGCCCCTGGAAGCCGCCGGTCGAGGACATCTTCCAGGCGGCCGCCCGCAGGCAGGCGGCGGCCCGTCCGGCGGGGCTCGGGAAGCGGTTCGCCGCCCGTCTGGTCGACACGCTCGTCCTCGCCGCCGTCACCTCCGCCGCCGCCGTCCCCCTCGGCGTGAAGGCCGTCGACCACGTCAACGAGAAGATCGACGAGGCCAAGCTCACCGGACAGACCGTCACCGTGTGGCTGCTCGACGGCACGACGTCCGTGTACCTCGGCATCGTCGTCGGCGTCCTCCTCGTCTTCGGGATCGTGTACGAGGCCCTGCCCACCGCCAAGTGGGGGCGCACGCTGGGCAAGAAGCTGTTCGGTCTGGAGGTGCGGGACATCGAGGGCCACGAGCCCCCGTCCTTCGGGGCCGCCCTGCGCCGCTGGCTCGTCTACAGCGTGCCCGGGCTGCTCGTGATCGGTGTCGTGGGCGTCGTATGGGGCGTGTTCGACAGGCCGTGGCGCCAGTGCTGGCACGACAAGGCCGCACACACGTTCGTGGCCGGCTGACACCCGTATAGCCGCTCGCCGGATGCGGCCCCGTGGGCCCCGGGTTCCACTCGGGCCATGACCACCGAACCGCCCCCCGGCTCCGGCGGCCCGCCGGAGGAGGACCCGCTCCGGAAGAAGCCCCCGCAGGAACCGCCGCAGGAGCCCTCCCAGGAGCCTCCGCGGCAGCCCCCGCAGGGTCCGCCGCCCTCGTCCGGCGAGGGGCGGGGCGGCTCGCCGTACGACACCCCGTACGACGGGGAGCCGCCCCCGCCGTACTCGGGCGGCGGCGGCCCCTACGGGGGCCAGGGCGGTGACGCGTACGGCGGCCACCCGGCCGACCCGCTCGCCGGGATGCCCCCGCTGGCCGAGAGCGGCAAGCGCACGATCGCCCGGATCATCGACATGGTCCTGGTGTACATCGTGGTGGCGCTGCTGGTGTGGGCGTTCCGCGTCGACCAGTACACGGTGGACGCGGACGAGATCGAGTTCGGCAAGACCTTCGGGCGCGAGGTCATCACGGCCGTCCTGTACGTCGCGTACGACACGATCCTGATCGCCCGGACCGGCCAGACCCTCGGCAAGAAGTGGTTCGGCATGCGGGTCGCCAACCTGGACAACGGCTCCACGCCCTCCGTGCAGACCTCGCTGGTCCGCGCCCTGGTGCTGTGGATCCCGTTCGCGTTCTGCTGCGCCTGTGTGTGGACGGCGATCGCGGGCGGCTGGAGCTACTTCGACAAGCCCTACAAGCAGGGCCTGCACGACAAGGCGGCCAAGACGGTGGTGGTCGGCCTCACCTGACGCCCCGTCCGTACCGGGGCATGAAGAAGGGCCCGCGAGCCACCTCCTGGCACGGGCCCTCCCTCACGCCGTTCAGGGCGCCGTCGGCTCCCGGACGGGCTCGGGCGCGGCGGAGGCCGCGGCGACGGAGGCGGTTACCGGCACCGGCTCGGGCGCCGCCGGCTGCTGTGCCGCCGTCGGGACGGGCGACGACCGCGTCACCGGCACCGTCAGCGCGACGAGCACACCGAGCGCGAGCGCGGCGACGGCGATGACCGCGATCCCGGGTCCCGAACTCGTCTGTGACAGCAGCAGCATGGCGAGCGTCGAGAAGATGACGGTGCAGGAACCGTACGTGAGCTGTGCGACAGTCGGACGAGGCATGGCAATCGTGTCCTCGGAAGCGGGGGAGATCTCGACTCTATTCGGCTGCATGCCCGAGTGGAACGAACGGTAAGCGTGACCTAACCCACGGTGCCGGTGCACAGGGGGCGCACGGAGTCATGGCGTCCAGCAAGTGGACGGTCCCGCGCGCCCGTTCGGGTTACAGTCATGTGTCCGTAATGCGAACACCCGCTCTCAATAATGCACTTGATCTGTCCAAGTCAAGGTCTGTCTTTTCTCGTAAACCAGTAGTCAAATGGCGTCACTTGACTACACGCGTATAACAGCGCGCGGACCTTCCTTGACAGGGATCCCCCCTTTTCCGCGCGTACGGGCGCGTTAGGGGAGGACATCAAGTGACCAGTAGATCCTGGACGTTCAGAACGGCCGCGACGGTCGTCGCCCTTGCGGCGGCCACGACGACGTTCACCACGTTCGCCGTGGCGCAGGCCGCGGAGCGTGGCACGGGCGCGGCGGTGGACCGGCAGGACCCGCAGCCGGCCAAGGCCAAGGAGCACGACTTCGACGGCCCGCTCAGCAAGACGCAGGAGGCGCAGCGCGAGGAGGCCCTCAAGCAGGTCATATCCGGCGAGGCGACGGTCAAGGACCGCGACGGCTCGAAGGTGGTCAAGCTCGACAGCCGCAAGGGCGACAGCAAGTACGTCGAGCTCGGCCGTGAGAAGACCGACAAGATCTTCACGATCCTGGTCGAGTTCGGCGACCAGATCGACTCCCGCTACGGCGGCACGGTCGGCCCGCTGCACAACCAGATAGCCGCGCCGGACCGCACGAAGGACAACTCCACGGCCTGGCAGGCGGACTACAACCAGGCGCACTTCGAGGAGCTGTACTTCGGCACCGGCAAGAAGACCGAGTCGCTGAAGAAGTACTACGAGAAGCAGTCCTCGGGCCGCTACTCGGTCGAGGGCGAGGTGACCGACTGGGTCAAGGTCCCGTACAACGAGGCCCGTTACGGCTCCAACGACGCCCCCACCGGCGCCTGGTACGCGGTTCAGGACGGCGTCACCGCCTGGGTCGCCGAGCGCGAGGCCGCGGGTGACACGGCCGCCGAGATCAAGGCGGAGCTGGCCGAGTTCGACCAGTGGGACCGCTACGACTACGACGGCGACGGCGACTTCAACGAGTCCGACGGCTACATCGACCACTTCCAGATCGTGCACGCCGGCGAGGACGAGTCCGCGGGCGGCGGCGCCCAGGGCGCGGACGCCATCTGGGCGCACCGCTGGTACGCCTTCGCCACCGACGCCGGCGCGACCGGCCCGGACACCAACAAGCTCGGCGGCACCCAGATCGGCGACACCGGCATCTGGGTCGGCGACTACACCATCCAGCCGGAGAACGGCGGCCTGGGCGTCTTCGCCCACGAGTACGGCCACGACCTCGGCCTGCCGGACGAGTACGACACCTCCGGCGGCGGCGAGAACTCCACCGGTTTCTGGACCCTGATGTCCTCCGGTTCCTGGCTGGGCACCGGCAAGGAGTCCATCGGCGACCTGCCCGGCGACATGAACGCCTGGGACAAGCTCCAGCTGGGCTGGCTGGACTACGACGTCGCCGTGGCCGGCAAGAAGTCCACGCACAAGCTGGGCGTCGCGGAGTACAACACCAAGAACCCGCAGGCCCTCGTGGTCCAGCTGCCGGAGAAGACGGTCACCACCGACGTCGTCGCCCCGGCGCAGGGTGCCACGCAGTGGTGGAGCGGCAGCGGTGACGACCTGCGCAACACCCTGACCCGCACGGTCGACCTGACCGGCAAGTCGTCGGCGTCCCTGACCCTCGACGGCTGGTGGGACATCGAGCAGGACTACGACTACCTGTACACCGAGGTCTCCACCGACGGCGGCGCCAGCTACACGCCGATCGACGGCACCCTGGCCGACGGCACCGCCATCCCGCGCGACGGCAGCGACAAGCCCGCCCTCACCGGCACGGTGGCCGCCTACCAGAAGCTGACGTTCCCGCTGGACGCCTACGCGGGCAAGCAGATCAGCCTGCGCTTCCGCTACGCCACCGACGGCGGCGTGGCCCAGAAGGGCTTCGCGGCCGACGAGATCACGGTGACCGCCGACGGCGCGACCCTGTTCTCCGACAACGCGGAGGCGGCGGACGCCGCTTGGACCGCGAACGGCTTCTCCCGTATCGGCGCGGCCATCACGGACGACTACGCGCAGTACTACATCGCCGAGAACCGCCAGTACGTGTCGTACGACAAGACCCTCAAGGTCGGCCCGTACAACTTCGGCTTCTCGACGACCCGCCCCGACTGGGTGGAGCACTACGCGTACCAGAACGGTCTGCTGATCTGGAAGTGGGACACCTCCCAGGCGGACGACAACACCAGCGCCCACCCGGGTGAGGGCCTGATCCTCCCGATCGACTCGCACCCGACCCCGCTGAAGTGGTCCGACGGCACCCTGATGCGCAACCGCATCCAGTCCTACGACTCCACCTTCAGCTGGTACCCGACGGACGCGATCACGCTGCACAAGGCGGACGTCGCGACCAAGATCAAGTCGCGTCCGGGCGTCCCGGTCTTCGACGACGGCAAGTCGTCGTACTACGACGCCACGAACCCGCTCGCGGGCGTGAAGGTCACTGACACCAACACCTCGATCAAGATCGTCAACGAGCCCCTGAGTGGCTCGACGATCACGGTGAAGGTCGGCCCCTCGGTCAAGTGATCTGAGAAACCGCAGGTCAGAAGCGTATCGGCGGCAACCCCTTGGCGGGTTGCCGCCGGTCGTGTTTAGGTGCCTCCTGTGACTCCGTTATTGACGCCGACCTCGATACCGACTCGCACGGGGGTGTGACCGCATGGCCGCAGGAGGCTTCTGCAGACTGCCGAACGGCAGGGTGGTGGTGGCGCTGAACCTGCCCAGCCCGACCGCCGCCGACCCGGTCGCGGGCGTCCGCGTCCTGGTCCACGCCCAGAACCGGGCACGGGCCCTGACCAGGCTCCGCAACCTCGGCCTGCGGGCCGTCTACCTCCGCGGCAACACGGCACCCCCGACCCCGGACGAGGTCACCGCCGTACTCCACCACCCGGACGGGCTGATATGGCGGACGGCACCGGACGCCACCGTCCCGCCGCCGACGGCCCCGGAACTGTGGAGGCCGATCAGATCCCTGCTGCGGGGAGCGGCGGCCTAGGCCGGGTCCCCGAGACCCCGTCGGCGATACTTCATGGCTGTGACAAGCCAGAACGCCCCCGTGGGCAGAAGACCCCAGCCGCCTGCCAGACGTCAGATCCAGTCCTGGCAGGAGGCCGAGCACAACGCGGCGGCCTGGATGCGCCACTGGGGGTACGGGGACGCCCGTGCCCAGCCGGGCGGCAGCGACGGCGGGGTCGACGTACGGTCGCGGCGGGCGCTGGGGCAGGTGAAGTACCAGGGGGCCGCGGTGGGGCGGCCCGAGCTCCAGCGTCTGTTCGGGGCCCGCGGCCGGGCCATGGACAAGGATCTGCTCTTCTTCACGGGCAGCAGCTACGCCGGCACGGCGGTCGAGTACGCCGCCGAGAACGGCATCGCGCTGTTCGTCTACGGCCTGGACGGCTCGATGAAGGCGGTCAACGCCCCGGCCCGCCGGATCGCCACGGCCCCGGCACCGGCACCGGCATCGACCCCCGCTCCGACCCCTCCCGCGGCACCGGCCGCCGCGCCTCCCGCCCCGCCCCGGGAGAGCCGCCCCGGCACCGGGCGGATCGTGCTCGGTCTCGTCCTGACCGTCGTCGCGCTGTTCATCCCCGGCAGCGAGAGCTTCGACCCCCGTCCGAACCGCACGCTGGTGACACTGCTGCTGCTCGTCGTCCCCGGCATCCTGATCGTCTCGGGCATCCGCGAGAAGTCCCGCCGCCGCTACTGGCCGACCGGACTGGGCCTGGTCCTGCTGGACCTTCCGGCGGCCTGGGTCGGCAACGCGCGGCTGTGGCGCGGCGACACCGCCGACATCCTGGTGCCCTCGACGCTGACCGTGCTGGCCCTCACGGCCGCGACCCTGCTGCTCCGCTGGAACAGCCGTGGTTCGAGCGAACCGGCGGCCCGGAGCCTGGCCTAGGCCACCACCGGCTTCCCCGACAGCTCCACCCCGGCCCCGCGCAGCTCCTCGATCGCCCGCTCGGTGGTCTCCGGGGCCACCCCGGCGGTCAGGTCGAGCAGGACCGTCGTACGGAAGCCGTCGCGGGCCGCGTCCAGCGCGGTCGCCCGCACGCAGTGGTCCGTGGCGATCCCGACGACGTCGACCTCGTCGATCTGCCGGGCCCGCAGCCAGTCGCCCAGGGTGACGCCGTTCTCGTCGGCGCCCTCGAAACCGCTGTACGCGGCCGCGTAGGCGCCCTTGTCGAAGACGGCGTCGATGGCGCCGGAGGCGACGGCCGGGGCGAAGTTCGGGTGGAAGCCGACGCCCTCGGTGCCGGCGACGCAGTGCGCGGGCCAGGAGTGGACGTAGTCGGGGTTGTCGGCGAAGTGGCCGCCGGGCGCGATGTGGTGGTCGCGGGTGGCCACGACATGCCGGTACCCGGCGGGGGCCTGCCCGATCAGCTCGGTGATCGCGGCGGCCACATCGGCACCCCCGGCCACCGCGAGGCTGCCCCCCTCGCAGAAGTCGTTCTGCACGTCTACGACGATCAAGGCGCGGCGCATTTTCGGTGTCCTTCGACTATGGGTGAAGTAAGCAAGCCTAGAGATTTTCCGGGCCGTCCGGGAGGGGGCGTCGCCCTGCCTATGCGTACTCGGTCGGCAGGACGGGTTCGCCGCGGGAGAGCTGGGTGGCGGAGAGCGGGAGGTTGGCGCGGGCCGCCGCGTGGCGGTCGCGTACGACGTCCAGGGGCTCGCGGGCGACCGTCTCGCCGCCCTTGACCAGCTCCACCAGCAGCTGCCGGTCCGCCAGCTCGGCCGGCACCGCGCCGGTGCCGATCACCTCGGCCTCCGCGACCCCGTCCGCGTCCCGCCGCCGCGCCGCCCACTTGCGGCCGCCGATGGACGTCTTGCCGCCGGTCGACTTCTTCGCCACCGGCACCAGCGGGGCCCGCGGATCGGCGGACTCGGCGCGGGCGACCAGCTTGTAGACCATCGAGCAGGTCGGGTGCCCGGAGCCGGTCACCAGCTGCGTACCGACGCCGTACGCGTCCACGGGCGCCGCGGCGAGCGAGGCGATGGCGTACTCGTCGAGATCGGAGGTGACGATGATCCGGGTGTCCGTCGCGCCGAGCTCGTCCAGCTGCTGGCGCACCCGGTGGGCGACGAGGAGCAGGTCGCCGGAGTCGATGCGGACCGCGCCCAGCTCGGGCCCGGCCACCTCCACCGCCACCCGTACGGCCTCGGCGACGTCGTATGTGTCGACGAGCAGGGTGGTGCCCCGGCCGAGGGAGTCCACCTGGGCCCGGAAGGCGTCCCGCTCGCTGTCGTGCAGCAGGGTGAAGGCGTGGGCGCTCGTGCCCACCGTCGGGATGCCGTAGCGGAAGCCGGCGGCCAGGTCGGAGGTGGTGGTGAAGCCGCCGATGTACGCGGCGCGGGAGGCGGCGACCGCGGCCAGCTCGTGGGTGCGGCGCGCCCCCATCTCGATGAGCGGGCGGTCGCCCGCCGCCGAGGTCATCCGGGAGGCGGCGGCCGCGATCGCGGAGTCGTGGTTGAGGATGGACAGGATCACCGTCTCGAGCAGCACGCACTCAGCGAAGGAGCCCTCGACCCGCATGATCGGGGAGCCCGGGAAGTAGACCTCGCCCTCCGGGTAGCCCCAGATGTCACCCGAGAAGCGGTACGCGGCCAGCCAGTCCAGGGTCTCCTGGCCGACGATGCCCCGCTCGCGCAGGAAGCGCAGCACGCCGGCGTCGAAACGGAAGTTCTCGACGGCGTCCAGGACCCGTCCGGTGCCCGCGACGACGCCGTACCGCCGTCCCTCCGGCAGCCGCCGGGTGAAGACCTCGAACACGCTGCGCCGCTCGGCCGTACCGGCCTTCAGTGCGGCCTGCAGCATCGTGAGCTCGTACTGGTCCGTGAAGAGCGCCGTAGAGGGAACGTCCACCGGCAGCCCAAGGTCCGCTGTGTTCATGGCAGGAATGCTACACCCCTTTGCGTCAGTGTGACGATTTGTAGGGGCCGTGGCAGCATGGGCCTTGTGACGTCACCCGCTCCCCTTGAGATCGAACGCACCGAATCGGCGGAGGAGGTCTTCGCCGTCCCCGAGCCGGACGTCCCCTGGGTCACCATCGTCCACAACGACCCGGTCAACCTCATGAGCTACGTGACGTACGTCTTCCAGACGTACTTCGGCTACTCCAAGGACAAGGCCACCAAGCTCATGCTCGACGTCCACCACAAGGGCCGGGCGGTCGTCTCCAGCGGTTCCCGCGAGGAGATGGAACGCGACGTGCAGGCCATGCACGGCTACGGACTGTGGGCCACCCTCCAGCAGGACCGGAAGTAGCCTCCTCACTGATGCCTGGACACTTCGAACCGCTCCCCGGCGGCGGCGCGGCCGTCGCGCTCGACGACGTCGAGATCTCGATCATCCGCTCGCTGGCCGTCCAGCTCCTGGAGCTGATCGGCCCCGGCCCCGCCGAGGACGCCCCCGACGACCCGCTCGCGGAGCTCTTCGCCGAGGGGCCGAGCGAGCCCCCCGCCGACCCGGTGCTGCGCCGCCTCTTCCCGGACGCCTACTCCGACCCGGAGGGCGCATCGGGGCCCCAGCAGGCGGACGAGCAGAAGGCGCACTCCGCCGAGTTCCGCCGCTTCACCGAGAACGACCTCAGGGCGGGCAAGCGCGACAACGCCCTCGCGGTGGTCCGCTCGCTGGACGCGCTGGCCTCCGAGGCGGCCGTCGGCGGCGGCGCGGTGCTCAAACTGGCGCCGGGCGAGTCCCGGCAATGGCTCGGCGCGCTCAACGACCTGCGGCTGGCGATCGGCGCCCGCCTGGAGATCACCGACGAGGACGACACCGACGTCCTCTACGGGCTGCCGGACGAGGACCCGCGCAAGCCGATGGTGATGGCGTACCTGTGGCTGGGCGGCCTCCAGGAGACGCTCGTGACCACCCTTATGCCGTAATTCACCCCGCTTTGGGGTGCGCCCCGTGTTCGCTCAGAGGACGCTCAAATCCGGATAACGATCGCGTCACCGCGACGGCCGGGAGTGTCCTCTTTGTGTCCCATTCATCCTCTTCTTCCTGTGTCGTGTCCCACACCCGCCCCGGGCGATCCATGTTTCAGGCGTGATAAATCTTCACGACCGCCCGGCGAACACCACCCGTATGTTCCGCCGGGTGCGCCACCGAGCCGACCATCGTCGGCCAGGCACGGGCGGGCCCGCACAGTCCGCCCAGCTCCATCAATCCGGGGGGATCGAAACCCGATCCGAGGCCGACGAGAGGCCCGGTTCGGCATGGAGAAAGGCGCACCACCACATGACCTCCGCTCAGGTCAACACGGAGAAGAAGGCCTCCGAAGCGTCCGAAGAGGGGTACGAGCGCGGGCTCGGCAGCCGTCAGGTCCAGATGATCGCGATCGGCGGCGCCATCGGCGTCGGTCTCTTCCTGGGCGCCGGCGCGAACATCGCCAAGGCCGGTCCCAGCCTCATCCTCATGTACGCCCTCGCGGGCGCGATCGTCTTCTTCATCATGCGAGCGCTCGGCGAGCTGCTGCTGTACCGCCCGGTCTCGGGCTCCTTCGCGGAGTACTCCCGCGAGTTCCTCGGCCCGTTCTTCGGCTACTTCACCGGCTGGACGTACTGGCTGATGTGGGTCGTCACCGGCATGGCCGAGCTGACGGCCGCCGCGATCTACGTCAACTACTGGTTCCCGTCCGTCCCCCAGTGGGTGACGGCGCTGGTCTTCCTGGTGATCCTCTTCGGGGTCAACCTGATCTCCGTGAAGCTCTTCGGCGAGCTGGAGTTCTGGTTCTCGATGGTCAAGGTCACCGCCCTGATCGGCATGATCGTCATCGGCCTCGGCGTCCTCACCTTCGGCTTCAGCAGCGCCGGTGACACGGCCGCCGTCTCCAACCTGTGGGAGTTCGACGGCTTCTTCCCCAAGGGCATCGGCTCCTCCCTGATGACCCTGCAGGGCGTGATGTTCGCCTACCTCGCCGTCGAACTGGTCGGCGTCACGGCGGGCGAGTCGGAGAACCCGGAGAAGACGCTCCCGAAGGCCATCAACACCCTCCCGTGGCGCATCGCGCTGTTCTACGTCGGCGCGCTCACCGTCATCCTCTGCGTCGTGAAGTGGACCGAGTTCGCCCCCGGCGTCTCGCCCTTCGTCGAGGCCTTCGCGAAGATCGGCATCCCGGCCGGCGCCGGCATCGTCAACTTCGTCGTGCTGACCGCGGCCCTGTCCTCCTGCAACTCGGGCATGTACTCCACCGGCCGCATGCTGCGCAACCTGGCCGACAGCGGCGAGGCCCCCGCGGCCTTCAAGAAGCTGTCGTCGACGAAGACCCCGGCCTTCGGCATCACGATCTCGGTCCTCTTCATGGGCATCGGCGTCGTCCTCAACTACGTCGTCCCGGAGAAGGCCTTCGCCTACGTCACCTCCGTGGCCACCGCGGCCGGCATCTGGACCTGGCTGATGATCCTGATCAGCCACGTCCTCTACCGCCGCGCGGTCGTCGCGGGACGCCTGCCCGCGTCCTCCTTCCCGGCCCCGGGCGGCGCGGCGTTCAGCTGGGTGGCCATCGTCTTCCTGCTGTTCGTCACCGGCCTGATCGCCTACGACGCGGACTCCCGCATCTGCCTCTACGTGATGGCCGGCTGGGCCGCCGCGCTCGCCATCGGCTGGGTGATCCTCAAGGGCCGCAACCCGGAGGTCACGAGCCGCCGCGAGCCGGAACTGGAGAAGATCGGCTGACCTCGGTCACGGACGTCCAGCCGCAGGGAGCTCTCGTGGCGCCCCCTGCGGCTGCCGCTCAGGACGTCCGGCATGTGGGCCGTCCCGTACCGCACCTCGGTACGTGGCGGCCCCTCTGCTTATCCTGACGACCATGCTGACCATTACCCAGGCCCTCGTCGACCAGATCGTCGCGCACGCGCGCAAGGACCACCCCGACGAGGCGTGCGGCGTCGTCGCGGGCCCGGCCGGCTCCGACCGCCCCGAGCGCTTCATCCCCATGCTGAACGCGGCCATGTCGCCCACGTTCTACGAGTTCGACTCCGGGGACCTGCTCAAGCTCTACCGCGAGATGGACGACCGCGACGAGGAGCCGGTCGTCATCTACCACTCCCACACCGCCACCGAGGCCTACCCCTCCCGCACGGACATCTCCTACGCCAACGAACCCGGCGCCCACTACGTCCTCGTCTCCACCGCCGACACGGACGGCCTGGGCGACTTCCAGTTCCGCTCGTACCGGATCGTGGAGGGGAAGGTCACGGAGGAGGAGGTACGGGTGGTCGAGGCCTACTGATCCCGACCGGGCTCAGGGCGCCTCGACACTGAAGTCCTGGTTGCTGACGTTGGCGGCGCCGGGGCTGTTGATGTTGTTGTTCGTGGTGATGTTGTTGTACATCGGGATGAGGCCGTTGAGATCGACGAGGGAACCTCCGGCGCCGTTGCCGCCATCGCAGTCGGGGCCGGGGATGTCGGTCGGGTCGCTCACCGTGTCGCCGATGCCGGTGCCGAGGTCGATCACGGAGGCCTGGTTGGTGACGGTGCAGGGGGCGTCGGCGGCGACATCGACGGTGATCTGGGCCGTGTAGCTCGCGCCGGGCGCCAACGAGGCGGCGAAGCAGTCGGTCCTGTTGAGGTTGGGGAAAGCCGTACAGTTCGCCATGACGTCGTCGGGGCTGGTGCTGATGACGACCGACGAGACGATGGTGAGCCCGTCGGGCAGGATGTCCGTCATCTGCGATCCGAGGGCGCTGGTCGGCTCAATCCCCGAGTTGGTGACGGTGACGCGGTAGACGCCCTGCCCGCCGCGGGGGAAGTTCCCCACGTGGGTCTTCGTGATCGTCAGTTGGGCCTGCGCATGGGCGGGCGTGACCCCTGCCGCGAACGGCAGCGCGATGCCCAGCCCCAGTACGGTGAGTCTCCGCTTCAACATGTGGACGGCCATGGTCGGTCTCCTGTCGGGTGAGGTCCGTGGTGAACGGACGCCTGCACCCCCGAGAACAAGTCCGGTCACCCCCGGATCACGACCCCGCCGCCCCCACCACCCGTTCGGCACCCGCTCCTCACACGTATGCCGCACACCCCGGCTACCGTTCCGGTAAGCGCTTCCACAACTCGCCCCCACGGAGACGGTGTTGACTCAACGTACGAACGCAAGGCGCCCCACCCTCGAGGACGTCGCCCGGCAGTCAGGGGTGTCGCGGTCCACCGTCTCGCGGGTCGTCAACGGTGAGGCGCGGGTGAGTGCGGAGGTCGTCGAGAAGGTCCGTCAGGTGATCGCCGAGTTGGGTTACGTGCCCAATCAGGCCGCCCGTCAGCTCGTCACCCGCCACACCAACGCCATCGCGGTCGTGGCGATCCCGCCCGAGGGCCGGCTCTTCCTCGACCCCTTCTTCGACCTCCTGTTACGCGGCATACGCCGGGAACTGGCCACCCACGGCGCCCAGGCCGTCCTCCTCTTCCTGGAGGAGCCCGACGACGCGGCCCGCGTGGCCGACTACCTCGGTGGCGGGCACGTGGACGGCGCCGTGCTGTTCTCGCTGCGCCCCGGCGACCTGCTCCACACGATGGTCGACCGGCTCGACATCCCCGCCGTCTTCGGCGGCCGCCCGCTGCTGCGGGACGGCGCCACCGTCCCCGGGCACGCGTACGTCGACGGCGACAACCGAGGGGGAGCGCGGGAGGCCGTACGGCACCTCGTCTCCCTCGGGCGCCGCCGTGTCGCCACCGTCGCCGGCCCCTACGACCAGGAGAACTCCGCCGCGGACCGGTTGGCCGGCTACCGGGACGTCCTGCCCGACGCCCCGCCCGACCTCGTCGAGAAGGCCGACTACAGCCGCGAGGGCGGCGCCGAGGCGATGGCCGTACTGCTGGACCGCCGCCCGGACCTGGACGCCGTCTTCGTCGCGTCCGACTTCATGGCCTCCGGAGCCCTGCGGACGCTGCGCGAGCGCGGGCGGCGGGTGCCCGAGGACGTGGCCGTGGTCGGCTTCGACGACCTGACGTCCATCGCCGAGACGACCGATCCGCCGCTGACCACCGTCCACCAGGACGTCACGGAGATGGGCCGTCTCATGGCCCGGCTGCTGTTCGAACACACCACCCCGGAGGCCTCCGTGGTGGTGCCGACCCGCCTGGTGCGCCGCCGGTCAGCCTGACGCCGCTCGCCCGCCGACCCGAGCGGGTCTCACGCATCGGCCCGATTCCGTCCACCATATGGGATCACATTCCGGAAGCCGGGACGGGAATCGATACGATGAGCCCATGGTTTTGAACGACGTGAGCGAGAAGACGCCGGGCGCACTGCTCGTGGCGCGGCTGCACGTCGACCTGTGCAGGCTCGCCAGCGCCATCTGTTGACGCCCGCGCCTGCCGCCGCGCACGGTCGTGAGCCGCGGCGACGCTCCCGCACGTATCCCGCGCTGCCCACACCTTCCTCCCGACAGGAGCCCTGAGCCATGGCCATCGAGGTCCGCATCCCCACCATCCTCCGCCAGTACACCGACGGTCAGAAGGCGGTGGAGGGCAGCGGTGACACCCTCGCCGACCTCTTCAACGACCTCGAGACCCGGCACGCGGGTATCCACGCCCGCATCGTGGACGACGGCAAGCTGCGCCGCTTCGTCAACGTCTACCTCAACGACGAGGACGTCCGCTTCCTCGACGGCATCAACACCAAGCTGTCCGACGGCGACACCGTGACGATCCTGCCGGCCGTCGCCGGCGGCATGGCCTAGGCCGGCAGACCCGGTCATGCGTTACGACTCCCCGTTGGCCGCGGTGGGCAACACCCCTCTGGTGCGCCTGCCGCGGCTGTCGCCGTCCGCCGACGTCCGTATCTGGGCGAAGCTGGAGGACCGCAACCCCACCGGCTCGGTCAAGGACCGCCCCGCGCTGCACATGGTCGAGCAGGCGGAGAAGGACGGCCGTCTGACGCCCGGCTGCACGATCCTGGAGCCGACCTCCGGCAACACCGGCATCTCCCTCGCGATGGCGGCCAAGCTCAAGGGCTACCGCATGGTCTGCGTGATGCCGGAGAACACCTCGCAGGAGCGCCGGGACCTGCTCGCGATGTGGGGCGCCGAGATCATCTCCTCGCCGGCCGCGGGCGGCTCCAACACCGCCGTGCGCGTCGCCAAGGAGCTCGCCGCCGAGCACCCCGACTGGGTGATGCTCTACCAGTACGGCAACCCGGACAACGCCGGCGCCCACTACGCGACGACCGGCCCGGAGATCCTCGCCGACCTCCCCTCCGTCACCCACTTCGTGGCGGGCCTCGGCACGACCGGCACCCTCATGGGCGTCGGCCGCTATCTGCGCGAGCACAAGCCGGACGTGAAGATCGTCGCCGCCGAGCCGCGCTACGACGACCTGGTGTACGGCCTGCGCAACCTCGACGAGGGCTTCGTACCGGAGCTGTACGACGCCTCCGTCCTCACCACCCGCTTCTCGGTCGGCTCGGCGGACGCCGTGACCCGCACCCGGGAACTCCTCCAGCAGGAGGGCATCTTCGCCGGAGTTTCCACGGGCGCCGCGCTGCACGCCGCGATCGGCGTCGGGAAGAAGGCCGTCAAGGCGGGGGAGAGCGCGGACATCGTGTTCGTCGTCGCGGACGGCGGCTGGAAGTACCTCTCCACCGGGGTCTACACGGCGGCCACCACCGAGGAGGCCATCGAGACGCTCCAGGGTCAGCTCTGGGCATAGCGCCGGCATAGGACTCATCAACCACGCGCCAGCCCCCTCCTATGAGGGGGCTAAACGCTTTCTATGGGGCGGCAAAGAAGTTCCTGCGGTACTGCCGGTCGGCCCGCGGCCCGGGCTACGTTCTGGCGCGCACCCTGTCATGTCACGATCACCGGTCATCCACAGGGTGTGCACGGAGTTCCAAGTGTCATGCCCATGACCGCGCCTCCATCCGCCGCTACGCGCGTCACGTGCCTGCACCCCATGCGAGATCCCCACTCCCGATGGAGGCAGTACCCATGCGTGAGTCACGCCTGCGAAGACTCCTGAGCGTCGCCCTCCCCGCGCTCACCCTCACCGTCGCCGGACTCCTCGCGGCCCCCGCCGCCGGAGCCCAGCCCACCGCCACCTCCGCGTCCGCCACCGCGCACACCTCCCGCGCCACCCAGAACGCCCGGGCCCTCACCGCCCCCGACCGGCAGACCTTCCACTCCACCGGCAAGGCCGGCCAGCAGGTCCCCACCACCCACCTCTGCTCGGACCCGGCCCCCGGCCACGCGTCCTGCTTCGCCCAGCGCCGCACCGACATCAAGCAGCGCCTCGCCTCCGCCCTCGCCGCCGCGGCCGCCGCGCCCTCCGGCCTCAGCCCCGCCAACCTGCACAGCGCCTACAACCTGCCCTCGACCGGCGGTTCCGGCCTGACCGTCGCCGTCGTCGACGCCTACAACGACCCCAACGCCGAGGCGGACCTCGCCACCTACCGCTCGACGTACGGCCTGTCCGCCTGCACCAAGGCCAACGGCTGCTTCAAGCAGGTCAGCCAGACCGGCTCCACCACCTCGCTGCCCTCCAACGACACCGGCTGGGCCGGCGAGGAGGCGCTCGACATCGACATGGTCAGCGCCGTCTGCCCCAACTGCAGCATCATCCTCGTCGAGGCGAACTCGGCCACCGACTCCGACCTCGGCACCGCCGAGAACGAGGCCGTCGCCCTCGGCGCCAAGTTCGTCTCCAACAGCTGGGGCGGCGACGAGTCCTCCTCCCAGACCAGCGAGGACACCTCCTACTTCAAGCACCCGGGCGTCGCCATCACGGTGAGCGCGGGCGACTCCGGCTACGGCGCCGAGTACCCGGCCACCTCCCAGTACGTGACCGCCGTCGGCGGCACCGCCCTCTCCACCTCGTCCAACTCCCGCGGCTGGACCGAGTCCGTGTGGAAGACCTCCAGCACCGAGGGCACCGGCTCCGGCTGCTCCTCGTACGACCCCAAGCCGAGCTGGCAGACCGACACCGGCTGCACCAAGCGCATGGAGGCCGACGTCTCCGCCGTCGCCGACCCGGCCACCGGCGTCGCGGTCTACGACACCTACGGCGGCTCGGGCTGGGCGGTCTACGGCGGCACGAGCGCCTCGGCCCCGATCATCGCCGGCGTCTACGCCCTCGCGGGCACCCCGGGCTCGAGCGACTACCCGGCGAAGTACCCCTACAGCCACACCGGCAACCTGTACGACGTCACCAGCGGCAGCAACGGCTCCTGCTCCACCTCGTACTTCTGCACCGCCACCACCGGCTACGACGGCCCGACCGGCTGGGGCACCCCCAACGGCACCACCGCCTTCACCTCCGGCACCAGCACCGGCAACACGGTGACCGTCACCAACCCCGGCAGCCAGTCGACGACGACCGGCGGCTCGGTCAGCCTGCAGATCAGCGCCAGTGACAGCGCGGGAGCCACCCTCACCTACAGCGCCTCCGGCCTGCCCACCGGCCTGTCCATCGGCAGCTCCACCGGCAAGATCTCCGGCACCGCGTCCACCGCCGGCACCTACCAGGTCACCGTCACCGCCACGGACTCCACCGGCGCCTCCGGCTCGGCCTCCTTCACCTGGACGGTCGGCTCGAGCAGCAGCACCTGCACCTCCGCCCAACTGCTCGGCAACCCCGGCTTCGAGTCCGGCAGCACCACCTGGACCGCCAGCTCCGGCGTCATCACCAACTCCAGCAGCGAGTCCGCGCACGCCGGCTCCTACTACGCCTGGCTGGACGGCTACGGCTCCTCGCACACCGACACGCTCTCCCAGTCCGTGACCGTCCCGAGCGGCTGCAAGGCGACCTTCACCTTCTACCTGCACATCGACACCGCCGAGACCAGCAGCGGCACGGCCTACGACAAGCTGACGGTCACGGCCGGCTCGACCACCCTGGCCACGTACTCCAACCTCAACGCCGCCACCGGCTACACCCAGAAGTCCATCGACCTGTCCTCCTACGCGGGCTCCACGGTCACGCTGAAGTTCAGCGGGGTCGAGGACTCCAGCCTCCAGACCAGCTTCGTCGTCGACGACACCGCCGTCACGACGAGCTGATCCCGCCGCACGTCACCCGTACGTCCGGCACGGATCCGGACGTACGGGTGGTACGTCGAAGGGGAGAGGAGGCCCCCATGCGCCGTACGACCCGTACAACCCGTACGACCCGTAGGACCCGTTCGATTTGTTCTGCGAATCTCGCCCTCGCGGTGCTGACGCTCGCCTTCACCGGCTGCGCCACCGACAGCGACGGTGCCACGTCACCCCCGTCCTCCTCGACGGCGGGCTCCTCCCCGACGGCCGGCGACCAGGACTGCACGGCGTCCGCGCCCGCCGAGCTCACCACCGCCGACGACGGCCGCACGTTCTGCCTGGCCGTCGGTGGACAGCTCCGCCTGAACCTCGACGGCACCGCCGAACGCCCCTGGTCGACCGTCAAAACCACGGGTGACGTGCTGAAACCCACCAACGCGGGCATCGTCGTACTGCCGGGCGACGCCGTCGCCGCCTACGACGCGGTGGCGGCCGGCACGACCCGGCTCTCCGCCTCCCGCCCCCTGTGCGCCGTCCCCACCGGCCCCGACGAGGTCTCCTGCAAGGGCATCCAGGAGTGGACCGTCACCGTCCGGGTGACCGGGTGACGGGACAAAGGTCGCTCAGGTCGCCAGATGCCGGACCTGGTCCCACAGCACCGGATCGACCACGCCCACCCGGCGCCGGAAGTCCCCCACCGGGACCTGCCGGAGCTCGTCCGTCTCCAGGAAACTCGGCCGCCCCCGCGCGTCACCGACCGCGCCCGGCGGCAGCGGGATCACGCCGGCCCGCTCGTCGCGGTACCTGCTGGTGATCTTCGCGACCGTCACCCGTTCGCCCCGCACCCCCAGGACCAGGCACGGCCGGTCCTTGGCCCGCCCGTCTCCCACCACCGCCCTACCTGACGCTCCCCCAGTGCCGAAAGCCTGGGGGGACCCCCATCGCGCGGCCCCTCTCGACTCCGGCCCGTCCTCGAACGGCACGCACGCCCACCAGATCTCCGCCGGCTGCGGCCGCCCCCGGGCCCCGCGGCCGCGCGCCGGCCGTCCCGGCGGCCGGGTCCTGCGCCCCTTCGGACGCCGCCCCCGCCCCCAGCCGTCCAGGAGCGAGGCGACGAGCGCCAGCAGTACCACCGCCGCGAGCGCCAGCCACCAGGACGTGTCCATACGACGACGTTACCGGCGCGCGTACGACAATGCGCGCCCTCTCACGCGCTTCGCGCGCCCCGCTTCCAGCCGAACCGGTGACAGCACAGGTGAGTTCGCCCACAACAGCCCCTGGTGGAGGAGCGACCCGGGGTTTTGCGCCTTACGCTCGACAAACCGCACGAGCCCCGTCGCCCCATATCTCTCTATTCTCTTCATATCCCGCCAGCGGAGGTTTCTGCTTTATGAAGCTCACCGTCGTCGGCTGCTCGGGGTCGTTCCCGTCCGCGGAATCGGCCTGCTCGAGCTACCTCGTCGAGGCCGACGGCTACAGGCTGCTTCTCGACATGGGCAACGGCGCCCTGGGCGAGCTGCAGCGCCACTGCGGTCTCTACGACCTCGACGCGATCTTCCTGAGTCACCTGCACGCCGACCACTGCATCGACATGTGCGCCTATTTCGTCGCGCGCTACTACCGCCATGACGGCGGGCGCTGCGACCCCATCCCGGTCTACGGCCCCGAAGGCACCGAACACCGCCTGACCACGGCCTACGCCGACACCCCCTCCGCCTCCTCGATGAGCGAGGTCTTCGACTTCCACACCGTGAAGCCGTCCACCTTCGACATCGGCCCGTTCACCGTGCACACCGAACGCGTGGCCCACCCTGTCGAGGCCTACGGCATCCGGGTCGAGCACGGCGGCCGGTCGCTCACCTACTCCGGCGACTCCGGCGTCACCCCGGTGTTGGAGGAACTCGCCCGCGACACCGACCTCTTCCTGTGCGAGGCGGCCTTCACGCACGGCAAGGAGAACATCCCCGACCTGCACCTCAACGGCCGCGAGGCGGGAGAGACGGCGGCCCGGGCGGGCGCCCGCCGCCTGGTCCTCACCCACATCCCCCCGTGGACCGACCCCCAGGTCAACCTCGCCGACGCCCGCGAGGTCTACGACGGCCCGGTCGAACTGGCGACGCCGAGGGTGTCGTACGAGATCTGAACGCGTCGTCAGCGAAGCATCCAGGCCGTACGAGGTTCAGGCGTACGGCAAGCGGAAGGCCCCGGAGCACGACTGCTCCGGGGCCCTTTCCGTACCGGGCGGCTACGCCTTGGTGAGGTCCTCGATCTCCTCCTCGGGCTCACGGCCCGGGGTGGGGAGGTTGAACTTCGTGATGGCGAAGCGGAAGACGAAGTAGTAGATCGCGCCGAACACCAGACCGATGGGGATGATCAGCCAGGGCTTGGTGGCGAGGTTCCAGTTCAGGGCGTAGTCGATGAAGCCCGCGGAGAAGGTGAAGCCCGTGTGCACACCCAGCGCCCAGGTGACCGCCATGGAGAGCGCGGTGAGCACCGCGTGGATGGCGTACAGCAGCGGGGCGATGAACATGAACGAGAACTCGATCGGCTCGGTCACACCGGTCACGAACGAGGTCAGCGCGACGGAGATCATCATGCCCATCACGGCCTTGCGGCGCTCGGGGCGGGCGGAGTGGGCGATGGCGATCGCGGCGGCCGGCAGACCGAACATCATGATCGGGAAGAAGCCCGTCATGAACTGACCGGCGGTCGGGTCCCCGGCGAAGAAGCGGGTGAGGTCGCCGTGGACGATGTCGCCGGAGGCCTCCTTGAAGTCACCGAGCTGGAACCAGGCGACGGAGTTCACGAACTGGTGCATGCCGACCGGGATCAGCGCGCGGTTGATCAGACCGAACAGAGCGGCGCCGAAGGCCCCGAGACCGGTGATCCACTCGCCGACGTCGGAGATGCCCTCGCCGATCGGCTTCCAGACCAGGCCGAAGAAGACACCCATGAGCGTGCCGACGAAGGCCATGATGATCGGCACCAGGCGGCGGCCGTTGAAGAAGCCGAGCCAGTCCACCAGCTTCTTGCGGTGGTAGCGCTGCCACAGCACCGCGGACAGCAGACCCATCAGGATGCCGCCCAGAACACCGGGGTTGTTGTACGTCGCGGCTATGTCCGCGCCCGCCTGGACCTTGGCCTCGGTGACCGGGAACGCCTTCAGGACGTTGCTGTAGACCAGGAAGCCCACCAGCGCGGCGAGGGCGGTCGAGCCGTCGGCCTTCTTGGCGAAGCCGATCGCGACGCCGATACAGAACAGCATCGGGAGGTTGTCGAAGATGGCGCCGCCGGCCGTGGCGAACACCGCCGTGACCTTGTCCGGCAGGTGGAGCTTTTCTTGCACGTCCGCCTGACCGAGGCGGAGCAGGATGCCCGCCGCCGGTAGCACGGCGATGGGAAGCTGAAGGCTGCGGCCGACCTTCTGCAGGCCCTGGAGCAGGCCGGATCCCCACTTCTTCGAGGGGGCCGCCGTAGGCGCGGTGGCGGTGGTCATGGTTCCTCCATCTGGGTGATGGTCTACACCACTCAGTGGTGTAGACCATGTTGTAGCAGATGAAGAACGCATAAGGAACCCACTGCGCGAGCGCTATGCCTTTGTGACGTCTTCGTGCTCTTCGTCTCGCTCCCGGCCGGGCGTTTTCAGATCGAACCGGGTGATCGCGAAGCGGAAGACCACGTAGTAGACCGCCGCGAAGCACAGCCCGATCGGGATGATCGCCCATGGCTTGGTCGCGAGGTTCCAGTTGATGACGTAGTCGATCAACCCGGCGGAGAAGCTGAAACCGTCGTGCACCCCGAGCCCCCACGTCACCGCCATCGACGCCCCCGTCAGCAGCGCGTGCACCGCGTACAGCAGCGGCGCGACGAACAGGAACGAGTACTCGATCGGCTCGGTGATCCCCGTGACGAACGAGGTCAGCGCGACCGACAGCATCAGCCCCCCGACCTCCTTGCGGCGCTCCGGACGGGCCGTGTGCGTCATGGCGAGCGCCGCCGCCGGGAGCGCGAACATCATGATCGGGAAGAAACCCGAGGTGAACTGGCCGGCCCCCGGGTCGCCCGCCAGGAACATGTTGATGTCACCGTGCACCACCGTCCCGTCCGGCTTGGTGTAACTGCCGAACTGGAACCAGATGGGCACGTTCAGGAACTGGTGCAGCCCGATCACCAGCAGCGCCCGGTTCGCGACCCCGAACACTCCCGCACCCCACGCGTCCAGCCCGTCCAGCCAGTCGCTGAAGCTCTCCAGCGCGTCACCGATCGGCGGCCACACCCACAGACACAGCGCCGCGAACCCGATCGCCACGAACGACATGATGATCGGCACCAGCCGCCGCCCGTTGAAGAAGCCCAGCCAGTCCACCAGCTTCGTACGGTGATACCGCTGCCAGAAGAACGCCGACAGCAGCCCCATCACGATCCCGCCGAACACCCCCGGATTCTCGTACGTGAACGCCACGACCGTCTGGTCGACCGTCGCCAGGCAGCCGATGTTCGGAATCGCCGTCGACCCGCTCGGACAGTCCTCCGGGAACTGGCGCAGCACGTTGTAGTAGACGAGGAACCCCGCCACCGCCGCCAGCGCCGTCGAACCGTCCGCCTTCTTCGCCATCCCGATGGCCACACCCACACAGAACAGCAGCGGCAACCCCAACTCCGCGTTCAGCAGCGCCCCGCCCGCACCCGCCATCACCTTCGAGAGGCCGTCCCACCCCAGCCCCTCGTCCCCGAACACATCCGGCTGTCCCAGCCGGTTGAGGATCCCCGCCGCCGGCAGCACCGCGATCGGCAGCTGCAGACTCCGCCCCATCTTCTGCAGTCCCTGGAAGGCGCGCTGTCGTCGCGCCCGGGCGGCACTCACCTCACTGTCGGAACTCATGGGTTGGCGACCGCCTGTCATGTGGTGTAGACCAGTTACCGACGATTGGGTTGCTGTGACGTCATCTTTCGGTACGCACGACACAATCGCTCGCGAAGTTGGGCCAACAGTGCGTGAGGAGACCGACATGGCCACCAAGGCAGAGAAGATCGTCGCCGGGCTCGGCGGCATCGACAACATCGAGGAGATCGAGGGCTGCATCACCCGTCTCCGCACCGAGGTCTCCGACGCCTCGCTGGTCGACGACGCCGCCCTCAAGGCCGCCGGCGCCCACGGCGTCGTCAAGATGGGCACCGCCATCCAGGTCGTCATCGGCACCGACGCCGACCCCATCGCCGCGGAGATCGAAGACATGATGTGAGCCACCCGGCTCACCGACGGACGAGGGGGCTCCTTCCCACCGGGGGAGGAGCCCCCTCCCCGTCTACGACTAGGCTCGGCGCCATGTCACGCATCGACGGCCGCACCCCCGACCAGCTCCGCCCCGTCACCATCGAACGCGCCTGGAGCAAGCACGCAGAAGGCTCCGTCCTCGTCTCCTTCGGCGACACCAAGGTCCTCTGCACCGCCTCCGTCACCGAAGGCGTCCCCCGCTGGCGCAAGGGCAGCGGCGAGGGCTGGGTCACCGCCGAGTACGCCATGCTCCCCCGCGCCACCAACACCCGCGGCGACCGCGAGTCCGTCCGCGGCAAGATCGGCGGCCGCACCCACGAGATCTCCCGCCTCATCGGCCGCTCCCTGCGCGCGGTCATCGACTACAAGGCGCTCGGCGAGAACACCATCGTCCTCGACTGCGACGTCCTCCAGGCCGACGGCGGCACCCGCACGGCCGCCATCACCGGCGCGTACGTCGCCCTCGCCGACGCCGTCACCTGGGCCCAGGGCAGGAAGCTGATCAAGGCCGGCCGCCAGCCGCTGACCGGAACCGTCTCCGCGGTCTCGGTGGGCATCGTCGGCTCGGTCCCCCTCCTCGACCTCTGCTACGAGGAGGACGTCCGGGCGGACACGGACATGAACGTCGTCTGCACCGGCGACGGCCGCTTCGTCGAGGTCCAGGGCACCGCGGAGGCCGAGCCCTTCGCCCGCGACGAGCTCAACTCCCTGCTGGACCTGGCCGTTTCCGGCTGTACGGAACTCGCGCGCATCCAGCGCGCGGCACTTGATACCGTCCTCGGAAAGTAAAACGCAGACCAAGAGGGGTGCTGCCCGGGGGCAACCCCGCAGCGCCCCCCGGCGTCTTCGGCATTACCACCAACGGGGAGGAACACAGCAATGGCCATGTCCGCGAGCCGTCGACACCGGGGCCGAGGCCGCCGTACCGCCATCGCCGCGAGCGCCGCGGCCGTCGCGCTCACCCTGGGCTTCACCGTGACCGGCTGCGACGCCGTCAACAAGGCCCTGGACTGCGTCCAGACCGCCGACGCCATCGCCGACAGCGTCACCGAACTCCAGCAGGCCGTCGAGAACGCGTCCAACGACCCGACGCAACTGGAGGAGTCCCTCACCTCCATCGACAACAACCTCGACGAGATCGGCGACAAGACCGACAACGCCGACGTCAACAAGGCGGTCGACGACCTTCAGACGGCCGTCACCAACGTCCGTACGGCGGTGGAGAACGGCGACAACACCCCCGACCTCAGCCCGGTCACGGACGCGGCGGGAGAACTGACGAAGGTCTGCACGCCGTAGGGGCCCGATGCCGGGACTCGGGATACTGGGGACATGACCCGCCTGATCCTCGCCACCCGCAACGCCGGAAAGATCACCGAACTGAGGTCGATCCTCGCCGACGCAGGTCTCCCGCACGACCTCGTCGGCGCGGACGCCTACCCGGAGATCCCCGACGTCAAGGAAACCGGTGTGACGTTCGCCGAGAACGCCCTGCTCAAGGCCCACGCCCTCGCCCGGGCCACCGGCCTCCCGGCCGTCGCCGACGACTCGGGCCTCTGCGTCGACGTCCTGAACGGCGCCCCCGGCATCTTCTCCGCCCGCTGGTCCGGCACCCACGGCGACGACCGGGCCAACCTGGAACTGCTGCTCGCCCAACTCTCCGACATCGCCGACGAACACCGCGGCGCCCACTTCGCCTGCGCGGCGGCACTCGCCCTCCCGGACGGCACGGAACGGGTCGTCGAGGGCCGACTGACCGGCACCCTGCGCCACAGCCCCACCGGCACGAACGGCTTCGGCTACGACCCGATCCTCCAGCCGGACGGCGACACCCGCACCTGCGCTGAGCTCTCCGCGGAGGAGAAGAACGCGATCAGCCACCGGGGGAAGGCGTTCCGGGGGCTCGTCCCCGTCGTACGCGATCTCCTCGGGTAGGAGCTCACGTGCATGATGGTGCGGCCGGAGGGACTCGAACCCTCACGGGAGTTACCCCACTGGGACCTAAACCCAGCGTGACTGCCAGTTCCACCACGGCCGCCTGACACTGCCCGGCCATGCTACTTGCCGGGCGGCCTGCCCTGATCCCCGATTCCGTGATGATCTTGGCCACGTGCCCGTCACGCGGAGGCCGGACCCGCCCGGCGGTCCCGGAGCGCGCCGTGCGTTCCGGGACCGCCGGGGCACTCGGCACCGCTACGGGGCGGGGCTGGGAACTCCTGGAACTCCGGGAACCCCGGGGGCGTGGTTGAACAGGCTGAGGTTGAGGATGCTGTCCAGGATCTTGGGCGCGAAGACATAGGTGTTGCCGCAGTTGCCCATCACTGCCTCCTGGGCCAGGGCGCATACGACCTGGGGTGAGCCGTGCTGCTCGCCCGAGTCGGCCACGGCCCAGCCGGCGTCCGCGAGGACGAGACCACCGGCAGCTGCCACGATGACGGCCGCTTTCCTGATCACTGTGCCTCCTTTCCGTGTCGGTGTTTCGGCATCGCTGTCTCGACCACAATTCCAGGGCCGCCCACCGCGCACGGGGCAGCGGGGACCGACAGGCCACGGGGCCGGGCCCGATTTCACCCGTGCCGCTCAACCGCGCTGTCGGAGCGGCGGCACAGCCAGCCGTTGACGGCGAAGCGGCTGTCCTCGGGCCGTCCGCTCGGGCAGCCGACCTCGCGGACCTCGTGCCAGGCGGTGGGCCGGAAGAACACGATGCTGTCGTGCTCGGGCTCCCAGTCCCGCCAGGTGCGGTCCTCCCACGTCCCGACCCGGTCCGAGCCGAGCGGCAGTGCCACGTCGAACACGCGCAACGCGCCGCCCCGGAAGGGCCGTGGGGTGCCGTGCAGGTAGTAGACGAAGGTGAGCAGACGGTCGGAGGCGTAGCCGACACCATCGGTGTCCTGGTGCACGCCGTAGAAGTCGCCGTCGTTGTGCACGTTGAGGCCGTAACTCGGCTCGGTGTCACGGCAGGAGACACCGAGCGTGTGCTCGACGGCCTCCAGCACCTCGTCGATGGCCGCCAGCAGCTCCGGCGCGGCGAAGTCGCCCGAACGGGAGCGACGTACGGCCGGGATCACCTTGTTGCCGTCGACCGTGGACGGTGTCAGACCGCCGCCGGCCGCGGCGACGGCCCGCTCCAGCAGGGTGGCCGACGTCCGCCCGCCCAGGAAGCCGGTGATGCGGCAGACCGTCACCGGAAGCCGCCAGACCGCGTCCGCCGACACGTGTGACGACAGCTCCTCCGTCTCGGATGTCGATGTCGTGGTGTCCTGCACTGTCATCGTGCCCTGCCTTCGCGATCGCGTTGAGCGGGCCGCCCGCACGGGCCGACCCGCCCAAGGGGTGCGGATGCCGCTCTGTCGAAACCCCCCACGCGGCAACGACCGGTCCGGATGGTCGGTCACCCTCCTGCATTCGGTTGGCGGACAGCCGTGCGCGCATCGCGAAAGCGGGAACTCAGATGCCGAGGTCCTTGATGATCTTGGCCACGTGGCCCGTCGCGCGGACGTTGTAGAGGGCGTGTTCGACCTTGCCCTCCTCGTCGACCACGATCGTGGAGCGGATGACGCCCAGGTAGGTCTTGCCGTAGTTCTTCTTCTCGCCGAAGGCGCCGTACGCGTCGAGGACGGTCTTCTCGGGGTCGGCCAGGAGGGTGACCCTGAGGGACTCCTTCTCGCGGAACTTGCCGAGCTTCTCGGGGCTGTCCGGGGAGATGCCGATGACGTCGTAGCCGGCGCCGGCCAGGAGGTCGAGGTTGTCGGTGAAGTCGCAGGCCTGCTTGGTGCAGCCGGGTGTCAGGGCCGCCGGGTAGAAGTACACGATGACCTTGCGGCCCTTGTGGTCCGACAGGGACACCTCGTTGCCGTCGGCGTCGGGGAGGGTGAAGGCGGGGGCCACGTCCCCGGGCTGCAGTCGCTCGCTCATCGGTCCAGCGTAACCGGGGGTCCTGACAGTGCGGGGACGACGGGAACTGACAGACTGTGCAGAACAAGCATCAGCGGTGATTTCGGAGGCCTTACCGTGGCGGACACGTCGGACACCAGAACCCCGGCGCAGATCGAGGCGGACATCAAGGCCCGCCGTGTGAAGCTGGCCGAGACGCTGGACGAGATCGGGGTGCGGGTGCACCCGAAGACCATCGTCGGGGACGCCAAGGCCAAGGTCGTCGCCAACGTCGATCACACCCTCGGCAAGGCCTATGTCCAGGTCAACCGGGTCGTGACGGACGTCAGGGCGCAGTTCGTGGACGAGGACGGCGCGCCGCGGCTTGAGCGGGTCGTGCCGGTGGCGCTCGTCGTGGTCGGTGTGGTCGGGCTGCTCGCCCTCAGCACCCGGCGCCGGAAGTCGTAACGGCCCACCCGGCGGCGTTCCCGTACGGCGAAGGCAGGTAGGTTCGAGGCGTGAGCGGTAACAGAAGCGACCACAGCGGTCCCCAGCACGACAAGCTTCCCATTCGGATGCTCCACGACCGTGTCCTGGTGCGCCAGGACGCGAGCGAGGGCGAGCGGCGTTCCGGCGGCGGGATCCTGATTCCCGCGACGGCGGCCGTGGGCCGTCGGCTGGCGTGGGCGGAGGTCGTCGCGGTGGGGCAGAACGTACGGACCGTGGAGCCGGGCGACCGGGTCCTGTACGACCCGGAGGACCGGGCCGAGGTGGAGGTGCGGGGCGTGGCCTATGTGCTGATGCGGGAGCGCGACCTGCACGCGGTGGCCGCGGACCGGTTCGAGGGCTCGGAGGACACGACCGGCCTGTACCTGTAGATCGACGTACCTGCAGATCGACGCACCTGCAGATCGACGCACCTGCAGATCGACGCACCTGCAGATCGACGGCGAAAGGGGCCGGTGACCATCGTCACCGGCCCCTTTCGCTGCCATGCTCCTCGCCCTGTTCCTGGTCGCCGTGATCGGTCTCAAGGCGACCAGCGGCCACTGAGCCGTGTCCTAGTCCAGCTCCCTGCGGGTCGTGAGCTGCGTGCCCGTGCCCGTCGTCGTGCCCTGCGAGCCGCTGCCCGGGGTGCCCGCGTCGCCGGTGCCGGTGGAGGTGCCCGCGTCGCCGGTGCCCGTGGAGGTGCCGGCGTCGCCGGTGCCGCCGTCGGCGGTCCCGGTGGAGGTGTTGCCGTCGGTGGTGCCCGAGGAGGTGTTGCCGTCGGTGGTGCCGCCGTCGGTGGTGCCCGTGCCGGAGGTCGTCGAGCCGCCGTCCGTCGTGCCGCTGCTGGTCTGGCCCTGGGTCTGGCCCTGCGTCTGACCCTGGTCGCCCTGACCGCCGGGGGTGGGGGAGCCACCGGTGCCGGGGCTCGGGGAGGACGGGCTGGAGGGGATGCCGGTGTCGGCCGAGCCCGGCTGGACGTCGAGGTCGAAGTCGTGGGCCGTGGTGCCCTTCAGGGCCTCCTTGATGAACTGCGCCCAGATCTCGGTCGGCGCGCCGCCCCCGTTGATACGGGCGAGGCCCATGGCGCCCTTGAGGGACTTGTGGGCGGCGGTCTCGGGGTCCTGGCCCATGACGGCGACGACGGTGGCCAGGTCGGGGGTGTAGCCCGCGAACCAGGCGGCCTGGTCCTCCTCCGCGGTGCCGGTCTTGCCGGCGGCGGGGCGGCCGGCGGCGAGGGCGGCGGTGGCCGTGCCGTTGTTGACGACGCTCTGCAGGACGGCGGTCGTGGTGTCGGCGGCCTCGCGGCTGACGGCCTGGGTGGTCTTCCGCTTGGGCAGGTCGACGCTCTGGCCGTCCTTGGTGACCTTCTCGATGATCGTGTACGTGCCGTGCTTGCCGTGGTTGGCGAGCGTGGCGTACGCCTCGGCCATGTCGAGGACGCTCGCGGTGGCGGTGCCCAGGGCGATGGACGGGTAGGGGTGGAGGTCGGGGGTGTCGGTGGGCAGGCCGAGGTCGATCGCGGTCTGCTTGACCTTGGCGGGGCCGACGTCGACGGCCATCTGCGCGTACACGGAGTTCACGGACTTGTCGGTGGCCTGGCGCACGGTGATGTTGCCGTAGTTGACGTAGTCCTCGTTCTCGGGCGCGTAGGTGCCGCCGCTCCAGCCCTGGACGGGGCGCCTGTTGGTGCCGTCGTAGATCGTGTTCGGGGTGATCGTGCGGCCGTCCTGGGTGGTGGAGTCGTTCTCGACGGCCGAGGTGAACACGAAGGGCTTGAAGGTGGAGCCGACCTGGAAGTCCTGGCGGGTGGCGTTGTTCGTGTACTGCTTGATGTAGTCGATGCCGCCGTACATCGCGAGGACCTTGCCGGTCTTGGGCTCGACGGCGGCGCCGCCCGCGCGGACGTAGGTGTCGACCTTGCGGTTCTTCTTGTCGAGCTTGTCCATCAGCTGGTCGTTGACGGCGTCGACGAAGGCGTCCTGCTTCTTCTTCTGGATGGTGGTGGTGATGCGGTAGCCGCCGGCCTCCAGGTCCTCGGAGGTGACGATCTTGTTGTCCTTGAGGTAGTCCTTGATCGCGTTGACGAGGTAGCCGCGCTGCCCGGACATGCCGGTGTCGGCGCCGGAGGTCTCCTTGGGCGTGGGGAACTTCATGCCCTGGCGCTCGGACTCGGAGAGCCAGCCCTTGGTGACCATGCCGTCGAGGACGTAGTTCCAGCGGGCCTCGGCGGCCTTCTTGTTCTCGGGGTGGGCGATCACGTCGTACTCGCTGGGCGCGTTGACGAGTGCGGCGAGGTACGCGCCCTGGGCGGCGGTGAGTTCGGCGGCGTCGATGCCGTAGTAGGCCTTGGCGGCGGACTGGATGCTGTAGGTGTTGCGGCCGAAGTAGCTGGTGTTGAGGTAGCCCTCGAGGATCTCGTCCTTGGACTTCTCACGGTCCAGCTTGATCGCGATGAAGAACTCCTTCACCTTGCGGGTGACGGTCTGTTCCTGCGCGAGGTAGTAGTTCTTGACGTACTGCTGGGTGATCGTGGAGCCGGACTGCTTGCCCTTGCCCGTCGCGGTGTTCCACCCGGCCCGGAGCATGGCCTTGGGGTCGACGGCGGACTCGCTGTAGAAGTTGCGGTCCTCGGCGGCGAGTACGGCGTGCTGGGCGTCCTTGGAGATCTGCGAGAGGTCGACGTTCTCCCGGTTGATCTCGCCGTCGCGGGCGATCTCGGTGCCGTCCGCGTACAGGTAGACGTTGGACTGCTTGGTGGCGAGCGCGTTGGCCGGCGGGATCTTGACCGTGGAGTAGCCGAGGTAGAACAGGCCGACGAGGAGCAGCACTCCGAGGACGAAGGTGCCGAGCACCATGCGCCAGGTGGGGATCAGCCGCCGCCAGCCGGTGCGCTTGGGACGCTTGGGCTTCTTGGCGTCCCCCGGCGGTTCACCCGGTGCCCAGCCCTCGGTCGGCTGCTGCGGCTGCGGCTCGTCACTCATGTGTTGCTCGGACTCCTGTTTCGCGTCGTACGTTCCCGTACGTCTCGTACGCCTTCTGCGTCCCCTGTTGAAGACTCTCGCACCAAGCGTTCCGTTCCCGGCAATCGGCACGCGTTGTGCCCGAAAACGCGTGGCACGTCACAGTGCCCGCGGACTAGGCTCCTGCGCTTCGGTGTCGTAGAGGTGGACGAACGGGCGAGGAGGAAGGTTGCCGTGGGTTCGGCGCGGTTGTACGCGGCCGTCGCAGCGGGGGGTTTCAGAAGGTACGCGACCTATCGGGCGGCGACCGCCGCAGGGGTGTTCACCAACACCGTTTTCGGCCTGATCCTCGTCTACACATACCTGGCGTTGTGGGACGAGCGGCCGCACCTCGGGGGCTACGACCAGGCGCAGGCGGTCACCTTCGTCTGGCTGGGCCAGGCGCTGTACGCGACGCTGGCGATCCAGGGCGGCGGCTTCGAGATCGATCTCATGGAACGCGTCCGTACGGGTGAGATCGCGATCGATCTGTACCGCCCGGCCGATCTGCAGGCGTGGTGGCTGGCGAACGACCTGGGGCGGGCGCTGTTCCAGCTGCTGGGGCGGGGGGTGATCCCGTTCGTGTTCGGGGTGTTGTTCTTCCCGTCGGCGCTTCCGGACGATCCGGTGACGTGGCTGGCCTTTCTCGTGGCGCTGTCGCTGGCGATGGTGGTCAGTTTCGGGATCCGGTTCCTGGTGGCGTTGAGCGGTTTCTGGCTGATGGACAGTCAGGGGGCGCTGCAGGTGCTGATGGTCACCGGCATCTTCTGCTCGGGGATGACGCTGCCGCTGAACGCCTTCCCGGGCGGGCTCGGCGAGGTCGTACGGGCGCTGCCGTGGGCGGCGCAGTTGCAGATGCCGGCGGATCTGCTGATGGGGGAGGCGGACGCGCTGCCGGTGTTCGCCTTCCAGGCGGTGTGGGCGGTGGTGCTGCTGGCGGCGGGGCGGCTGGTGCAGTCGGCGGCGACGCGCCGGGTGGTGGTGCAGGGTGGGTGAGAACATCCGGTCGGTGGAGGACGTCCGGGCGGTGGAGGACGTCCGGGCGGTGGAGAACATCCGGTCGGTGGAGGACTTTCCGCTCACCGGGGGCAACCGTCTCGCGGAGGGGCTGCGGGCCTACCGGCTGATCGCCGGGATGTGGATCCGCTCCACGCTGGCCTACCGGGTGTCGTTCGTGATGACGGCCTTCGGCGGGGCGCTGGTGACCGGGCTGGACTTTGTCGCGATCTTGCTGATGTTCTCCCGGGTGGACACCCTCGGCGGCTACACGCTGCCCGAGGTCGCGCTGCTGTACGGGCTGTCGGCGACGTCCTTCGGGATCGCGGACCTGATGATCGGTTCGGCGGGCCGGCTGGGCACCCGGGTGCGGGACGGCACGCTCGACACACTGCTGGTGCGGCCGGCGCCGGTGCTGGCGCAGGTCGCCGCGGACCGGTTCGCGCTGCGCCGGCTGGGCCGTATCACCCAGGGGATCCTGGTCCTGGGCTATGCGCTGGTCGCGCTGGACGTCGGCTGGACGCCGTCGAAGGTGCTGCTGGTGCCGGTGATGGTGGTCTGTGGCGGGGTGATCTTCTCGGCGGTCTTCGTGGCGGGCGCGGCCTTCCAGTTCGTGGCGCAGGACGCCTCCGAGGTGCAGAGCGCGTTTACGTACGGCGGTCAGACGCTGCTGCAGTATCCGCCGACGATCTTCGGCAAGGAGCTGGTGCGCGGGGTGACGTTCATGTTCCCGCTGGCCTTCGTCAACTGGGTGCCCGCGGCCCATGTGCTGGGCCGGCCGTATCCGCTGGGGCTGCCCGAGTGGGCGGCGTTCGCGCCGCCGTTGGTGGCGGTGGTGTGCTGGACGGGGGCCGGGCTGGCGTGGCGGGCGGGGCTCAGGTCGTATCGGAGTACGGGGAGTTAGCCGTGGCAGACAACAGTGCTGAGCACGCGTTCATCGAACTGGACCGGGTGGAGAAGGTCTTCGACGTGCGCAAGAAGACCGGCTTCCTGAAGCGGGAGGTGCGGCGGGTGCGGGCCGTCGACGCGATCTCCTTCACCGTGGCGCGCGGCGAGATGGTCGGCTACATCGGGCCGAACGGCGCCGGGAAGTCGACGACCATCAAGATGCTCACCGGCATCCTGGTGCCGAGCGGCGGCCGGCTGCGGGTCGCGGGCATCGACCCGTCGCGGGAGCGGACGCGCCTGGCGCACCGCATCGGGGTGGTGTTCGGGCAGCGTACGACCCTGTGGTGGGACCTCCCCCTGATCGACTCCTACCGGCTGATGCACCGCATGTACCGCATCCCGGACGCCCGTTACCGCGAGAACCTCGACCGTCTGGTCGAACTCCTCGATCTCGCCGACCTGTTGGACGTCCCCGTACGGCAGCTCTCGCTCGGCCAGCGGATGCGCGGCGACATCGCGGCGGCCCTGCTGCACGATCCCGAGGTGCTGTACCTCGACGAGCCGACGATCGGCCTGGACGTCGTGTCCAAGGCGCGGGTGCGGGAGTTCCTGCGCGAGCTGAACGCCGAGCGCGGCACGACGGTCCTGCTCACCACGCACGACCTCCAGGACATCGAGCAGCTGTGCTCCCGGGTGATGGTCATCGACCACGGGCGCCTGGTCTACGACGGTGCGCTCGCCGGTCTGCACGAGGCGGGCGAGAGCGAGCGGACCCTGGTGGTGGACCTGGAGCGGGAGCTGCCGCCGATCGAGGTGGTCGGCGCGCAGGTGGTGAGGGTGGAGGGGCCGCGGCAGTGGCTGGCGTTCCCGGCATCGGAGTCGGCGGCTCCGCTGGTGGCGCGGATCGCGGCGGAGTATCCCCTGGTGGATCTGTCGGTCCGCGAGCCGGACATCGAGGCCGTGATCGCGCGCATGCTGTACTCGTTGGGGGACACCCCCAAACCCCCGCCGGAACGGGAGACCGTAGTGCCGGGCGCGCAGAGCTCGTAGGCTGCTGACATGACCGACGACGCAGTCCCGGACCTCCGCGCCTCCGACGCCGATCGGGAGCGGGTCGCCGAGGTCCTGCGGGACGCCCTCGCCGAGGGCCGTCTCGACATGACGGAGTTCGAGGAGCGGCTGGAGCAGACGTATCAGGCGCGGACGTACGGGGAGTTGGCGCCGATCACCCGTGACCTGCCGGTCGCCGGGGTGACGCCTGCGCCGCCCGTGGTGTCGCTGCGGAAGGATCCGCCGGCGGACGGGAGTTGGGCCGGGCGGATCACGGGCGGCGAGGGGTCGTCGACGTGGGCCGTGGCCGTGATGTCCGGCTTCCAGCGCAAGGGCCGCTGGATCGTGCCCCGGCGGTTCAACTGCTTCGCCTTCTGGGGCGGCGGGGAGATCGACCTGCGGGAGGCGGACTTCGCCGCCGGTGAGGTCGAGATCAACTGTGTGGCGATCATGGGCGGGGTGCAGATCGTGGTGCCGCCGGGGGTGGAGGTCGTCGTCCGGGGGATCGGGATCATGGGGGGCTTCGACCAGCGGGAGACGGGGGTGCCGGGGGAACCGGGGGCGCCTCGGGTGATCGTCACCGGGTTCGCCTTCTGGGGCGGGGTCGGTGTGGAGCGCAAGCTGACGCGGGCAGCCCGGCGGCAGGCGAAGCTGGAGCGGAAGGCTGCGCGGGCGGAGCTGCGCGAGGGGCGTCGGGACCGGGACCGTCACTTGGGGCACTGATCCGGTTACGCGGGAACAGCCGTGCCCTTCAGGTCCTCCAGGTCCAGCGTTTCCGCCATCACCCGGTACCCCCGGTCGCTCGGGTGGAGGTGGTCGCCCGAGTCGTAGTCGTCGCTCAGGCTTCTGGGGTCGTAGGGGTCCCTCAGGGCCTGGTCGAAGTCGACGACGGCGTCGTACACGCCGCCCTCGCGTATCGCCTCGTTGATCCGCTGTCGCACGCCCTCGCGGGCGTCGGTGTAGCCGCGGTGGCCGCGGAACGGGGTCAGGGTGCTGCCGACGACCTTGATGCCACGGGCGTGGGCGCGGTCCACGAGCGTGCGCAGGCCGGCCACGACCGCGTCCGGGTCGGCCAGCCGGGGGTTGCGGAGGATGTCGTTGATGCCCAGGTCGATGACGACGACCTTGACGTTCGTACGGCCGAGGACGTCCCGTTCGAAGCGGTTGAGGCCACTGGCGCCCCGGCGGGGGTCGTCGGCGAGGACCTGGTTGCCGCTGATGCCCTCGTTGACGACGCCGTAGCGGGGCGCGTCCCCGCCGGACCGCACGGTGGTGCGCAGGCGGTCGGCGAGGACGTCGGGCCAGCGGCGGTCGGCGCCCGCGGTGGAGGTGATCCCGTCGGTGATGGAGTCGCCGAAGGCGACGACGGTGCCGTCGGCCTCGTTGCTGAGGACGTCGAGCGCGGTGAGGTAGCGCCAGTACTCGGTGGTGCCGGTGTACGCGGCGCCCGTCTCGTCCTCGGTGTGCTCGCCGTCGGCGACATAGCTCGTCTGCCGCGCGTGCGGGTGGTAGGTGACGGGGCCGGAGGAGGTGGGGGAGTAGGTGCTGACGAGGATGTCGGAGTCGTGCGGGAGGGTGACGGAGACGGCGTCGCTGACGGTCTCGCCGCCGGGCGGGACGGTGACCGTGGCGGCGCCGCCGAAGGTGAGCCGGCGCAGGGTGCCGGTGGCCGCCGCCGCGCTGTCGTCGCCGGCGGCGACAGCGAGGGTGGCGTGGGTGACGGTCAGCGGGCGGGTGCCGTAGAGATTGGACAGCGTGACGCGGGCACTCGTACCGCCGACACTGGTGTGCACGACGTTGCGGACGGTGCGGCCCGCCATACCGGTGGTCCCGGTGCCCGGTTCGCCGCCGACGGGGGAGGCGGCCCAGGTGCCGGCCCAGACGCCGGTGGAGACGGGGGCGGCCGGGTCGTCGGGCGCGGCCGGTGCGGCCAGGGCGCTGTCCGCGCGGCGGCCGGGGCCGTGGTCGGCGGCGACTCCGACGTACAGCGCCGTGGACAGGGCCACGACAAGCGCGACGATCGCGCCCAGAAGGGCGCCGTGCCGTGTGGGGGACACCCCCACACCCCCGGCGTACTGCCTGGTCATGCGGGTCCGGTTCTCCTCGGTGAGGGAGCTGTGCCGCTCCGAAGGTCCTGCGTAGGAGTTCTCACCGTTGAGTCCCCCGTTTGAATGACGCCGGGAACTCTTGTTCCGTTCCAGGAGTCGGTCAAGTAGGGACAATGTTTGCGTGCGGGACGCGGGGGATGGGGAACGGGTGGAGTTGATGGATCGTACGGAAGCGGAACCGACCGTGACGGACCCGGCACGCGCGTCGTATCGCGCCATGACCGTCTTCAGCGCGGCCGACGAGGAGAAGCAGCGCGGGGTGCGGCGCATGAAGCTCACCGCGGCCGGGCTGCTGCTGTTCGTCGCCGTGGTCTACGTGCTGGCCGAGTGGGCCTCCCACCAGGGCGCCGGCGCCTGGGCCGGGTATGTGGCGGCGGCCGCGGAGGCGGGCATGGTGGGCGCGCTCGCCGACTGGTTCGCGGTCACGGCCCTGTTCCGGCACCCGCTCGGCCTGCCCATCCCGCACACCGCGATCATCCCGAACAAGAAGGACCAGCTGGGCGTCTCGCTCGGCGAGTTCGTCGGCGAGAACTTCCTCTCCGAGGACGTCGTACGGCAGCGGCTGCGCGCCGTCGGCATCGGCACCCGGCTCGGTGCCTGGCTCGCGGAGCCGGAGCACGCGGACCGGGTGACCGAGGAGCTGGCGACGGCCCTCAGGGGCGCCCTGACCGTGCTGCGCGACTCGGACGTGCAGGCGGTGGTCGGGGAGGCGATCACCCGGCGGGCCGACGCCCAGGAGGTCGCGCCCGGCATAGGCAAGATGCTGGACAGGGTCGTCGCGGACGGCGGCCACCGGCGGGCCGTGGACCTCGTGGTGTCCCGGGCGCACGACTGGCTCGTGTTCCACGGCGACTCGGTGATGGACGCGGTGCAGGGCGGCGCGCCCGGCTGGACGCCGCGTTTCGTCGACCGGAAGGTCGGCGAACGGGTCTACAAGGAGCTGCTGCGGTTCTGCGCCGAGATGCGGGACATGCCGTCCCACCCGGCCCGGGGCGCCCTGGACCGCTTCCTCGCCGACTTCGCCTCCGACCTGCAGTCCGACACCGACACCCGGGCGCGGGTGGAGCGGCTCAAGGGCGAGGTGCTGGGCCGGGGCGAGGTCCAGGACCTGATCGCGTCCGCCTGGACCGCCGTCCGCTCCATGATCGTGGCGGCCGCCGAGGACGAGCGCAGCGAGCTGCGGCTGCGGGTGCGGGCCTCGCTGCTCACGCTGGGCCGGCGGATGGCGACCGAGCCCAAGGTGCAGGCGAAGGTCGACAGCTGGGTCGAGGGCGCGGCGGTGCACGTCGTGACGACGTACCGGAAGGAGATCACCTCCCTGATCACCGACACGGTGGCGAGCTGGGACCCCGAGCACACGACCCGCAAGATCGAGGCCAACATCGGCCGTGACCTCCAGTTCATCCGGATCAACGGCACGGTGGTGGGCTCACTGGCGGGCCTGCTGATCTACACGGTGGCGCGGGCGCTGGGGGCGTAGGCCGCACCCCGGCCGAGGGCAGTCGTGCCGCCCACCCGGCGGCGGCCGTCACACCTCCCCAGCGCGGGCAGTCGTGTCGCGGGGCTGGCGCCCACCTGGCGGCGGCTGCCGTATCTGCTGAGCCGCGGGCAGTCGTGTCGCGGGGCTGGCGCCCTCCCGGCGGCGGCTGCCGTATCTGCTGAGCCGCGGGCAGTCGTGTCGCTGGGGCGATGGGGGTCCCCCGCTCGAGCGAAGCCGAGAGTGGGGGAGGGTGGGCGCGGCGGCACCCCTCAGCGGGCAGCGCCTCGACCCACCCCCGGCCCGCGCCAGCAGGCGGCGCCTACTCGGCCGCCCGCCTGGCCCGGTCCCTCCGTCGCAGCAGCAACAAGCCTCCCGCGAGGGCCGTGAGGCCGGTGGTCGCGGTCCAGGCGACGACATCGCTGGAGCCGGTGGCCGCGAGGTCACCGCCCTTGCCGGAAGCAGCCGTCGCAGAGGCGGAGGCCGAGGCGGCAGCTGGGGCCGTGGGCGACGGATCCGCTGCCGCCGACGAGCCGCTCGCGGAGGGCGAGGGCGTCCCGGACGCAGCGCCGGCGGACGCGACCCTGTCCCGCGTGAACGCCAGCGTCCCGAACCCGAGCTGGTCGTAGCCCCCGCTGTTGGGCCCGTAGTCCCCACCACCCCCCTCGGGCGCCGCCTTCGCCGCGATCCGCGTGAGGTAGGGCGCGGACACCCCCCGCCGCTTGGTGTAGTGATTGGCGATCATCGCCCAGATGGGCCGGGTCATCGCAGGGTCCACCCCCGCCGCGTCGGCCGCCGTCTCGGTACCCGACCACCCCCCGATCGCGCCCTTCTTACGGGTATTGGCGGTGTAGCTCACCTCGCCGCCCAAGCTCCACTTGGCCACGTACTGGGCACCCTTGAGGAAGCGGCTGTCGTCGTAGCCGTACAGATCGATGCCCTGGTTCCACGCCATCTCGCAGAACGTGCCCATCAGCCCGACCCCGAGCAGCGCGTGCCCCTGGTCGCGCCCGGCCTCCAGCCACTCGGCGAGGCCGTCCTCCTGCACGACGGGGATGGCGTTCTTCACCGAGCCGAGCCCGGCACCGTGCTTGAAGTACTCCACGGCCTGCTCGACCTTCGCCGTGTCGTCGCAGAAGATGCCGGTGGCCAGGACGCAGGCCATGGCCGTGAGGTCCCAGTTGGGCCAGTAGTTGGTGACGACGGCGCCGTTGTGCTTGACCAGGAAGCTCTCGCTCAGCGGGGAGAAGACGGACGTCAGCATCTTCTGGAAGCGTTCGAGCTCGAAGTCCGGCCGGTCACGGACGAGCTCGGCGGCGTTGGCGGCCTGGTAGCCGTACAGTCCTGCGGCCAGGAACCGGTCGGCGTTGCCCGCGAGCGAAGTCAGCTTCGCCGACCAGGCGTTGAGGATCGCGACGGCGGTGTCCGCGTGCGCGCTGTCGCCGCTGACGTGATACCGCAGGCCGTTCTGGTACGCGGCGTGGAGGTCGTTGTAGAGGATCGCGTAGTTCTGGCCGGTGCCTCCCCGGACCACGGTCGTCTGCGGGTTCGCCGCCCAGCCGCTCTGCGCGTGCCGGTTGGCGGTCAGCTTGGCGTACCCGGCCGTGTAGGGCGCGGCCCCCGCCTTCACCTTGGCGGCCATCCGCTCCAGGTCGGCGCGGGTGTGCAGCAGACCGGGGTGCGCGTAGCCGGCCGCGGCGGCCGGCGGGGCCGTGGCGGCACCGACCGCGGCGGCCCCGGCCGCCACGCCCGCGGCCTTCAAAACGCTCCGGCGGCTGATCTGTCGAGGTCGAGTCAGGTGCATGCCCAGGGAGACGGGCAGGCCCCGCACCGATAACGAAAACTCGACCGCCCGAAGCCGCTACGCCCCCGTCGTCGACCCCGGCCGTACGATCATCAGGACCGTCACCGCCGCCCACAGCAGGTTGAACATCCCGGTGAACATGGCGAGCCGGACGGTGGTCTCCCGCGTCCCTCGGCCCTCGACCAGCACCTCCTGCCGGGGCAGGACGAGCACGAGCAGCACACCCGCGGCCAGGACGGTCAGCACGATCGACGCGATCAGCCAGGCGTCGCCCATCACCCCCATCGCGCCCGCCGTGGCGAACCCGAAGACGGGCACGGCGATGCCGACGGCCGCGTACACCTGGCAGATGCGGTGCAGCAGCCGTACGGTCGCGCCCGCCCGTTCGTCGTCGGGCGCGGCGAGGAACTGGCGGGCGGCCGGCGGGAACATGCTGGCGGCGACGGTGACGGGACCGATGGCGACGATCGCGGCCAGCACATGCACGGCGAGCAGAAACTTGGTCACGGACCGACGCTAGGCGGCACGCGGATCTTGGAGAAGTGGCGCAAGTGCCAGGGATCAACGGATTCCCGCCAGCCCCGCTCGTCAGGGGCGACGTGCCCGGCACTGCCAGGAGGCCCGGTTGGCGGAAAGCCGTCGTATGCCTACGCTCTCGCCATGCACACCGTGGCCGTACTGGCGCTGGACGGGGTCATCCCCTTCGACCTCTCCGCCCCGATAGACACCTTCGGCTGGGCGCGGCTGCCCGACGGCCGCGAGGCCTACCGGGTGCGGGTCTGCTCGCCGGATCCCGGCGGGGAGGTGCGGGCGGGGACGTTCACCGTGCGCGCGCCGCACGGGCTGGAGGCGCTTGCGGAGGCGGACACGATCGTGCTGCCCGGCGTCGCGCACCCGCCGGAGGTGCTGCCACCGGGCGTCGCCGAGGCGCTGCGGGACGCGGCGGCGCACGGCACGCGCATCGCCTCGATCTGCGTGGGGGCGTTCCTGTTCGCCGCGACGGGCCTGCTGGACGGCCTGCGCGCCACCACGCACTGGATCGCCGCGCCGGACCTGGCGGCGAGGTACCCGAAGGTCACCGTCGACCCGCACGTCCTGTACGTCGACAACGGCCAGTTCCTCACCTCGGCGGGCGCGGCCGCGGCCCTGGACATGTGCCTGCACATGATTCGCAAGGACCACGGCTCGGCGGTCGCCGCGCACGCGGCGCGGATGGCGGTCATGCCGCTGGAACGGGAGGGCGGCCAGGCCCAGTTCATCGTCCACGACCCGCCGCCCGCGCCCGCCGGGGCGACCCTGGAGCCGCTGCTGTCCTGGCTGGAGGACAACTGCGGACGCGACCTGACACTGGACCAGATCGCCGAGCAGGCCGGCATGAGCAGTCGTACCCTCAACCGCCGCTTCCGCGAACAGACCGGCACGACGCCGTTGCAGTGGCTGCACCGGGCGCGGGTGCGACGGGCGCAGTACCTGCTGGAGACGACGGCGCATCCCGTCGAACGGATCGCCGTCCAGGCCGGTTTCGGCTCGCCGACGGCGTTCCGGGAACGCTTCCGCAGGGTGGTCGGGACGAGCCCGCAGGGGTACCGGAGGACGTTCCGGTCGGGGGCGGCGCGAGCATGATCACCGCGGTGCGCCGTCAGCCCCGCCGGTCCGCCACCGCCCAAGAGGCCAGCGCGACGGCGCCCGCGACCCCGAAGACGGCCGGCCAGGCGCCCACCTTCTTCGCCAGCGGATGGGACCCGGCGAAGGCGGCGACATACGCGGCGCTCAGCGCCCCCGCGGCCTTCCCGCCCGCCCGCTCCCGCCACTGCTGCGCGGCCGCCGCCCCCGCGACGGCCAGCACGGCCCCACCGAGCTGCCGCTTCTTCGTCCACCGGGCCACCCCGTACCCACCGACGAGCCCACCGGCGGCGATCACCGAACTGGGAACCTTCGCCATGCCTGCCTCCTCCAAGGTCATCTCAGTGGTTACGAGGCTAACGGGACCCGCTCGGAGGTCCGGTGTCGGCGTGACCGTCCCGGACTCCGCTCAGCTCCGCCCCGCCCGACGGCGCTCGCCCGGCTCCTGGCCCCGCTTGTCCATCACAGCTCGCTCCAGCACCGCGCTGGTGAAGAGGACCGTCCCCTTCTTGCCCCGCTTGGTGTCCCGGCTGAAGACGGTGCGTTCGCCGAGATAGTCGAGGGTGGTGCCGTCGAAGATCCACTCCGTACGGGTCCCGTCCGCCGTGTCCTCACGGGCGATCGCGATCCCGTGCCGCCCCGCCGCGTCGACGGCGTCGGGCAGCTCGGTCACGCCGGGAATCCGCGCGGCGGCCCGGTAGAAGGCGGCGGCAGTGGCGGAGGGCATGATCTGCTCACTGATGAGGTCGCCGATCTGATTGAAGACGGCCTGGCCCCGGTCCGCACGGGTCTCGTCCCGCGGCGTCTCCTTGTAGAGCAGCTTCAGCAGCGCGTCGGGATCGGCGGGCAGGGAGGCGAGCCAGGCGTAGGTGGGCCGTCCGATGCCGGCCGGATACCCGGCGTCCTTCGGATCCATGCCGTCCGGCACACCCACCTCGATCGGCCAGTCCTGCCCGTACTCGCGGATCAGCCCGATGTCGATCGTCGACTCCTCCCGCTGCGAGAACCACACCTGCCGCTCATGCGGCTTCCCCAGCTTGACGGGTCCTTCGAAGACACCTTCGTTGTCGGCCGTCCTGCTGCGCACGTACACGAACTGGTCCTCGCCCACCGGTGTGACATCGGTCCGCATGGCGACGGCGGCGATCCGGTCGAGGGTCACGGCGGCGCTACGACTCCCCCCTCCCGTACGGGCGGCACCGGGCCGCGTGGCTGTGCCGTCGCCGTGCTGCCCCGCGCCGATCCCCACGGTCAGCCCGGCGGCCAGCGCGACGGCGACGGCCCCCGCGACGAGAGCGGGCCGGGAGAACCTGCGGGGCCTCGGCAGGGAACGGTCGCTGTCCGCACGCCGGTCGCGGGCGTGGTCGCGGGCGTGGTCGCGGGCGTGGTCTCGATCGATGAGCTGCATCAGTACGTCCTTGTGATGGGAGTGACGCCCGGAAGGCAGCTCCCGCTCGACGGCCCCGGCGGGCAACAGCCGTGCCAGTTCCTCGAGTTCCTCCTGCTCGGATCCGGCCGGAGTGGAGTTCATCGGGCTTCCTCCTGAATGGGCAGGGCCACGAACGCGGCCTCACTCCCTACCTCTCCGCGACGAACCCGCGGTTCCATAAATCCTCTATGCGAGTTAGATGGCGTACGTCCCGCGCGCGCGTCCCCGTCCACGAACCCCCGCAGCCGCGCCCGCGCCCGCGACAGCCGCGACCGTACGGTCCCGACGGGCACCCCGAGCGCCTCGGCGGCCTGCGCGTAGTCGAGCCCACCCCACACGCACAGCGCGATGACCTCCCGCTCGTGCCGCCGAAGCCGCCCCAGCACCCGCCGTACGTCGGCGAGACGCCGAGCGTCATCGACCCTCCCGGCGACCTCCTCGGCGAAGTCGTCGACCGCCTCGGCCTCCACCTCCGGTACCCGCCGGGCCAGAAAGGCGAGCCGCCGCCGCAGACTCCGGTCGGCGTTGCGCGCCTTGTTGGTGGCGATCCCGAACAGCCACGGCCGCAACGACCCCCCTTCGGCCTCCACGTCCCCCCGCCCCCGCCAAGCGGCCAGAAACGTCTCCGACATGACCTCCTCGGCCGCCGACCAGTCGCCGGTCAGCCGCAGGGCATGGTGGTAGACGGCCGTGGCATGAAGCTCGTACAGCTCGGCGAACGCCTCACGTTCCCCGCCCCGCACCCGCCTCCGCAGCCGCCCGTCGTCGTCATCGTTGGATCTCTCGGACCTCACAGACCTCACACATCTACCTCTCCGCGCCCCGGGAGCCGGTTCCCGTGGCGTGGCTCACATGCGCGACCGCCGCTCCCGCTGCGCCCGGGGGCGGGTCGACGCGTCGGAAATCATTGACGTGTCGGAAATCCCCGACGTATTGTCGATGCCATGCCCCAGGACGTCTTCGGCGCACTGGCCAACCCCGTACGGCGCCAACTCCTCGATGCCCTACGGGACGGCCCCCGGGCGGTCAACGACCTCGCCGGCCGCTTCGAACTGAGCCGCCCCGCCATCTCCGAGCACCTCCAGGTCCTCCGCCAGGCCCGCCTCGTCCGCGAGGAGCCACGCGGCCGCCAGCGCTTCTACCACCTGGAACCCATGCCACTGGCCGAGGTCGGCGAGTGGCTGCACCCCTTCGAGCACTACTGGCGGGCGAGGATGCGCTCACTGGGCGACGTGCTCGACGAACAACGAAACGAAGCACACCGGAACGACCACCCCACCAAGGACCCCCAGCCATGACCCCCGCCCCCTCCGCGATTCACTGCGACCAGTTCCTGCCCCACCCCCCGGCCGCCGTCTGGAAGGCCCTCACCGACCCGGACCTGCACGCCCGCTGGTGGGCCGCCGGCGACGTACGCCCCATCGTCGGCCACCGCTTCACCCTCGACATGGGCCCCTGGGGCCAACAGCCCTGCGAGGTCCTGACCGTCGACCCGGAACGCCTCCTCCGCTACAGCTTCGCGGAAGGCAACCTCGACACGACGATCACCTGGCGCCTCGAACCCGAGGGCACCGGCACCCGCCTCTTCCTCACCCACGAGGGCTTCGACCTCGACTCCCCCCTGGGCAGGGCGGCCTTCGAAGGAATGGGCGAGGGCTGGCCGCACGTACTGGCGAGCCTGTCGAAGACCCTGGATCAGGCGTAGACGGACCCACGACGGCTCGCGAACGATCTCCTTCCGGCGAGTACTGATCACCTGCGGAGAGGTCCGCGTGTCGCGCGCCCGACGGTGCTGACCTGGGGACGCGACATGACCCGGGACGACGAGAGTCGGATCCCGGCGTCACCCTCCACCACACCGGAAGGAACCGCATGAGCGACATGACCGCCGCTGCCCGCCGGCCCGCCTACGCCCTGGCCGCGGTCACCGCGATCCTCCTTGCCCTGGTCGCGTTCAACTCGTTCCCCTCGTTCTCGCCCTCCGCCGACGCCGCGGCCGCCAGGCCCGTCGTCAAATCGAAGTACTTCTTCTCCGAGACCACCATCTCCTGCCCGTCCGGCTGGAAGGCAACGGGCGGCGGCGTCGGAGCCGACGACGAGTTCAACGTGTTCGTCTCCCGCACGGAACCGACCCGCAACTCCTCCGGCAGGCCCGTCGGCTGGAAGGCCAACCTGAAGCAGAGGTCGAACGGCAGCGGGGCCAACGGCACGATCTATGTGATCTGCGCGCCCTGACCCGACCGTTCGCCGTAACGAAACGCGAAGGCCGCGGCCCTGTGGGGCCCGGCCTTCGCCTCCAGTACGCGCGGATCGCGGTCTGTCACTGTCCCTGAATACGGCCCGAGCCAACTGAGCTACGACCGGTCATCAGCACTGCATGATTCGCGAAGAGCGAGTCGAGTTCGAAGCGTCGGCGGATGTGTGCCGTCCACTTGGCGTCCGGAAGATCGGTGTACGACGTGACCATCCGGGCCCGGCCGGCCTGGGTGAGGATCCATCGGGCCTGATCCGCACCGCTGGCGCGACCGCCGAGGTCGCGCGCGAGGCGCCACAGCTCCTCCCCGTCGGTCTGTTCATCGACGACGGTGACGAGCCCGATGTCGCCGAGGCCGCGTTCGTCGCTGGACTGGGTGGTGTAGGCGACGGTGAGGTCTTCGAGGGGGAAGACGGTGACGCGGCTGGTGGCGGTGAGCTCGGTCAGGCGCACGCGATGAGTCCGTTCTGGCACTGGGACTGGCACTGGGACTGCGACGGGCGGGGCGACCGTGAGGACGGCCGACCCGCACTGTCGGCGGAAGGAATCAGCAGCCGTCGCCGTCGCCGCAGCAGGCGGGCGGGTTGCAGTCGGCGGCCGTGCCCCACAGCCGCTCGTCGACCTCGAAACCGGCGGCCCGAATCCTGTCGACGACGTCGACCATGAGCCCACGCGTGCGGACCTTGCCGTTCGGCTGGTGGTGCAGGAAGTAGCCGAAGCTGCGCTCGCACCACTCGGCGTACCAGCCGGTGTGCAGGATGAGCGTGTGCCAGCCGGGATCGACCCGTTCCGACGGCGCCATGCTCGCCCCCTCACCACTCGTCCCCATCACGAAGACGAGCGCGAGCGCCTGGTCGACGACCCGGTCCGCGACACAGCGCTCCAGGCCGTACTCGTCGGCGCAGAACGCGGCAAGCGTGTCGAACTCGGCGTTGGTGACGAGGGAGCGGCCGGTGCGGGGATGGGTGGCGATGGGGACGGAGGGGAGGCTGGGAGCCGGGATGGTGTGGAGCAAGGGTTCACCTCACAGGGGGAGAGGACCATCGGACAGGTACCGGGGGCATTCGGCGCGGTGGCTGTAGGTCGTGTACGGCGGTCCGGATGCCCTGTCGTGGATATGGCTGTCGTACGTCTCAGCCGACTGAATGCGGAGCTGGCATCTACAACAGATGAGAACCAGCGAAGGGCTTCGCGGGGCGGCAGCGGCGGCAGCCGTTCCGTCCCAGGAGCTGATGGAGGGCAAGGTCAGCTCCCTGCTCAGCCAGCCTCAGCCTGGCTGGTCAACCGCGACCGCCCAGTCTGGACCAAGGCAACGATCGACCGCGGCGGGACCAAGTCGCCCTCATATCGCGGTGGGACCACCCAGTACGTGCCTGGAGGCTGCTGCTGGTCGAGACGTGGCACTCCCAGGTAGGTGCCTTGGCTGAGACAAGTAGCGACCTCCCCGTACGGCCAGACCAGACCCACGTGACCCTGGATGAGGGCGTAATACGTTCCGCCAGAGACTCGGTGGTCGTAGATGATCGATCCTCCGAGTAACGTCCCCAGGCGAACCGCTACTTCGTCCCGATCCTCGGTTCTGACAGCAGCATGGACCACGACACCTGCCATACGTACTGCAGCGAAGCGCTCGCCGAGAGGCAGCAGCGCCACGCCTTGTGTCACCCATTCCCTTCGCGGCCGCTGCGGTACTGGGTGGGCTCTGGCGAGCCACTCGGCGATTGCTCTGTCCAAGGCCGCTTGTGTGTCCATGGTCTGCCCTGCTCCCTTTCGTCGTTCGGCGGTGGGGCATGACTAGAGTCCAGGACCTAGGCGTGCGATTCGAGGACTTCAGTAGGCCTCTAAACGGACTTCAAAAGGGCCTTAATGACGCCCCAGGGGTGATGTACTGCTTCACAGAGGACTTACTGTGGGAAGGTGGGAGCGTCCGTCAATGGGAGGTGTCTCGTGCCTCGACCTGCAGGCAACATTCGGCTCAAAGCCGCCCGCGTGGCTGCTGGCTTCAACTCACAACAGGACTTGGCCGACGCCCTGACCGAGAGCGCGAAACCCCTGGGCATCCGTGGCCTGTCCATCGGCGTGCGCCAAGTGCGTCGCTGGGAGTCGGAGAGCCCGCCCTGGCCGCAACCGGACTGCCAGCGAGTACTCGTACATCTCCTGGGCCAGAACATGGAGTCGCTCGGCTTCACACCCCCATGGGGTTCCAGTGGGCCACAGCCCGACCAGACACGGCGCACTATGGTCGCCGGCGGAGCTGCCGCACTGGGACTGGCAGTCGTGCAGAGCCGAGCCGTAGCCTCACCTCAACCGCCAACGGCTGGCACGGACTTCGAGACCGTGACGCGGTCCCACCGTCGGCTCTACTGGTCTGTCGCCCCCAGCAAACTGCACCCCGCAGTCGTAGCGCACGCAACGCTGGGCTGTTCCCTGCTTCCTGAGACCACCGACTCCACGCGGCGCACGATCGCAGCCGCGCTCGCCGAGACTTATCTCCTCGCAGGACGCATCGAGTTCTTCGACCTGCGCGAACCGAGCACCGCGAGCGAGACGCTTCTTCTGGCCCTGCAAGCCGCGGGCGAGGCCGACGACCAACTGCTCGGCTCGGCGATCATCGCGCACATGGCGTTCATCCCTGGTTGGGCGGCCGATCGCGAAGCGGTCCTGGAGCGTATGACGGCGGCGCGTACCTACGCCCGCCGTGCCTCCACGTCCGCTGAGTTCCTCGCATGGCTCGACGCGGTGGAAGCCGAATGTGAGACCCGTTGTGGCAATACCCGGACGGCCCTCCACCTCATCGGTCACGCCGAGGACATTTTGAAGGCCGGTAACGACCACCCGTCGCCCGAGTGGATGGACTGGTTCTCGCCGGCACGCCTCGCTGCCTTCAAGGGAAACACCCAGCTCATCGCGGGCCACCTCCCGCAGGCCCGCGACACTCTGCTGGGAGCCCTGGAGGCGATGTCACCTGCAGAGGACAAACAACGCACAGTCATTTACGGCGACCTGGCGGCGGTCGAAGCAGCGGCCGGAAACCTCGAACGCGCGTGCACGTACGCGGGCAAGGCCCTCGATCAGCTTGCCGTCACCTGGTATGCGACCGGTATGGACCGGGTACGTGAAGTGCGACGAATGCTCGCCCCTCATCAGCACGATCGTTGTGTACGTGACCTTGACGATCGTCTGTATGACTGGCAGACGACGGTCAGCGCTCTGACCCGTTGAACTTGCTTACCAAATCCGGAAGTTCAAGCAAGCTGTCGACCCGGAACGTCGGCAACTCCCGGGCCTCGGTGCTGTTCCACTGGATGGTCGCCCACGGCCCGCGACGCACGAGCGCTGTTGGCATACCCGCCTCCCGCGCCGGGCGGATGTCGTTGTCGCACCGATCCCCGACGTAGAGGATCGAGTCGACTGCGAAGGGCACCACGTGGGCAACGCGCTTGAAGAACTCGGGATCGGGCTTACTGGCCCCCCAGTCGTCCGACGTGCCGATGAGATCGACGTCCCGGGAGAACAAGTCACGCAGAATCCGCCCCGCCCGCACGGTCTGGTTGCCCGCGATGCCGAGCCACAGCCCAGCGCCCCGAAGCTGGGCCAGCGCCGGCCGAACATCCGCGTACAGATCTGTCTCACCGAACGCCTCCGCCTGCCCGGCGGCAGCCCGCTTCTCACGTTCCTCGTAGAGATCGAACCCCGGCTGGAACTCCTGGAAGGTCTCTCGGTAGTCCCGACCCTGAGCGATGACAGCCCCAAACATGGCGTGGAATGTGTGCCTCGGCACCCCCAGCCAGTCGGCCCATGTGCCGTACTCCCGGGTCTCGTCCACCAGGCACTCACCGACGTCAAAGACGACTGCGCGAATCATGGGGGCAGGGTATCGAGGCACACCGCGCACTTACTGGTCACGAGCAGCTTCCATGGGGCTCAGCCCCACCGAAGTGAGATGTCACCCTGCCGTGATCGCCGAGTACATCCAGACGTCCGCCGGGATCTCATGTCTCAACTGCCATGTGATCGCCATCGGCTTGCTGCCTGTGTGTTCGACGTACTGGGCTGGTCCGAGCAGCATCCACGGCTGAGCTCCTCCGATGTCCGTGTTCTTGTAACGGCGCACGAAGAGCAGGACGTGGCTGCCTTCTGCGACGTGATGCTGGTAGCGGAGGCCAGTCGGGGACGTTGCCGAGGTCTGGTTCTGGGACTCCCAATGGAAGAGCGTCTCGCTCTGGGCGTAGTCGTGGTAGCGGGTCTGTGGGGAGAAGTCCTTCTCGTCCTTCTGCAGGGTGATGAGGAGAGCGTCGGTCTTGATCGACTCGCACCACTTCACCCCCTCGCGGAAGTCGCCCGGCATGAAGCCGCCGACGACGGACTGACCGAGGGCGGGGAGGATCTCTTCGCGGCTGTACGAGGCGTGTACGGTCAGCGGGATACCGTTCTGCCCACCAATCCCGACCAACGGGATCGGGACGTGTTCGGTACGGGCGAGGTTGTACTCCAGCACCTGGCGGAGTTCGCTGCGTACAGCGTGCTGCTGTCGCAGAGTCGCAAATCCGGCGTCGTAGTGCGCGAAGCCCTTGCGTGTGATGCCACCGAGCGGCCACAGCTGGAAGAAGAGCATGCGGGCGTAGGCCTGTCCCTGTTCATCGAGTGCATCGTAAGCAGGGGCGTCGTCCTCCAACATCCGCGTGTACGCCGCGACACGCAGCGGATCATCCACGTGTAGGAAGGAGGAGACCCTCTTCAGGAGGGCCGCTTCACCTTCCGGTGCTTCTCCCTTCAACAGTCCAGACCGGCGCAGGAGTCCGGTCCATGAGTTTCCGCTGCCTCGGTAGAGCTCTTTGAGCTCACGCCCGCTCTCGCCGAGGTAATGACTCAGCTTGGGCTCGGCGTAGTTGGCGACCTCGCGCGCCAGCGCAGTGACGTTGACGCCGATCTGCTCCTTGATGTTGGCGAGGATGGTGTTCTTCGCCTTCTCCTCAAGGATGATCTGGCAGCCGGACGGAAGCTGCGGGAAGTCATGCTCGATGTGGTCCAGGAGCCGCTTGCGGGTGAGGTTCGTTAGCGCTCGGAACTGGTTCTCGAAGCGGAATTCCTTGCGATGCTGGCCGATGAAGTCCAGAACAGTCAGTACGGCTTTGCCTTCGGTCCGACGGAGACCTCGGCCGAGTTGTTGGAGGAACACCGTTGCGCTCGAGGTGGGGCGCAGCAGGAGCAGTGTGTCGACGTCTGGGATGTCGAGTCCCTCGTTGAAGAGGTCGACCGAGAAGATCACTTGGAGCGCCCCCGACCTGAGGGCATCCAGGGCGTGCTTGCGTTCCTCGGCTGGACTCTGACCAGAGAGGGCGATGGCGTTGAGGCCGGCGGTTTGGAAGTACTCCGCCATGAACTTCGCGTGCTTGACCGACACGCAAAAACCCAGCGCTCGCATGGCACCTGGGTCCACAACCGTATCCTCGACGGCTTTCACGATCAGCCGGGCCCTCGAATCGTCTCCGGTGAGCACATTGCTCAGACCGATGGCGTCGTATGCCCCGCTTTGCCACTTCACCGCGCTCAGGTCAGTGTTGTCGCTGATGCCAAAGTAGTGGAAGGGGCTGAGGAGATCGTTCTCCAGGGCCTCCCATAGCCGCATCTCCGCGGCGATGCGGCCATCGAAGAACTCGTCCTGGATGTTCTTGCCGTCCATACGCTCGGGCGTCGCTGTGAGGCCGAGCAACTCCAACGGCTGGAAGTGATCGAGGATCTTCCGATACGTCGGAGAGGTCCCGTGGTGGAACTCATCGATCACGATCACGTCGAAGTGATCAGCCGGGAGTCGGTCCAGTGCTCGCGAGTTCAGCGACTGCACGCTGGCGAAGACGTGTGTCCAGCGCTCCGGGATCTCGCCGCTGTGGAGGGGCTCGCCGAAGTTCGCGTCCACCAAGACGTCTTGGTACGTGCGCAGAGACTGCTGCAAGATCTCTTTACGGTGGGCAACGAAGAGCAGCCGTAGATCACGGCCATGCTTCTTGCGCAATTCCTTGTAGTCGAGCGCTGCCATCACGGTCTTGCCGGTGCCGGTCGCGGCCACCAGGAGATTCCGGTGTCGGTCATGCACTTCGCGTTCAACGTCCAGTCGCTCCAGCATGTCTCGCTGGTGTGGGTAGGGGCGTACCTCAAGGCCGGACAACGTGATGCCGCGTTCCGCCGAGGGCTTCGAGGAGGTACCTCCGGCGATCGCCAGCGCTTCCTGCAAGCGGGCTCCATCAGTGTGCGGGTCGTACGCCTCGAAGGACGGGTCGCTCCAATACGACTCGAAGGTCGCGTCGAACTTTCGTAGAACATCTGGCGTGGCGATGGACGACAGCCGGACGTTCCACTCAAGACCATCGAGCAGCGCGGCTTTGGAGAGGTTGGAGCTGCCGACGTAGGCAGTGTTGTAACCGCTCTTACGGCGGAACAGCCATGCTTTGGCGTGCAGGCGCGTCGACCGCGTCTCGTAGTTGACCTTGACCTTGGCATTGAACTCCTGGACCAACCGATCCAGCGCACGCCGCTCTGTCGCGCCGATGTACGTAGTCGTGATGACGCGTATCGGCACATTCCGCTCGCGGGCCGCCTTGAGGGACTGCTCGATGATGCGCAGCCCGTGCCACTTCACGAAGGCGCAGAGCAGGTCGACGTGATCAGCGGTAGCCAGCTCGGCGCGCAGTTCGAAGCCGAGGCTGGGGTCCTCTGGCGAGTTGGTGATCAGCGCGGTGTCGGAGAGAGGGATAGCGGGCCTGACGGCGAAAACACCCGGTGCCTCCTGCCGGGTCAATGCAAGGAGTTGGCGAGGCCCTTCGGCCACCAGGTCCACCCACTCCTGGGCCCCTTCAAGAGTGCTGATGGACTCCAGGATGTGGTTCGCCGCGTGCACCCGCTCCTGGGCGGGGAGGGAGTCCAGCACGCGCCGCACGGTCCCGGCGACGTGTCTTGCGAGGACATGGGGGACCGATTCGGTACCGACCGCGTCGCTCACTGGCAGCCACCCGAGGCTTGCGAGCTCCTTCAGTTTCTGCTCGCACCGAAGCGTGACGAGTTCCTCGTACACGCCCGCCGCAGGCTGTGACACATCCACGGCATCGGACACCCTGGCCCCCCTCGGTCGCTTTGGACAGCTGCGCTCATATGTAACAGAAGCTACTGACACCTCACGCGAGGGGGGTGGAGAAGCGAGTGGCGCGCTCTACGATCTCAACATGACTCAGGAGAAGCTCGGCCCCATCCTCAGCTCGGTTGCCAAGAGAATGCGAGCCGACTTTGAGCAATCCAGGAATTTCAATCATAACGGCGAGGCCGGCACCTCACGCGAATTGATAATTCGCGACTTCTTGGCGGGATATCTGCCGTCTCATGTCGAAGCGGTGCATAATGCGGAAATAGTGACGGCTAGCGGGGAAGTCTCCCCGCAGAGCGATATCGTGCTCGTTGACCGCGGGGCGCCGTCTTTCACGACCTTGGGTGGATATCGAATAATCCCCAATGAGTGCGTATATGGGGTCGTGGAAGTGAAGACAAAGCTGGATGGCAATGAGCTTGTAGATGCCTGCAATAAGATAAGTAAGCTACGCAAGTTGCCTAAGGACTCTTATCGCCCAACGCCGGGTCTAGTTCCGAGATACACGTCAGCGTATGGGAAGGTCCACGAGTTCTTCCCGACTTCTGGAATCATCGTCGCCTTTGACAGTCTAAGACTTGAGACTATTGGAAATCATCTGGTGAGGTGGTGTAGTGGGCGAGATCCTGTTGAGTGGCCGGACAGCGTCTGGGTGCTAGGTAAGGGGCAATTGCAGTGGCAGAACCCGGCGAATCATTACATTGAAAGGTCTCCCGAGCCGGGTGCATCGCTCCTCCAGATCGATGCGATACCTGAGCAAGATATCTTGCTGGCCCTTGCGCTCCACTTAAACGTTCACTTTTCGGATGCGTGGATGAAGCCTCTGGACCTTATTCCGTACTCAGGTGCCACCCGACTCGGAGAAATCTCCCGTCGTTGGCCGTCGCCCGGAACTAGGCGTCAGGCTAAGGCGCTAGAGCAGCCGTAGCTTCCCTCGGGGGATCTGTAGGGCCGACAAACCGCCCGCTTTCCGAGCGATGGATGATCCCAACCGAATACCTCGCGCAAAGATCGTACATGTCTGCGTCAGGTGCAGCGGGTAGCAGGATTAATTTCCGAGGGGGCTCAGGGTGTGTTGCAGTGTTCACGTAACGACTGTAATCCAAGAGTTGACCGAGGGCCATTCTCACATCCTCCCGGGCGCTTGCACCCTTTGCCTCGTAGAGTGTGTGGGCCGTTGCGTCATACAGGCCGGTCCGAAGTATGGAGCTCAAGCCTTTGACCTTTATTTGGAAAGCGCCAACTTCGTGCCCCAGAGACTCTAGGTGGGCCTTGTATTCCTGCGTGAGCTCCGCCTTGCGTCGCACGGCTATCAGAGATGCTGTGGCGGAGCGAAGGCTCATTCTTGTGTTGAATGCCTCTGAAACGACAAAGGTCCCACTGGTTGCTGTGTTGGCCGACCTGCTTCGTTGGCTCTTCTTCTTTCGTTGCTTCGGAACTGATAGCCCGCCAGTTGTTGCCGGGGCAGGTTGCAGCATGGCCGCTGTCACTACCGTCAACGGAACTAGCTCCGCGATGGTTTCCTCGGCTACAGGTATCAATTTCCTTTCGGAGCGTTGTATCACCTCGCCATCGGGCCTTAGTCGAAAGACTATTACGCTGCGGACTTGATTGCTGGAATCGTGTACTCGTCGCCAAACGTACGGCTGTAGATGGTCCAGGGAGAACTCGCCGAGATATTTGTGCGTCTTGGTGCCAGTCCCCGGTATTTTGCCTACCTGTGTGAATACTCTAAGGGTGCGCCCTTGCTCGGAATGCTGCAGGATTGCTTTGTTGCCCGACCCTGCCTGCCCTTCGAAAGTTTGATCTCCCGACTTTCCCGCACCGGTGTATTCGAAGGTCGGACCTAGGTCGTCATCCTCTGCAAGCCATCCATCGTAATAACCTAACCGCTCGCCTACGCTCGGGTCGGAAAAGAGATTGATGCTCTCTTTTTCGGTGGAGGCGCAGATTCCGCCTTGTGGGCTCCCCCCGAACACCTTGCGGATCTGGGCTCGAGTGACAACGTCCCCAGGAGTGATCCTGCTAGCGCTATCTGTCATGCCTCGATCATGCCACTGCCGGTTTGGAGCTCAACAGGTATCGAGGCTGCGTAAATCGTTTCTTCCGCCTCAGGGAGACACCAGCTTGTTCCCCATTGTCGGCAGAGCGCACCTGGATTCACCAAGACCGGACCGGCTCGCGAGCGATGCCGGCCCAGTGGTTGAAGGACGGGGCTCGGCCGTTACACCCCGTGGCACCCCTCATATGCGCTCCCCGATCCGCACCAGCAGGACGCCCCCCTCTGCGGCGGCCAAGCCACAGCCCGCCCCCGTGCTGCCAGCGTCGTCGCGTACTGCGGCAGCAGGTCGCCGTCCCCCGGGGAGGCGCCCTCCGAGGCGGCGAAGGCCTCGTAGGAAGGGACCGTCCCTGTGACGATCCCGAGGTTCGGGGTGCCGGAAGCCGACAGTTCCCGCAAGGAGCCTTCTATCGTCTCGAGGTGCTCCTCGTGGGAGGGGTACTCCGTTTCCAGGGTCGGGTAGGCGGCGAGGAGTTCCGTCAGTTCGCCGGACGGCCAGTGGAGGACCGCGACCGGGAAGGGCCGGGAGAGAGCCTCCCGGTATGCGCCCAGTTCGGCCCGCAGGCGGGAGATTTCTGCCGCCAGTTCCGCGGGGTTGTCCGAGCCGAGGGACCAGACGCGTTTCGGGTCGTGGAGTTCGTCCAGGGAGACCGGGGAGGAGTGGAGGGTGTCGGCGAGGAGGTCCCAGTCGTCGTGGGGGGCGCCGAGCATCCGCCGTACGCGGTGGCGGCCGAAGAGGAGGGGATGCGTGGAGTACGGGGGCTCCGTCACGTCCGTCAGGAGCAGGCCGGCTCCTTCCGTGAACGCCGCCTCCGCCGCCTCCAGCTCGTCGTGGGACTCCAGGGACTCCGCGACGATCACCCAGGGGGCCGGGTCGCGGGGGGCGGCGGCGCGCAGGCCCTCGATGATCGCTCGGGCCTCTGCCTCGTGGCCGTACTCCCAGAGGTTCGAGGCCTTCAGGGCCCGGACCAGGTGGGGGGTGTCCAGGCTCTCAGGGGAGGACAGGAGGCGGTCGTAGAAGGCCGTCGCCGCGGGGCGGTCGCCGGCCAGTTCCAGATGGGCCGCGGCCTGCAGGAGCAGGGCTTCCGCGTCCTCGGGATACAGGCCGGCGGTTCGCTCCAGGCGTGCCGCTTCGGCGGTGTGGTCGACGTTTTCGGCGGGCGTGTCGGGGCGCATGCACGACACCGTACTGCCCGCCGGTGACGAAGGTGAGGTATCTGCAGGCCAGAGGCCTCACCTCGCGGGGGGACCGGTGACCGTCCTAGATCGTCACCCCGTCCACCTGCAGCGTCTGCACCGACTTCGCCGGGAAGGACAGTGCCACCGTCTTGCCGCTGAGGTAGGTGTCCGAGCGGGCCGTGTACAGGTCGCCGCCGCCCGTGGTCAGGGTGCTCCAGCGGGGGACCAGGCCGCCCGTGCCGCCGGTCACCGTCGTGAAGTTCGAGAGGTTGAAGGTGAGGGTCTGGGCGGAGGTCGAGGTGTTCAGGGCCACGATCACCAGGCGTTTCGCCGAGGAGTCGTAGGCGGCCGTCGCGTAGCTCACGCCCGTGTCGAGGATCTTCATGCCGGGGCGGATGTGGCGGCTGAACTGGGCCATCACGTAGTACTTCGTCTCGACGGCGCCGGCCTGCAGCGTGCTCGCGTCGTACTTGATCACTCCCCAGCCCGCCGTCGGGTCCATGACCTGCCAGTAGACCCAGGCCGTCGGGTGCAGCCAGCGGAAGTCGTAGAGGAGGTTGAAGGCCATGGTGTAGCCGGTGCCGTCGCCGTCGCCGGTCTCGGAGTTCCACAGGGCCTTGCCTGCCGTGGTGACGACGTCCGTGTAGAGGAGGTCCCGTCGGCCGCCCGAGCCCTGGTAGCCGTGGACGTTGACCCGGTTCACATAGCCCTTCGTCGTCGACGAGAAGGAGTTCCAGGTCGTGCGGGCGAGGTCGTAGCTGGTCTCGTCGCTCGCGGAGATCTTCGTCGACGTCAGGCCGCGCTTGTCCAGCTCGCTGCGCATGTACGGCAGTACGGCCGCCTGGACGGTCGAGTCCATGTGGCAGCCCTCCTGGGTCCCGGTCGCCGTCCACCAGGACGAGGACGGTTCGTTGAAGGGGTCGACCGTCGCGAAGTTCACGCCCCAGTTGTTCTTGGCGTACAGGGCCACGGCGGCCAGATGGGAGGCGTGCTGGCGGTAGTTCCAGGACTGGAGGTTGTTGCCGCCGCCGGAGGCGCCGGAGGGGTTGTGGTTCAGGCACATCCACCACATGGGGGAGTTGGCGAAGAGCTCGGTGGTCGCGCCGCGCGCCACCGCCTTCTGCAGCATCGCGCGCTGGGTGGCGTCCGCCGTCCAGTCCCAGGCCGAGGACGTGGGGTCCTCGTTGTTCCAGTCCTGCCAGTAGCCCTCGATCTGCTTGAAGGCGGGGATGTTGGCGGAGGCCACCATCGACTCGCCGTTCACCGTGTTCCAGCTGCACGCGCCGAGGTTGTAGCGGGCGATGTTCAGGCCGAGGCCGGGGAGGGTCGTGCCGTTGTAGGACACGGAGTTGGTCGTGAAGAAGGCGTCGGCGAAGTCGTTCCGGGTGCCGAAGACGTTCGCCCACCAGGCGAGGGAGGTGCCCCAGCCCTCCCAGGTGCCGTAGTTCGTCGACGGGTTGACGGAAATCGTCGCGTCGGCGTGGGCGGTGCCCGTGGCCAGCGCGCTTCCGAACAGCGCGCCGCCGGTGGCGGCCAGCAGTGTCCTGCGTCGGATCATGGCTACTCCGCTCCGAGTCATGGCCGATTGCGTTCGGCCGAGTGGCCGGTCCCGTTCGGCCGACACGAAGCATCGGGTGTGGCGTGTGGGGTTGTCGAGAGTTATGACAGCCCTTTCTCAAACCTGTGGAGAAAGGGCGTCCGCGGGTTCGAGGGGACGAACGGGGCGGAGTGGGAGCGGGTGTCGTATGTACGGGTCTGGAGACCTTGTCCCGCTCCCCTTATCGTGCCCGGCGTGCGGATCCCCCTTGTGCAGCACAGCACCCGCCGACGGCGCGCCCGGTATCGGAGGGTGCTCTGGACCGGCGCGGAACTCCTCGTGACCGGCGGGGTGTTGGTGCTGCTCCTGGTCGCCCATCAGCTGTGGTGGACCAACCGGGAGGCGAGGGAGGGGGCCGAGCGGCGGGTGGAGGCGCTGGAGCGGGAGTGGGAGTCGGGGGTCGGGGCCGACGACGGCTCCGGGGACGCCGGCGGTGAGAGCGGCAGCGACGGCGAGTCCGGCTCGGGTGACCGCGACCCCGCCCGGTCCGGCGGCACCACCAGGGCGTCCTCCTCCACCCCCCGCCCCTCCCAGGCCTACGCCGTCCTCCGCATCCCGAGCCTCGGTCTCCGCGTCCCCGTCGCCGAGGGCACCAGCAAGCAGAAGGTGCTCAACAAGGGGTACGTCGGCCACTACGCCCACACCCAACAGCCGGGCCAGGCAGGCAACTTCGCGCTGGCCGGGCATCGCAACACCCACGGCGAGCCGTTCCGGTACCTCAACCACGTGGGGAAGGGGGACAAGGTGGTGGTGGAGACCAGGGACGCGACGTACACGTACGTCGTCGACAAGATTCTGCCGCAGACCGCACCCCGTGATTCGGGCGTCATCCAGCCCGTGCCCCGTTCCCTCACCAGGCCCGCCTACGGCTACACCACCGCCGGCCACTACCTCACCCTCACCACCTGCACACCCGAGTACACCTCGCGGTTCCGGCTGGTGGTGTGGGGGAAGCTGGTGGCGACGCAGCCGCGTGCGTGACGGAACGCGTTCACGGCCGTCGGCGGTGGGTCGCTGGTCGCGTCGGACGGCGGGTCCTCGGGCTACGACCGCTCCCGCAGCGCCTCCCGTACGGCGGTCAGGATGGCGTCGGTGCCGGCGCCCAGGGCGCGGGCGGCCGAGGTGAAGTCGCGGGCCAGGGTGGCGAGTCGGGCGGCGTCGGGGTGCTGGGGCTCGGAGGGCAGGGCCGCGACCCGGGTGCCGGCGCCGCGGCGGGTGCGGATCAGCTCGGCGGCCTCCAGTTCGCGGTAGGCGCGGGCCACGGTGCCGGGTGCCAGGCCGAGGTCGGCGGCGAGCTGGCGTACGGTCGGCAGGCGGTCGCCCTCGGTGAGCCGGCCGGTGAGGATCAGGGCGGCGAGCTGGGCGCGGATCTGCTCGTACGGCGGCACCTGGCTGGTGGTGTCGACGCGGACGGCGGGCTCATTCATCGTCCACGGCCCGGGGGACGACGATGGTGAACAGGCACCAGCCCAGGGTGAACAGGCTCAGCAGGCCCAGGGGGTAGATCACCAGGGCGGTGATGTTGCCCAGCATGCCGGCGCATCGCGAGTAGAACAGCACTCTGCCGATCATCCCCAGGACGAGCAGCAGCTGGCTGGAGACCAGCAGCCCCCAGGCCGCGGTGATCGCCCAACTGCGGTCGTGGCGCTGCTGGTTCTCGCCGGGGCGGTGGGCGATGCGGCGCAGGGACCAGACGCAGGCGGCGGTGCCGAGGGTGAGGGAGACGAGGATGAGGGGCGCGTAGTACAGGCCGGGCCAGGGGCCGAGGAGCCGGGTGGGGCCGAGGGAGCAGGTGACGGCGAGGGCCCGGCCGGCCCGGCCCGCGGAGTCGGCGTCGGCCATGGCGGCGCCGATGGCCAGCAGGACGGCCACGCATCCCGCCTGGACGACGAGCAGCGGGGCCATCCGCGGCGGTACGTGGTCCCGGACCCGGCGCGGGGCGAGGCCGGCGGTGCGGACCGGATCCTGCGGGGCGGGCGTGAGCGAGTCGCCGAGGAGGACCCCGCCCACCGCGCACAGCCCGAAGGCGGTGACGGCGGCCACGAAGGGCATGGACATGTCGTCGCTGTCCATGGTGGCCAACGCCTGGGCGACCGCGACGCCCAGGGCCAGTCCGGCCCAGCGGGCGCAGAGGTCGGCGCGGGTCAGGAGTCTCTCAGGTGGGACGGTGTCGAGCATGGGCCCCCCGGGTCGGTACTTGTATCAAGTGGTGAGTACAAGATGCCGTGGGCGGGATGTTGTGTCAAACCCTTGATACAAGTGGGGACTTGGGCGCAACCTCACCCATGTGTGGAACCCTGGTGCCGGTCCCGGACGTCCTCATGGGGAGAACCGATCGAGACGGGTCAGGCGTAGGAACCGACGAGGGGAGGGGCACGTGATCCGCGACCGGCTCGCGCCGCGTTCCGCCCCGCTCCTCCTCTTCCTCGTCCTCGACGTCCTCCTCCTCGACTCCGGCAGCCTCTCGGCCGCCGTCGCGCTCGCCGCGACCGCCGCCGTCTCCTCCACGCTCGCCGTCTGCTCCCTGGTCGCCGCCCGCAGCGCCCCCGCCGTACCGCCCACCCGGGTGCGTACGGCCATCAGGGACCGCGCCCGCCGTACGGCCTTCCTGCCGCAACGCGACCCGGACGCCTCCGGCCGGGCCCGCCCCCGGGCGCCCGGCCACGCCCTCCCGACGACCGCCGCGTAGGGCACGCCCGTTCATCCCGGTGACCCCACGCGGGTCGTCATGCCGCGCATCCCCGCTGTTCCGGCACGACGAGACCCCCGGAGGGCTCCTCACCCATGTCCGTTTTCGCCACCCTGGTCGAGCACCTCGCCGACCTGCTCCAGCCCTTGTTCGGCGCGGCCGCCGCGGCCGCCGCGATCGTCCTGTTCACCGCCGCCGTACGACTCCTCGTCCATCCCTTCTCCCGGGCTGCGGCCCGGGGCCAGAAGGCCCGTACCGCGTTGCAGCCGAAGATCGCCGAGCTGCGGAAGAAGCACGCCAGGAACCCGGAGAAGCTGCGGCAGGCCGTGCTGGAGCTGCACGCCCGGGAGAAGGTGTCGCCGCTGTCCGGGCTGCTGCCCAGCCTCTGCCAGTTGCCCGCCTTCTTCCTCCTCTACCACCTCTTCTCCAGCACCTCGATCGGCGGCGAGGCCAATGCGCTGCTCGGTCACCAGCTCCTCGCCGCACCCCTCGGCGACCGGTGGGCGGACGCGCTGACCGGCGACGGGGTGTTCGGGCCGGCGGGGCTGGCCTACCTCGGGCTGTTCGCCGTCGTCGCGGCCGTCGCCACGTTCAACTTCCTGCGGGCCAAGCGGGTCCCGCTGCCCGAGACCGGCACCGGCCAGGACGTGCCCGGAGTGGGCGCGATCACCAAGGTCATGCCGTTCCTGTCCTTCTTCACCCTGATCACCGTGGCCGTCGTCCCGCTGGCCGCCGCGCTGTACGTGATCACCAGCACGACGTGGAGCGCGGTCGAACGGGCGGTGCTGTACCGCTGACGGTCCAGTACGTGAACCGGGTATTGCGGAGCCGACGCCGAGCTTGGAGGATCGGCCAGTCATCCGATGGCTGCACCCGTCGGCGGACGCTCCGCGATCGAGGGGATTGTGATCATGAAGCTGCTGCGAGTCGGTACGGCGGGGGCGGAGCGCCCCGCGCTGCTCGATGCCGACGAGACCCTGCGGGACCTGTCGGGTGTCGTGGACGACATCGACGGCGCGTTGCTCGCCGACGACGACGCGCTCGGCCGGATCCGGGCGGCCGCCGAGTCCGGCGAGCTGCCGGCGCTCGACGCGACCGGGCTGCGGATCGGCCCGCCGCTGGGCCGCATCGGCAAGATCGTGTGCATCGGGCTGAACTACCACGACCACGCCCGGGAGACCGGCGCCGAGCCGCCCGCCGAGCCCGTCGTCTTCTTCAAGGCCGCGGACACGGTCGTCGGGCCGTACGACACCGTGCTCGTCCCGCGCGGGTCCGCCAAGACCGACTGGGAGGTGGAGCTGGCGGTCGTCATCGGGCGTACGGCCCGCTATCTGGAGTCGGCCGAGGAGGGGCTCGCGCATGTCGCCGGGTACGCGGTGGCGCACGACGTGTCCGAGCGGGAGTTCCAGATCGAGCGGGGCGGGACCTGGGACAAGGGGAAGAACTGCGAGACGTTCAATCCGCTGGGGCCGTGGCTGGTGACGGCCGACGAGGTGGGCGACCCGCAGGATCTCTCGCTGCGGCTGTGGGTCAACGGGGAGTTGAAGCAGGACGGGACCACGGCTGAGCAGATCTTTCCCGTGGGGGAGGTCGTGCGGTACGTGAGTCAGTTCATGGTGCTTTATCCCGGGGATGTGATCAATACCGGGACGCCGGCGGGGGTGGCGCTGGGGGCGCCTGAGCCGAAGCCGTTCCTTCGGGGCGGGGATGTGGTCGAGTTGGAGATCGCTGGACTCGGCCGTCAGCGGCAGGAGTTCAAGGACGCCTGAGAAACCATGGGCGCGGGGGGTGCGGTGTGTGCGGGCCGTTCGCGGTTGCTCGCGCCCACGCGGCGGAGCCGCACATGTCGCAGCCCCGCGCCCCTGAGGCTTCTCACCTACAGGTACTTCTCCAAGAACCGTTCCAGTACCTCCACCACGAACCGGTGGTCCTCCAGCTGGGGGAGGCCCGACACCGTCACCGACCCCACGATGCCCACGCCCTCCACGTTGATCGGGAAGGAGCCGCCGTGGGCCGCGTACTCGTCGGGGTTCAGGCGGGAGGCGTCCTCGAACGTCGTGCCCTTGGCGCGGTAGCGGGAGCCCACGAGGTAGGAGGAGGCGCCGAAGCGTTCCACGACCCGGCGCTTGCGGGTGATCCAGGCGTCGTTGTCGGGGGTGGAGCCGGGCAGGGCGGCGTGGAAGAGCTGCTGGCCGGCGCGGTGGATGTCGACGGCGACCGGCGCCTGGCGTTCCCGGGCCAGCTCCACCAGCAGTGAGCCGAGCGCCCACGCGTCGTCGAACGTGAACTGGCGGAAGACCAGCCGCCGTTCCTGGGCCTGGAGCTCCTCCAGGCTGGGGGTGATCTCCGGGGTGAACTTCGGGGTCAGCTCGTGGGTGCCCATTACAGCGTCACCACCACTCCGTCTCGTGCCGAACGGCGGGCCGCCTCCAGTACGTCGAGGGCGGCGGCCGCCTCGACGGCGGTCACCGGGTTGGGGCCGCCGTCGATCAGTGCCTTGGCCACCGCAGCGTAGTAGGCCGGGTAGTCGCCGGGGAGGGTCCGTACGGGTACTCCGCCGCCGGTCATCGGGGATTCCCCGGAGCCGAGCCGGCCCCACAGCTCCTCGGGCTCCGTACCCCAGTCCGCCGTCGGGCCCGGGCGCTTGCCGTCCCGCAGGTCCGCCTCCTGGGGGTCGAGGCCGTACTTCACATAGCCGGCCTTCGAGCCCAGCACCCGGAAGCGGGGGCCGAGTTGGGCGGTGGTGGCCGAGACGTACAGGTGGGAGCGGACGCCGCTCGCGTGGGTGAGCGCGATGAAGGTGTCGTCGTCGGTCTCCGCGCCCGGGCGGCGCACATCGGTCTCCGCGTACACGGAGGCCGCCGGGCCGAACAGCGCCAGCGCCTGGTCGACCACATGACTGCCGAGGTCGTACAGCAGACCTCCGATCTCTGCGGGGTCGCCGGACTCCCGCCAGCCGCCCTTCGGCTGCGGCCGCCACCGTTCGAAACGGGACTCGAAGCGCCATACGTCGCCCAGTTCGCCCTCGGAGAGGAGCGAGCGCAGGGTGAGGAAGTCGTTGTCCCAGCGGCGGTTCTGGAAGACGGAGAGGAACAGGCCGCGGTCGTCGGCGAGGGTGGCCAGCCCACGGGCCTCGGCCGCGGTGCCGGCGACGGGCTTGTCGACGACGACCGCGAGACCCGCCTCCAGGGCCGCGGTCGCCAGCGGGACGTGCGTCCGGTTGGGGGACGCGACGACGACCAGGTCCAGTTCGTCGGCGCGGGCGAGCAGGTCCTCGGCGGTGGCGGCGAGCCGTACGTCCGGGAACTCGGCGCGGGCCTGTTCCTGCCGCTCGGGGTTCGAGGTGACCACGGTGTCGAGGGCGAGGCCCTCGGTGGCGGCGATCAGCGGGGCGTGGAAGACGGAGCCCGCGAGGCCGTAACCGATCAGGCCCACGCGCAGCGGGGTCTCGCCCGTCTCACCAGTCTTGCGTCCAGTCATGAGCCCCACTTTCGCAACGCTGTTGCCAAAGTGCAAGCAGGGGGGAGAATGGAGAGGTGAACAGGACGAACGGAGGCGGGCGCACGACCGGCGTGAACCTGCCGGACCTGCGCAACCACAACGCGGCGCTGGTGCTGGACCTGCTGCGCTCGGCCGGCCGGGACGGCATCAGCCGGCTGGAGCTCGCCGATCGCACCGGACTCACCCCGCAGGCCGTCAGCAAGATCACCGCGCGACTGCGGGAGGAGGGCTTCGCGGCGGAGGCGGGCCACCGCGCCTCCACCGGGGGCAAACCGCGCACGCTGCTGCGGCTCGTCCCCGAGGCCGGACACGCCGTCGGCGTCCACCTGGACCGGGACGAACTGCGGGCCGTGCTGGCCGACCTCGACGGCAGCGTGGTCGGGGAGCGGCGCGTGTCGCTGGACCTGGGCGCGGGCGCCGAGGCGGTCCTGGAGTGCGTGGTGCGGGAGGTCGGCGAACTGGCGCACGACTCGGGCGGCTCCCTCCTCGGGGTCGGTGTCGCCCTGCCCGGCCCGCTCGACCACATCCACGGAGTCCTCCATCGGGTCACCGGCTTCCCGGAGTGGGACGGCTTCCCCCTGCGCGACGCCCTCGCCGACCGACTCGGGGTGCCGGTCGTCGTCGACAAGGACACCAACGCCGCCGCCCTCGGACTCGCCGTCGGCGGCGAACACGGCTCCTTCGCCTACCTCCACCTCGGTACGGGCCTCGGGGCCGGCCTGGTGATCGGCGGGACCGTGCACCGGGGGGCCCGCACCGGGGCGGGTGAGTTCGGGCACCAGGTCATCCAGATGGACGGCCTGCACTGCTCGTGCGGGAACCGCGGCTGCGTCGAGGCGCTGTGCCTCGCGGCCATGGGCAAGGGTGACGTGAGCGAGGCCGCCCGGGTGCTCGGCGAGGGCGCCGCCAACCTCGTGGGCCTCCTCGACATCGACCTCGTCCTGCTGGGCGGCCGTACGGTCACGGCGGCGCCGGGGCCCTTCGTGCGCGGGGTCACCTCGGTGCTCGCCGACCGTGCCCGGCGCGAGGGGTCGCCGGAGGGCGCCGTACCGGTACGGCTCGCGCCGGGCGGGGACCGGGTGGTCGCCGACGGCGCGGCCCAACTGCTCCTCGCGCCGGTCTTCGGCCGGGGGGACGGCTGAGGGGCCCTGCCGGGTGGGCTCAACAGGCCCGTACTGCACCGAAGGGCCGTACTGCACCGAAGGCCCGTGCTGCACCGAACAGGTGAAAAAGCCGTATATCGCATGGTCGTACGGAGTGTTGTCGCCGCGCACCCCGTCCACCCGGGCAAGCTCACATGACCATGCGAGTGTCCATGCCCGCCGCCCTCCGTCGCGCCGCGTCCGCCGCTGCCGTCATCGCCGCCGCGACCGCCGCGCTCCTTCCCCTGCCCGCGCACGCCGACGAGGACTCGCCCTGCGCCGGCCCGGACGCCGGCGCCTTCCCCCTCACCACCCGGCTGTACGGCGGCCCCGACTCCTACCGGGCCGGAGGCGGCTACGGCACCTGGTACCTCGACCTCACCAACACCACCGACCGCACCTGCGCCGGGATCCACCCGGTCGTCGTCCTCGTCGACGCCGAGCGCGCCCTGCGGCCCTCCCAGCCCCACCTCGACTTCTACGCGGACGGCCGGCCGCACCCGGTCCGCTTCGAACCGACCGACGAGGACGAGTTGGTCGGAGCCTTCACCGACGGTCCCGACGGGGCGGCCGGAGCCTTCCCCGGCTTCACCGTCGGCCCCCGCAAGACCCTCACCGTGAAGCTGCGCCTCGCGCTCACCTCGGACACCGCGTCCAACGACATCACCGCCAACGCGGCGGTCGTCCAGCGGCACGGCGACGACGGCGACTGGGTCGGGCAGTCGAACGACTACCGCTTCGCCGTCGAGCCCGGCTCCGGGCCCAAGCCGGATCCCCACGCCGATCCCGAGCCGCACCGGACCTCGGCCGCCGGCACGGCCACCGCCGCCACCCCCGCCCCGGAAGGCGACGCCTCGGCCTCCCCCCACGCCACCGGCGCTCCCTCCCTCGCCGACGCGGCCGCGGAGCTCGCCCGCTCCGGCCTCACCGCCGCCCCCGTCCTCCTCGCCGCCACCGCCTGCCTCCTGGCCGCCGGCGTCGCTCTCCTGCTGGCCCGCCGACGCAACTGAGCCCCGCCGGCCCCGGCCCCGTGGCTGAGCCGAGCCGCCCCGGCCGTGCGGTGGTTTCCCCGGAGTCTGCCCCGGCCGTGCGGTGGTTTCCCGGAGCCTGCCCCGGCCGCGCGGCGGTTTCCGGAGCCTGCCCCGGCCGCGCGGCGGTTTCCGGAGTCCGCCCCGGCCGCGCGGCGGTTTCCGGAGCCTGCCCCGGCCGCGCGGCGGTTTCCGGAGTCCGCCCCGGCCGCGCGGCGGTTTCCGGAGCCTGCCCCGGCCGTGCGGCGGTTTCCGGAGTCCGGTCCCGGCCGTGAGGCCGAGCCCCGTCCGTCCCAGCCGGTGGACGCCCTGATTCCGGGCATTCCCTCAAGATCGGGCGTGTGATTAGGCTGGGGCGCACGCAGCCCCGCGTGCACCGGCACAGGCGTGCGCGGCACCGCACCGCGTACCTACGCACGTACGGCGTACGGCAGGAGATCCCGCACATGGCAGAACGCAGGCCCATCGAATCGTGGCTCACCGACATGGACGGTGTGCTCATCCACGAGGGCGTCCCGATCCCCGGCGCCGACGCCTTCCTGAAGAAGCTCCGCGAGTCGGGCAAGCCCTTCCTGGTCCTCACCAACAACTCGATCTACACGCCGCGCGACCTGCACGCCCGCCTCCAGCGCATGGGCCTGGACGTGCCGATCGACAACATCTGGACCTCGGCCCTGGCCACCGCCCAGTTCCTGGACGACCAGCGGCCCGGCGGCACGGCGTACGTCATCGGCGAGGCGGGCCTGACCACCGCGCTGCACGACATCGGCTACATCCTCACCGACCACGAGCCCGACTACGTCGTCCTCGGCGAGACCCGCACCTACTCCTTCGAGGCGATGACCAAGGCCGTCCGGCTGATCAACGACGGTGCCCGTTTCATCTGCACCAACCCGGACGAGACCGGCCCCTCCACCGAGGGCCCCCTCCCGGCCACCGGGGCCGTGGCCGCGCTGATCACCAAGGCGACCGGCAAGCAGCCGTACTTCGCGGGCAAGCCGAACCCCCTGATGATGCGCACGGGCCTGAACGCGATCGGCGCCCACTCCGAGACCAGCGCGATGATCGGCGACCGCATGGACACCGACGTGCTGGCCGGCATGGAGGCCGGGATGCAGACCTTCCTGGTGCTCACCGGACTGACCCGGCCCGAGCAGGTGGAGAACTTCCCGTACCGCCCGTCGAAGGTCGTCGACTCGATCGCGGACCTCGTCGACCGGATCTGAAACCCGGTCGGCACGGGAAGCCACCCGGACGGAGCAGCGAGACCCCGCCAGAGGATGCGGATCAGGTCCCGGCGGGGGAGTCTCCAGAGAGCTGGAGGTTCACGATGAGTTCACTGAAAGTCACGTTCTGTGCGGGCGTCGCGGCCGCTGCCGCGGTGTTCGTTCCGACCGCTCATGTCTGGGGCGTGGACGGCGGGAGCGGGGGCGGCAGCGTCTCCGTGACGCCGTCGACGCCCGCGCCCGGCGCCGAGGTCACGCTGAAGGTCAGCGGCTGCGGCGGCAGGACGGCCACCGCCGCCTCGGCGGCCTTCGTCTCGGACGTCCGGCTCGTCGGTACGGACGGCACGCTCGTCGGCGAGACCCGGGTTCGCTCCTCGATCGAGGCCGGCACCTACGACGTGAAGATCAGCTGCGTCGACTTCCAGGTGAAGGGCCGGATCCAGGTCGTGGCCCAGGCACCGCCGCGGTCGGACCAGCCGTCGGCCCCCGCCACCCACGCCTCTCCCGTCGCCCCCGTGCAGGCGGGCGGTGGCGGCGCCGCGCCGCTAGCCGCCGCCGACGAGGCACGGGTGGAGGGCCCCGGCACCGCCCAGGCGGTCACCGGGCTGGTCCTGGCGGGTGTCGCCGCGGGCGTCGTCGCGTACCGCAGCACCCGCGGTGCCCGCGGGACCCGCGGTGCCCGCCGGAGCCGCAGGGGCTGAGCCATGTCCGACCGCGAACGCTCCTCCGGGCGCTTCGTCACCGGCCTGGCCTGGGCGGTGCTGCTGCTCGGGCTGTGGCTGTGGGGGCGCGAGGTGACCGACGTACGGCCGGGAATGTCCGCGCCGACCACGGGTGACGTGGCCGCCGTGGGCCGCCCGGCGGACGCCGCGCTGCCGCCCGCCGCCGAGCCGTTGGCGGCGGCGCTGCCCCAGCGCGTCGACATCCCCGAACTGGGTGTCCAGGCGCCGGTCGTCGCCCGCGGACTGGACACCCAGGGCGCGATCGACCCGCCGCCGTTCGACCAGGCGGGCGTCGTCGGCTGGTACGCGGCCGGCGCGAAACCCGGCGCCAAGGGCACCGCCCTGATGGTCGGGCACGTCGACACCCGGACCCGCCCCGCCGTCTTCTACAAGCTCAGCACCATGCGGGCGGGGGAGACGATCCGGGTGGCCCGCGACGACGGGAGGATCGCCGAGTTCACCGTCGACGACGTCGAGGTCGTCCAGCGCGACCACTTCGACGCCCGACGGGCCTACGGCAGCCGCCTGCCGGACCGCGCCGAACTGCGCCTGATCACCTGCGGCGGCACCTTCGACCGGGCGAGCGGCAGCTACACGGCGAACGTGATCGTGTCGGCGTATCTGACCGGCCGCACCTGAACCCCGACGCCCCCCGGCCCCTGCCGCTCTCGTGGGCGGCGCGTGTCCTATGTCGATGTCAGGATAAAGCGGGGTAAGTCCGTGCAGCGAAGGGGGATGCGGATGTACGTCAGGAGGGGGACCGCGGCTCTGCTGGGCGCGGCACTGCTGCTCGCGGGATGCTCCACGGGCGGCGACACCGAGGGCGGCACCGGGACCGAGGCGGCCGAGCGGACCACGACCGAGCCCGGTGGCACCCAGGAGCCCCGGGATGCCGACCCGTTCTGGGTCAACCCCGACGGCTCGGCGCCCCGTCAGGTCGCGGCGTACGAGGAAGAGGGCAAGCAGGCCGAGGCGGCGGCGATCCGCCGGATCGCCGAGCAGCCGAGCGGCCAGTGGCTCGGCCCCGAGAACCCGGAGGCGGAGGCCCGCGGCTTCACCGAGGCCGCGGCCCGGGCGGGCCGCACCCCGGTCCTCGTCCTCTACGACATCCCGCACCGCGACTGCGGCCAGTACTCCAAGGGCGGCGCGGCCGACGGCGCCGCCTACCGCGCCTGGACCGCCGCGGTGGCGCGGGGCATCGCCGACCGCCCCGCGCTCGTCGTCCTGGAACCCGACGCGCTGCTCCACCTGGTCGACGGCTGCACCCCGGCCGCCCTCCACGAGGAGCGCTACGACCTGCTGGACGGCGCGGTCACCACCCTCAAGTCCCTGAAGAACACCAGGGTCTACCTGGACGCGGGCAACGCGGGCTGGGGCCACCCCGACCGGATCGACGGGCCGCTGGAACGCGCCGGCCTCGCCCGTGCCGACGGCTTCGCCGTCAACGTCTCCAACTTCTACTCCACCGAGGACTCCCTGGCGTACGGCAAACAGCTCTCCGCCAAGGTCGGCGGCAAGCACTTCGTCATCGACACCAGCCGCAACGGCAACGGCCCCTACCGGGAGGGCGACCCGACGGAACGCTGGTGCAACCCCCCGGGCCGGGCCCTCGGCGAAACCCCGACGACCTCCACGGCCGACCCCCTCGTGGACGCCTACCTGTGGGTGAAGCGCCCGGGGCAGTCGGACGGGGAGTGCAAGGGGGGCCCGAAGGCGGGGGAGTGGTGGCCGGAGTACGCACTCGACCTCACCCGTTGACGGTCACGGCACTCTCACCCACCGCGTCTGGGTGCCGGGTGACAAGAAGGCCCCTCGCTTTCGCGAGGGGCCTTCTTGGTCGGTGCGCCGCCAGGGACTCGAACCCCGGACCCGCTGATTAAGAGTCAGCTGCTCTAACCAACTGAGCTAGCGGCGCCTGCTGACGTCGTCACTCTACAGGACCCCGAGGGGTGTGTTTGACCACCCGCTCCCGACCCCGAACCCTCCCCGGGCCCGCGTACATCATTCGGACCGTCAGCATGCGCGTCCGGAACACAGTTGAGAAACTGGCGAACGTACACAGCCGCGGACATTTCCATCTGGAGTGTGAGGGGAATCGCATGGAGACTCCGGTATTCGAGGAATTCGATCCCGCGAGTGACTGCGACTGCCCCGGATGCGTTCACCGGCGCCGGACGAGTCCCTCTTCCTCTTCCCCGGGGCATGCCCGGTTCGGTGGTCACCCCGCCGCCCACCGGACCCTGGTCGTCGCCGCCGCGACCGCCGCGGCGATCGGCGCCGGTCACGGCGTACCCGCCCTCGCCGCCCCGCAGACACCCGCCAGGCCGAGCATTCCCGCAGGTGACGAGCCCGAGACCCCGCAGGGTGGCAAGGCGCCGCTGCACGGCCCGGGCGGGAAGCCCGCACAGCCGACGGGCGTCCTCGGAACACCCGTGACGACCCGCGCGGAGATCATCCGGCGGGCCAGGGAATGGGTCGCGGCACGGGTGCCGTACAGCATGAGCGCCTTCTGGTCCGACGGTTACCGGCAGGACTGCTCGGGATTCGTCTCGATGGCCTGGCATCTGCCCGGGAACGAGTGGACGGGCACCCTCGACCAGTACGGCACGCGTATTTCCAAGGAGGAACTCCAGCCCGGCGACATTCTCCTCTTCCACAATCCCGAGGACCCCCGGAAAGGCTCGCACGTCGTCATTTTCGGCGGCTGGACGGACTACACCCACAGCTACTACATCGCCTACGAGGAGACCCGCCCGACCGCCCGCCGCCAGGCCACCCCGTACGCCTATTGGACGCATGCGGACAGCTATGTCGCCTACCGCTACAAGGGCCTCGTGGCGGGGACGGGCGCGCAGGAGCCGGTCGGTGCGGCGGGCAGGGGTGACACCCCGGGTGCCGGGCCCGGGGCGCGGGAGACGCCGTACCCCGGGCGGTCGTTCTTCGGCCCCGGCGCCGACAACCCGTACGTCACCCAACTGGGCCGGCTCCTCGTCGCGCGCGGCGCGGCCCGTTTCTACACCTCGGGGCCCGGTCCCCGCTGGTCGGACGCCGACCGCCGGGCCACCCGGGCCTTCCAGCAGGCCCAGGGCTGGCGCGACGCGGACGCGGACGGCATGCCGGGACCGCGGACATGGTGGCTGCTGGTCACGGGGAAGGGCAGGGACGTCGCGGCGACCGTGGGGCCGTTCCCCGCCGCTCCGTCCTCGCCCGCGGGTGCCCCGGCCTTCCCGGGGCGGGGCATGTTCCGTCCCGGCGCCCACAACACGTATGTCACCCAGCTGGGGAGGCAGCTGGTGCAGAAAGGGTTCGGCAGGTACTACGCCAAGGGTCCGGGACCGCGCTGGGGCGAGGCGGACCGGCGTGCCGTCGAGGCGTTCCAGCGCGCCCAGGGCTGGCGCGGCGGCGCGGCGGACGGCTACCCGGGCCCGGAGACCTGGCGCCGGCTCTTCTCGTGACCCGGCTGCTCCTCGTGACCCGGCTCTTCCCGTGACCCGACTGCTCCTCGTAACCGACTCACTGTCACCGAACGACTGTCATGGCGTATCTGGCGCGGAGGCTGGAGGCACGCAATGCACACGACCACTTCACAGACACCTGAGCCCGAGCCCCCGTCCGGACCGAGCGGACACACGTCGGCGGACGCCCCGGCCGAGGAGTCGTCCCGGTCCGCCGCGCCGGGGGAGCCGACCGTGGAGCCGGGGCCGGACGGGGTGCACGGCAGGGTGGCCGAGCAGGCGTCACGGGGCGAGGGGGGCGAGGCCGGGCAGGGGCGGCCCACGCGGCTCATCCAGGTCGAGTCGACCACCGAGATCCCCGTCCATCTGCTGTTCCGGGACGAGGCCGGGCCGCGGGCGGTGCCGGTCGGGCCGACGGTGGTGGGGAGCCGGGCGGGGACCGGGGAGCAGCCGAGGCTGCGGCGGCCGGTGGCGGCGAAGGCGCGGCCGCTCGCCGAGGTCGACCCCGCCCTGGTGGAGCGGCCCGCGCGGGTGCTGCCCGGCGCGGCCGGTGTGGTCGCCGGGGTCTGCGGGGCGGCGGGGTGCGTGGCCACCTCGTGGTGGGCGGGGGTGCTGCCGCCGCTCGTGGAGGAGGCGCTGCGGTTGCCCGCGTGGGCGGGGTCCGGGCTCGGTCCGGCGCAGTGGGCGGCGTACGCGGGCGCGGGCGCCCTGGGCCTGTTCGGCTTCGGCGGGCTGGCGCGGGGGCGGACCGGGCGGGCCTGGGTGCTCGGCCTGTTCGGCCGCTACCGGGGGACCGTCCGCCGTACCGGTCTGCTGTGGGTCAACCCCCTGCTGCTGCGCCGCCGGGTCGACGTACGGCTGCGGCACTGGCGCAGCGAGCCGATGGCGGCGGCCGACGGCAGCGGGGTCGCGCTCCGGGTGGTCGTCCTCGTGGTGTGGCGGGTGCGGGACACCGCGCGGGCCACGCTGGGCGTCGAGGACCACGAGACGTATCTGCGTGACTGCGTCGAGGCGGCGCTGGCCCGGATCCCGGTGGAGCCGCCGGGCGCGGGCCGGGGTTCGGTCGAGGCGGCGGGGGAGGTGCTGACCCGGCGGGTCGCGCGGGACGCGGGGGCGATCGGCCTGGAGGTGTACTCGGTGCAGCCGCTGCGGATCGAGTACGCCCCGGAGGTCGCCGCCGCGATGCACCGGCGCCGGATCGCCGCGCTCGACGCCCAGCACCGCGCGACCGTGCTGACCTCGGTCGTCGACTCGGTGGAGGACACGGTGACCCGGCTGACCATGCGGGGCCTGGTGGATCTCGACGACTACGAGCGCAAGGCGCTGGTGAAGGACCTGACGGTGGCGTTCGCCGCGGGGCGCGGGGAACAGGCACCGTGATTGGTCTGGACATGCCCATGAAACGGCAATAATCTCGAACTTGGTCTAGACCTGCACGGCTCTCGGGCTCATCGGCCCGAAGAACTCCCCACGTTCTCCAGGAGCGGCAGCATGCGCACAAGGACCAAGCTCTACGCCGCCGTGCTCGGGCTCACCACGGCGGGAGCCTTCGTGCTCTCCGCCGGCGGCGCCAGCAGCCACGGCTACACCGACCTCCCCATCAGTCGGCAGAAGCTCTGTCAGAACGGCACGGTGACGAACTGCGGCGACATCCAGTGGGAGCCGCAGAGCGTCGAAGGTCCGAAGGGCTTCCCGGGCTCAGGGGCGGCCGACGGACGGATCTGCTCCGCGAACAACACCCGCTTCGCCCAGCTCGACAGTCCGAAGACCCCCTCGGGCGGGGCGTGGCCGACCACCAAGGTGTCCGGCGGTCAGAGCTACACCTTCCGCTGGCAGTTCACCGCGATGCACGCCACGACCGACTTCAAGTACTACGTCACCAAGCAGGGCTGGAACCAGAACCACAACCTGGCCCGCTCCGACCTCAACCTCACCCCGTTCCTCACCGTCCCCTACAACAACCAGCGTCCGCCCGCCACCCTCTCCCACAGCGGCACCCTGCCGTCGGGTCTCAGCGGGCACCACGTGATCCTCGCGGTCTGGACGATCGCCGACACCGGCAACGCGTTCTACGCCTGTTCGGACGTCACTTTCTGAGGCACTCTCGAGTCAGGTCCACGTGCGCCGGAACCGGAATCGCCTCCGGGCCGGCGCGCGCGGGTCCCGACGACGGCATACGGGGGGTGCGTGCCGCATGGACGGCTCCGACGTCTTCGCCCTGCTGATGGTCGTCCTCTGCCTGGTGGCCGGGGGCTCCGTGGTGCACCGCGCCCTGCGGCGGCGGGCCGCCTGGAACGGACTGAGCGCGAGCGGCCGGGTGGTGCGGGCCTGGGAGACCACGGAGACGGTCGTTTCCGCGGCCCGTCGGGTGCGCTGGCACGAGTACGAGTTCACCACCCACGACGGCCGGGTCGTGCGCTTCACGGAGAGCGGCGGACCGTCCTCACGTGACGCCGGTGACGAGGTCCGTGTCCACTACACGGCCGATGCGCCGGAGCGGGCCACGGCGTCCGAGCCGCGGCACGGCAGGAATCTCGCGGGCGCGGTGCTCGGGGTGGCCTGCTTCGCCGTCGTCGGCCTCGTCGTCTGGCTGTGGGTGTCCGCGTCCGATCTCTGAGCGCCCTCTCCGATCTCTGAGCATTCCTTGAGGCGATCCGGCGCTACCGCCGGGTACGTTCCCAGCACACCGGCCGACCAGGCTGGTGCTCGGAGTTCGGGGGACCCGTATGGACATCTTCTTCTTCATCGTGCCGTCGATCATGATCGCCGGACTGCTCCTCGCGATGTACGGGGTGATCAACCGCTCCCGCCGGGCCACCCGGGCCTGGGACAGCGGTCTGACGGCCGAGGCGCGCTGTCTGCGGACGTACACCACGACCAGGACCACCAGCGGTGAGCACCACCGGGTGGTGACGACCCTGCACCACGTCTACGAGTTCACCACCAGGGAGGGCCGCACGGTCCGGTTCGAGGAGGAGGACGGCCCGGGGACGACCCTGGAGGGTGACATCGTCACCGTCTTCTACCCGGCCGACCGCCCCGAGCAGGCCACGGCCCGACCCCCGGCGCACGGGCGGCTCTTCGCCGAGTCCGGCTGTCTGCTGGTCTTCCTCGGCCTGATGATCGCCTTCTGCGTCGGCTTCATGATCACTGCCCACGCCGCGTTCTCCGTCTGGGAGGACGTCGCGCCCTAGTCATCTGACGGTGTGTCAGCTACCGTGCGCCTTCATGGAGTCCGTCGCCGAGCTCGTAGCGCAACGCTGGGACGACCACCGGCCGGGACTGTGGTGCGGGGACCCCGGCAACTCCGTCCTCACCCACCACGAGGTCGCGGCCGGGGCCGCCGCCCGGGCCGCGCTCCTCGACGACCTGCTGCCGCCGGGCGGCCCGCCGCACCTCGGGGTGCTGCTGGACAACACCGCCGAGTTCCCGCTGTGGCTGTCCGCCGCCGCGCTCGCCGGTGCGGCGGTCGCCGGGATCAACCCCACCCGCCGGGGCCCTGAGCTGGCCCGGGACATCCTGCACACCGAATGCCGGCTGCTGATCACCGAGCGCACCCACCTCGGCCTCCTCGCCGGCCTCGACCTCCCCGGGGTCCGCGTCCTGGTGACGGACACGGAGGAGTACGCGGCCCTGCTCGCGCCGTACGCCTCCGCCCGCCCCGACCCGTCCCGGGCCGGCCCCGCCGACCGGCTCCTTCTCTACTTCACCTCGGGGTCGACCGGCGCCCCCAAGGCCGCGATCTGCACCCAGGGCCGGCTGGCGGCGGCGGGGCGGTCGCTGGCAGCGCAGTTCTCCGTCACGCCGGACGACGTGCACTACGTCTGCATGCCGATGTTCCACGGCAACGCCGTGATCGCCGACTGGGCGCCCGCGCTGGCGGCCGGGGCGGGCGTGGCGCTGCGACGGCGCTTCTCGGCCTCCGGCTTCCTGGCGGACGTACGGCGCCACCGGGCGACGTACTTCACCTATGTCGGCCGTGCGATCCAGTACCTGCTGGCCACCGAGCCGGGCCCCGCCGACCGGGACCACCGGCTGCGGCTCGGCTTCGGGACGGAGGCGGGGGTGGTGGACGCGACCGCCTTCGAGCGGCGGTTCGGGGTGCCGCTGGTGGAGGGGTACGGCTCCTCGGAGGGCGGCGCGGCCGTGCAGTGGACGCCGGGGACACCGGCGGGGGCGGTGGGGCGGGCGGGGCCCGGGCTCGCCGTACTGGATCAGGAGACGGGGGTGGAGTGTCCCCCGGCCGTCCTCGACGCCGCCGGGCGGCTGCTGAACGGGGACGAGGCGATCGGTGAGCTGGTCAATCGCGGGCCCAACCCCTTCGAGGGGTACTGGCGCAATCCCGCGGCGGAGGCCGAGCGGCGCCGGGACGGTCTGTACTGGACCGGCGATCTCTTCTACCGCGATCCCGACGGCTACCTCTACTTCGCCGGCCGCACCGACGACCGTCTGCGGGTCGACAGCGAGAACCTGGCCGCCGCGATGATCGAGAACATCCTCGCCCGGTACGAGGGCGCGGACGCCGTCGCCGTCTACGCGGTCCCCGATCCGGTGACCGGGGACCAGGTGATGGCGGCGATCGCCGGCGACTTCGAGCCGGAGGCCTTCGCCGCGTTCCTGCGCGCCCAGCCGGACCTGGGGACGAAGATGGCGCCCCGGTTCGTGCGGGTGGTGGAGCGGATGCCCGTCACCGCCACCAACAAGATCCATCGGGCGCTGCTGAGGAGGGAGGGGGTGCGCTGTGCCGATCCGGTGTGGTGGCGGCCACCGGGGGAGTCCGGCTACCGCAGGCTCGTGGAAGGGGAAGCCGAAGGGCCCCTCGTGTCCACGAGGGGCCCTTCTTCGGTGCGCCGCCAGGGACTCGAACCCCGGACCCGCTGATTAAGAGTCAGCTGCTCTAACCAACTGAGCTAGCGGCGCATGACTCTCGCCCTCCGCACTTCGGCGGCCGGCGACAGAGAAAATACTACCTGGTCCCCAGGGGTGCTTCCGACCACCGCCGGGCCGTGATCCAAGCGGCAGGTTCTCAGATCGCGAGGGACAGCAGCACCGGTGCCGCGTTCCTGTTCAGTGCGTCGGCGGCCTGGCGGAGGCGGTGGGCGTGGGCGACGGGCAGGGACAGGGCGAGGCAGCCGACGGCGGAGCCGGCGGTGATCGGGACGGCCGCGCAGACCGTGCCGACCGCGTACTCCTGGAGGTCGAGGTGCGGGACCGTGGGCGGCTGGGACTCCAGGCGGGAGAGCAGCAGCCGGTCGCTGGTGATGGTGCGCGAGGTGAGGCGGGCCATCTTGTGCCGGGAGAGGTGGTCCCGCCGGCCGTTGTGGTCGAGCTGGCCGAGCAGGCTCTTGCCGAGCGCGGTGGCGTGCGCCGAGGAGCGGAAGTCGACCCACTCGTGGACGGCGGGGGTGGCGGGGCTGTCGGCGTACTGGGCGATGGTGACCTCGCCGTCGACGTACCGGCTGACGTAGACGGCGGCGCCGATCGAGTCGCGCAGCCGGTCGAGCGTGCGCTGGAGCTGGTCGCGCAGGGCCTGCTGGTGTTCATGGGCGGAGCCCAGGCGGGTCAGTGCCTCACCCGTGACGTACGCCCCGTCGGCCACCTGCTCGACGTAGCCCTCGCGGCGCAGCATGCGCAGGAGCGTGGTCAGCCGCTCCGTGCCCAGGCCGGTCTGCCGTGCGAGCTCGGCGTCGGTGACACCGGTGGAGTGCCGGGCCACTGTCTCCAGGACGCGCAGGGCGTCCTGGGCCGAGTGGTACGGCGCGGTCGGCTCGTGCTTCAGCGCCACGGTGTTCCCCCCTGGTCGCTTTCTCTGGCCGTGAGTCATGATCCGTAAAGCATGATCGGTGATCCTGGCAGCGAATCATCTCCACGATAATGGCCAAGGCGGCGGATGGGAGGGGTTGTTGGCGAGAATGTGGTGCACCTTTGGTGCCCTCAACTGCGGTACTGACCCTCTGGCATATGCCGCAGTCATTCCCCGCCGCCGCGACCCGGTCCGGACCTGCCGCCTTACAGCACCGCGCTCAGAAACTCCCGGGTCCGCTCCTCCTCCGGAGCGCTGAAGATCTTCTCCGGGGGACCCGCCTCGACGACCCGCCCCTGGTCGAACATCAGTACCTGGTCGGAGATGTCCCGGGCGAAGTTCATCTCATGGGTCACACAGAGCATCGTGATGTCGGTGGTGCGGGCGATGTCCCTGAGGACGTCGAGGACTCCCGCGACCAGCTCGGGGTCCAGGGCCGAGGTCACCTCGTCGAGGAGCAGGATCTGCGGCCGCATCGCCAGGGCCCGCGCGATCGCCACCCGCTGTTGCTGCCCGCCCGACAGCCGGGACGGCTTCGCGTCGCACTTGTCGGCCAGCCCCACCAGCTCCAGCAGCCCGCGCGCCCGCTCCTCAGCCTCGTCCCTCGACAGACCGAGCACGGTCACCGGCGCCTCGGTGACGTTTCTGAGCACGCTCATGTTCGGGAACAGGTTGAACTGCTGGAACACCATCCCGATCTTCTTGCGGACCTCGCGGACCTGCTTCGGCGGCGCCGGGAACAGCCGCTGCCCGTCCACGGTGATCGTGCCCTCGTCGGGCCTGGTCAGCGTCATCAGCAGCCGCAGGATGGTGGTCTTGCCGGAGCCGGAGGGCCCGATCAGCGTGACGTGCCGGCCCGGCTCCACGGAGAAGTCCAGGTGATCGAGGACGGTGTGGTCGCCGAACCGCTTGGTGACCCGCTCCAGCCGGATCAGCTCGGTGGTCTGCTGCTTCTTCAGGGTGGGGGTGGTGTCAACGGACAAGGCGACGCTCCAGGGTGCGCAGAAAGAGGGAGGCGAGGTAGGAGATGACGACGAAGGCCACGCCGATCACCGTCAGGGGCTCGGTGAACCGGAAGTGCTGCTGGGAGAAGAGCCGCGCCCGGCCGAGCATCTCCAGCACGGTGATCGCCATCAGCAGCGGCGTGTCCTTGAGCATCGCGATCACGTAGTTGCCGAGCGCCGGCACGACCCGGCGGACCGCCTGCGGCAGGATCACCGCCCGCCAGGTCCGGCCCCTCGGCAGGTTCAGCGCGGTCGCCGCCTCCCACTGCCCGACGGGCACCGCGTCGATACCGGCCCGGTAGACCTGCATCGTGTACGTCGAGTAGTGCAGGCCGATCGCCACGACCCCGGTGGTCATCGCGGAGAGGGTCAGCCCCCACTCGGGCAGCACATAGAAGAGGAAGAACAGCTGCACCAGCAGCGGGGTGTCGCGGACGAACTCCGTGACGATCCCCACCGGCCACTGCACCCACCGCGTAGGCATCCGCATCAGCAGCGCCCACCCGAGCCCCAGCGTGAACGAGATCAGCGACCCGAGGGCCAGCGCCTGGAGGGTGACGAGGGTCCCCTCCCAGAACAACGGCATGAAGTCGCTCACGGCACTCCAGTCCCAGTTCATCGGACACCCGCCTTCAACCGGTGCTCAAGACCTCGCATCAGCCGCGTCAGCAGGAACGCGATGACGAAGTAGATGAGCAGGACGTACGTGTAGATCTCCGCGCTCTCCTGGAGCGCGAGCCGGACCAGGTTGCCGCTGAAGGCCAGGTCGCCCATGCCCATGACCGACACCAGGGCGGTGCCCTTGAGCAGCTCGATCAGCAGGTTGGAGAACGGCGGGATCATCTCCGGCACCGCCTGCGGCAGCAGGATCTTCCGCATCCGCTGCCCCGGGGTGAAGCCGAGCGCGACCCCGCCCTCGCGCTGCGCCGGATCCACGGCACCGAGCGCCCCGCGCACGATCTCCGCGCCGTACGCCCCGTAGGTCAGCCCGAGCGCGAGGGTGCCCGCCCACATCGGCACCAGCTGCCAGCCGAAGGCGGGCGGCAGCACGAAGAACACCCAGAAGATCATCACCAGCGCGGAGGTACCGCGGAACACCTCGGTGTAGAAGCCGGCGAGGAAGCGGACGATCCACAGGCGGTGGGTGCGCGCGATCCCCACGGCGAAGGCCACGACGGCCCCCAGCAGGGCGCTGAAGACGAGGAGTTGGAGGGTGGTCCAGATCCCCTTGAGGACGAGTTCCCAGAGTCCCGAGGTCATCCGCCGCAGAGCTCCTTCGCGGTCAGGTCCGTCATCTCGGCCTTCGTGAACCCGAAGGGCCGAAGAATCCGGAACAGTTCGCCGCTCTTCCTGAGCTTGTGCAGTTCGGCGTTGAAGGCGTCCCGGAGCTTCGTCTCGGTGAGCCGGAAGGCGAAGGCGCCCCCGTCCACGGTCGGCTTGCCGTCGACGACGGCCGGGAAGGGCTTGGTCGCCTCCGCCGTGCGGGACTTTTTCACCACGTCCCGGGCGGTGACGGCCGTACCGGCGAACGCGTCGACCCGCCCGGCCTCCACGGCGTTCAGGCCGGCGACCTGGTCGGGCACGATCAGGATGTCGCGCTCCTTGTAGCCCGCCGCCACGGCGTGCTCGATCTGCGCGTACCCGGTGCCGGTGGCGAACTTCGCCTTCTTCGTGACGACGTCCCGGTAGTCGTGCAGCCCCTTGGGATTGCCCTTGCGTACGACGAACGAGTCGAGCATCTGGTAGTCCGGGTCGGCGAACAGGACCTGCGCGCAGCGCTCGGGGGTGACGTACATCCCGGCGGCCACGACGTCGAACTGCTGGGAGTTCAGCCCGGGTATCAGCGACCCGAACTCGGTGGGCACGGGCTGCACCCGGTCCACCCCGAGCCGCTTGAAGATCGCCTTCGCCAGCTCGGGTGCCTCTCCGGTGAGCCGCCCGTCCGTGTCGATGTACCCGAAGGGGATCTCACCCGCGATGCCGAGCCATACGACCCCGGCGGCGCGGAGCCGGTCGAGGAGGTCGCCGCCGTCCGTGGTGGACGCCGTGGCCACCCGCGAACAGCCCGCGGCGCCCAGCGCGCCGAGCGCCGCCACCCCCGCGAGCAGCGACCGACGGGTGGGGTTGTCGTGGTGTGTGGGTTGTCTGTTCGGTGGAGCCATGGCCGCGCGGCTACCCGGGTCCACACGAGGTATGCGGGGGCGTCCTGTGAGGGGAGTGTGTGGGCAGGCGCGGGGTTCTCAGCGGCCGGGGACGTATCCGCGCTGCTTGTCGACCACGTTCTTCAGCGGTCTCCCCGCCGCCCACCGCTCGAACAGCTCCACGAACTGCGCACCGAGTTCGTCGTGCCGGCCGACCGTGTCGCCGCCCAGGTGCGGGGACACGAGCAGGCCCGGGACCCGCCACAACGGGCTGTCGGGCGGCAGGGGTTCGGTGGCGAACACGTCCAGGGCGGCGCCCGCGATCCAGCGGCTGCGCAACGCCCGTACGAGTGCCTCCTCGACGACCAGACCGCCGCGGCCGACGTTCACGAAACGGGCGGACGGCTGCATCACGCCGAACCGGCGGGTGTCGAACATGCCGTACGTCTGCCCGGTCAGCGGGGCGGCCGCGATCACCCAGTCGGCGCGGGCGAGGAGGCGGTCCAGGTCCTCGGGGCCGTGGATACCGGTGTGCGGGACGCGGCCGACGATCGCCGTGGTGACGCCGAGCGCCTTGAGGGTGCGGGTGATCGCCCGGCCGACCGGGCCCGAGCCGACGACCACGGCCCGGGTGCCCGCCACCCGCTGGGTCTCCCGGGGGCGCCACTCGCCCCGCCCCTGGAACTCCCAGGTGCGCGGCAGGTCCTTCGCCATCGCCAGGACCAGCGCGGCGACGTACTCGGCGACCGGCTCGTCGAAGATGCCGCGCGCGTTCGTCACCACCGTGTCGGACGCGGCCAGCTCCGGGCTGAGCACATGGTCCACGCCGGCGCTCGCCGTGTGCACCCAGCGCGGCCTCGGCCCCTCGCCCGGCCAGGCGGCGCGCACCGCGTGCGAGGTGGTGTCCCACACCAGCAGGACGTCGGCCTCCGGAAGGAGTTCGCCGAGGGAGGAGCCGTCGGCGTGCAGCACCCGGACCCGGCCCGTGAGACGGCCGAGGCGGGGGAGGGGCTCGGCGTCGAGGACGAGAAGCGTGGGAACGGCGGCCATCCGGTGCCTTTTCCGTGACCAAGGGCCTGACGTGCGCGGACGGAACACGGTCGCACCCCGGCCCACGGCCGTCAACACGTCCGGACCGCCAACCAGGTGAGGATGCGGCCGGTGGGCTGCGCCGGCTGGGTACCCGGGTACTGCCGGAAGAACAGCAGCAGCAGGAAGGCTGGCCATGACCGCACTCGGATTCCTCCACCCGGGCCACTCGGCCGAGGACGACTACCCCCGTATCGAGCAGCTCCTGGGCAGCGACATCCGGGTGGACCTCGTCCGCGCGGACCCCGGGACGGACCTCGCCGAGGACGCGCACCAGGACGACGCGCTGCTGCGGCTGGGCGCCCCGCACCGGGTCGCGGCGGGCGTCGAACAACTGCGGCTGTCGGGCGCCGAGGCCATCGTCTGGGCCTCCACCAGCGGCAGCTTCGGCTACGGCTGGGAGGGCGCCCACGACCAGGTGCGCACCCTGGCCACGACCGCCGGGATGCCGGCCTCCTCCACCTCCTTCGCCTTCGTGCACGCGGCCCGGGAACTGGAGGTGGCGCGGGTCGCCGTGGGAGCGACGTACCCGCGGGACACGGCCGGTCTGTTCGCGGAGTTCCTGCGCGCGGGCGGTGTGGAGGTGACCGCGCTGCACAGCGCCGGGACCGCCACGCCGGCCGAGGCCGGCGCCTGGGGCGAGGCGGAGGTGCTCGCCCTCGCCCGGGCGGCCGACGACGCCGGCGCCGAGGCGGTCCTGCTGCCCGACACCGCCCTGCACACCGTCGCCTGCGTCCCGGCCCTGGAGAAGGAGCTCGGCAAGCCCGTCCTCACCGCCAACCAGGTGACGGTCTGGGAGGCGCTGCGGCTCACGGGCCGGCGGGTGAACGCGCCGGGACTGGGGGCGCTGTTCACCCGGGAGCCGATCGTGCAGGTGTGAGCGGCACGGGAATAAACGGGGACACCCTCCTGTTAGCGGTGCGAGGACAGCGCACGCCCAGACCAGGAGGACCCGTGGCAGACGAGTTGGCGGACGAGACGACGGCCGGGGCGACGGCCGGCGGGGCCGCGCAGGACCGGGCGGCGGCGCAGGACCGGGCGGCCGCGGACGGGATACGGGGTACCGCTCACGGCACCGCCCCCACCCCCCTCTCCGTCCTCGACCTGGTCACCGTCGGCTCCGGCCGCACCGCCACCGACGCCCTGCGCACCAGCGTCGACCTCGCCCGGTTCGCCGAGACCCGCGGCTTCCACCGCTACTGGGTCGCCGAGCACCACTCGATGCCGGGTGTCGCCTCCTCCTCACCCGCGGTGATCCTCGCCCACCTCGCCGCCCACACGGACCGCATCCGGCTCGGCTCGGGCGGCGTCATGCTGCCCAACCACGCGCCCCTCGTCATCGCCGAGCAGTTCGGCACCCTGGAGGCGCTCGCCCCGGCCCGCGTCGACCTGGGCCTGGGCCGCGCCCCCGGCACCGACGGGGCCACCGCCGCCGCCCTGCGCCGCACCGAGACCCTGCACGAGGGCGCCGACGACTTCCCCGAGCAGCTCGCCGAGCTGACCCGGTTCCTGGACGACGACTTCCCCGACGGGCACCCCTACCGCCGGATCCACGCCGTGCCCGGCCCGGTCCAGGCGACCTCACCCGGTGGCGTCCAGTCCCGGCACCGCCCGCCGATCTGGCTGCTGGGCTCCTCCGGCTTCTCCGCCCGCCTGGCCGGACTCCTCGGCCTGCCGTTCGCCTTCGCGCACCACTTCTCCGCGCAGAACACCGTCCCGGCGCTCGATCTGTACCGGCAGTCGTTCCGCCCGTCCGAGGTGCTCGCCGAGCCGTACGCCCTGATCGGGGTCTCCGTGCTGGCCGCCGACGACGAGCGCGAGGCCCGCCGCCAAGTCCTCGCCACCGGCCTGAACATGGTCCGGCTGCGCACCGGCCGGCCCGGTCTGTTCCCCTCCCCTCAGGAGGCGGAGGCGCACCGATTCACCGAACTGGAGCGGGAGTTCGTCGACTCCTGGACGGCGAACATCGTCCACGGCGCCGCCGACGAGGTCCGCACCGGCCTCGACGACCTGCACAAGCGCACCGGCGCCGACGAACTGATGCTCACCAGCCACGCCCACCGCGGCGAACTACGCCTGCGCTCCTACGAACTCGTCGCGGACGCGTACGGGTTGCCTACGGCCTGAGGGGGCGCGTGCCGGAGGTGTTGCCGGCCGGTGTGCATGGCGGACCGCGCGGCCGGGTGTTGTCGGTCGGCGCCCAGGGGGTGTCTTGTGGATTGGGCCGGCTCGAGTGACGGTGCCTTTCGCCGGCAAGATCCCCAAGACACCTCCTAGGGGTTGGCGACCGCCGCGCGGTCCTGGCGGTCCGGGTCGGAGGCGCGTAGTTCGGAGATACGATCCGGCGACACCGCGCGGGAGTACAGCCACCCCTGTCCGGTGTCGCAGCCGATGCTGCGCAGCCGGTTGGCCTGGGCGGCGGTCTCCACGCACTCGGCGGTGACGGTCAGCCCGAGCCGGTGGGCGAGGTCGATCATCGCCTCGACGACGACCTCGTCGGCCGGGTTCGGCGCCGCGCCGGTGCCCTCGTACTGGAAGCCGCGCACGAACGACCCGTCCAGCTTGAGCACCGACACCGGCAGCCGGCTCAGATAGGCGAGGTTGGAGTAGCCGGTGCCGAAGTCGTCGATGGCGATGTGCACGCCCATGTCGCTGAGGGCCTGAAGGGCCTGGAGCGGGCGGCCGGCCGAGCCCATGACGGCCGACTCGGTGAGCTCCAGCTGGAGCAGGTGCGGCGGCAGCCCGGTCTCGGCGAGGATCTCCGCCACGTCCGCCACCAGGTCGGAGTCCCACACCTGACGGACCGCCACGTTGACGCTGACGAACAGCGGCGGCTCGTCCGGGCGGTCCAGCTGCCAGGCGCGGGCCTGACGGCAGGCGGTGGCCAGAATCCACCGGCCGAGCGGGACGATGGAGCCGTCCTCCTCCGCCAGCGCGACGAACCGATTCGGCGGCAGCGAGCCGAACCGGGGGTGGTCCCAGCGCACCAGCGCCTCCACTCCGCGCAGCCGCCCGTCCGCCATGCCGACCAGCGGCTGGTACTCCAGACGGAACTCACCGCGCTCGATGGCGGGCCGGAGGGTGGAGGCGAGGGCCTGGCTGGTCATCAGATGCGCGTTGCGCTCCGGGTCGAACAGCGTCCAGCGGTCCTTGCCGTCCACCTTCGCCCAGTACAGCGTGGTGTCGGCGGCCTGCATCAGGCCGGTCGCGGTGGTCCCGGCCGCGTGCCGTTCGACGACCCCGATCGACGCGGAGACGTTCATCCGCTGCCCGGAGAGGTCGAAGGGCGCCTGAAGTGCCTTCAGTACGGACTCCGCGAGGTCCGCTAGCTGCTCGGTGCCGGTGGAGTCCTCCACCAGCAGGGCGAACTCGTCGCCGCCGAGTCTCGCCACCAGCGGCACGCTCGGCCGGTTCTGCCCGGCCTCCTTCGCGCAGTCCGTCAGCCGCTCGGCGACGGCGGCGAGCAGCCGGTCCCCGACGCGGTGGCCGAGGGTGTCGTTGACCGCCTTGAAGCCGTCCAGGTCCAGGTAGCACAGGCCGATCCGGCCGGTACCGCTCTGCTCGTACGACTCCGCCTCCAGGGCGGCCGACACCCGCTCGAAGAACAGCGTGCGGTTGGGCAGCCGGGTCACCGGGTCGTGCATCTGCAGATGCCGCAGCCTCGCCTCGAGGTCCCGGCGGTCGCTGACGTCGGCGACCGACAGCAGGACGCCCGGGGTGCCGTCGTCGAGCGGGGACACGGTGACCTGCGCCCACAGCGAGCGCCCGTCGGGGTGCTTGAGCCGCCGGGTGCAGCGCAGTTTCGCCTGCCGGCCGCGCAGCACCTCGCGGTAGGCGTGCCAGGTGCGGGCGTCGGAGGCGAGGTCCAGCAGATCGGCGGCGACCCGCCCGACCAGACTCGCACCGTCACCGCCGAGCAGCTCCCCGAGCGCCCGGTTGGCGTCCACGACCTGTCCCTCGCGATCCACGAGAGCCATGGCCAGGGGCGCCGCCCCGAAGACGGACCGGTAGGCAGGGGGGTCGGCGACGCGGGCGGGCGGACCGGCCCTTTCCGAACCGTCCGCACAAGTAGCTGCCTGACTGTCACGCTCCGTGACGGCGGACCGCTCGAGGTCTGCCGCGGGCGTCGGCCCTTCGGACGTTCCGCTCACCGCTCGCTCCCGCAGTGCACTCGATCGCTGTCCTGGCAGGAAAGTGTGCCGATCATAGATGCTGCCCCCGGAGTTGCGCAGCCACTGCCCAGTGTCCCGGAACACCCCACCCTCCTGACAGATCGTTTCTGCCCGCAGGTGGACAGGTTCTGCGGGCCCCCGACCGCTTGTGACGGTCCGTGAGAATTCCGGGGGTGTCGGGATTGATGCCCGCTTTCTTCCTCCTCACTCTTCTGGGGCAGGCAAACAGGGCGTAGTGGGACGAAATCACACAGGCTGGGGGCGGTGTCCCGTGAACCGCACCCCGGAGGTCCGACGTGCCGCGACTGTTCCCGCGCCCCCGACTGCGCAGCACCGCGGCCATGTGCACCACCCTGTCGGCGCTCGCCGCGATCTCCCTGGGCACCGGCCCCTCGATCGCCGAACCCTTCTCCGCCGCGCCCTGCGCCCTGCAGCGCACCGACGCCCACCACTCCGAGGGCCTCGACACCTGGAACACCGCCTACCCCCGCCCCACCCGCACCCTCGACGCCGTGATGGTCTTCCTGTCCTTCCCGGACTGGACCCCGATGACCTCCCCCGCCGAACTGGCCGCCGACCACTTCCCGGCCACCAGTCGCTTCTTCCAGCAGGCCTCCTACGGCAAGTTCGACCTGCGCGCGCACCCCGTGCGGCACTGGATCCGCATGCCGAAGCCGTCCACCGCGTACGCCATACAGCGCGACTGGAACGCCGAGCGCCGTGCCGCCTATCTGCACGACGCGCTCGCCGCGGCCGACGCCGAGGTCGACTTCTCCCGCTACGACGTCGTCTACTTCGTCGCCGACCCGGACGCGCCCGGCGTGGACTCGGACGCCACGAAGGTCGTCAACCTGGACGCGCCCCTGCACGCCGACGACACGGACATCCGCCGCGTCGTCACCGTCTTCGAGAAGCATCCCCCGGACCGCCTGGTCCTGGCCCACGAGACCGGCCATGTGTTCGACCTGCCCGACCTCTACCACCGCCCGGTCGACGGCAAGGGCGACTGGGACACGTACGTCGGCGACTGGGACCTGATGGGCAGCCAGTTCGGACTCGCCCCCGACCTCTTCGCCTGGCACAAGTGGAAGCTGGGCTGGCTGGGACCCCGCCAGGTGGTCTGCGTCCAGAGCGCGGGGCCGACGCGGCTCACCCTGGAACCACTCGGCGCCGGCCCGGGCGTCGCCGTCACCGGCGCCTCCGGCGCACCCGCCTTCGGCCTGGGCAACGGCACCAAACTGGCCGTGGTCCGCACCGGCGCCGACACCGCGCTCGCCTTCGAGGCGCGCGGCCCCGTCGGCAACGACCACGCGGCCTGCCGCTCCGGCATCCTCGTCTACCGCATCAGCGGCGACGCCCAGTCCGGCCGCGGCCCGGTCGAGGTGATCGACGCGCACCCCCACACCGAGGCCTGCTGGGAATCCTCCGTCTACCCCGCCCTCGCCGACGCCCCGGTCGCCCTCGGGGAGACCTTCACGGTCCCGGGCGACGGCGTACGGGTGGAGGCGGAGAACCGCACCCCCTCGGGTGCCTGGACCGTGAAGATCACCGTGCCCAGGGTCTAGCCCAGGGTCTGGATCGGGGGCATGCGAAAGGCCCCCCGCTTCCGCGAGGGGCCTCTGCCGTCTGTGCGCCGCCAGGGACTCGAACCCCGGACCCGCTGATTAAGAGTCAGCTGCTCTAACCAACTGAGCTAGCGGCGCCTGCTGACGTCGTAGACCTTAGCATCCTGATCCTGGGGAGGAAAAATCGATATCCGCACCGCCGCGCGGGCCGCCCGGACGGCCGCCCAGAGCAGCACCTCGGGGCCCGGCAGCCAGGGGTGACGGCAGTCCGGGGCGACCACCCAGCGGGTGGGGCCGAGCTCCTGGGCCGGGGCGAGCGCGGGCACGGTCACCGCGTCCCCGGTGCCGTGGCACAGCAGCGGCGGCACGGATCCCGTACGGCCGTCCCGCCGGCCGTGGGCGTCCCACTCCTCCCACTCCAGCAGCGAGGGCAGCCGCTGTGCCGTGCCGGGCGCGGCGAACAGCAGCATCCGGCCCCGGAACGCCGCCACCGGCCCCGAGCCCGGGCCCTCGCCCCACAGCCGGTCCAGCATCAGCCGTCCGAACACCGCCGGCGCGCTGACGATGTCGAACACGGAGCCACAGGGCAGCACGACCGGGGCGTCCGGTCGCTCGTCCCAGAGGGCGAGGGTGCTGCGCGGATACGTTCCGGCGGAGGCCAGCCAGAGGGCGCCGTCCGTGGTGACACATGCGCTGCTCATGCCGACAGGTCTACCGGCTGTGAAGGGGCGATTCCCCAGAGTTGCGGAAAAGCGGGACAGGGAATCGGAGCACCGAGTATCGTGCCCGCGCACTTGGCATATGCCCCCCGCGCCCGCGTGCCCCGGTCGGGACCTTTCCTCTCCTCAGACGGGGTCGGCGTGCCCCCGGCTGCCCTCCACGTCCCCCCGCAGCAGATCCCGCCCGAACTCGACCATCTTCTTCGCGTAGTCCTCGGTCCACTCGGCCCGCTCGGCGATGTCCGCGGGTGTCAGCCGGTCGAACCGGCGTGGATCGGCGAGCTGCGCCGCCGCGATCGCCTGGAACTCCACCGCCCGGTCGGCCGCCGCCTGGAACGCCACCGTCAGCTCCGTCGCCCGCGCCAGCAGCGCGCCCGGGTCGTCGATCGACTCCAGATCGAAGAAGTGCTCCGGATCACCGGCAGCCTCCGCCGGCTCGAAGAGCAGGGGCGCGGGGCGTAGCCGCGGTTCGTTCCGACGCGGCGTGGGCTCCGCCATGTCTTGTCCTCCTCGTACGGTTCGGATGCGGACCACCTTCCATTGTCCCCCGGCGGCGCAAGAGGCCCTCGGGCCCGAACTATCAAGGCTTCCAGGACACGCGGTGTTCCCGTGACCTCATGGCTTCCAGCTCACTCGGTGCTCCGCCAGATGCGCCGGCACCGCGTGATTCGCCTCCCAGCCGTCCGGGCTGTGTTCGTCGGCCGCCTCCGGCGGCGTGCCGGACTCCGTCCGGCGGGGAGGGCGTGAAGGTGGGGCTGTGTCTGGGGGGCACCTTTCATGGTTTCCAGCTCACTTGGTGCTCCGCCAGATGCGCCGGCACCGCGTGATTCGCCTCCCAGCCGTCCGGGCTGTGTTCGTCGGCCGCCTCCGGCGGCGTGCCGGACTCCGTCCGGCGGGGAGGGCGTGAAGGTGGGGCTGTGTCTGGGGGGCACCTTTCATGGTTTCCAGCTCACTT
>NZ_JBIWGA010000001.1:229041-724188 GCF_044763345.1 Streptomyces sp. NPDC096132
GGACTCCGTCCGGCGGGGAGGGCGTGAAGGTGGGGCTGTGTCTGGGGGGCACCTTTCATGGTTTCCAGCTCACTTGGTGCTCCGCCAGATGCGCCAGCACCGCGTGATTCGCCTCCCAGCCGTCCGGGAACTTCACGAGCGTTCCCAGCTGGACCGGCTCCGTCGACGGGTAGTCGTCGAGCAGGTCGCCCACTCCCGCGCGGCAGACCACGATGCACGCGTGCCGGTGGCGGGAGGCGAGGACGCAGAGGCGGCCCGTCTCCAGGTGGAAGGCGGTGGCGTCGGGGCGGCCGGAGAGGGGGTGGAGGATCACCGTGACGTCGAACTCCATGCCCTGGAGGCGGTTCGCCGTGTCCACGGTCACCTCCGTGACGCCGAGCTCCGCCAGCGCCGCCCGGACCGCGGCCGCCTGGTCCCGGTGGGCCGTGCCGACGGCGATCCGGTCGGCGGTCAGCGGGGTGGGGTCGGGGGAGCGCTCGGAGGTGGCCGCGCCGCCCCGGTCCAGCAGCCGCCGTACGACCACCGCGACCGCCCGTACCGCCTCGGGATCGGTGCGGGGCGTGTGCCGCGCGGGCAGCTCCAGCAGGCCCCAGCCCGACTCCGCCGCCTCGTCGATCACCCGGTCGGGACCGGAGCCGTCCGAGGGGACGCCGAAGGCCAGCCGGCGGTCGCCGTGGCCGGTGCCGCTGCGGAACGGGGTGTACGGGTAGAAGGCGTCGGAGACCAGGGGCGCGGCGGAGGCCGGGAGGCGCCAGGACACCGGCAGGCGGTGCTGGGGCAGCTCCGGGTTGTGCGCCAGCAGTGTCGTCACCGCCGAGGCCGACGGGTCGTACGACAGGCCGGCCCACTGTTCGCTGCCCACGATCGCGAACGGGTCGAGCTGCCCCGGGTCGCCCACGAACAGCGCCCGCTCGAACAGTCCCGCCACGGCCAGCAGCCCGTCCGACCGCATCTGGTACGCCTCGTCCACGATCGCGTGCCGCCAGGGCTCGTCGACCTTCACATGGGCCCACTTGGCCGCCGTCGAGATCACGACCGGAAGGCCGGCCAGCTCCGCCGCCTTCGCCGACTTCTTCACCTGCGGCAGCCCGTCCAGCGCCTTGTCGTACGGGTCGGCGTCACTGCTGTGCAGGCGGCCCACCGGCAGCTCGGGGCTCTTCTCGGCGAGCCGCAGCACCAGGTCGTCGACCTGCGCGTTGGTCTGCGCGACCACCATCAACGGGCGCCCCGCGTCGGCGAGTTCCAGCGCCGCCCGGACGACGAGCGTGGACTTCCCGGCGCCGGGCGGGGAGTCGACGACCACCCCGCGCGCGGTGCCGTCCAGCGTGTCGCGCAGGATCGCGTCGGTGGCGCGGGTCGCGGCGGTACCGGGGTCGAAGACGGCCTCGGTGGTCACAGGAGGTCCTCCTGGGTGACGGAGTCGGGGGCTTCGGGCGTCTGCTCGCCCGGCGGTCCACCGTGCGTCCACGGCGTCTCCTCCGGGTCGGGCAGCTTGGCGCCGCCGCGCTGCTCGTGTTCGAAGAGCGTGAAGCACAGCAGGTCGCCCTTCTCGGGCACCGACCCCTGCTCGGGCTCCTTGCCGCGGCCCATCTTGTCGACGATCCGCAGCACCAGGACGCCCTCGTCCTCGCCGTCCCGCTCCACGAACTCGGCCGCCTGCGGTTTCCCGCCCAGCGACCGGTACACCTTCGCCCGCTCCGCGAGATGCGGCCGGTCGTCCGTGCGTACGGTGACCAGCGGGCGCGGGCTGGGCCGCCTGCCCTCGCTGTACGCCATCACGATGTCGACGACCTCCCCCGCGAACGCCTCCCCGGCCAGCCGCCGCCCCGCCATCACCAGCGGGTCGTCCAGGGCCTCCTGCGCCTCCAGCCGGGCCTGTTCACGCTCGCGCGTGGCCAGCTTGTTCGCGGCGGTCACCGCGTCGTCGCGGCGGGGCTGCGGGGGTTCCCCGGCGGCGACCCGGTCGCGGTGGCCGGTGAACGACCAGCGGTCGCGCGTCCACCGCTCCTCGCCATGCGCGCCCTCGGGCAGCTCCCGCAGCAGGTCGAGGCCCCGCCACACGGCCTCCCAGGTGGGCAGGGTCCGGCTCAGCACCAGGTCACGGACCTCCCGCTCGGCGGCGGTCAGCGCGCCCAGCCGGTCGTCGGCCTCCAGGCCGTCCTCGGCGGCCGCGAGGGCGGTGCGTGCGCGGTCGTAGCGCTCGATGGCCGGGGCGAGCAGCTTGTTGTCGAAGGCGGGGTCGGTGGCCGGACCGGCCGGCGGGCACAGCAGCTGACCATCGGCGTCCCGGGCGAGCTCGGCCCGCTGGGCCGCCCCGGCGCCCGTCTCGCACGAGTGGGGGTCCCCCCGGTCGAGCGAAGCCGAGACCGGGGGAGGGTCGATCCAGGCGAGCAGCGCCCCCAGGTGCTGGTCCTCCAGGCTGGACTGCCCGGTCGCCCAGTGCCGGCCGACGACCTCGGTGAGCGCCAGGAGCAGCGACGACCCGGGGACCCGCGACCGCTCCCCGAAGTGCGTCAGCCACCGGCCGAGCAGCGGCACGCGCGGGGGCGCCGGATGCGGCGTCTCCGGGTCCTGCTCCGCCGTACGCCGGAAGCGCATGGAGCGGCCCAGGAGGCGGACGTAGTCGACGCCCGCGCGGCTCGGCACGATCAGCTGGGGGGCGTCGGCGCACAGCTCGACCTCGACCTTGACGCGTTTGCCGGTCTCCGGATCCGTCTCGTTGCGTTCGGCGGCCTCCACGGCGTCGGCGTAGGAGTCGATGTACGGCAGGACGACATCGGCCAGTTCGGCCAGGAACGCGAACCGCAGGTCGCGGTCGCGGGGCTGCGGGACGACGAGCAGGCGTGGGGCGTCCCTGTCGGTGCCGACCAGCGCGCCGAGCGGGGCGCCGGCCTCACCGGCGGTGGTGAGGGGCACGAAGACCAGCGGCCGGTCGGACAGATGCCGGTGCCGGACGGTGGCGGTGGGCTGGGCGCGGCCGGTGGTGACGGCCTCGAGACGGGCGAGGGTGGCGATCAGCGACACGGGTGCACCTCCGGGCGCGTGGGCTCGGAGCGGACGGCGGGGCTCACCGGGCGGTACCTCCGACCGCCATGGCGCCGAGGGCCTCTGCCGCCCGGGCCCCCAGGGCCTCCGCGCGCAGTGCGGCGGCTCTCCTGAGCGCCGTCACCGCCGGGTCGTCCGGGTCCCCGGCCTCGCCGCGCGCGGCGGCCAGGACGTCCTCGACCGTGGTCAGGCCGCCCAGTTCGGCGCGGACCGAGCGGCCCAGGGTGGTCACCGCGCCGGCCGCGCGGGAGCGGTCACGGCAGTGGAACGCCAGCTCGCACGCGGCCAGGCACTCCGGCGCGTACGTCGCCGGAACCGACTCGACGGCCGCGGTGAGCTGCTCGGCGGGCAGCTCGGGGGAGAAGCAGGTGCCCTCGGGGAGGGCGTCGGCGATGTCCTGGATACGGGTGAGCCGGGCCAACTGGCGGCTGGTGACCGCGCGCTGCTTGCGGATGTCCACGGCGGACGCGGTGGGCAGGTTGGAGAAGTCCTTGGGGCAGACGAGGAGGATCCGGTGGCGGACCTTCGGCGCCGGGTCGAGCCGGGCTGCGACCTCCTCCAGGGCCAGCACGTACACGGCGGCCTGGCGGGCGGCGGCGCCCACCTTCGCCGGGTCGGCCGAACCGTCCAGCATCGGGAAGGACTTGATCTCCACGACCGTCCAGCTGCCGTCCGGGTGCACCACCACCGCGTCCGGCTCGAGGAAGGCCGCGGAGCCGGCGACGTCGAGGGAGAGCATCGGGTGGTCGAGGAACGTCCAGGTGCCGACGGCGTGCTCGGTGGCCTCGCGCAGCGCCAGCGCCGTACGCGCCGTGCGGCCCTCGGGGCCGGAGGCCGCGAGGTCGGGGGTGCTCGCGGTGGCGGGCGGTTCGGCGCCGGGGTCCAGCCGCTCGTGCACCAGTCGCAGCAGCTCCGTGCCGCCGTCCGCCTTCACCTTCGCCTCGAAGGCGTTGCCGCGGGTGAGGGCGAACTGGGACTGTCCGAAGGCCGACGGGGAGCCCAGGGCTCCCGCCAGCGCCGCCTTGTTCACCCCGGCGCCGTCGAGGATGGCGCGCCGCTTGCAGCCCGGGTTCGCGGCGAGGGCCGCGAGGGCACGGGCGTCCAGCGCCTTGGCCGGTACGTCGGGGCCGCGCAGCTCAGCGAGCCGCTGCCGGAGCGCCGTCCCCCGCGTCCGAGGGGGAGGCACCCGGTTCGGTTCCTGGCCCGAACCGTGACTCGCGCTGCCGTGGAATTCGCTCACCCGTCGAAGTCTGGCATCCGCCACTGACAATCGAGGCCGCTGTGTCCCGAGAGGCCACCGGGGCGTCGACCGCGACGGCCGTCCCCGTGCCCTCCGCGAGGGCCGCCGAGGAGGACGGGACGCGGGCCGCGAAGGCCGTCCGGAGCCGGTCCGCGGTCCGCATCACGAGCGGCGTCAGCAGCAGCCCGACCCCCATCACGGCCGCGCCCGCGACAGCGTCGAGGAAGTAGTGGTTCGCGGTGCCCATCACCACGATCGTCGTCAGCAGCGGGTAGAGCACGGCGGCCGTCCTCGCCGTACGGGTGCGGCCGTGGCGCCACAGCATGACCCCGCACCACAGGGACCAGCCCACGTGCAGACTCGGCATCGCCGCGTACTGGTTGGTCATCCCGCCGAGGCCGCGCGGTGCGCTGGCCTCGCCGCCCCACCAGCCCCACGCGCTGTACTGGGCCATCGTGTCCACGAAGCCGTACTCCGCCGAGAGCAGGCGGGGCGGGCAGGTGGGCAGCAGGGTGAAGCCGATGAGGCCCATGAAGGTGGACGTCATCAGCCAGGTGCGGGCCGCCCGGTAGTGCAGGGAGCGGGAGCGGAACAGCCAGACCAGGATCACCGGGGTGACCAGGTAGTGCAGCGACGCGTACCAGAAGTCGGCCGGGACGCCGATCCAGGCCTCGCTCCGGAACAGGCGGTTCAACGGGTGCTCGGCGTTGATGTGGAGGAACTTCTCGACGCGCAGGATCGCCAGGCCGTGGTCGACGGCGGTGCTGACGTCCCCGCGCGCGAGCAGTCGGCCCGCCGAGTAGCAGGCGTACACCAGCAGGATCAGCGGCAGCTCGGTCCACCAGCGCAACCGGATCCTCGGGGCCGCCTCGGTGCCCGGTGTCTCGGTCTGCGGCATCCGATCGCCTCCCCCTTCGTGTCGCTGACTGGTCGCTGCGGCGCCCGCGGCGCGGGACGTGCCACTTTACGGCGTATGTGTGCGCCCACTCGGGGCGCCCCCGGCCCTCAAAGACGCTGAGATCGCCCCCCGGGTTGCCCCTTCACAGGGTGAGCGATGATGGAGGGGTTCCGCCTCCGTTTTCTCCCCTGGTCCGTCCCAGGGTTTTCCCGGAAAGGTCCCCCATGGCACCGCGCATCCTGCTGGCCCGGCACGGACAGACGGAGTGGTCGCTGGCCGGCAAGCACACCGGCAGGACCGACGTGCCCCTCCTGGAGGAGGGCCGCCGGGGCGCGAAGCTGCTCGGTGAGCGGCTGCACCGGGCGCCGCTCGACGGTCTCCCCGGCGTCGAGATACGCACCAGCCCGCTGGCACGCGCGCGTGAGACGTGCGAACTCGCGGGCTTCGGCGAGCGGGCCGCCCACTGGGACACGCTCATGGAGTGGGACTACGGCGCGTACGAGGGCATGACCCCGGCCGACATCCAGGCGGTCCGGCCGGGTTGGCTCATCTGGCGCGACGGCGTCCCGGAGGGGGAGTCCCTCGCCGAGGTCACCGCGCGCGCGGACGAGGTCGTCGCCTGGGCGCGGTCGGCGGACCGGGACGTGCTGGTCTTCGCCCACGGTCACATCCTTCGGTCCATCGGGGCTCGGTGGCTGGGGCTGCCGCTGGACTTCGCGGCGCGGATACGGCTGAACCCGACGTCGTTGTCGGTACTGGGGTGGGCGTACGGGGAACCGGCGATCGAGAGCTGGAACGACTTGGGGCACTTGGCTGCTGCTTAGTCCCATCCCCCCTAGCTGCGGGCAGGCGTGCCGCTGGGGCGGCACGGGGGGGCGCAGCGGCACCCTGCACGCGCGGGCAAGCGACCCACCCCCCCCCGGGCGACAGGGCCGGGCGTCTTGGTCACACCGTTCTCGGGACCGACGCGTGGCGGTCCAGGAACTCCTGGACCCCGCTCGCCCGACGGTGCGGTGCCAGCACTCTCGCCGTGCCCGCCAGCATCCCCTGGATCCGCGAGGACTGGACCTGGTCCAGCAGGTCCAGCACCCGCATCCCGGCCACCGCGGCCTCGTCGGGCCGGCCGCCCCGGGCCAGGTCGTCCGCCAGTTCGGCGGTGTACAGCGCGATGTTCCGGGTGAAGTGCGGGTCCTGCAGCGCCGCCGCCCGCCCCGCGTGCCACGCCGCCCGCGTCCAGTCGCCCAGCGTGGACCAGCACTGCGCCTCGAGGCCCGCCAGTTCGGCCTCGCCGTAGAAGCTCATCCACTCGGGGTCGGCGTCCGTGGCGCCCCGCTCGTAGAGGGCGTGCGCACGGGCCAGGGCCTGTTCGCAGCCGGCCCGGTCGGCGAGCCCCGCCCAGCCGCCCGCCTCGCGCAGCGCCAGGAGCGACATCAGTCGAGGTGACCCGAGGGGGCGTGCGACGCGCTGGGCGGCCTGCGCGGCGCGCACGGCCTCGCGGGGGCGCCCCGCATCGCGCGCGAGGAACGCGGTGTTGCAGAAGGCGTGCGCCTCCAGCGCCTGGTCTCCGGACATCCGCGCGGTGGCGAGGGCCTCCGCGTAGTGGGAGCGGGCGTCGTCGAAGCGGCCCGAGTCGTGTGCCAGCCAGCCGACGGAGATGGCGAGTTCCCCGGCGCCCGAGTGCAGCCGGTCGGCGGTGGCCTGACGGGTGGTGCCGGCGTCAAGGAGCGCGTAGGCCGCGCGGAGCGGGGCGGCCGCCCGCCGGTACAGGCCGTCGGCGCCGTGGCGGTCGTCCAGCAGGCGGATCCTGCGGACCGCTTCTTCCAGGGCACCCGCCTCGCTCGTGCCGACGCGGCGCGCCCGGTGCTCCGCCGCCGAGGCGACGGGGGCCCCGCCGCTCAGGGGGGTCCTCCCGCTCGAGCGGTGCCGGGGGTGGGGGAGGGCGAGCCCCACGGGGCCCAGCGAGGCGGCGGCCACGGTGGCTCCTCCGCCGGTCATGAATGCGCGACGCAGCACGTCGCTCTCCTCGTCGTTGTGGTGCGTGTCGTACGGGTCCTGCGTGTCATACGGCTCACACGCCCCGCGTGTCTCACCCGCCTCCCGCGTCTCACTGGTGGTGAGCGCCAGGCTGGTGGTGTGCGCGCAGGGCGCGTCCCCGGCGGCGCGCGCCCCGCGTCCGCGTACGGATGCGCGGGGCGCGAACCCCAGGTCGGTGAGCGTTCGGCCGGGGAACATGTGCAGGAACACCCGCTCGTACGCGTAGTTGGGGCAGCGAATCTCGCCTGCCTCGACCCGCCCGATGTAGCGCGCGTCGCAGCTGACCCGCTCGCCGATCTCGCGCGCGGCCCGCCGTACCAGTGCGGCGAACTCGGCCGGCGAGCGCTGTCCACGCAGGTGCCGGAAGGCGAGGTTGGGCCGTGGTGGCCGGTCGGGCCGGGGTGGGGTCACCGTTGACGACGCCATGGCCGGGTCCTCTCATGCGAACCGTCGAACCATGCCGGGATCATGGTGAGTTACCCGATTTTCGGAGCTGATCACCCTGATGTCCGGCGGGCAAGAACGTACCTGCTGTGATTGGGTCGCCACGCAGTGTTTGGCTACAAACCGGATATCTCATCCGGGATCTGCCATGAACTGCCATCCTTTGCGGCTGACTTCCGCCGTAGCCGTTGACGCGGTGGTGCGTTGAATGCTGTGGACTACAAGCGGGCTGCGCGGTGGAGGCCGGGATGGAGACCAGCCAGAGCAACGATCCTTGTACGCCGTCGGTGGCGGTCGTGCCGGTTGGTGCGGCGTGCGACCTCGTGACGGTGCCGACCCGGCAGGGACTGGAGGCGGTCGACATCCTGCGCCGGGGTGCGGGGGACGCGGTGGGACCCGTTCTCCACGACGACGGCGACGGCACCCTCGCCTTCCTGGTGCCGCCCGGCACCGCGGCCGCCTGGGACGTCCCGGGGAGCGTCTGCACGGAGACCGACGGGCGCGGACTGAGACCCGACCCCGAGCCCCCGGTGGAGGGCTCGGACTGGCTGCTGCCGCCCGGCGAGGCGGACCTCGCGACGGACCCCGCGGTGCTGCGGCGGGCGTTGGGCGAGGCGGCCCGGATGATCGAGGCGGCGGACAGTTGCCGGTGAGCGCAATCGGCAGTCCATGAGCCCCCGTCGGTCGGCCGTGCGCGAAGTCGCCCCCGCCGCCTGCGAAGATGCCTGCATGGCGAAGTCCAGGAACACCCGGCGCGAGCGCGGCGCCGACGCGGCCGCCGTCGTCGAGACCGTCGACGGTGGGCTCGCGCAGCTCCTGCCCGACCGGGACCGGGCACGGGCCTGGACGCTCCTCATCGACGGGGCACCGCAGTCGCACGTCGACCTCGACGACCCGGCGTACCTCTCCTTCGAGTACCAGCGCCGCCTCGGCCATGTCATCGACCTCGCCGCACCGCCCGGCCGTCCGCTGCACGTCGTGCACCTCGGCGGCGGCGCCTTCACGCTCGCCCGGTACGTGGCCGCCACCCGCCCCCGCTCCACCCAGCAGGTCGTCGAGCGGGACGCGGCCCTCGTCCGGCTGGTGCGCAGGGAGCTTCCGCTGGACCCGGGGGCGCGGATCAGGGTCCGGTCGGTGGACGCGCGGGAGGGGCTCGGCAAGGTGCCCGACGGATGGGCCGACCTGGTCGTCGCCGACGTCTTCAGCGGCGCCCGCACCCCCGCGCACCTCACCTCGACCGAGTTCCTCGACGAGGTCCGCAGGGCTGTGAGGCCCGGCGGTCTGTACGCGGCCAACGTCGCCGACGGCCCGCCGCTCGCCCATCTGCGCGGCCAGATCGCCACCGCCGCCGCCCGCTTCCCCGAGCTCGCCCTGGTCGCCGACCCGACGGTGTTCCGGGGGAAACGGTTCGGCAACGCCGTGCTCCTGGCCTCCGACCTCCCTCTGCCGATCGCCGAACTGACCCGCCGGGCCGCCTCCGACCCGCACCCCGGCCGCGTCGAGCACGGCAGGGCGCTCACCGACTTCACCGGCGGTGCCCTCCCGGTGACGGACGCGGCCGCGGTCGCCTCCCCGGCGCCGCCGCCCTCGGTGTTCCGGTAGCCGGGCGCCGCCTCGGCATGGTGGTTTTTGTCGGTTTCGGTTTCGGATCCCAGGGCGCCGGTTTCGGGTCTCAGAACGTCTGTACGTCGACCCGGGGCGGTCCGTCGTGCCAGGTGCAGAAGACCGAGACCCGCTGGGCGCCCGAGGCGAAGTCCACCCGGATCCAGGACTCCGTCTTCCACACCTGTACCGACCAGCCGGTGGCCGGTGTGGCGGACACGAGGGTCGCGTACGTCTCGGTGAGGTCGAGCACGACACGGCCGCCGTCGGTGTCGTAGCTCTTGACGGTGCCGGAGGGGCCGCTCTTCGACGGGGCCGGTGTGGTGGGTGTGCGGCTCGGCCTCGGGGACGTCGGCGACGGGGCCGTCGGGGGCGGGGTCGACGAGGGGGACGGGCTGGTGCTGGGGGAGGGCAGGGGCCCGGACTTCTGGGCGGTCGAGGAGGCCTCGCCCGCCGTCAGCGGCAGGGCGCGCGGAGGGTCGTAGGCCGTGCCCGCCATCACCGTGTGGACACCCCACCACGACAGCGTGACCGCCGCGCCCGTGGCGAGCGTCCAGGCCAGTACGTGTACGAGTCCTCTGCGCATCGCGGGCCATCTTGCCTCACCCGCCCCACGGGTGTCGCACGGCCGGGCCACCGGTTGTGCACAGAAGGCGAGTTGTCCACAGGCCCCGGCCGGGCTCCTCGGCATGGCGTACGGTGCGGCGCATGGCAAGTGTGCTCGTGGTCGAGGACGACCAGTTCGTACGCTCGGCGCTCATCCGGCATCTGACCGACGCCTCGCACCTGGTGCGCAGCGTCGGGACCGCGCTGGAGGCGCTGCGCGAGGTCGCCCATTTCCGGTTCGACGTGGTGATCCTGGACCTCGGACTGCCCGATCTGGACGGCTCCGAGGCCCTGAAGATGCTGCGCGGCATCACCGACGTGCCGGTCATCATCGCCACGGCCCGCGACGACGAGACGGAGATCGTCCGGCTGCTGAACGCGGGCGCGGACGACTACCTGACCAAGCCGTTCTCGGTGGAGCACCTGTCGGCGCGGATGGCGGCGGTCCTGCGGCGGGCCCGGTCCGGCGCGGGGGAGGCGCCGCCCTCCAGCGTCCTGAGGGTCGGCGGCCTGACCGTCGACCCGCTGCGCCGCCAGGCCGAGTTGGACGGCGATCGCCTCGACCTCACCCGCCGCGAGTTCGACCTGCTGGCCTTCCTCGCAGGGCGGCCCGGTGTCGTCGTCCCGCGCCGTGAGCTGCTCGCCGAGGTGTGGCAGCAGTCGTACGGCGACGACCAGACCATCGACGTCCATCTGTCCTGGCTGCGGCGGAAGCTGGGGGAGACCGCGGCCAGGCCGCGCTATCTGCACACCCTGCGGGGTGTCGGCGTGAAGCTCGAACCACCGGGGGAAGTGGGGCCCGTGCGATGAGATGGGCACTGGTCAAGGTCTGTCTGGCGGTCACCACGATGGTCGTGATCGCGTTCGCCGTCCCCCTCGGTCTCGTCATCAAGGAGATGGCCCGCGACCGCGCGTTCTCCAACGCCGAGCGGGAGGCCGCGGTCGTGGTCCCGGCCCTGTCCATCACCACCGACCGGGACCAGTTGGAGCGGGTGGTCGCCTCCGCGGGCTCGGACGACGGGATGGCCGTGCATCTGCCGGCGGGTGACGGCCGGTCCGCCGTCGACCTGGGCCGGCAGCGCGTCGCCGACGCCGACATCGCCGCCGTACGGAAGCTGGGGCGCGCCTCCACGGCCGAGGTGCCGGGCGGTTCCGCGCTGCTCCAGCCGGTCGCGCTGAGCCTGGGGACCGTGGTCATCGAGGTGTACGTCCCCGAGTCCGAGGTCACCAACGGCGTCGGCACGGCGTGGGCGGTGCTGGCCGGGGTGGGGGCCGCGCTGGTCGTCGGCTCGGTCGCGGTCGCCGACCGGCTGGGCGTCCGGATGGTGCAGCCGGCGCGGCGACTGGTCGAAGGCGCGCACGAGTTGGGGGAGGGGAAGCTGGGGGCCCGGGTTCCGGAGGAGGGTCCGAACGAACTGCGCCTGGCGGCGGTGGCGTTCAACTCGATGGCCGACCAGGTGGTGCAACTCCTGGCGAACGAGCGGGAGTTGGCGGCCGACCTGTCCCACCGGCTGCGCACCCCGCTGACGGTCCTGCGGCTGAACGCGGCCTCCCTCGGCGACTCCTCGGCCGCCGAGCAGACCCGGACGGCGGTGGCCCAGCTGGAGCGCGAGGTCGACACGATCATCCGCACGGCCCGGGAGGCCAAGCCGCAGACGACGGCCCCCGGGCCGGGGGCCGGCTGCGACGCGGCGGAAGTGGTGCGGGAGCGGATGGCGTTCTGGTCGGCGCTCGCCGAGGACGAGGGCCGCAAGGTCCGCACGGCCGGCGTCGACCGCCCGGTCCGCATACCCGTGGCCCGCGCCGACCTGGCCGCCGCCCTGGACGCCCTCCTCGGCAACGTCTTCCGCCACACCCCGGAGGGCACCGCCTTCGCCGTCGACGTCCACAACGGCGAGGACGCGGTCATCGTCCTGGTCTCCGACGCGGGCCCCGGCATCCCCGACCCCGAGGCGGCGATGGCCCGCGGCCGCGGTTCCGGAACCGCGGGCTCGACCGGCCTCGGCCTGGACATCGTCCGCCGCCTCGCCGAGTCGACCGGCGGGGACGTACGGATCGGCTCGTCGGTCCTCGGCGGCACCGAGATACGCATCTGGATCCAACTCGACGGCCGCGAGCCCGTCCGCAGAGGCCACCGGGGCACCGTACGCAGACGCCGCCGGGCGGTGGCCCGATGAGACCCGATGGAGTCCATGTAATTGGTCTCTACCTTTAACCGCCCCCGATGCCTTCCTTAAGCGCGCCCTAAGATCCTCAACCGCCGTCCCTATCAGGCGCTTTGCCCGGTTCGGCCTCGCTAGCGTGCTGCCGCGCCCCGCCCCGGGGAAGCTCCGTGAGCAGTGAAGGCAGGCACGTGATGAGTACGCATCGGCGCAAGGTCAGTGGCAGGAACAAGGTCGTCGGGGGTGTGGTCGCCGCGGCTGTGGTGGGTGGCGGGGCCGTTCTCGTCGCGGGCACCGCGCAGGCGGCCGGGGTCGGGGCCGCGTACACCAGGACCAGTGACTGGTCGACGGGGTACACCGCGCAGTACGTCGTCACCAACAACAGCGGGCAGACGAAGGCGGACTGGAAGCTGGAGTTCGACCTGCCGGCCGGCTCCGGGCTCAGTTCCCTGTGGAACGGCGAGTCCCGGGTGAGCGGGCAGCACGTCACCGTGACCCCGCCGAAGTGGGACACCGACGGCCTGGCCGTCGGGGAGTCGGTCACCGTCGGGTTCGTGGTCAAGGGGGCCGGGGACCCGGTCGGTTGTCGCGTCGACGGGGCGCGGTGCTCGGCGGACGAGGGGGCCACGCCCGAGCCGAGCGGACGGCCGACGCAGTCCGCGACGCCCACCGCCGGCCCGACGCGAACGGCGACGCCGACCCCGACGGCCACCGCCTCCCCGAGCGCGAGCGGCGGTACCGGCACGACCACCTCCGCCCGGTTCGCGCCCTACGTCGACACCTCCCTCTACCCCGCCTTCGACCTCCTCGCGAGCGCCGCCGCGACCGGCGTCAAGGACTACAACCTCGCCTTCGTGACCGACGGCGGCGGCTGCACGCCGAAGTGGGGCGGGGTGACCGACCTGGCGAGCGACGGCGTGGCGTCCCAGATCGGGGCGCTGCGGGCCAAGGGCGGTGACGTCCGGGTCTCCTTCGGCGGGGCGAGCGGCTCCGAGCTGGCCACCACCTGCTCCTCGGCGGACGCGCTGGCGGCGGCGTACGGGAAGGTCGTGGACGCCTACCGGCTCACCAAGGTCGACTTCGACGTGGAGGGCGGGGCGCTGCCGAACACGGCGGCGAACACACGGCGCGCGCAGGCGATCGCGGAGCTCCAGCGGAAGCACCCGGACCTCGACGTCTCCTTCACCCTGCCCGTCATGCCCGAGGGTCTGACCCAGGACGGCGTGAGTTTGCTCTCTGCCGCAAAGGCCAACGGTGTGAAGGTCGCCACTGTGAATGTGATGGCCATGGACTACGGTCCGGCTTACAGCGGTGATATGGGCACATATGCCGAACAGGCGGCCACCGCGACTCAGGCACAGGTCAAGAGCGTGTTCGGGCTGAGCGACAGCGCTGCCTGGAAGACGGTCGCGGTCACCCCCATGATCGGCGTGAACGACGTCGCCTCCGAGGTCTTCCGGGTCGAGGACGCCACCCAGCTCGTCGCCTTCGCGAAGTCGAAGGGGCTCGCATGGCTGTCGATGTGGTCGGCGACGCGGGACAGGCAGTGCCCGGGCGGGGCCAAGAACTCCGCCGACGCCACCTGCAGCTCGATCGTCCAGGGCGACTCCGCGTTCTCGAAGGCCTTCGCCGCCCTCAAGTGATCGCGGGAGGGCGGAGGGGGACGGCAAGTGATCAATCGGGTGATCAAGGCGTGTCGATTACGTTTCGACAAATGAAGCCAGTGCCTCTTGACGCATGACCGGACATACGGCTGTTATTGCGCCACCCCGTGTTCGGTCAAGTTGATTTCTGGTCGATTAAGACCGGAAGTTTTCAGTCAGGCCTCATGGCCGAACCTTGCTGTCAGGAGCCGTACATGCACGACCTCTCCCCCTCCGGCCGCCTCTCCCTCCCCTCCCCGAGCCGCCGCACCCTGCTGCGCGGCATAGGCGGCGCGGCCGTCCTCGGCGCCGGCATACCGCTGCTGTCCGCGTGCGGCGGCAGCGGCACCTCCTCCGACCCGAAGACCGTCACCCTCGGCTCCAACGCGTCCGACGCGGTCCCGAAGAAGGCCTTCGCCGAGATCTACGCGGCCTTCAAGAAGCAGTCCGGGATCGCGGTCGACGTCAACACCAAGGACCACAACACGTTCCAGGAGCAGATCAACTCCTACCTCCAGGGCACCCCGGACGACGTGTTCAACTGGTTCGCCGGCTACCGCATGCAGTTCTTCGCGGCCAAGGGCCTGACCACGGCCATCGACGACGTGTGGGCGAAGATCGGGGACAACTTCCCCGACGCCATGCACAAGCTCAGCAAGGGCGCGGACGGCAAGTACTACTTCGTGCCGCTGTACACGTACCCCTGGGCCCTCTTCTACCGGAAGAGCGTCTTCGAGCAGCACGGCTACACCGTCCCCACCACCTGGGACCAGCTGGTCGCCCTGTGCAAGCAGATGAAGAAGGACGGCCTCGTCCCGATCGCCTTCGGCGACAAGGACGCCTGGCCGGCCATGGGCACCTTCGACCAGATCAACTTCCGGCTGAACGGCTACGACTTCCATGTCGAGCTGATGGCCGGCAAGGCGTCCTGGACCGACGCCAAGGTGAAGGCCACCTTCGACCACTGGGCCGAACTCCTCCCGTACCACCAGGAGGGCTCCCTGGGCCGCACCTGGCAGGACGCCGCCCAGACGCTGGTGTCGAAGAAGGCCGGCATGTACCTGCTGGGCTCCTTCGTCGCTCAGCAGTTCACCAACAAGGCGGACCTGGACGACCTCGACTTCTTCGCCTTCCCCGAGATCAACTCGGAGTTCGGTCAGGACACCGTCGAGGCCCCCACCGACGGCTTCATGGTCTCCAAGGCCCCGAAGAACAAGGACGGCGTCGCCAAGCTCCTGGAGTACCTGGGCACCCCGGAGGCCGAGCAGATCTACCTCAAGGCCGACTCCAGCGTGGTCGCCGCCTCCTCCAAGGCCGACACCTCCTCGTACACCGCCCTGCAGAAGAAGGCGTACGAGATGATCTCGGGCGCCAAGAGCCTGACGCAGTTCATGGACCGCGACAGCCGGCCGGACTTCACCTCCACGGTCATGCAGCCCGCGCTGCAGAAGTTCGTCCGCGACCCCAAGGGGATCGACAGCCTGCTCACCTCGATCGAGCGCCAGAAGAAGACGATCTTCGCGTCCTCGTGAGGCGAGGTCCTTCCAGAAACATGAGCATCGACACCACGAAGACCCGGGAGGCGGCCGCCGTGCCGCCTCCGGGCGCCGCATCCTCCAAGAAGCGGGTTCCGCAGGGCCACCGGCGCCTGCTGACCCGCCGCGACCGGCTCACGCTCGGCCTGATGGCCGGCGTGCCGACGATCCTGCACGTGACCCTCGTCTGGGTCACGGCCCTCGCCTCCATCGCCCTCGCCTTCACCACCTGGGACGGCATCGGCTTCGACTCCATCAAGTGGGTGGGGCTGGACAACTTCAAGGAGCTGTTCACCAACAACCCGCAGTTCTGGCCCGCGGTCCAGCACAACGTCATCTGGTTCGTCGTGCTGATCCTGATCCCGACCCCGCTCGGGCTCTTCCTCGCGGTCCAGCTGGACAAGAAGATCCGCTTCAGCCGCGTCTACCAGACGGCCTACTTCCTGCCGGTCGTCGTGTCGCTGGCCGTCACCGGATTCGTCTGGCAGCTGGTCTACAACCCCGACACCGGCCTGATCAACAGCGTCATCGGGGCGAACAAGCCCGGCCACTACATCGACTGGATCGGCGACCCGAACCTCAACCTGTGGGCCATCCTCGTCGCCGCCTGCTGGCGGCACACCGGCTACATGATGATCCTCTACCTGGCCGGTCTGAAGGGCGTCGACCCGTCCCTGCGCGAGGCCTCCTCGCTGGACGGCGCGAACGAGTGGCAGACGTTCAAGAACGTCATCTTCCCGACCCTGCGCCCGACCAACACGGTCGTCCTGGTCGTCACGATCATCGAGGCGCTGCGCGCCTTCGACCTCGTCTTCGTCTTCAACAAGGGCGCCCAGGGCACGGAACTGCTCTCGATCCTGGTCACCAACAACATCATCGGCGAGTCCAGCCGCATCGGCTACGGCTCGGCGATCGCGGTGGTCCTCCTGGTGATCTCCCTCGCCGTGATCATCCCGTACCTGATCTCGACCTTCCGGAAGGAGCGGAGCGCATGAGCACCCCCACCCTGCCCCTCAAGCAGCGCACCCCCGTCCGCCCCGCCCGGATCCTGCTGCACACGTTCCTCGTCGTGACGGCCCTGGCCTGGCTGGCGCCCCTGCTGTGGGCGCTGTTCGCGGCCCTGCGCCCGTACTCGGAGACCAGCGAGAAGGGCTATGTCTCCTGGCCCGACAAGCTGAGCCTCGACAACTTCACCAACGCGTTCGAGCAGTCGGACATGATGCACTACTTCGGGAACACGCTGCTCATCGCGGTCCCGGCGGTGCTGCTGACCCTGTTCCTGTCGTCGTGCGTGGCGTTCTACGTCAGCCGCTTCGACTTCCGGGTCAACCTCTTCCTGCTCCTGGTCTTCACCGCGGGCAACCTCCTCCCGCAGCAGGTGATCATCACCCCGCTGTACCGCATGTACCTGCTGATCGACCTCCCCGGCATCACGGTCAGCGGCAAGCTCTACGACTCCGCGCTCGGCCTGGTCCTCATCCACGTGGCGTTCCAGTCCGGTTTCTGCGCCTTCGTGCTGAGCAACTACATGCGCTCCCTGCCGCACGAGCTGACCGAGGCCGCCCTGGTCGACGGCGCGTCGGTGTGGCGGCTGTACTGGCAGATCGTGCTCCCGCTGTGCAAGCCGGCGATGGCCGCCCTGGCCACCCTGCTGTCCATCTGGATCTACAACGACTTCTTCTGGGCGATCGTGCTGATCTCCACCGGCGAGAACATGCCGATCACCTCGGCCCTGAACAACCTCTCCGGCCAGTACTTCACCGACCCCAACCTGGTCGCCGCCGGCGCCCTGCTCACCGCGATCCCCACGCTGATCGTGTACTTCGCACTCCAGCGGCAGTTCGTCAGCGGCCTGACCCTGGGCGCCAACAAGGGCTGAGCCCCTTCCGCCGAGCCCTTTCTTCCGAAAGAGACCCCCGTGCACCACCCCTTCACCCCGGTGGCCTCCGTCCCCGTGGACCCGCGGCGTGCCCGCGTCCACGAGGAGGGCTGGCAGTCCTGGAGCCCGAGCGGCGCCTACGCCCTCGACGCGCGCCCCCACCGCCCGGCGAACGCCAACTGGGCGACCGTCTGCTACCGGCCCGGGGTCACCGTCCCGGCCGGGGTCTTCCAGGGCGAGGGGCTGCTCGCCCTCGACCCCGGCGACGGCTCACCGGTCCGGCTGTGGGCCGCGCCCGACCCGGTCCGCGAGGTGCCGTCCATCCGCCTCACCCCGGCCGGACCGGTCGCGGAGATCAGCGCCGACGGTCCGGTGAAGGAGTACACGGGCACCGACATCCAGTCGCTGCTGGCCGAGTGGGCCGCCGGTCTCGGTCTCGCGGCCCCCCGGCCGGCGCCCACCGTCTGGTGCTCCTGGTACGAGTACTTCACCGCCGTCACCGAGGACGACATCCACGAGAACCTCCGCGCGATGGACACCCTCGACCTGCCCGTCGACGTGGTCCAGATCGACGACGGCTACCAGAGGGCCCTCGGCGACTGGCTCACGCTCTCCGGCCGCTTCCGCTCCCGCGAGGGGATCGCGGACGCCATCCGCGCCCGGGGCCGCCGCGCCGGCATCTGGACGGCGCCCTTCCTGGTCGACCCCGGCAGCGAACTCGCCGCCGCACACCCCGACTGGCTCGTGCGGACCGCCGACGGCGGCTTCACCCACGCCGGCCACAACTGGGGCCACGACCTGCGCGTCCTCGACACCACCCACCCCGGGGCGGCCGCGTACCTGACGGACGTCTTCCGCACCCTGCGCACCGAGGGCTACGACTACTTCAAGGTCGACTTCCTCTACGCGGGCGCCCTGGACGGCGTACGGCACGCACCCGTGGACGCGATCACGGCGTACCGCTCCGGGATCGAGCTGATCCGCGAGGCGATCGGCCCGGAGGCGTACCTGCTGGGCTGCGGTGCCCCCATCCTGCCCTCGACCGGTCTGTTCGACGCGATGCGGGTCAGCCCGGACACGGCACCGCACCGCAAGCCCGAGGCCGGCGACTTCAGCCAGCCGGGCCAGGACCCGGCCGAGTTCACCGGCGCCGCCCGCCAGTGGCAGCACGGCCGGCTCTGGACCAACGACCCCGACTGCCTGATGGCCCGCCCGGCGGTGGAGACACGGGAGCGGTGGGCGGCACACGTGGAGGCGACGGGCGGACTGATGGCGTCCAGCGACCGTCTGCTCTCCCTGGACCTGTGGGGCGTGGACACCACACGCCGTCTGCTGTCGGGAGGCGAGTGATGGAACGCGAACTGAAGGTCCCCGGGATCGCGTACGGCGGCGACTACAACCCCGAGCAGTGGCCCGAGGAGGTCTGGGCCGAGGACGTGCGCCTCATGGCCGAGGCCGGGGTGAACATGGTCAGCGTCAACATCTTCTCCTGGGCGCTGCTGGAGCCCGCCGAGGGCGTGTACGACTTCTCGCGCCTCGACCGCATCCTCGACCTGCTGTACACCCACGGCATCGCCGCCGACCTGGCCACCCCGACGGCGGCCCCGCCGGCCTGGTTCTTCAAGGCCCACCCGGAGGCGCTGCCGGCGGACCGGGACGGCCGCGGACTGTCGTACGGCAGCCGCCAGACGTTCTGCCCGTCCAGCCCCGCCTACCGCGAGGCCGCGCTGCGGATCGCCCGCGCGCTCGGCGAGCGGTACGCCGAGCACCCCGCCGTCGTCATGTGGCACATCCACAACGAGTACGGCTGCCACAACGCGGAGTGCTACTGCGACACCAGCGCGCAGGCGTTCCGCCGCTGGCTGCGGGCGAAGTACACGGACCTGTCCGCGCTGAACGACGCCTGGGGCACCACCTTCTGGAGCCAGTGGTACTACGACTGGGACGAGATCATCCCGCCGCGCGCCACGGGCGCGGTGCCGAACCCGACCCACCGGCTGGACTGGCGCCGCTTCTGCAGCGACGAGCTGCTGTCGCTGTGCCGGGCCGAGCGGGAGGTGCTGGCGCAGGCCGCTCCCGCGATCCCCGCCACGACCAACTTCATGGTGATGTACAACTTCGACGCGCTGGACTACTGGCGCTGGGCGCCGGAGCTGGACGTCGTCTCCAACGACCACTACCTGCGGTCCACCGACCCCGAGTCGGAGATCGACATCGCGCTCAGCGGCGACCTGGTGCGCTCCCTCGCGGGCGGGCCCTGGCTGCTGATGGAGCACTCGACGGGCGCGGTGAACTGGCAGCCGGTCAACCGGGCCAAGACGCCGGGCGAGCTGCGGCGCAACGCGCTCGCCCATGTCGCGCGCGGCGCCGACGGCATCGCCTACTTCCAGTGGCGGGCGGCGAAGGCGGGCGCCGAGCAGTGGCACTCGGCGATGCTGCCGCACGCGGGCACGGACAGCGCGATCTGGCGGGACGTGGTGGCGCTGGGCGCGGACCTGAAGGCGCTGGCCGAGGTGCGCGGCAGCATGGGCACCGCCGAGACCGCGATCGTCTGGGACTGGGACGCGAAGTGGGCGCTGGAACTGCCCTCGCAGCCCAGCGAGCAGGTCCGCTTCCTGGAGCTGGTCCGCTCCTGGTACGAGCCGCTGTGGCGGGCGGGCGTCGCCGTGGACTTCGTCCGGCCGGACGCGGACCTGTCGGCGTACCGCCTGGTCCTGGCCCCGAGCCTGTACCTGGTGGACGACGCGGGAGCCGGAAACCTCACCGGTTTCGCCGAGCGCGGCGGCACGCTGGTGGTGGGCTTCCACAGCGGGGCGGTGGACGAGAACTGCCATGTGCGGCTGGGGGGTTACCCGGGCGCGTTCCGCGAGGCGCTGGGGGTGCGGACCGACGAGCTCTTCCCGCTGCTGCCCAGGGAGACGGTCGGCCTGGACGCCGGCGGCCGGGGAGCGCTGTGGTCGGAGCGGGTGCGACTGGCCGGCGCGCAGGCCGTGTCCTCGTACGCCGACGGCCCGCTGACCGGCGTCCCGGCGGTCACGCGCCACGGCTACGGCACCGGCACCGCCTGGTACATGGCGACCCTGCCGGAGCCGGAGACCCTGGCCGCGCTGCTCGGCCGCATCCGGGAGGAGGCGGGCGTGCGCCCGGTGGTGGACGCCGTTCTGCCCCCGGGGGTGGAGGCGGTGCGGCGGCGGGGAACCGACGCCGACTACCTCTTCCTGATCGACCACGGCGGGGAGGGCGCGCAGATCGCCGTCGCCGCCGACGCGGTGGAACTCCTCGGCGGCAAGCCCGTGCCGGACGGCTCGGTGTACGTGCCTCCGGGCGGAGTCGTGGTCGTACGGGAGCCGCGCGCGGAGTAGTACGACGGTGGAAAGGAGGCCCTCTTGTCGTCGGCTCGGGGGCCTCCTACCCTGCTCTTCGCGCATGGGTCACCCGTCGACGAGGGGGAGCTGCGTTGGCCACGGCACCGTCCGACGAAGAGATGCTCCAGGCCGTCGAACGGCGCGTGTCCCGGCCCGGCGTCACCACCCGGCTCACCGTGCCCGGCGCGGCGGCGCTCACCTGGCAGTCGGTGTTCGAGTGCCGGATCGTGCGGTCGGTCGAGCGGCGGACCGAGCGCCGGCGGCGGGTCAAGGGAAGGCAGAGCGGCCTGGCGAACCGGCCGACGTACACACATCTCGGCACCTACCCGGTGGCCCCGCCCGCCGACCCGGGAGCCCAGCGGCGGCTGGAACTCGTCCAGGAGGGATCCCTGGCGGAGGAGCCGTGCGAGGACTGCGTGGACGGCAAGCGGGACTGCGAGGCCTGTGAGGGACGCGGTGGCCGGCCGTGCCCCCGCCACATCGAGTGCGACGCCTGCCACGGCGGCCCCGACGCGTGCTGGGAGTGCGACGGCACGGGCCATCCGCGCACCAAGCGCTCCCGGGCGCCCCGCCCGCGCCCCGAGGGCGCCGAGGCACGGGCCGCCTGCAAACGCTGCCGGCGAGCGGACGTGGCCTGTCCGAAGTGCCTGGGGGAGCGCCAGGTGACCTGCCCCGTCTGCAAGGGCACCGGGACCGCCGGGTGCGGCACCTGCAAGGGCGCGAAACGCCTCCGGCACGAGGAGTGCGGCGGTACCGGCCGCTTCACCGCCTGGACCGAGGGCGTCGTCACCCACACCCCCGCCGCCGAGGAACTCAGGCCCGCGTACCCGCCGTTCAGCAAGCTGCGCAAGGGGCAGTGGCGCACGGCGGTGCTGACCAGCGCCGACGACGACCTCCCCGACTTCCTGGAGGACGCCCACCTCAAGCAGGCCGCGCCCTTCCTGGCGGTCAAGGAGGGCGAGGTCGGCCGCCGGGTGACCCTGCGCTACCTTCCGCTCGCCCGCGTCGAACTCCGCACCGACCCCGACCGCGTCTACTACGCGTTCCCCGAGGCATCCGGGGAGATCGAGGTCATCGGCCGCCCGAGCAGGCAACGCGTGACCGCCCTCGCCTGGGCCGCGTTCGCCGTCATCACCCTCGCGGCCCTGGTGACGCTCACCCTGTTGCGGTGACGCCGTTCCAGTCGACGAGCTGGACGATGACCCCGTTGGGGTCGGTCACCTGGAAGGCGCGCTCAGGGCTCCTCGCGCAGCGGCATCGTGATGGCGACCCCCTCGGCGGTCAGCCGGGCCAGCTCGCCCTCCAGGTCGTCGACGACGAAGGCGAGGATCACCCCGTCGGCGTGGTCGTCGCGCTGGTTCGCGGGGAGCGAGTCCAGGCCGCGCCGCAGATAGATGACGTTCATGCCGGCGTCCTCGCGCGCCAGCGACGCGAAGCCGTCGGCGGCCATCTGCTCGTGGAATCCGAAGTGGTCGGTGAGAAAGGCGCTGGACGCGGCCACGTCGTCGACGTTCAGGGACACGGCGGAGGCGGTGATCGACACAGGGGCTCCTTGGACCGGGATCGGACTGCTCATCATCTCCGTACACAGTACAGTGTACTGCGTACGGAGATGTTCCGCGGGGGTGGGCGCATGAGCGAGGATGGTCCCCGTGCCTGTCGACAGAAGCAGTGCCGGAGACCCGGCCCGCACCCTCGAGTTGCTCTGGCGCGTCCCGGCCGACACCCCGCGCCGCGGGCCGCAGCAGCGGCTGAGCATCGACGCCGTCGTCGCCGTCGCGATCGACCTGGCGGACGCCGAGGGGCTGGACGCGCTCACCATGCGCCGGGTGGCGCAGCAGCTGGGGGTGGCGCCGATGACGCTGTACACCTACGTGCCCGGCAAGGCCGAGCTGCTGGACCTGATGCTGGACGCCCTCTACGCCCGGATGCCCCGGACCGACACCTCCGGCCGGCCCTGGCGGGAGCGGCTGACCGCCGTGGCCGAGGAGAACAGGGCCCTGTTCGAGACCCACCCGTGGGCCGCGACGGTCTCCACCGGCCGGCCGCCGCTGGGGCCGGGGATGATGGCCAAGTACGAGCACGAACTGGCGGCGTTCGACGGATGCGGCCTCGACGACGTCGACCGGGACGCCGCCCTGACCTACCTGCTCGGCTTCGTACAGGCCAACGCCCGCTCGGCCGCCGAGGCCCGCGCCGCCCGCGCGGACAGCAGGATGGACGACGAACAGTGGTGGGCCGCCAACGCCCCGCTGCTCGCCAAGGTCCTCGACCCCCGCACCTACCCCACCGCCACCCGCGTCGGCACGGCGGCGGGCACCGCCCACGGCACCGCCCACAGCCCCGCCCACGCCTACGATTTCGGCCTCGCCCGCGTCCTCGACGGCCTGGCGGCCCTGATCGACCAGCGCGACGGCGCCCCCGGGAACGGCTCCTGAGAACGGCGAACCCTGGAAAAACGCCGGGGCGCGGCACGCCCCCACAGCGTGCCGCGCCCCTCCCCTTCCCCCGGGTCAGGCGGTCTCGAAATCAGGCAGCCTCGATTCAGGCGCTCTCGACGGACGGCAGCGTCCCCGTCCGTGCCGCCTCGCCGTACCACAGCGCGCTCGACTTCGGCGTACGGGCCAGCGTCGCGTAGTCCACGTACACCGCCCCGAACCGCTTCTCGTAGCCGTACGCCCACTCGAAGTTGTCCAGCAGGGACCACAGGTAGTAGCCGCGGACGTCCGCGCCGTCCGCGATCGCGCGGCGGACCGCCGAGAGGTGGCCGTGCAGATAGGCGACCCGCTCGGGGTCGTGCACGCGGCCGTCCGGGTCGGGCTTGTCGTCGTAGGCCGCGCCGTTCTCGGTGATGTAGAGGGGCAGCCCCGGCGCCTCCCGGGTGTACCGCATGATCAGCTCGTGCAGGCCCGTCGGGTCGATCGTCCAGCCCATCTCCGTGCGGTCACCGGGCGTCTGGTGGAACGCGACGTCGTCGGCGCCCGGCCACGGGGAGTGGTCGCTCGCGCCGTGCCCGTCCGTGCGCGGTCCCTTCACGGCCGCGTCCGCCGCCGACACCAGCGTCGGCGTGTAGTAGTTCAGGCCCAGCGCGTCCAGCGGCTGGTTGATCGTCTGCAGGTCGCCGTCGAGGACGTACGACCAGTCCGTCAGGGAGGAGGTCGCCGTGAACAGCGTCTCCGGGTAGGCGCCCCGCAGGATCGGGCCGTGGAAGACGCCGTTGGCGAGGTCGTCGATCTTCCGCACGGCGGCGAGGTCCGCGGGGTCGCCCGGCGACAGCGGGCGGACCACCGAGGAGTTGAGGCTGAGCGCCACCGTGTTGCGGGCCGGCATGACCGAGCGGAGCGCCGAGGTGCCCAGGCCGTGGGCCAGGTTCAGATGGTGGGCGGCCCGCAGGGAGGCCACCGGGTCGGTGCGGCCCGGCGCGTGCACGCCCGACGCGTACCCGAGGAACGCGCTGCACCAGGGCTCGTTGAGCGTGATCCAGTTCTCCACACGGTCGCCGAGCGCCTCCCCGACGATCTGCGCGTACTCGGCGAACCGGTACGCGGTGTCCCGCTCCGGCCAGCCGCCCGCGTCCTCCAGCTCCTGGGGGAGGTCCCAGTGGTACAGGGTGATCGCGGGCTTGATGCCCTTCGCCAGCAGCTCGTCGACCAGCCGGCGGTAGAAGTCCAGGCCCACCTGGACCGCCGGGCCGCGGCCGGTCGGCTGGACCCGGGACCAGGAGATCGAGAAGCGGTACGCCGACAGGCCCAGCTCCGCCATCAGCGCGACGTCCTCGCGGTAGCGGTGGTAGTGGTCGACAGCGATGTCACCGTGCTCGCCGCCGGCGGTCCTGCCCGGCGTATGGCTGAAGGTGTCCCAGATCGAGGGGGTGCGGCCGTCCTCCCGCACCGCCCCCTCGATCTGGTACGCGGAGGTCGCCGCGCCCCAGAGGAAGGCGGGAGGAAAGGTCACCGGGGTGATGGGCTCAGGCATGGAAGCGCTCCCATGTGTGGTCGTCGAGACCGACGAGGTTGGGGGGAAGTCGTACGGAGGGGGCCGGGGCGGCGGTGACCCGGCCCCCTCGGGTCGCAGGGGTCAGCCCTTCACCGCGCCCTGCATGATGCCGCCCACGATCTGCTTGCCGAAGACCGCGAAGACCACCAGCAGCGGCAGTGTGCCCAGCAGCGCACCCGCCATGATCAGGGACTGGTCGGGCGTGTACCCGCGGCCGAGGCCCGCGATCGCGACCTGCACGGTGGGGTTGCCGGTCTGGCTCAGGACCAGGAAGGGCCACAGGAAGTCGTTCCACGTCTGGACGAACGTCAGCATGCCCAGCACCGCCATCGCGGGGCGCGCCGCGGGGAACACCACGTGCCACACCACGCGCCAGCTGCTCGCGCCGTCCACCCGGGCCGCCTCGATGATCTCGTCGGGCAGCGCCTGGATCAGGTACTGCCGCATGAAGAACACACCGAACGCGCTCACCAGCGACGGCAGGATCACCGCCTGCAGCTGATCGGTCCACTCCAGCTTGGCGACCATCATGTACAGCGGGATGATGCTCAGCTGCGGCGGCACCATCATCGTGCCGATCACGATCAGCATCAGCGCGCCCTTGCCCCGGAACCGAAGCTTGGCGAAGGCGAAGCCGGCGATCGTGGAGAGGACCACGATCGTCGCCGCCGACGTCCCCGCCACGATCGTGGTGTTGAGGAAGGCCTTGCCGAGGTTGGCGTCGGTCCAGGCGACGTCCAGTTTCGTGAACAGGTTCGAGCCGAACCACAGCGGCGGGGGCGTCTGCGCCAGCCGGTTGTTGTCACGGGAGGCGGCGATCGCCGTCCACACCAGCGGGAACAGCGAGCCGATCGTGAACAGGATCAGGATGGCGTACGCGATCGGGCCGCCGTGCATCTGGCCGCCCGCCCGCGCGGACCTCGGTCGGCGCAGCCGGCGGGCCGCCGGCACGGCGTCCTCCGGCTCGCTCTTGGTCAGGGTCGTCGTCGTCACGGCCGGTACTCCTTAACTACTGGCGCGCAGCCGGCGCGAGATGACGTAGTTGACGATGCCGACGACGATCAGGATCAGGAACATCGTCCAGGCGATCGCCGAGGCACGGCCCAGGTGCTGGTTCACCCAGCCCTGCTCGTACAGGTACAGGCCGAGGGTCTGGAACTGGTGCTCCGCGCCGCCCGACGCACCCTTGTTCGCGTCGAACAGGAGCGGCTCGCCGAAGACCTGGCTGGCACCGATCGTGGAGACGACGACCGTGAAGAGGATCGTGGGCCGCAGGGACGGCAGTGTCACATGGAAGAACTGCTGCCAGCGGTTGGCGCCGTCCAGTGCCGCCGACTCGTACAGGTCCGACGGGATCGCCTGCATCGCGGCCAGGTAGATCAGCGCGTTGTAGCCGGTCCAGCGCCAGATGATGATCGTGGAGACCGCGATCTGGGACGGCCACTTGTCGTTCTGCCAGTCGATCGCGTCGATCCCGACGAAGTGCAGCGCCCAGTTGATCATGCCGTAGTCACGGCCGAAGAGCAGCACGAACACCAGGGAGGCGGCGGCGATCGAGGTCGCGTACGGGGCGAGCATCGCGACCCGGTAGAAGGTCGAGGCGCGCAGCCTGTAGTTGAGGATGTGCGCGAGCCCCATCGCCATCAGCAGCTGCGGGACCGTCGAGATGATGCCGATGGTGAGGGTGTTCTTCGCCGCGTTCCAGAAGAACTCGTCGTCGAAGATGCGCGTGTAGTTGCGCATCCCCACCCAGGTCATGTCGGTGGGGGCGGTCATCTCCACCTGGTGCAGCGACGCCCAGCCCGTGTAGAGCAGCGGGAACAGACCGAAGGCGAGGAACAGCAGGAAGAACGGCGAGACGAACGCGTACGGGCTCCAGCGGAGGTCCCGCTGCCAGCGGCGGGAGAGCCGGGCCCGGCGCCGCTTCTCCGCCTCCGTGGTTTCCACGGGCGGGCGGCCCGGGGCCGCGCCCCCCTCCTTCACGGGGGGCGCGGCGGTGTCGTGGCGGGTGGCCATACGGGTCACTTGTCCAGGTTGTTGTCGATGGTCTTGGTGGCCGTCTCCCAGGCCTCCTTCGCCGACTTGCCCTTCGTCACGAGGAAGACGCCGTTGTCGGACAGACCCTGCTGGATGATCTGGTCCTTCGGGCCGATCACCTGGACCGGGGCGGTCTTGGCGGCCTCGGCGAAGATCGTGCCGATCGGCGAGTCACCGGTCATCTCGTTCTTGGCACCGGTCACCTCGGCGGAGGTGTAGGTGCTAGGCGCGCTCGGGAAGTTGCCCTGCACCTTGAACAGCTTCGTCTGCTGCTCGGGCGCGGTCAGCCAGGTGATGAGCTCCTCGGCCTCCTTCACGTGCTTGCCGCTCTTCGGCACGGCCAGGAAGGAACCGCCCCAGTTCGCGGACTTGGGCGCGGTGGCCACGTCCCACTTGCCGGCGTCCTCCGGCTTCGCCTTGCCCTTGATGGTGCCGAGCATCCACGGCGGGCAGGCGATGGTGGCGAACTTGCTGTTCGCGATCGTCTGCTCCCAGGTCGGCTGGAACTGGGTCTGGGACTGGACGAGTCCCTCTTCGGCGGCCTTCGCCGTCAGGTCGAAGGCCGTCTTCACCGCCGGGTTCGACTTGTAAATGATGTTGCCGGAGGAGTCGTAGAACTTCTCCTTCTCACTGCCCAGGATGGCGTTGAGCAGACCACCGGGGGAGTCCATGAAGAAGGTGCCCGCCTTGGCCTTCTTCTTGTACTGCTCGCCGGCCTCGACGAACTTGTTCCAGTCGCCCGTCCACAGCTTGGCGACCTCCGCGCGGTCGGTGGGCAGACCGGCCGCCTGGTAGAGGTCCTTGCGGTAGCAGATGGCCATCGGGCCGACGTCGGTGCCGAGACCGATCGTCGCGCCGTCCTTGGTCGTGGCCTGCGCCCACTTCCAGTCCAGCCACTTGCTCTTGTCCACGCCGGAGATCTTCGACACGTCCACGAACTTGTCCGCCTGCGTGGCCACGACCTCGGCGATGTTGCCCACTTCGATGGCCTGGACGTCCATCAGGCCGCTGTTGGTGGTGAGGTGGTTGACGAGTGCGGGGTAGTAGTTCTCGTTCCGCTCGGTGACGTTCTCGGCGATCTTGATGTTCGGGTGGAGCTTCTCGTACTCGGTGTAGAGGCCGGCCTCCTTGAAGCCGAACGTGCCGAAGAGACCCAGCGTGATCGTGGTCTTGCCCTTGCCGCTGCCGGACGACGAACCGTCGGATGCGTCGTCGCCGCCGTCGTCGGCACAGCCGGCCAGCAGCCCGGCGCCCAGCGACACGACGGCCGCAAGGACCACCGCCCGACGGGCGGTACCGGTACGTGCGCGCATTACGTCCTCCTGTTGCCCTGACGTGCCGACCCCCCGGCCAACTGCATTGTTGGGCCCGTGTGTTTCTCGCTGCGGCTCGGGCGGGGAACGTGCGGGATGTGTATGTGTCAGGTACCGTGGGAGCGCTCCCACAAGTGATGTGTTGAAGAGTCGTCGGTTCGGGCGGGGGTGTCAAGGGTGGGGGCACGGAGAGATGCGTTCAGTTATCCGGCTGTTAGCTAACCCCGGAGAGTGGTGCACATTTGGCCCAGTTCGGCACAGAACCGACTGTTGGGCTCGGGGCGGGCCGACCGGCCGGGACTGTTAGATTCCAGGCCAGCGTGATGACGACGGCGGGAAGGCGGAGCCCATGGCAAGCCACGGAGCGCGAGGGCGGAGCGGCGGTCGGCCCACCCTCGAGGAGGTGGCCGCCCGCGCCGGAGTAGGTCGCGGCACGGTCTCCCGGGTGATCAACGGCTCCCCGCGGGTCAGCGACGCGACCCGCGCGGCGGTCGAGGCGGCGGTCGCGGAACTCGGCTACGTCCCCAACACGGCCGCCCGCGCCCTCGCCGCCAACCGCACGGACGCGATCGCGCTCGTCGTCCCCGAGCCGGAGACACGCTTCTTCGCGGAGCCGTACTTCTCGGACATGCTGCGCGGTGTGGGCGCCGAACTCGCCGACACCGAGATGCAGTTGCTGCTGATCTTCGCCGGTAGCGACCGCGAACGCCGCCGGCTGGCCCAGTACCTGGCCGCGCACCGGGTGGACGGCGTCCTGCTGGTCTCCGTCCACGCGGACGACCCGCTCCCCGACCTCCTCGCCCAGCTGGAGATCCCGGCGGTGATCAGCGGCCCGCGGTCCGCCGCGGAGACGCTCCCCTCGGTGGACTCCGACAACTACGGCGGCGGCCGCTCGGCGGTCGAGCACCTCCTCGCCCGCGGCCGCACCCGTATCGCCCACATCACCGGCCGCCTCGACGTCTACGGCGCCCAGCGCCGCGTCGACGGCTACCGCGACGCCCTGCGGGACGCGGGGTACGGGGTGGACGAGGGGCTCATCGAGCCCGGTGACTTCACGGAGGAGGGCGGCCACCGCGCGATGGCGGCGCTGCTGGAACGCGATCCCGCCCTCGACGCGGTCTTCGCCGGCTCGGACGTCATGGCGGCCGGCGCCCGCCAGGCCCTGCGCGAGGCGGGCCGCCGCATCCCCGAGGACGTGGCCCTGGTCGGCTACGACGACTCGGCCATCGCCCGCCACATGGACCCGCCCCTGACGAGCGTGCGCCAGCCGATCGAGGAGATGGGCCGGCGGATGCTGGACCTCCTCCTCACGGAGATCGCCGACCGCCGTCCGGCAGTGTCGCGGGGGCTGGAGCGGCGACAGGTGGTGCTGGCGACGGACCTGGTGGACCGGGCTTCCTCGTAGCGGCGGGTGCCGGCTTCAGAGGGACAGGCGCCAGCGGGTTTCGCCGTCGTGTTCCTCTTCGGTGGGGGAGAGGCCCGCCGCCGTGGCCACGCCTGCCGATGCCCGGTGGTCGGGGTGGATGTGGGCGGTGATCGTGCGGATGCCCTGGCCGCCGAGCCAGGTGACCAGTCCCTGCGCGGCTTCGGAGGCGAGGCGCCGGCCCTGCCACGGGGTGCCGATCACCCAGGCGATCTCGGCGTGGGTGTCGTCGGTCACGGTGGCCTGGACCGTGCCGGTGAGGTGAGCGCCCTCTCGTACGACCCAGTTGTGCCAGGAGACGGCGGGGTCGGGGGAGCCGGCGACGAGGCGTTCGTAACGTTCGCGAAGGGCTCGCGCGGAGCTGGGGGCGCCGCCGATGAAGGCGTGAAGGGCGGGGTCGGAGAGGACGGCGGCCATCTCCTGTGCGTGCTCCACCCGGAGGGGGAGGAGGGTCAGTCGCGCGGTGGTGATGGGCTCGGTACGCACTGGGAACTCCCGGGAAACGCATCAGCCGGCGACCTCCCCTGCGGGAAGTCACCGGCTGATTACTCAGGGTGAGTGACGGGACTCGAACCCGCGGCATCCTGGACCACAACCAGGTGCTCTACCAGCTGAGCTACACCCACCACGACCGGTGGTTGGACTTTCGTCGTTCCCGACCGGCCGAGAAAAAGTGTACAGGGTCCGAAGGGGTGCTCGCGCACGGCTTTTCGCCGGGCGCCCGCGCGGGTCTACTGCGCGGGCAGGACGTGCTTCGCGGCGATCGTCTTCGCGGTGTCCGAGTCCGGGCCGGGCTGCGGCACGAAGACGGCCTCGCGGTAGTAGCGCAGTTCCGCGATCGACTCGCGGATGTCGGCGAGGGCGCGGTGGTTGCCGTTCTTCTCGGGGCTGTTGAAGTAGGCGCGGGGGTACCAGCGGCGGGCGAGCTCCTTGATCGAGGAGACGTCGACGATGCGGTAGTGGAGGTAGCCCTCGAGGGTCGGCATGTCGCGGCCGAGGAAGCCGCGGTCGGTGCCGACGGAGTTGCCGCACAGCGGGGCCTTGCCGGGCTCCTTCACGTGCTCCCGTACGTACGCCAGGACCTGCTCCTCGGCCTCGGCGAGCGTGGTGCCGCCGGCGAGCTCGTCCAGCAGGCCGGACGCGGTGTGCATCTGGCGCACCACCTCCGGCATCGTCTCCAGCGCCTTGGCGGGTGGCCGGATGACGATGTCCACCCCCTCGCCGAGGATGTTCAGCTCGGAGTCGGTGACGAGGGCGGCAACCTCGATGAGCGCGTCGTCGGACAGCGAGAGGCCGGTCATCTCGCAGTCGATCCACACCATGCGATCGTTCATGCGACCACCCTAAAGCTGACACCCCCTTTTGGGATGCCCCACGTCCCTCGGCCCACGCCGGGGGAGGGGACGGGCAAGGGCGGCCGGGGCGTCTCCTCGCCCCGGCCGCCCTGGACCGTGTTCTGCGTGCCGCGTTCTACATGCCGTGTCTACATACCGCTGCGCTGCCCCGGCAGGCTCGCCCGTGCCGCGTACGCCTCACGTGCGTGGTCCGTCGGCAGTCCGGCCGGTGCGCTCATCGCCCCGGACGCCGTACGCCGGATCTGCGGAGGCACCGGGCCCGGCCCCTCCGGATGCAGCGCCGGCGCCGGTGGTGGCGACGACGGTTCGGCCTCCAGTGGACGCTCACCCTGCGGCCGGCGCGCCCGGTACGCCGCCCGGTAGGCGGCCGGGGACGAGCCGAGCTGGCGGCGGAAGTGCCCGCGCAGCGCCACCGGCGAGCGGAAGCCGCAGCGGCCCGCGACCTCGTCCACCGAGTAGTCCGACGTCTCCAGCAGCCGCTGGGCCTGGAGGACCCGCTGGGTGATCAGCCACTGGAGCGGTGCACTGCCCGTCAGCGAGCGGAAGCGGCGGTCGAACGTACGGCGGCTCATGTAGGCGCGTGCCGCCAGCGTCTCCACGTCGAACTGCTCGTGGAGGTGTTCCAGCGCCCAGGCGACGACCTCGGCGAGCGGGTCGGCGCCGATCTCCTCTGGTAAAGACCGGTCGAGATAGCGCTCCTGGCCGCCCGACCGGCGCGGCGGGACCACCAGGCGCCGGGCGAGCGCGCCCGCCGCCTCGTTGCCGTGGTCCGTCCGCACGATGTGGAGACAGAGATCGATTCCGGCCGCGGTGCCCGCCGACGTCAGGACGTCGCCGTCGTCCACGAAGAGCTCTCGTGGATCCACGTGCACCGACGGGTAGCGCTTGGCCAGCGTCGGTGCGTACATCCAGTGGGTCGTGGCCGGGCGGCCGTCCAGCAGGCCCGCCGCCGCCAGCACGAACGCGCCGGTGCACAGGCCCACGATGCGGGCACCCTCTTCGTGCGCCCGGCGCAGCGCGTCGAGCGCCTCCTCCGGTGGCGGAGAAGTGATCGAACGCCAGGCCGGCACGACGACCGTGCCCGCCCGCGAGATCGCTTCCAAGCCATGCGGCGCGGTGAGTTCCAGGCCCCCTGTGGTCCGCAGCGGGCCTTCCTCGCCGCCGCACACCAGCAAGCGGTAGCGCGGCACGCCGGCGTCCTGGCGGTCAATCCCGAACACCGACAGCGGAATGGAACTCTCGAAGATGGGGCCGCCGCTGAACAGCAGCACCGCGACGATCTCCTTGCGGCGTCGCCCGGAAAGCTTCCGGGCCGCGGCTTCCGGCGCGGCAGTGGAGTCGTGGCTCATCCTGCTAAGCCCCCCTCGGTGGTCGCGGCTCCTCGGTTGTGTCGCTCCTGCACGTTTCCCCTCGGTCCTGCACGAGTCCCCCGCCGTAGACAGTCAAGATCGAATCTACTGTGTCGCGTGATGCCGGCGTGGCCAGTTCAGCACCCGGCAGATTGTCGACTTGGCAACTTGGCGTGAAGCATTCGATCACGAAGCGTTGCACTCGGGGAGCGTGCAGGGAAGTGCGCCTCGTCGTGGTGGCCAATCCCCGTAGGGTGCGCAGGGCTTCCGAGGGCTTATCCGCGCAGGTGGCACGGGGGGTGGGGGGTGGTTACGGCAAGGGATGCGCGGGGGGCGGAAGTTGGCTGAAAACCATCGACCCGGTGCGTGAAAACCGGTCAACCGACCGGTGAGTTTCCCCCGGAGTGACGACCGCCACGGTGCGACCCCGTTCGGGTGCGCTGACGGCGCCCCGGGTGGTGCGCGTGCGGCGCGTGTTCCCCGGCGGGTGACCGGGCCGCGCCGCGCTCCGACTGGCGCAGGAGCAGCCGGCAGACGGCCGTGACGGCGGCCAGGCCGAGGGCGGTGCCGGCGGCGCCGGCCAGGGAGGTGCCGTACCAGAGGAGGACCACCGGGACGAGGAAGCAGGAGAAGGCCGCCCAGCGGATCAGCTCGGTGGTGCGCTCGTCGCCGGGGCGGCGGGGGGAGGGCGTGCGCGACGAGGGCATGGGGCGGGCTCCTCCCTGGGACGGCACGGCGGTACACGTGCTCAACGCGGCTACGGGCGGTCGGTCACTCCGGGTCGGCGATCGGTCACCGCGCCGGTCGTCGGTGACGGGTGATAAGTGAATCCTGTGCAAACCGCCTGTACGGGGCAGCAACCATTGCGTTACGGGCGCCTGCTCGTGCATGCTCCCTGGAACCCCCACCGAGGGTGCTCGGGATCTGGGCGTTGGAGGCGTGGCGCCGTACCCTTGGGGGTATGGGGTTGGGAAGACAATTCCCGGACACAGCTCCGCCGCTCACTGCCGTCCAACCCACATAGGATCGATTCGCCGAGACAGTCATGGCCGGTCACGAATTCTTCGAACCCGCGGACCGCAAGCGGCCCGTCGCCGACCCCACGGCGGCCGAGCCCCTGGCGGCGGAAGAGGCACGCCCCACCTGCGATCCCGCCTTCAAGCACGGCGTGGTCGTCGGCTTCGACGGCTCCACCTCCAGTGAACGCGCGCTCGCGTACGCCATCGGCATGGCCCACCGCTCCCGTGCGGGCCTGATCATCGTCCATGTCGCCAACCGGCTGCCGACCACCGTGTGGGCGGGCTGCGAGCCGCCGGTCTTCGTGGACGTACCGGACCACCGCACCGAGGTGCTCGGGCTCGAACTCGCCTGTGCGGACTACCTCGCCGAGGTGCCCTGGATCCTGGTCGAGCGCGGCGGTGACATCTGCCACGAACTCGAAGAGGTGGGGCGGGAGTACGAGGCCGACGCGATCGTCGTCGGCTCGACGCACGGCATCGTGGGGCGGATCTTCGGCTCGGTCGCCGGCCGGCTCGCCAAGCGGGCCAAGCGGCCCGTGATCGTGATCCCGTAGGTCACTTCCCGGCTCTGTCGTCCCACCGGGCTCTCCCCTCCCCGACCTCGCGACTCGCCCGGCAACTCCCTTGTGCGGCGCACGAATCCACCGACCCGTAGAGGTGTTTGTGTCCTTGTGAAGGGCATATATCGGTCACCGCGCACTGCATCACCGTATGAAGGGAGCCCGCCGTGGACAATGACGTCTCCGCGGGAAGCACCACCACGATCGTCGGCCGACTCGCCCTGGGCATCACCCTGTTGGCGTTCGGACTCGGGTACACCGACCTGATCGACGGCGTGACGGCGGCGGACGCCGTATCCATCGCCCACTACGTCGGCGGCGTAGCCCTGTTCGTCGCCGGCCTGCTGGCCCTCCGGGACCGCGACACGGCGAACGGCACCGCCTTCACCGTCCTCGGCGCCCTGTGGTTCACCTGGGCCGTCTCCGCCGGCGCACAGGCCTCCGACAACGCCGCCGGACTCTTCCTGCTTCTGTTCGCCCTTGTGGCGCTCTCCCTGACCGCGGCGGGCGGGGACCAACTCACCCGCGGCACCTACGGGTTGTTCCTGGTCGCGCTCGTCCTGATGGCTGTCGCGCGCTTCGCCGACAACGATTCGCTCACCAAGGTCGGCGGCTGGTTCGCGGTCGCCGCGGGCGCGGTGGCGTGGTACGCGGCGACCGCGGCGATGGCCCACTGGCCCACGGCACTTCCGCGGCGGGCTGCCGGCCGGGGTGTGACGGCCACCGGCTGAAAGGGCAGCCGAAGCCGGGGAGTTGGGCTTCCCCGGCGACCTGGACGGACCCCCGTGACTGGTGGCGTCACGCGGGGTCCGTTCGCTGTCCGCACCGAACCCGTTCCCTGTTCCGCACCGGTCCCGTTCCCTGTCCCACGCCTGGAGTTCACCCCTCCTCCACCTGCGCCATCGGGCCCGTGATCAGGTCTTTTCCAATATGGCGAAGCCCATGACACGACCTGACCCCGGCTTTAGCATCGCGGGATGCGTATCCCCCAGCTCCACGAAGCGAACGCCCGCATGCTGGCCCACGCACCATCCGTCCGGCCGGTCTCCACGGGCGACATCATCCGCACCCACCGCAAGAAGTTCCCCTACCGGGGCTACGTCGAGATCGACTCCCCGTACTGTCCGCCGTTCGTCATGTTCTGCGTGAACGACGACGCGGTCGCCCTGGACACCCTGTGGAACGGGAGGTTCGGCTATGAGCCGGGCAGCCTCGCCACCTGGTCCCGGCTGGCCGCGCGCAGCACGACGATCGCCGATGTCGGCGCACACGTCGGGTACTTCTCCATGATCGCCGCGCTCGCCGCCCCGAAGGCGAGGATCCACGCGTTCGAGCCGGTGGACCAGATCCACGCCCGGCTCTCCGTGAACATCCGGTCGAACGGCGTCCAGAACGTCAGGCTCCACCAGGCGGGCGTGTCCGGCGAGGAGGGATGGGCCGAGATCAGCGTCCGCTTCTCCGGGAACCTCCTGTCGACGGGCTCGACCCTGGAGCACGCGGCCGCCGACGCCGAGCTCAAGCGCATCCGGCTGCGCACGCTCGACGAGGTCTTCGCCGACACCGGACTGGACCTCGTCAAGATCGACGTGGAGGGCCACGAGATGTCGGTCCTGCGCGGGGGACGGCAGGTGCTGAAGCGGGACCGGCCGACGGTCCTGCTGGAGGCGCTGCGGGACGCGCCCCTGGAGACGCTCCTCGCCGAGTTCGACCCGCTCGGCTACGACTGCCACTGGGTCACCGAGGCCGACGGCACGCTCGTCCCCTGGCACGAGCCCCGGCCGCCCAAGACGCGGAACCTGCTCTTCACCCCGCAGGGCTGAGCCCCGGGGGGTGAAGAGCGGCGCCGGATCCCGTCGTACGGCTACTCGACCGTGACCGACTTCGCCAGGTTGCGCGGCTTGTCGATGTCCCGGCCCAGCGCCTTCGCCGTGTAGTACGCCAGCAGCTGCAGCGGGATGCCCATGAGGATCGGGTCGAGTTCGTCCTCGTTCTTCGGGACGACGATCGTCCGGTCGGCCTTCTCCTGGTGCTCGTGGGCCACCGCGAGGATCCGGCCGCTGCGGGCCTTGATCTCCTCCAGGGCCGCGCGGTTCTTCTCCAGCAGGTCGTCGTTCGGGACGATCGCGACCGTCGGGAGCGCCGGCTCGATCAGCGCGAGCGGCCCGTGCTTGAGCTCGGAGGCCGGGTAGGCCTCCGCGTGGATGTAGGAGACCTCCTTGAGCTTCAGGGAGGCCTCACGGGCCACCGGGTAGCCCCGGACGCGGCCGATGAAGAGCATGGAGCGGGCCTCGGCGAACTCCTCGGCCAGTTTCTTGATCTCCTCCTCGTGGGAGAGGATCTCCGCGATCTGCCCAGGCAGCTTGCGCAGCCCCTCGATGATCCGCTTGCCGTCGCGGACCGAGAGGTCGCGGGTGCGGCCGAGGTGCAGGGCGAGGAGGGCGAAGGCCACCGTCATGTTGGTGAAGCACTTGGTGGAGACGACGCAGACCTCGGGGCCGGCGTGGACGTAGATGCCGGCGTCCGCCTCGCGGGCGATCGCCGAGCCGACCACGTTCACGACGCCGAAGACCCGCGCGCCCTTGCGCTTCAGCTCCTGGACGGCCGCCAGCACGTCGTACGTCTCACCGGACTGGGAGACGGCCACGTAGAGGGTGTCGGGGTCGACGACCGCGTTGCGGTAGCGGAACTCGGAGGCGGGCTCGGCGTCGGCGGGGATGCGGGCCAGCTCCTCGATCATCTGGGCGCCGATCATGCCCGCGTGGTACGAGGTGCCGCAGCCGAGGATCTTCACGCGGCGGATCTGGCGTGCCTCACGGGCGTCCAGGTTGAGGCCGCCGAGGTGCACGGTGGAGAAGCGGTCGTCGATGCGGCCGCGCAGCACGCGGTCCACGGCGTCGGCCTGCTCGTGGATCTCCTTGTGCATGTAGGTGTCGTGGCCGCCCATGTCGTAGGAGGCGGCCTCCCACTCCACGGTGGTGGGCTCGGCCGTGGTGCGGGTGCCCTCCGTGGTGTAGGTGCGGAAGTCGTCGGCCTTGAGGGTGGCCATCTCGCCGTCGTCGAGCGTGACTATCTGGCGGGTGTGGGTGACCAGCGCGGCGATGTCCGAGGCGACGAACATCTCCTTCTCGCCGATGCCGAGGACGACCGGGGAGCCGTTGCGGGCGACGACGATACGGTCGTTGAAGTCGGCGTGCATGACGGCGATGCCGTACGTGCCCTCGACGACCCGCAGGGCCTGGCGGACCTTCTCCTCCAGGGTCTGAGCCTGGGAGCGGGCGATGAGGTGGGTGAGGACCTCGGTGTCGGTCTCGGAGAGGAACTCGACGCCGTCCGCCTCCAGCTTGCGGCGCAGGTCGGAGGCGTTGTCGATGATGCCGTTGTGGACGACCGCGACCTTGCTGTCGGCCGACATGTGCGGGTGGGCGTTGATGTCGGAGGGGGCGCCGTGGGTGGCCCAGCGGGTGTGGGCGATGCCGGTGGTGCCCTTGAAGCGCGCCGGGACCTTGGCCTCCAGGTCACGGACCCGGCCCTTGGCCTTGACCATCTTCAGACCGGTGGTCTTCGGGGAGGTGACGACTATGCCCGCGGAGTCGTAGCCGCGGTACTCCAGCCGCTGCAGGCCCTCCAGCAGGAGAGGGGCGACGTCACGCTTCCCGATGTATCCGACAATTCCGCACATGTAAGAGGTATCCCCAAGCTTTCCAGTGCCCGTAGGCGGCGACTCACCCGTAGACGATGCGCCGCAGTTGCCGGAGCGTGAGCTCCGGCGGGGCCACCGCACGGTATTGCAGGTCCGCCCCGATCCGTTCGAAGATCTCCGCGTTCACCAGGCCCTGGGCCTGCAGCTCGCGGTGGCGGCGACGGACGAAGTCCTCGGTCGTCTCGTCGAAGTAGGCGAGCACGTCCTGGATCACCCGCAGTGCCTCGCCCCGCTGGAGGGGCGTGGACCGCATCAGATGATCAACAAGTTCGTCGTGCACCCGGTAGATCCTGAGGTACGCGAGCGGGTTTCGCAAGAATCGTGCCCGATTTCGGGCAGGGCCCTGTTAAGAGGCCTTGGGTGAACCTTGAATGTGTTATGAGCGCCTGTTCGCGAACCGTCCATATGGCGTCCTGCGGTCCGTCGCCAGGGGCGACGAGTTTCAGACGTCATGGACACTCCTCGCATGGGCGTACCCGAGCAGCTCGCCGAGCGCATGAGCATGGCCGAGCAGCACGAGTACCTGCGCGCAAGATTCTCCCGCCGCACGATGATCCGCGGCGGTGCGGTCACGCTGGGCGCCGTCACCGGTGGCGCGTTCGTGACCGGCACCACGGCCCAGGCCGCCGTCCCCACCCGGACCGCGCCGAGCACCAGGACCACGCCGAGCACCGAGACCGTCGACGGCTCCCTCGTCGCCCCCTTCGGCCGCCACCTCGCCTGGGGCAACGACCCCCGCACGGAGATCACCGTCTCCTGGCAGGTCCCCGTCGCCGTGAAGAAGCCCTTCATCCGCATCGGCGCCCACCCCTGGGACCTCTCCCGCAAGATCGAGGCCGAGGTGCGCACGCTGTTCACCCCGGCCGGCGTCGGCGCGAGCGGCAACCACACCCAGTACTACCTGCACGCCAGGCTCACCCACCTGCGCCCCGGGAAGACGTACTACTACGGCGTCGGCCACGCCGGCTTCGACCCGGCCGAGCCGCACCTGCTGGGCACCCTGGGCACCTTCACCACCGCCCCCGCGCACAAGGCGCCGTTCACCTTCACCGCCTTCGGCGACGAGGGCGTCAGCTACCACGGCCTGGCCAACAACAGCCTCCTCCTCGGCCAGAACCCGGCCTTCCACCTGCACGCCGGCGACATCGCCTACGCCGACCCGGCCGGCGCCGGCAAGACCGCCGACACCGGCTTCGACTCACGGATCTGGGACCAGTTCCTCGCCCAGACCGAGTCCGTCGCCAAGTCCGTCCCGTGGATGCCCGCCTACGGCAACCACGACATGGAGGCCTGGTACTCGCCGAACGGCTACGGCGGCGAGGAAGCCCGCTGGAACCTTCCCGACAACGGCCCCGACGCCAAGAACCTCCCGGGCGTCTACTCCTTCGTCTACGGCAACACGGCGGTCATCTCGCTCGACGCCAACGACATCTCCTTCGAGATCCCGGCGAACCTGGGTATCTCCGGTGGCACCCAGACCAAGTGGCTGGAAGCCCAGCTGAGGAAGTTCCGCGCGTCCAAGGACGTCGACTTCGTCGTGATCTTCTTCCACCACTGCGCCTACTGCACCTCCACCGCGCACGCCTCCGAGGGGGGAGTGCGCCAGGAGTGGGTGCCGCTGTTCGAGAAGTACACGGTGGACCTGGTGATCAACGGCCACAACCACCAGTACGAGCGCACCGACGTCATCAAGGGCGGCGCGGTCACCAAGAAGCTCCCGATCGGCGGCACCGCCCACCCCGAGACCGAGGGCGTGGTCTACGTCACCGCGGGCGCGGCCGGCCGCAGCCTGTACGCGTTCACCGCCCCGCTGTCCTACGAGGGCCACGAGAACGAGGTCGACTCCGTCGCCTCCTTCATCAACACCAAGGACGGCAAGGTCAACGAGACGGTCGCCTGGTCGCGGGTCCGCTACCTCGACTACTCGTTCCTCCGCGTCGACGTCACCCCGGCCGCCAAGGGCCGCACGGCCACCCTGACCGTCCGCGGCATCGCCGAGACCGGCGAACAGGTCGACCACTTCACGGTGGCCCGCAAGGCCAAGTAGTCGCACCGTGCGCCCGGAAGGCGGGGCGCACCGGCCTCCTCCCGCAGGCGGTCCGCAGGCGCGTCACATCCGCCTGAGGACCGCCTGTTTGGCCATGGTGAACTCCTCGTCCGTCAGCACGCCGTCCCGGTGCAGGTCGCCGAGTTCGCGCAGGCGGCGCAGGAGGGCGTCGTGGTCGTCCGCGGGGGCCGGGGCGTCCGGCTCGGGTCCGGACGGTGTCAGGGCGGGCCGTACGGTGTCGCCGGCGGCGGAGGGATGCGGCAGCCTGGCCTGTACGGCTGCCGCGACCAGGGCCATCAGCGGGTCCTTCTTGAAGCCCCACAGTTCCACGGCGTTGGGGTCGTACTTCGGCGGGGCCTTCGTGGGCGCGTGCCGTACGCCGAACCGCAGATGGCCGTTCTCCAGGCCGATGGCCGGCTGCCACTCGACGCCCGTGATGTCCTCGACACGGATCGTGCGGGTCCCGGCGGAGGCCTTGGCGTCCTCCGTCTTCCAGTTCCACTCCAGGCGCACATGGTCGCCGTCGAAGCTCGCGGTGCCGTCCCCGGCGGAGAAGGACAGCGGCACGGACGGGCCCGGCAGCAGATACGCGTCCACCGGACCGGCCGGCACCCGGTCCAGGGTCAGCGCGTGGCGCACCTCGTCCACGAAGTACTCGGCGACGCCGTACCGGTCGGACTCGACGACCAGCTGGTACGGGTCGTGCGGCTCGGTCAGCCGGCCCCCGGTCGCGTGCAGCAGCGGATCGGCGCCGTCCCGCAGCCGCAGCCTCAGCCGCCCGGCCTTCTTCCCCTGCTCGAACGAGATCCCCGCCAACGCCCCCAGCGGGACGACCTGTTCACCCAGTTCCTTCCGCAGGAGGTCGACGCCCTTGTCCCGCCCCGGCGTCAGCCGCAGCGCGTCGCCGTCGAAGACCCAGGTGCCGTCCTTCTGAAGGATTTCCGCCATGGGGAAATTCTGGCACCGGCCCGTCACGGCCCGGCGGGATCGGGCCGCCGTCACAGCCCCAGCGCCTTCGCCTCCCCGTCGTCGAGCGCGAAGCGAACCGCCTTGCCGGAACCGGTGGTTGCCCGCATGACGACCTCTCCGGAACGCACCCCGAGCGCGATCCCCGGGTTGTCCTGGCAGACCAGGGTGAAGGTGTCGCCGGCCGCCCGCTCCGGCAGGAACGCCTGGTCCTCCGGGAAGGGCGCGTCGGCGCCCCGCTCGTACGCGCAGGGCCGCTGCTGCATCCCGTCGCCCGCGACGCGCTCGCCCGCGACGTCCAGGCAGAGCCGCGACGCGACGTTCACCAGCGCGACCGCGCCCCGCTCCAGGCGGACGACCCGCCACTGCTGCTTCTCGCCGTCGCCGTCGTCGTCGCAGTCGGCCAGGACGGGGTCGGGCGCGAAGCCGGGGCCGGAACCCGCGGAGCCGCCACCGTCGGGGCCGGTGACGCAGCGTCCGGTGGACACGCTCCGGAGGGTGACCGTGCCGGTGGAGGTGCCGGGCGCGGGCGAGGACGGCACGGACCCGCTGGGCGAGGGCGACGCGGAGGCGCCCGCGCCGGCCTCGGGGCGCTCGGCCCCCTCGGCGGACCCGGAGCCGGGCAACAGCTTCAGCACCCCCGTGGTCAGCACGGCCGTGACGACCACCGTGACCGCCACCGTCAGTACCGGCCGACCGCGTCGGCGGCCCTCCCGTCCGGGACCGAGGTCCTCGGCGGGGGCGGCGAGCGTGACGGTCCCGGCGGCCGCCGCCCGAGGCGCCTGAGCCGGTTCCGCCGACCGGGCCCTGCGGTACGCGGGTCCGCCCCACACCAGCACCTGGTCGACCAGCAGCCGCCGCACCTCCTGCGGACGGCCCGAGGCGAGCGTGCGCAGCAGCTCCAGGTCGTGGGCGCAGAAGCGGCAGGTGTTCAGGTGCTGTGCGAGATCGGCGGGCGCCTCCCGGTGCGTGCCGCGGGCGATGGCGCCGAGCATGCCGCCGTAGTGGACGCAGCGGGCGTCGCAGGTGCGGTCGGCGCGCACCCGCAGGAAGGTGTCGACCAGCCGGCCGCGGGCCGACCGCGCCAGGGTCCGGGCGAACTCCTCCGTCGTGTTCAGGATCCTGGCCGCCGACGCGGTCTCCCCGGCTTCCGCCAGGCACAGCCACAGCGCGGCCCGGGGCTGGTCGGCGAGTTGCTCGAAGGCGGCGAGGAGCACCGAATTGTGCTCCACGCGGCGCAGGGTGTCGGTGGGCCCGAAGGTGTCGGCGGCCCGCTTCGACCAGGCCCGGAACTCCGGGCGCAGCAGCCCGGCGCGCCCGTCGCGCAGCCAGCCGTCGGCGGTTCTTCGCACATCGGCGAGGAGGGCGGTCCGTAAGGAGGGCCCGGGTGTCTGCGCACCACGGGTGAGGATCTGGGCGGCGAGGTCGGTGGCGTCGCCCGGTTTCGCGCAGAAGGCGTCCGCGTAGGCGCGGACGGCCGGGGCGTGTTCCGGAAGCGGGGCTTGCTGTGCGAGGTGCTCGGACATGGTCTCGATTCCCCCCGGGGAGCGGGCACGGCAGGACCGGGACCGTAGTGGCGCTCCCTGTGAGAGGAATGTATGCGGACTGTGCGTTCGGGACGGGGCTCGGGAGGACCGTACTCCCGAGCCCCGTCCGTCGCGATCAGAACCCCGTGACGGGATTTTTCAGGGTTCCGATCAGCTGGAGGGCGCCCGACGGGTCCGCCAGGTCCACCATCTGCTGGTTGTTGCGCAGCTGGAGCCGGTTGAGGCAGGACAGGGCGAACTCGGGGGCGAACATGTCGTACTGGCGGAACTTGTCGGCGAGTTCGGGGTTCGCGTCCTGGTAGGCGCGGGTGACCTCGGCGACCGTGCGCCAGAAGTCGTCCTCGTCCAGGATCCCCTCGCCGGCCAGGCCGGCCGCGAGGAAGCGGAAGAAGCAGTCGAAGACGTCCGTGAAGACGGACAGCAGCTTCTTGTCCTCGGGCACCTCGACGCGGATCCGGCGGACCTCCGGCGGCAGCACCGCGTCCGGGTCCAGGACCGCGATCTCCTCGGCGATGTCCTTGTAGATCGCCCGCTGCACGACCCCGTCCCTGAGCACGAGGATCGTGTTCTCGCCGTGCGGCATGAAGACCAGGTCGTAGGCGTAGAAACTGTGCAGCAGGGGCGTGTAGTACGCCTCGAGGTAGTGGCGCAGCCACGCCACCGGGGTCAGGCCCGACTGCTCGATCAGCGCGCCGGCCACCGACGCCCCCTGGTGGTCCACATGGATCAGGGAGGCCATGGTCGCGAGCGACTCGCCGTCCTGGAGCGTCGGCACCGGGCTCTCCCGCCACAGTGCGGCGAGCATCTTGCGGTACGGCGAGTAGCGGTCCGTCGCCGCCTCGTACTCCAGGTGCCGGTAGCCCACGGCCGCCCGCTCCCGGATGATCGACAGACCGGTCGACTTCAGCACCGGGTCGTTGTCGATGAGCTGGGCCAGCCAGTCGTTGATCGCCGGTGTCGCCTCCATGTACGCCGCCGAAAGGCCGCGCATGAAGCCCATGTTGAGGACGGACAGGGCCGTCTTCACATAGTGCTTCTCCGGGTGGGACCGGTTGAAGAAGGTCCGGATGGACTGCTGGGCCAGGTACTCGTCCTCGCCCTCGCCCAGGCACACCAGGTTCTGCCGCGCGACCTCGGCCGCGAAGGTGACGCTGAGCTTGTTCCACCACTGCCAGGGGTGGACGGGGATGAGGAGGTAGTCGGCGGGGTCCAGGCCCTGGTCGGTGAGCTGCCGCTCGAACCGCTCGACGGTCTCCTCGCCCAGCTCCTGCCGTACGAACGTCCCGTACTCGATCCCGACACCCGCCGTGAACGCCGCCCGCGACCTGTGGGCCGCCAGCCACACCAGCCGGACCGGGCTCGCCGTCTCCGGGGCGTAGGACAGGTACTCGTGGACGCCGAAGCCGAGCCGGCCGTTGTTGGCGACGAAGCAGGGGTGGCCCTCGGTCATACCGGTCTCGATGGCCTGGAAGCCGCTCCGGACCAGGTCCGCCGAGGTGATCTGCGGCTTGGTGAGCTTGTAGCAGGTGCCGGACAGGGTGGAGGAGACCTCCTCCAGGTAGACCGGCAGGATCTCGTCGCTCAGCCCGAGGGCCTGCTTGAGCTCGATGAAGAAGTCCAGTGCGGCGAGCGGGAGTTCGGCGCCGTCACGGGTGCGGGTGATCGAGTCGGCGTCCACCTGCCAGTGGTCCAGGGCACGGCGTACGGCGCTGAAGCGGTAGTACGTCAGCCCGTCGTCGCTGCGGACGACGTACTGTCCGCCCTGTTGCTCGGGCGTGATGAGCCGCTCGTGGGCGAACTCCGCGAGAGCCTTGCGGATCAGCAGACGGTTGGCCTTCTCCCAGCGCTCGGGGGAGAGGTGGGCCACGGCGTCGGAGAGGCTCATGCGGGCACCCCCGTCGCGGCCGGGCTGGGCCTGTTCTCGAACTGCTCCCGGGTGCAGAAGCTCAGCAGTGCCCTCTTCTCCGGCTTCCGGATCTCGCGTGCGGCGACGAAGCCGACGGTCTCGTTCAGGGCGTGGACGGCCGTGTTGGCGACGTCCGGCTCGACGACGACCCGGGAGGTGGCCGGGTCCTCGAAGAGGTGCGCCATCACGGCGGTGATGACGGCACGGGTGAAACCGTGCACGGGAGCGTCGGTCGCCGGGGTGAGGAAGTGCATGCCGACATCACCCGGCAACGGCTCGTACAGACCGACCAGTTCGCGGTGGACGGGGTCGTACTTCTCCATCAGGAAGACCGGGGTGCCGTCCTCGTCGAGGCCGAGCAGCGCGTGGTGGTGCGGGTCGGCGGCGATCTCCATGTAGGCGCGCTCGACGTCCACCAGCGAGGCGTCCTGCATCATCCAGTAGGCCGCTTTGGGATGCGTCACCCAGGAGTGCAGCAGCTCGGCGTCCCGCAGCGGGTCGAGCGGGCGGAAGGTGAAGGTCATACCGAGAACTCCTGGAACGCGATGGTCTTCTCGACCGGGTAGTACTCGCTGCCGAGCAGCTCGCGGATGATGGAGCTGTTGCGGTACGGACCCATGCCGAGGTCGGGGGACGTGATGGAGTGCGTGTGCACGCCGGCGTTCTGCAGGAACACGCCCCGGCCGGTGGTGTCGATGGCGTAGTTGCGGGCCACGTCGAAGCGGCCGTGCTCGTCGAAGCACAGGCGGTCGCGGACCGGCTCCAGGAAGGCCGGCGGCTCGTAGTGGTAGCCGGTGGCCAGCACCAGGCCCTCGGTGGCGATCTCGTACTCCTTGCCCTGCTCGTCCTGGCGGAAGCCGAGCCGGTACTCGCCGTCCTCCCAACGGGCGCTGTTCAGCGAGGAGTTGGTGAGGAGACGGGTGGGGACGGGCCGGTCGCCGTACTCGACGTCCTTCTGGTAGAGCAGATCGAAGATCGAGTCGATGAGGTCCGAGTTGATGCCCTTGAACAGGCCCTTCTGCTGCTTCTCCAGCCGGTAGCGGGTCTCCTCGGGCAGCGCGCGGAAGTAGTCGATGTAGTCCGGGGACGTCATCTCCAGGGTCAGCTTGGTGTACTCCAGCGGGAAGAACCGCGGGGACCGGGTGACCCAGTTGAGCCGGTAGCCGTGAACGTCGATCTCGGCGAGGAGCTCGTAGTAGATCTCGGCGGCGCTCTGTCCGCTGCCGACGATCGTGATGGACTTCTTCGACTGGAGCTCGGCCTTGCGCCGCATGTACTCGGCGTTGTGGAACAGCCCGCCGTCCAGGCCGCGGCAGACCTCCGGGACGTACGGGGTGGTGCCGGTGCCGAGGACGAGCCGGCGGGCGCGGTAGACGTCCCCGTCCGTGGTCCGTACGGCGTACAGCGCGTCGGTCTCGTCGTACGTCACCTCGGCGACCGTCGTCGAGAAGCGCACGCTGCTCAGCTTGCCGGCCGCCCAGCGGCAGTAGTCGTCGTACTCGACGCGCAGCGGGTAGAAGTTCTCCCGGATGTAGAACTGGTACAGCCGCCCCTTCTCCTTCAGGTAGTTGAGGAAGGAGTACGGCGACGTCGGGTCGGCCAGGGTGACCAGGTCCGACATGAACGGGGTCTGGAGGTGGGCGCCGTCGAGGAACATGCCGGCGTGCCACTCGAAGTCGGGCTTGGACTCCAGGAAGACGCCGTCGAGCGCGTTGATGGGCTCGGTGAGGCAGGCGAGGCCGAGGTTGAAGGGGCCGAGCCCGATGCCCACGAAGTCATAGGCGCGGCTGGCTTCAGGAAGCGCGTTCAAGGGACTCTCCCAGGTACTGCTCGGCGTGGCCGGCGATCAGGTCGAGGACGGCGGCGATGTCGGCCGCGGTGGTCTCGGGGTTGAGCAGGGTGAACTTCAGGTAGTGGCGGCCGCCCACCTTGGTGCCCGCGACCACCGCGTCACCGGAGGCGAACAGGGCCTTGCGGGCGTAGAGGTTGGCGCGGTCGATCTCCGAGGGGTCGGTGACGGCCTGCGGGATGTAGCGGAAGACCAGGGTGGACAGCGACGGCTGTACGACGACGTCGAAGCGGGGGTCGGCGGCCAGCAGGTCCCAGCCCTCGACGGCCAGGTCGCAGACCTCGTCGAAGAGCTGTCCGATGCCGTCGGCGCCCATGGTGCGCAGGGTCATCCACAGCTTGAGCGCGTCGAACCGGCGGGTGGTCTGCAGGGACTTGTCCACCTGGTTGGGGATACGTTCCTGCACCATGCGGCGCGGGTTCAGGTACTCGGCGTGGTAGGTGGCGTGGCGCAGCGTGGCCGCGTCCCGGACCAGCACGGCGGACGAACTCACCGGCTGGAAGAAGGACTTGTGGTAGTCGACGGTGACGGAGTCGGCGCGGTCGATGCCGTCGATGCGGCCCCGGTACTTGAGGGAGGCGAGCAGACCGCAGCCGTAGGCCGCGTCGACGTGCATCCAGGTGCCGTACTGGGCGCACAGCTCGGCGATCTCGGGCAACGGGTCGATGGAGCCGAAGTCGGTGGTGCCGGCGGTGGCGACGACGGCCATGGGGACGAGGCCGGCCTTCTTGCAGCGCTCCAGCTCATGGGCGAGCGCGACGGTCTGCATGCGCTTGTCGTGGTCGACGGGGATCGACACGACCGCGTCCTGGCCGAGGCCCAGCAGTTTCGCGGACTTCTTCACGCTGAAGTGGCTGACCTCGGAGGCGAAGATGCGCAGTTTCGCGAGCGAGTCGGTCTTGGCCTCCTCCCGGGCGAGCAGCAGCGCCTGGAGGTTGGACTGCGTGCCGCCGGAGGTGAACACCCCGTCGGCCGCCGGGCCGAGGCCGATGCGCTCGGTCGTCCAGTCGATCAGTTTCCGCTCGATGAGGGTGCCGCCGGCCGACTGGTCCCAGGTGTCCAGGGAGGAGTTGACGGCGGACAGCACGGCCTCGCCGAGGACGGCGGGGATGACGACCGGGCAGTTGAGGTGGGCGAGGTAGCGGGGGTGGTGGAAGTAGATCGCGTCGCGGAGGTAGACCTCCTCCAGCTCGTCGAGCACCGCGGCGGTGTCGTGCAGGGGCTGGTCCAGGTCGATGCCGTCGATACGGGGTGCGAGGGCGTCGACCGTGACGCCGGTGAACGGACGGTCGGTGGCGGCGATTTTGGCGGCCACCCGCTCGACTCCTTCGGTCACGGAGCGGCGGTACTGCTCCGCGGTCGTGTCATTGAGCAGGTGCGAGCGCATGGGAGGGCCCTCCGGGGGTGGGGACGGGTCCGCTGCGGGACGGACTGAGGGGCGGAACCTCGGGTTCAACTTAGGTTAGCCTAACCTAATTAACGCCCGCGAGGCTCCACCCCTCTGGTGACTGTGATCACGTCGGTCACTCGTGCTCGCGGAGCTGTTCCTCCGTCAAACCCTGGCGCCAGTACCCGACGAAGGTGACCCGACGCCGGTCGACCCCGCGCTCCCGCACGAAGTGACGGCGCAACGCCTTCACCGACCCCGACTCGCCCGCGATCCAGACGTACGGGTGCGCGGCGCGGGGCAGTCGGGCCTCCTGCACTGCTTCGAGGGAGGCCCCGGCGCCGACCCAGGTGATCTCGGCGTCCGCCAGGGTCATCAGGTCCTGCACGTTCCCGGGATCGTGCACCTCGATCCAGGCGCGCACCCGCTGCCCCGACGGCAGCGACTCCAGGATCGACGAGATCGCCGGAAGCGCCGTCTCGTCGCCCCACAGCACCACCAGATCGGTGTCCCGCGGCGGCCGGAACCGGATCGCCCGGTTGTCCGCCACGGCGGGCCCGAGCAGCACCACCCGGTCCCCGGCGGCCGCCCGCGCGGCCCACGCGGAGGCGGGCCCGGCGGGCGTGTGCAGCACGAAGTCGATGTCGATCTCATCGGGATCCCGCCGCAGGGCCCGCAACGTGTACGACCGCATCACGGCCCGTACGTCGTCCGGCAGTTCACGCCAGCCCTGCCACCACCCGTCCCCGAGCTCGAAGGGAACAGCGGGCGCGTCCTGCCCCGGGTGCGGCAGAAAGAGGGACAGGGACTGGTCACGCCCGTCGGAGAAGAAGTACTGAAGGTCTTCTCCGGCGAACGAAACCCGGACGAGCGACGAACCGAGCCGCCGAGTCCGAACCACCTGGAGCGAGAAAAACCGGAACGGGGCGGCAACGGCCGTGGTCATGGGGGAACTCCTGAAACGTGGAGCAGATCAACTAACCCAGGGGCGCGGGGCTGCAGCGATATGCGGCTCCGCCGCGTGGGCGCGACCAGCCACAACCGGACCCGCAGCTCGCCCACGACGTCAGGCCACCCTGATCAGGCGACCTTCTTCGCCTTCTCGAGAGCCTCAGCAAGGCTCTCCAGCAACGGCACACACTTCGCGTACGAGAGAATCGGCTCCGGCGACCGCCCGATGACCTGCCCGGCCTTGACGGCAGGCAGCTTCTTCCACGTCGCCTCCGTGATCGCCGAAGGCTGCAGCGCCGAGGTCCGGTCGTCCATCATGATGATGTCCGCCGCGTACTTGTCGACGTTCTCCCAGGACAGCGACTCGTACCAGCCGCCCCCCTCCTTCTTCGCGCTCTCCGGCGGCTCGACGAAGTTCACGCCGAGGGCCTTGAAGTACTCCAGGTCGATGGAGAGGTTGCTGCCGGAGACGTAGAACAGCTCCGCGCTGGCGGACCCGGCCATCACCTTGATGTCGGGCTTCGCCTTCGCCGCGGCGCGCAGCCGCGTCGCCGCGGCCTCGAACCGCTTCTTCGCGTCGGTGACCTCGGCCGCGGTCATGTCCGCGCCGAGCGACTCGGCCAGCTCCCACATCCGCTCCAGGGGAGCGGTGAGCTGACGGTCGTACACGGAGATGCCGACGCTCGGGGCCAGCTTGGCGATCTTGTCCTTGGACGCCTCGGGGACGTACCAGAGGGTGCCGGCGTCGTCGAACATCGTGGAGATGAGGACGTCGGGCGCGAGGGCCGCGTACTTCTCGACGTTGAACTCGTCCCAGACGTTGCCCAGGATCTCGACCTTGGAGATGTCCATGTCGCCGGCCTGGACGTCGGCCTTGCCGTCGGTGGTCTTCGTCGGGCCGAACACGCCCTTGACCTGGATGCCGTAGTCGTAGAGGGCGGCGCCTACGCCGGTGAACGCGACAATGTTCGCCGGGATCCTGTCGAGCTTCACGGTGGTGCCGCGGTCGTCCTTGAAGGTCCAGGGACCGGACTTGGCGGAGGCGCTCGCCGAAGAGTCCGAGCCACTGCTTTTCGCGTCGTCGTCCCCGCAGGCTGCGAGCACGGCACCGAGGCCGAGGGCGCCACCGGCGGCGAGGATGCCGCGGCGGGTGAGGTGGTTGGCTCTGGCGTTGGGCATGAGAGTGGCTGCTTTCGAACGTGCGGATCACCGCCGGACAAGTTCGAAGGTAGGTTAGCCTAACCTCAGATCTTGTCCAGAGCAGGGGTGATGTGATCCCGAACCTGTGGGATGTCTGTGCACGTTCCGGTTCCGCCAACTTGCCTGCTTTGAAGGCAAGTTGGCGGTGTGAGAACAGCTCTTTCCGGTCAGCCGGCCAGGCCCAGCTCCCGGGCGATCAGCATCCGCTGCACCTCGCTCGTGCCCTCACCGATCTCCAGGATCTTGGAGTCGCGCCACATCCGGGCCACCGGATACTCGTTCATGAACCCGTAGCCGCCGTGCACCTGGGTGGCGTCCCGGGCGTTGTCGACCGCGATCGTGGACGAGTACAGCTTCGCCAGGGCCGCCTCCTTCTTGAACGGCTCGCCCGCCACCAGCCGTGACGCGGCGTCACGCCACGCCAGACGGGCCGTGTGGGCCTTCATCTCCATGTCGGCGATCTTGAACTGGATCGCCTGGTTGGCACCGATCGGACGCCCGAAGGCATGCCGCTCCCGCGCGTACTTCACCGACTCGTCCACGCACCCCTGCGCCAGCCCCGTCGCCAGCGCCGCGATCGCGATCCGGCCCTCGTCGAGGATCCGCAGGAACTGCGCGTACCCGCGCCCCTCCTCGCCCAGCAGGTTCGCCGCCGGCACGCGCACGTCGGAGAAGGACAGTTCACGCGTGTCGGAGGCGTTCCAGCCGACCTTCGAGTAGGGCTGGGCGACCGTGAACCCCGGGGTGCCGGACGGGACGATGACCGCGGAGATCCGCGGCCCGCCGTCCGGCTTGCGGCCGGTGACCGCCGTGACCGTCACCAGGCCCGTGATGTCCGTGCCCGAGTTGGTGATGAAGCACTTGGTGCCGTTGATCACCCACTCGCCGGTCTCCGCGTCGAGGCGGGCCGTCGTCCGCGTCGCCCCCGCGTCCGAGCCGCCGTCCGGCTCGGTGAGACCGAACGCGCCCAGGATCTCGCCGGAACACAGCCGCGGCAGCCACTCACGCTTCTGCTCCGGCGTACCGAACAGATGGATCGGCATGGCGCCCAGCGAGACACCCGCCTCCAGGGTGATCGCCACGGACGAGTCGACCCGGGCGAGCTCCTCCAGGGCGATGCCGAGCGCCAGGTAGTCGCCGCCCATGCCGCCGTACTCCTCCGGGAACGGCAGCCCGAACAGGCCCATACGGCCCATCTCGCGGACGATCTCGTACGGGAACTCGTGCCGCTCGTAGAAGTCGCCGATCTTCGGCGCGACGACGTCGTGCGCGAACTGCTCGACCGTACGGCGGAGTTCTTCCAGCTCGGGGGAGAGACGGTGGTCCATGTCGGGTCACTGCTCCTTGTGGGACAGGGCTCGGACGGTGCGGGAGGGGCTGGGTCGGCCCAGTTGTTCGGCCATCCACACGCTGGTGGCGACGAGACGGCCGAGGTCGACCCCGGTGTCGATGCCGAGGCCCTGCAGCATCCACACGAGGTCTTCGGTGGCGAGGTTTCCGGTGGCGGACTTCGCGTACGGGCAGCCGCCGAGGCCGCCCGCGGAGGCGTCGACGGTGGTGACGCCGTGCTGGAGCGCCGCCAGGGTGTTGGCGAGCGCCTGGCCGTAGGTGTCGTGGAAGTGCACACCGACGACGTTCGTCGGCACGCCCTCCTCGCCCAGCAGGGAGAGCAGTTCGAGGACATGGCCGGGGGTCGCGACGCCGATGGTGTCGCCGAGGCTCAGCTCGTCGCAGCCCATGTCCCGCAGCGCCCTGCACACGCGCACGACCTGGTGGAGGGGGACCGCCCCCTCCCAGGGGTCGCCGAAGCACATGGAGACATAGCCGCGGACATGGCCGCCCTCGTCCTTCGCCCGCCGCACGACCGGCTCGAACACGGCGAGCGACTCGTCGAGCGTGCGGTTGAGGTTGGCCTTCGCGAAGGACTCGGTGGCGCTGGCGAACACGGCGACCCGGCGGGCGCCGAGCGCCAGGGCACGGTCCAGGCCGCGCTGGTTCGGCACGAGCACCGGAAGCGCCACGGGCAGCTCGGCGACCTGGGGGAACAGGTCCTCCGCGTCCGCCAGCTGGGGCACCCACTCGGGATGCACGAAGCTCGTCGCCTCGATCGTGGTCAGTCCCGCCTCGGCCAGCCGCCGGATGAACTCGGCCTTCACGGCGGTCGGCACGGCGGTCTTCTCGTTCTGCAGTCCGTCGCGCGCGCCGACCTCGTGGATCCTGACCCGCGCGGGCAGGTCGGGGGCCGGCACGGTCATCGGGAGCCCCTGAACGGTCATTCCGCAGCCTCCTCGTACGGGGTGATGACGGCCAGCACCTGGTCCATGGCGACCGTCGTCCCCGGGGTCACCTCCAGTTCGGCGACCGTGCCGGCGTGCGGGGCGGAGATGACGTGCTCCATCTTCATCGCCTCCACCACCAGCAGACTCTGACCCGCCGTCACCTCGTCGCCGACGGCCACCTTCACGACCGTCACCGTCCCGGGCATGGGCGCGGTGAGCGAGTCGGCACCCAAGTGCGCGGCGCCGGTCAGCGCGGCGGCCACCGGGTCGTGGTCCCGCACGTGCCAGGCGTCGCCGTCCCGGCCGAGCCAGGTGCCGTCCGGCAGTGCGGCGAAGGTGTGGCAGACGCCGTCGAGCCGGAAGGCGAACCGGTCCTCGGCACCGGGCCGCGAGGGCACGCCCCCGGACCCCCGAAGAGGCTTCTCCGCGCCGGGCAGCAGCAGCTCCGTCGCGCCGTCCGGCGTGCGCCGCGCGCGCACGGTGACCGGCTCGTGGCCCGGCACCCGGAGGTGGTGCGGCGTCCACGCCCGCTCGCCGCCCAGGCGCCAGCCGTCCCCGGCCGCGAACGGGTCGGCCCAGCCGGAGCCCTCGGCGGGCACGAGCGCGGCCTGACGCGCCAGCGCCGCCGCCGCGTAGACCTCGGCGGGCACGTCGTCCGTGACGAGCGCGTCCACGTCCCGCTCCACCAGCCCCGTGTCCAACTCGCCCGCCACGACCGCCGGATGGGCCAGCAGCCGCCGCAGGAAGCCCGCGTTGGTCTGCACGCCCAGCGTGACCGTCTCCGCGAGGGCGGCCCGCAGCTTTCTGAGTGCCGTCGCGCGGTCCGGGCCGTACGCGATGACCTTCGACAGCATCGGGTCGTACAGGCTGCCGACCTCGGTGCCCTCGCTCAGCCCGGAGTCGGTACGGACGCCGTCGCCCTGGGGTTCGTACAGCCGCAGCACGGTCCCGCCGGACGGCAGGAAGCCGCGCGCGCCCTCTTTGACGGACACAGTCTCGGCGCAGATACGCGCCTCGATCGCGTGCCCGGTGAGCCGTACGTCCCGCTGTCCGAAGGACAGCGGCTCGCCCGCCGCCACCCGCAGCTGCCACTCCACCAGGTCGAGCCCGGTGACGAGCTCGGTGACCGGGTGCTCCACCTGGAGACGGGTGTTCATCTCCATGAAGTAGTACGAGGAGGGGTCGCCGCCGGGGACGATGAACTCCACCGTGCCCGCGCCCCGGTACCCGCAGGAACGCGCCGCCTGCACGGCCGCCTCGCCCATCGCCGCCCGCGTCCCCTCGTCGAGCAGGACGCTCGGCGCCTCCTCGATCACCTTCTGGTGCCGGCGCTGGAGGGAGCACTCGCGCTCGCCCAGGTGGACGACGTTGCCGTGGCCGTCGGCCAGGACCTGGATCTCGATGTGGCGGGGCCGGTCGATCCACCGCTCGACGAGGAGCGTGTCGTCGCCGAAGGAGGCGCGGGCCTCACGGCGGGCGGCGGCGATCTCGTCGGCCAGCCGCTCCGCGTCCCGCACCAGCCGCATGCCCTTGCCGCCACCGCCGGCGGACGGCTTCAGCAGCACGGGTACGCCGATCTCCCCGGCTGCGGCGACGAGCTGCTCGTCCGTGAGACCGCTGCCGCTCGACCCCGGTACCACCGGCACCCCGGCGGCCCGCACGGTCTCCTTCGCCCGGATCTTGTCGCCCATGAGGGCGATCGCCTCGGCGGGCGGCCCGATGAACACCAGCCCCGCGTCGGCGCACGCGCGCGCGAAGCCCGCGTTCTCCGCCAGGAAGCCGTACCCCGGGTGGACGGCCTGCGCGCCCGTCCGCGCGGCGGCCTCCAGCAGCCGCTCCACCGACAGATAGCTCTCGGCCGCCGGAGCCGGACCGATCCGTACGGCGGTGTCGGCCTCCCGGACGTGCCGCGCGTCGGCGTCGGCGTCGGAGAAGACGGCGACCGAGCGCACGCCCATCGCCCGCAGGGTGCGGATGACCCGGACGGCGATCTCGCCCCGGTTGGCCACGAGCACGGTGTCGAACATCGTCGTCAAGCCCCTCACATCCAAGCCCCTCACATCCATGCCCCTCACATCCGGAAGACGCCGAACCGGGGCTCACCCAGTGGCGCGTTGGCACAGGCGGTCAGCGCGAGGCCCAGCACCTGGCGGGTCTCCAGCGGGTCGACGACCCCGTCGTCCCAGAGCCGGGCGGTCGCGTAGTAGGCGTTGCCCTGACGCTCGTACTGGGCGCGGATCGGGTCCTTGAAGGCCTCTTCCTCCTCCATGGGCCAGGTCTCCCCGCGGGCCTCCAGCTGGTCGCGCTTGACCGTGGCGAGGACGGAGGCGGCCTGCTCGCCGCCCATGACGGAGATCTTGGCGTTGGGCCACATCCACAGGAAGCGGGGCGAGTACGCCCGGCCGCACATGGAGTAGTTGCCCGCGCCGTAGGACCCGCCGACCACGACCGTCAGCTTGGGCACGCGCGTGCAGGCGACGGCGGTGACCATCTTCGCGCCGTGCTTGGCGATGCCGCCGGCCTCGTAGTCCTTGCCGACCATGAACCCGGAGATGTTCTGCAGGAACACCAGCGGGATCCCGCGCTGGTCGCACAGCTCGATGAAGTGGGCGCCCTTCTGGGCGGACTCGGAGAACAGGATGCCGTTGTTGGCGACGATCCCGACCGGGTGGCCGTGGATCCGGGCGAAGCCGGTGACCAGGGTCTGCCCGAACTCGGCCTTGAACTCGGCGAAACGGGAGCCGTCGACCACGCGCGCGATGATCTCCCGTACGTCGTAGGGGGTACGGGAGTCGACGGGCACCGCGCCGTACAGCCCGTAGGGGTCCACCTTGGGTTCCACGACGGGCGCGACCCGCCAGGGGAGCGGTCCGCGCGCGGGGAGCGTGGCGGCGATGTTCCGCACGATCCGCAGGGCGTGCGCGTCGTCCTCGGCGAGGTGGTCGGTGACCCCGGAGACCCGGGAGTGCACCTCGCCGCCGCCCAGCTCCTCCGCGGTGACGACCTCACCGGTGGCGGCCTTCACCAGCGGCGGGCCGCCCAGGAAGATGGTCCCCTGGTTGCGGACGATGACCGCCTCGTCGCTCATCGCCGGGACGTACGCCCCGCCGGCCGTGCACGAGCCGAGGACGGCGGCGATCTGCGGGATGCGGGCCGCCGACATCCGGGCCTGGTTGTAGAAGATCCGCCCGAAGTGCTCACGGTCCGGGAACACCTCGTCCTGCATGGGCAGGAAGGCGCCGCCCGAGTCGACCAGGTACAGACAGGGCAGACGGTTCTCCAGGGCCACCTCCTGCGCCCGGAGGTGCTTCTTCACCGTCATCGGGTAGTACGTCCCGCCCTTGACGGTGGCGTCGTTGGCGACGATCACGCACTCGCGCCCGCTGACCCGCCCGATCCCGGCGATGACCCCGGCGGCCGGGGCCTGCCCCTCGTACATCCCGTCGGCGGCGAGGGGCGCGAGCTCCAGGAAGGGCGAGCCCGGGTCGAGGAGGCCGTCCACCCGGTCCCGGGGCAGCAGCTTCCCGCGCGCGGTGTGCCGCGCCCGCGCCTTCTCGCCGCCTCCCAGCCGGGCGGCGGCGAGCTTGCCGCGCAGCTCCTCGACGAGTGCGCGGTGCGCCTCCTCGTTGGCCCGCCAGGCCTCCGACGCGGGGTCCGCCGCGCTCGTCAGCTCCGGTGCCTGTTCCATCCTGCGGTTCCCCTCACCCAGTGATCGCCTGTTAATGAGCGTTAACCATTTCCATCAGGTTAACGACCGCTAACCTCGCTGTCTAGAATTACCTCCATGGCCACCAGAACCGACGCCCCCACCCGCCGCGAGCAGATCCTCAAGGAGGCCGCGCGGCTGTTCGCCGAGCGCGGTTTCCACGGCGTCGGGGTCGACGAGATAGGAGCCGCGGTCGGCATCAGCGGCCCGGGTCTGTACCGGCACTTCCCGGGCAAGGACGCGATGCTCGCCGAGCTGCTGGTGGGGATCAGCGGCCAGCTCCTGACGGGCGCGCGGCGCCGTCTGGCGGAGGCCGACGGGGATGCGGCGGAGGTGGTCCTCGACTCGCTCATCGAGGGGCACATCGACTTCGCGATCGACGACCGCCCCCTGATCACCCTGCACGACCGCGAGCTGGACCGCCTCCGCGACAGCGACCGCAAGCTGGTCCGCCAGCTCCAGCGGCAGTACGTCGAGCTGTGGGTGGAGGTGGTCCGGGAGATCTATCCGGCCCTCACCGAACCGGCGGCCCGCTCGGCGGTCCACTCGGTCTTCGGCCTGCTGAACTCCACCCCGCACCTGGCCCGCCCCGGCTCCCTCCCGGGCCGCGCGGCCACCGCGGCCCTGCTGCACCGGATGGCGCGGGGGGCGTTCGCGGCCGCGGGAGCGTGACGAGCGTTACGGGCGTCGTGCCCGGATGACTCTGGACGCCTCTCCCTACCCACCGGTACGGTAATCATCTGAGCAAGCGCTTAGATATGGACCCTTTGAGCCAGGTGGAGGTGGCGGCGGTGCGCCGTACGGTGTTCAACGAGGATCACGAGGCGTTCCGGGAGACCCTCCGGGCCTTCATCGAGGCCGAGGTCGTCCCCGTGTACGACGAGTGGTTCGCCGCCGGCCAGGCGCCGCGCGAGTTCTACCACAAGCTCGCCGAGCTCGGCCTCTTCGGCATCACCGTGGGCGAGGAGTACGGCGGCGCCGGCATCGACTCGTACAAGTTCGAGGCCGTGATGTATGAGGAGACCGCCCGCGCGGGCGTCCAGTTCGGCGGCTCCGGCGTCCACGTCCTGCTCGGCCTGCCGTACATCAAGCTGCTCGCCACCGACGAGCAGAAGAAGCGCTACCTGCCGAAGTTCGTCTCCGCCGAGGAGATGTGGGCCATCGCGATGACCGAGCCGGGCACCGGCTCCGACCTCGCGGGCATGAAGACCACCGCCAAGCTCTCCGAGGACGGCACGCACTACGTCCTCAACGGCTCCAAGACCTTCATCACCGGTGGCGTGCACGCCGACCGCATGATCGTCTGCGCCCGCACCGCCGCGCCCACCGCCGAGGACCGCCGCCACGGCATATCCCTCTTCGTGGTCGACACCAAGGCCGAGGGCTACTCCGTCGGCCGCAAGCTCGACAAGCTCGGCCTGCGCACCTCCGACACCGCCGAGCTGGCGTTCGTCGACGTCAAGGTGCCCGTCGAGGACCTCCTCGGCGAGGAGAACAAGGGCTTCTACTACCTCGGCCACAACCTCGCCTCCGAGCGCTGGGGCATCGCCTACGGCGCCTACGCCCAGGCCAAGGCCGCCATCCGGTTCACCAAGCAGTACGTGAAGGACCGCGTCGTCTTCGGCCAGCCGGTCGCCGCGTTCCAGAACACCAAGTTCGAGCTGGCCGCCTGCCAGGCCGAGGTGGACGCCGCCGAGGCCGTCGTCGACCGCGCCACGGAGGCCCTCGACGCCGGTGAGCTGACCGCCGCCGAGGCCGCCAGCGCCAAGCTGTTCACCACCGAGGTCGCCCACCGCGTCATCGACCGCTGCCTCCAGCTGCACGGCGGCTACGGCTTCATGAACGAGTACCCGATCGCCCGCCTGTACGCGGACAACCGCGTCAACCGGATCTACGGCGGCACCAGCGAGATCATGAAGACGATCATCGCGAAGGACATGGGTCTGTAAGGTCCCGGCAATTACTGGCCGGTACAAATAAACGCCATGAGCCAGGCACTTCAGGATCTCCTCGATCTGCTCGACCTCGAGCAGATCGAGGAGAACATCTTCCGCGGCCAGTCCCGCTCCGCCGTCGTCCCCCGCGTCTTCGGGGGACAGGTGGCGGCGCAGGCGCTGGTCGCCGCCGGGCGTACGGTCCCCGCGGACCGGCACGCCCACTCCCTGCACGCGTACTTCCTGCGCATGGGCGACCCGGGCGCCCCCATCGTCTACAACGTCGAGCGGATCCGCGACGGCCGCTCCTTCACCACCCGCCGCGCGGTCGCCGTCCAGCACGGCCGGCCGATCTTCGCGCTGTCGGCGTCCTTCCAGACGTACGAGGAGGGCCTCGACCACCAGGCCCCCATGCCGCCCGCACCCGACCCCGAGACCGTCCCCACCGGACAGGAACGACTGCGCGGCTACGACCATCTCGACCCGGTGATCGTCGAGCGGTTCATCGAGGCCCGCGAGGCGATCGACCTGCGGTACGTCGACGACCCGCCGTACGGCAGGTTCGGCGAGCCGCGCGAACCGCACAGCCAGGTCTGGTTCCGCACCAACGGCAAGCTGGCGGACGACCCGCTGCTGCACGTCGTCCTCGCCACGTACGTCTCCGACATGACCCTCCTCGACTCGATCCTCCTCGCGCACGGGCGCGGCGGCTGGGCCGTCGGGGACGTCGTCGGGGCCTCCCTGGACCACGCGATGTGGTTCCACCGGCCGTTCCGCGCCGACGAGTGGCTGCTCTACGACCAGGAGTCGCCGTCCGCGTCCGGCGGGCGCGGCCTCGGCCAGGCCCGCATCTACACCCAGGACGGACGGCTCGCGGTCTCGGTGATCCAGGAGGGCGTGGTCCGCGTCCCCCACGAGGACTGAGGGACGCGGAGGGGGCCGGGCCTACTCCAGGCCGGCCGCCGCCAGCAGGTACGCCACCATCGGGTCGTAGTGCCGCGGGGTGACGACATGGTCGTCGAGAGGGACCGCCACCTGCACGGTCCCCTCCGATTCCGCGATGAACAGACCGGGGTCGTTGCAGTCGGCGTACCCGACGGAGTCGATGCCGTGCCGGCCCGCGTACCCCGCCCAGCCGTGGTCGGCGACGACCAGGTCAGGCAGCGGGCGCCCCTCGCGCTCCAGCGCCGTCAGGATCGCCTTCATCGGCTCACCCGAGTGGGTGTGCCACAGCGTGGCGCCGTGCTCGAGCACCGCCACGTCCGCGACCTGCCACACATACCCCTCGTCCGTCCGCAGCCCGTCCGGGATGACGACGATCTCGCAGCCGGCCGTGCGCAGCGCGGCGGCGGTGGAGCGGTGCACATCGAGCAGACCGCCCGGGTGGCCGGTGGCGAACAGCACCCGCTGGCGCCCCTCGGCGGCCTTGCGCAGCCGCGCCGCCATCCGGTCCAGACCGTCGACGGTCAGCTCGGGGTCGATGGTGTCCTGCCCGTACCGGTACTCCGGATCGTCGTTGACACCCACCCGCTCCGCCATCACCGCGAGCACGTCCTGCTCGTCGCTCCAGCGGTCGCCGAGTTCCAGGCCCAGCCAGTAGTTGCGGTTGCCGTTCGCGAGCTGGCGGTAGTGGGAGAGGTTGTTCTCGCGCGGGGTCGCGACCTCACCCGCGATACGGGTCTTGACGAGGTGGTCGACGAGCTCGGCGCGGCTGGGGATCCCGGGTATCGGCATGGTCTCCATTGTGGGGCAGCGGCCTCGGCCCGTCGCCGCTGTTCCGAGCGCTGGGACGTGCGTCACTGGTCGGTCACGCGCAGGGCGAACCACAGTTCCATCCGGACGTCCGGGTCGTCCAGATCCGTCCCCAGCAGCGCCGCGCACCTGGCGATCCGCTGCCGCACGGTGTTGCGGTGCACGGCCAGCGCGACCGCCGTCCGGTCCCAGCTGCCGTGCAGGGACAGCCAGGTGCGCAGGGTCTCGGCGAGGGCCTGCCGGCCGGCGAGCGGCGCGAGGAGGGTACGGGCGTGGTCCTCGGCGGCGTCGGGCGGGACCAGGCCCGTGAGGCCCGCGCGGGATCCGTGCCGGACGAGGGGTGTGCGGGTCGCTCGGGCGCGGGCGAGGGCGCGGGTCGCTTGGGCGTCGGCGGCCGCGAGTTGGTGGGGTTCCGTCGCGTCGCTGACGCCGAGGGTCCAGCCGGGCTGGGGTTCTGGTGTGCGGCCGGCTGGTACGAGGATGCGTACGACGTCTTTGTCGAGATCGATCAGAGTTGAGCCGAAGGTGGCGCCTAGCGCGGTGGCGGTGAGCTGGTCTGGCGGGTGCGGGAGCGTTGTGGCTGGTCGCGCCCCGCGGCGGAGCCGCATATCGACAGGGCCCCGCGCCCCTGAGTTGGCCACCTCCCGTTGCGCAGAAGGCGAGGCGTGTACGACGAACCATCGGTCGCCGGTGTCCAGCAGGGGTGTCACCTCCTCCGGTGTCGCTCCCAGCAGTAGGCGTACGAGGGCCGACGTGCGGGCCGTGCCCGAGCCCGTCTCCTGGGCGCCCGTGAGGAGCGTCAGGAGGACCGCCGCCACCGAGGCGATGGTGTGGTCGCCGGGGGTGTGGGCGGGGGTGGCCACCGCCAGGACGAAGTCCTGGCTCAGAGCGTAGGCCGTGAGGTGGGTGCCGTGGGGCGTGGTGGCGCTGGCGGTGGCGGAGCCGCGGGCGGTGAGCTGGTGGGCCAGGTCGGACAAGGAGCCGTCGGTGTCCGGTGGCCCTCCCGCCGTAGCGATCTCCGTGCCCTCCGGTCCGTACAGCACCGCCCGTCCCCCGACCCGCTGGGCCAGCCGGTGCAGGACGGAGGGGACCGGGTCGGGGCGGGCGGCGGCGGAGGCGAGGCTCTGCTGGGCCTCGGTCACCCGGCGCAACTCGGCCGTGCGGGCCCGCTCCATCAGCTGCCAGACCGCGCGGGCCACGGTCGCGAAGGTGGTCCGCGGCGGCACCTCGATGAGCGGCAGCTCGTACGCCTCACAGGCCGCGACCAGCGCGCGCGGCACCGTGTCGTGCACCGGCGCCACCCCGAACCCGAGCGCCGCGCCGCCCGCCGCCACGATCCGCGAGACGTAGTCGTCGAAGTAGGTCCCGGATCCGGCCGCCTCCGGAATGTGCACCCCGGCGGTCAGCAGCAGCTCCCCGCCGAGCAGGTACGGGTACGGATCGGCCATCTCCGAGGTGTGCGCCCCGTGCAGGACCGTACCGGCGTCGGCGGGCCCGGCGATCTGCCGCAGCTCCAGGTCCTCCCGGGCCAGCAGCGCGGCGAGCGGGACCGGCGGGGTGAGGGGAACGGAGGGCTGCTCGGACACGTGTGCGTTCCCTCCACTCCATGGGTACCAGTTGGATGAAACGTACACTTCGCGGTCGCGTTCCGCCCACCTATCGTTGACGCAACCCGCAGAAAGAAGGCATTCGACCATGAGCAGCAACGAGACGCCCCGCGGCCCCGTCGACTCCTCCCGCATCCCGCGGTACGCCGGTCCCGCGACCTTCGCCCGGCTGCCCCGCCTCGACGAGGTCGGCCGCGCGGACGTCGCCGTCGTGGGCGTGCCGTTCGACTCGGGCGTCTCCTACCGGCCGGGCGCCCGCTTCGGCGGCAACGCGATCCGTGAGGCGTCCCGGCTGCTGCGCCCGTACAACCCGGCGCAGGACGCCTCCCCCTTCGCCCTCGCGCAGGTCGCGGACGGCGGCGACATCGCCGTGAACCCGTTCGACATCAACGAGGCCGTCGAGACGGTCGAGGCCGCGGCGGACGAGCTGCTCGGCACCGGCGCCCGGCTGATGACCCTCGGCGGTGACCACACCATCGCGCTCCCGCTGCTGCGGTCGGTGGCCAAGAAGCACGGCCCCGTCGCCCTGCTCCACTTCGACGCCCACCTCGACACCTGGGACACGTACTTCGGGGCCGAGTACACGCACGGGACCCCGTTCCGCCGGGCGGTGGAGGAGGGCATCCTCGACACCGAGGCCCTCTCGCACGTCGGCACGCGCGGCCCCCTGTACGGCAAGCAGGACCTCACCGACGACGAGAAGATGGGCTTCGGCATCGTCACCTCCGCGGACATCTACCGCCGCGGCGCCGACGAGGTCGCCGACCAGCTGCGGCAGCGCATCGGCGACCGGCCGCTGTACATCTCCATCGACATCGACTGCCTCGACCCGGCGCACGCCCCCGGCACCGGAACCCCCGAGGCCGGCGGCATGACCTCCCGCGAACTCCTCGAGATCCTGCGCGGCCTGGCGTCGTGCAACCTGGTCTCGGCGGATGTCGTGGAGGTGGCCCCCGCGTACGATCACGCGGAGATCACGTCGGTGGCCGCGTCCCACACGGCGTACGAACTGACCACGATCATGTCCCGTCAGATTGCCGAGGCCCGCTCGAAGTGACCCACGACCACGACCTGGTGCTCCGCCCGACGGCCGCGCAGACGGAGGCCGCACTCAATCCTCCCCCCGGCCGCATCGGCGGAGACCTGGTCGTGGAGACCCTGGCCGCGCTCGGCGCGACCACGGTCTTCGGCCTGCCCGGCCAGCACGCGCTGGGCATGTTCGACGCGCTGCGCCGCTCCTCCCTCCGGTACGTCGGCCTGCGGGTGGAGAACAACGCGGGCTTCGCGGCGGACGCGTACGGCAGGATCACCGGCGAGGCCGCCCCCCTGTTCCTGTCCACGGGTCCCGGCGCGCTGACGTCCCTGGCCGCGCTCCAGGAGGCGGCGTCCGCCTCCGCCCCCGTCCTGGCGATCAGCAGCCAGATCCCGAGGGCGGGTCTGGGCGGCGGCAGGCACGGCTATCTGCACGAACTGCCCGACCAGTCGGCCTCCTTCAGGGGCGTGGTGAAGTCGGTGCACACCGTCCGCACCCAGTCCCAGATCCCCTCGGCGATCGCGGAGGCCTGGAAGTCGGCGCTGACGGCCCCGCACGGCCCGGTGTGGGTGGAGATCCCCCAGGACGTGCTCCTGGCGGAGACCGCCGTCCCCGTGGTCACGGGCGGGGACGCCTTCCCCGAGGAGCTGCCGCCCCGCCCCGAACTGACCGCCGTGGCCGCCGACCTGCTCTCCCGCGCTGCCCGCCCGGCGATCATCGCGGGCGGGGGAGTGGTGAGGTCGGACGCCTCGGGCAAGCTGAGGCGGCTGGCGGAACTGATCGACGCGCCCGTCGTCACGACCTTCGGCGGCAAGGGCGCGTTTCCCTGGACGCACCCGCTGTCCCTCCGGTCCTGGCTGGAGGACCGCCACACGACCGACTTCCTGGAGGACGCGGACGTCCTGCTGGTGATCGGCTCGGGCCTCGGCGAACTGTCCTCGAACTACCACACCTTCACCCCCCGCGGCCGGGTGATCCAGATCGAGGCGGACCTCGGCAAACTGGAGTCCAACCACCCGGCCCTCGGTATCCACGCGGACGCCCGCCTGGCCCTCCAGGCCCTGCTGGAGACGGTGACTCCCCGCGAGGACCCGGAGGCCCCGGCCCGCGTACGGACCGTCCTGTCCCGCGTCTCGGAACGCATCGCGGCGCAGGAACTCACCCTGGAACAGGACCTGCTGGCGTCGATCCGCAGGGCACTCCCGTCGGACTCCCCGTCGTTCTGGGACATGACGATCCTGTCGTACTGGGCCTGGTCGGCCTTCGATCCCAAGGCCCCCAACACCATGCACTCCGCCCAGGGCGCCGGCGGTCTCGGCTACGCCTTCCCGGCGGCCCTCGGCGCGGCGGCCGCCGACCCGACCCGCCCGGTCCTGGCGGTCTCCGGCGACGGCGGCGCCCTCTACTCGATCGCCGAACTCGCGACCGCCAAGCAGTACGCCCTCCCGGTCACCTGGCTCGTCGTCGACGACGGCGGCTACGGCATCCTCCGCGAGTACATGACGGACGCCTTCGGCGAGACCACGGCGACAGAACTGACCCGCCCCGACTACGTGGCACTGGCGGAGTCGTTCGGCGTACCGGGAACACTGACGTCCCCGCAAACCCTGGAGGCGGACCTGACGAAGGCCCTGACGGCACCGGGTCCGTCGGTGGTCGTCCTCCCGGCCCTGCTGAAAATGTTCGCTCCGACGCACCTCGACTGAGGCATCCTTTGGCCGTGGAATGGGCTGAACTCTCGGGCGCGGACGTACCGGCCGTCGTGGACCTCGCCGTTCGCTGTCTGGCCGTGGACGGGGGGCTGTCTGTCGCCACGTCACCCGGATTCCTCGGGAGGCGGTACGTGGGTGAAGGCGTCGTGGCGATCGGCGCCTTCCGTGACGGGGGGCTGATCGCGTCGGGCTCGGTCCGGGACGCGCGTGGATCGACTGTGGTGACCGGACAGGTCGATCCGTCGTGGCGAGGCCAGGGGACCGGCGGCGCGCTTCTCGACCGGCTGCTGGAGGTGGCGCGGCGGCGGGGCGGGGGGCTCCGGGTGGAGACGGAGTCGCTGACCGCCGAAGCCGACGGGCTGTTCACCTCGCGGGGCCTTCGGCAGACGTTCGCGGAGGACGTCCTGCGGCGCGACCTGGCCGGGGTCCTCCCCGAGGCGGTTCTCCCGGCCGGGGTCGAGGTCGAGGAGTGGGACGACGACAACCAGGGGGACTTCTTCGAGGCCTACGGCGCGTCCTTCGCCGACCGCCCCGGCTTCCCCGGCTGGTCCCGGGACGAGTGGGTCGACTGGACGGCCGGGGACGACGACTTCCGCCCGCGGTACTCCTGCCTGGCCCGCTCCGCCGACGGCTCCCCGCTCGGCTTCGTCACCTGCGCCCGGGACTTCCTCATCCAGGTGGGCACGGTCCCGCCCCGCCGAGGCCACGGCCTGGGCCGCGCCCTCGCACTCACCGCCCTGACCCGCATGCGGGCCGCCGGCGAGCCCGAGGTCTTCCTCGACGTCAACGTGAACAACCCCGCCTCCGCGGCCCTCTTCGAAAGCCTGGACTTCACCCCGGTCGCCCGCAGGGCCCGCTACGAGCCCTGACGCGGACCGGGACGCCGGGCCGAGCGGGCTGCCAGCAGGTGCTGGAGGCCTGCGGGGGCACGCTGAGACGCTGGTGCATGTGCACGACATCGCCGAGGGCGTGGGGGTGGGCTGGGCGCCGGACGCCGGTCTGTGCGACCGGGTGCCTCGCCGGCTCTTTCCCGACGCCCCGACGGACACCGACCGGTGGCCCACCCTGCGGTGGGCCACCGGTCGAGGCGAGAACCCGGGGCACGCGCGCCGCGCGCGGTGGCGCTGGTACGCGGAGCCCCGGAGCGGTGAGCGACAGGCGTCAGCAGCCGCCCGCGCCCACCCCGTCGATGCGGCCGCCGAAGTCGCCGAGGTAGCGGGAGCGCCAGTCGCCGTTGAAGACGTCGCGCTTCTCGACCGGGCCCCAGTTGATGAAGCAGGCGCGGGTGGAGGCGACGAAGGAGCCGACGTGGTCGTGGAGGTTCGGCGGCATGTCGCGGTAGCCGCTGCGGGCCGTCCACTCCCAGCTGCTGCCGCCGAAGTTCTCGCCGCTGTAGAAACAGATCGAGCCGTCGTTGCAGGTCGGGACCGCGGCGGCGGTGGCACTCCGGGCGGGCAGCGCGAGGGCGGTCAGGGCGAGGACGGCGGCGAAGGACCAGGTACGAAGCTTCATGGAGATCTCCGGGAAAGGGAGTCGGGATCGTCCCGGCGGAGCGGCCGGGCGGTCCTCATGCTTCCGGCCGGGCCACGCGACATGCCCGGCCGGAAGATCCACATCACCGGTGTGAGGTAACTGGTCGTTCCATAGGAACAACCTGGGGCCACCTGCGCTCAGCAGAACCAGAAGAAGATCGTGTCGTCCTTGCGCCCCAGGCGCTGTGCCGTCTCCCACTCCTCCGCCTCGAACCGCATCAGCTCGGCGAACCTCCCCGCCGTCTCCGTGAACTCGCGGTCCAGCCGGTTCAGCACCCCCTCGTACGCCTCCGCCAGCGCCCCCGCCCGCTGCGCGGGCAGCACGCCGATCTGCGGCACCATGTCGCCGGGATGCGGCAGCCGCAGCGGCGGGCCGCTGAAGAGGAAGGACGCGGGCCGGATGTCCGCCGGGACGCGGTGCCGGGCGAGTTCGGAGTCCAGTGCGAAGAACCAGGACGGCCGGCGCCACGCCCCGAGGTCCGTGGTGTCGGAGAAGTGCGGGGCCACGACCTCGTGGAAGGCGTACGTGTACGCGGGGCACAGGTCCACGCTGGGCGGGGTGCCCTCGACCAGCTCCTCCAGCGCCCGGCCCACCGACACCTCCAGGTCGATGCCCTGCTCCCGCATCCGCGCGTCGGCCTTCTCGCACCGCTCACGCACGATGGCGAACATCCGCTCCTGCTCCTGCGTTCGCTCCACCGCGGTGAGCAGCCGGATCACGCTGCGCATGTCACCGGTGCTCATCTCCAGGCAGTAGCTCACTGGTTCGTCCTCCCCGTCCCGACGCCGGCCCCGGCGATCATCATGACCATGATCCACCAAGACGCCCATGACACAGGGCCCTCCCGGAAACACTCCGGGAGGGCCCTGTCGTGGGGTATGCGGCGCCGTGTCCTACCAGATGGCCTCGACCCACTCCGGGTGGTCGATGAACGGGTTGCGGTTGTGCTGGTAGGTGTCGTAGATGACCTGGTTGCGCTTCTCCTCGAAGGCGCTCGGCGGGTCCTCGTCGTTCCAGGCCTTGAGGACGGACAGGCGGCCCATGTACGGGTTGCTGCCGTTGCCGACACTGTCGTTGGGCTCCAGGTTCGGCCAGCCGTCGTCGCCCTCGTAGCGCACGGCCATGTAGAGGATCATGCGGGCCACGTCACCCTTGTCCGCGTCGCGCGGCTCGAAGGAGTTGGAGTCGACGAGGCTGCCGCCGCCGTTGGTGACGGTGCTGCCGCCGTTGTCGAAGTCCAGGTTGCCGCGGGTGCTGTTGACCTGGACGTCGCAGGCACGCAGGTGGTGCAGGTCCGTGCCGGGGCCGATCGCCTCGCCGAAGTCGCCGTGGGACTTGGCCCAGGTGTGCTCGCGGTTCCAGTCGCCGACGTCGCCGCCGTTGAGGGACTTGCTGCGCGAGACGCCGCTGTACAGCAGGAGCACGTTGCTGCTGTTGTTCGGGTCCTGGTCGGTGACCTTCAGCGCGTTCCAGACCGCGGAGTACGAGATCTTCGTGACGTTGGCGCTGATGATCGTGTGCAGGGACGACTTCAGGCTCGTACCCGTCTTGCCGACCGCGTTCTTGTAGTACGTCGAGTCGTACGCCGTCGTGGTCGCCGCGGCGGGGGTCGCGGTGAGCGCGGGCACGGTGAGGCCGGCCAGGACGGCAGCGGTGGCAAGGGCCACCGACTTCCATCGGCGTGTGCGTGTCGCCAGCATGTGGGGTGTCCGATCTACGCGGGTTGAATGGAGGCGGCAATCGGGAGCGTGACATGAGCATGCACCCTTGTAAATGGACCGTGCGTGTCCATTCGGTGACCGGGAACGGCAAATCGCCCCTTGTCTACGCGAGTTGACCGTGTGTGAACATACAAAAACGGCCCCTGACGGGATGTCAGGGGCCGTTGGTGCCGTACCGGTCAGCTCAAGTCAGCTCACGTCGGACGGGTCCAGGCGGTAGATCGAGGAGCTGGAAGAGCTGGAGGAGTTGGACGAGCTGGATGCACTGGACGAGTCCGAACCGGACGACGAGTTCGAGCTGTACTCGCTCTCCTTCACCGCCGTCCCGTGCTCCTGCACCCAGCTGGTCAGCTCCTGGTTCTGGCTGTTGTTGCCGCCCATCCCCATACCGCCGCCGAGCTGGATGTAGTGCAGCTCGCCCTTCTTCACCAGTTCCTTGAGCCTGGCCAGGGTCATCGCGTTGTCCGAGCCGGTGAAGCCGAACATCGAGATGACGGGCTTGCCGGTGCTCAGGATCATCTGGCCCGCGCTCTGTGAGTTGGACACCGCGATCAGCCACGTGGCGCCGTCCTGGTGCTTCTCCAGGTACGAGATGAGCTCGCTGTCGGCGCCGCCCATACCGCCGCCGCCCATACCGCCGCCGCCCGTGCCGCCACCGGGGCCACCGCTCGTGCCGCCGCCCGGAGCCGAACCGTTCTCGCCGCCACCCTGGGCGCCGCCGGGGAACTCCCCGTTCATGCCGCCCTGCTGACCGCCCTGACCCCCGCTCGGGGCGCCGCTGGGAGCGCCGCCCCCCTGGGGAAGCTCACCGCTGCCGCCCCCCGGCGTCATCTGGCCGTTGCCGCCGCCGGGGAACTCACCGCTCGCCTGGCCGCCGCCCTGCTGGGTACCGCCCGGCATCTGCCCGCCGGGACCGCCCCCGTTGCCACCGCCGAAGCCGCCCCGGCCGCCACCGCCGCCGGGACCGCCCATGCCGCCCCCGGTGGAGGGACCCGCGGTCGGATTGGTCCCGCCCATCATGCCGCTGGAGCTGCCGAAGGCCGGCGAGGCCGCGTACGCCGTCGGACCGGCGAGCGCCGCCACGATCGCCGCGGCGACGGACGCGCCGAGCAGCCGCAGCCGGGTGCCGGAGCTCGCGGACCGCAGCACGAACAGACCCACGATCGCGAGGACCATGACGACACCGATGACCGGCCACAGCCAGGTGTTCCAGCCGGTGGCCCGGCGCAGCAGCACGATCGCCCAGATGCCGGTCACGGCCAGCCCCGCGGGCAGCACCCACGACCAGCGGGCGTCACCACCGCGGAAGGCGCGCCACAGCATGACCCCGCCGCCACCGGTGAGCGCCGCGATGCCCGGGGCGAGCGCGGTCGTGTAGTACGGGTGCATGGTGCCCTCGGCCAGGGCGAAGGTGAAGTAGTGCAGGACGGTCCAGCCGCCCCACAGGACCAGCGCGGCACGCGTCAGGTCGGTGCGCGGGGCGCGGCCGCACAGCACCAGGCCGGCTACGAGCGCGATGCCCGAGAAGGGGATCAGCCAGGAGATCTGGCCGCCGAGGACGTCGTTGAACATGCGGCCGATGCCCGCCGTCCCGGCGAAGGTGCCGCCTCCACCGCCGCCGCCGCCGCCGTTGCCCTCGCCGCCGAGGACGCGGCCCAGGCCGTTGTAGCCCATGATCAGGTCCCAGGCGCTGCCGTCGGTCGAACCGCCGATGTAGGGCCGGTCGTCGGCGGGCACCAGGGACACGGCCGTCGCCCACCAGAAGCTGGAGACGGCCAACGCCACGGCGGCCAGGGCCAGGTTGACGACCTTCTTCTTCCAGCCCAGCTTCGACGCGTACACGTACACGGCGAAGACGGCGGGCAGGGCGATGTACCCCTGGAGCATCTTGGTGTTGAAGGCGAGGCCGAAGCACACCGCCGAGCCGATGAGCGGCAGCAGCCGGTCGTCGCGGGTCGCGCGCAGCGCGAGGGCGGTACCCGCCACCATCAGCAGGACCAGGATGGTGTCCGGGTTGTTGTCGCGGTTGATGGCGACGGTGATCGGCGTCAGCGCGAGCACGAGCGCCGCGATCGCGGCGGCCGCGTGCCCGAACACCCGCTTCACGCAGGAGTGCAGGATCCAGATCGTGCCCAGCGCCGCAGCGATCTCCGGTGCCATCATCTGCCAGGTACCGAAGCCGAAGATCCGGCAGGACAGGCCCATGATCATGAGCGCGAACGGCGGCTTGTCGACGGTGATGAAGTTCCCGGCGTCGAGCGAGCCGAAGAACCACGCCTTCCAGCTCTGCGTACCGCTGTAGATGGCGGCGCTGTAGAAGCTGTTGAGGCTGTTGCCCGACAGGTTCCAGCCGTAGAGCACCGCCGCCAGGATCATGATCGCGATCAGCGCGGGCAGCGACCAGCGCGGCGCCTTGTCCGGCGGAGGCGCCGCGGGGGCCGTCTCGGCGGGCGTCGGCGGCGGCCAGTCGGGGGACACGGTCGTGTGCGTGGGGAGTGGATCGGTGGCAGATGTCACTCTCCGGATGCTGTACGCCGGTTGTGGGCGGCGGCTGTGCCGAACCTGGCCGCAGCCTGTGAAGACGCACAGGACCCGGTAACGGGTTGCCCAGGCCTTGCCCAATCCCCCGGGCTCGTACAACCATTCCTACGAACTGGTGAGTCAACTGGGCATGACTCACCGCATCCCGAAACGCAGGAGAGGACTGGTCGCCACGGCACTCGGCACCGGAGTCCTCATCACCGCAGTGGCGGCCGCCGCGCCCGCCGCGGCCGCCACCCCCACCGTCAGCTGTACGTCGAACAACGCGACGCTGGCCACCAAGCTGAAGAAGGACATCACGGCCGCCCTCGCCAACCGCAAGGGCACGATCGCGGTCGGGCTCTACGACCGCAGCACCAACACCACCTGCACCCTGCGCGCCTCCACGGCCTACGACTCGGCCAGCGTCGTCAAGGTGACCGTCCTGGCCACGCTGTTGTGGGACGCGCAGAAGACCGACCGCGCGCTGACCAGCCGTGAGAAGTCACTCGCCACCGCGATGATCACCAAGTCGGACAACACCTCCACCTCCACCCTGTGGAGGCAGCTCGGCGTGACGAAGGTCAAGAACTTCCTCACCGCCGCCAGGATGACCCAGACCAAGCCGGGCGCGAACGGCTACTGGGGCCTCACCCAGATCACCGTGACCGACGAGCAGAAGCTGCTCAAGCTGCTGACGGCGCACAACACGGTCCTCACCGACGACTCGCGCTGGTACATCCGCAAGCTGATGGGCTCGGTCATCTCCTCGCAGCGCTGGGGCACCCCGTACGGCCGCCCCTCCGATGTCACCTGGCACGTGAAGAACGGCTGGCTCTCGCGCGCCACGCACGGCTGGCGCGTCCACAGCGTCGGCACCTTCAAGGGCGGCGGCCACGACTACATGATCACCGTCCTCACCCACGGCAACAGCACGATGAACTACGGCATCACGACCATCCAGGGTGTCGCGAAGGTCATCCACAAGGACCTGGCCGCGTTCTGAGCGAGCTTTCACGCCTAGGGGGTGTTGTGAAAGTCCCGCACAGCACCCGCGGCGCCCGGCACGCTCCCTTGCCGCACCACACGTCACCGGCCCCGCCCACGGTGACGCCCATGCGCCTGCGAACCGTACTCGCCACCCTCACCGCCGGCCTGGCGGCGGCCGCCTCCCTGACCGCCGCCGGGACCGCGCAAGCCGACGCCCGGGGCAACAACGCCTGTTCGCCCACGGTCTCCCTCGACCGCTTCTCGGACGTCCTCGACAAGACGACGTACGACGGCACCTTCGTCGGCAACTTCTCCGCCCTCGCCCTGGACCTCCCCCACTCTCGGCTTCGCTCGAGCGGGGGGACCCCCACCGGCTCCCTCGCCGCCCTCTCCGACCGCTCCGCCCTCTTCGGCCTGGACGCGAGAACCCTCGCGCCGAAGTCGGTCGTCCCGCCGGCCGACGAGATCGGCGCCGCGCTCGACAGCGAGGGCCTCGTCATCGACCGGGACGGCACCCGCCTCATCACCTCCGAGACCGAGCCCTCCGTCCGCCGCCACAGCGCCGACGGCCGGATCCTCGACCGCCTCCCGTTCCCTCCTCGCTCCAGGTGGCCCCCGCCGGCCGCGCCACGACCAACCAGACCTTCGAGGGCCTGACCCTCCTCCCCGGCGGCCGCACCCTCCTCGCGTCGATGGAGTACGCGATCTCCGGCGACAGCACGGGCGCCGTCCGCTTCCAGACCTGGACCAGGACCAGGGCGAACCACTTCCGCCTCGCCGCCCAGTACGCCTACCGCACCGACACCGGCCTCGGCGTCCCCGAGGTCCAGGCCCTCCCCGACGGCCGCCTCCTCGTCCTCGAGCGCGGCTTCACCTCCGGCGTCGGTCCGTCACCTGCCCGTCACTCGGAGCGACCGCCAAGCCGGTGCGCGTCTGACGCCATGAGGGCAGCGCCGCCAAGGGGCGCGGGGCTGTATCGATATGCGGCTCCGCCGCGTGGGCGCGACCAGCCACAACGACGCCGCACTCGCCGTACGACCGCACTCACCAATTGTTGCGGCGGGATGAAATCTCCGGCTGTGGACGTTGGTGCCTTCCGGTAGAGCAGGCCAAAAAATCGGAGGGCACCGGCGTGACGGAGAAACGGGGATGGGTACGACGCCTCGCGGGATACGCCTGGCGGTACCCGAGGGACGTCGTCCTCGCCCTCGGCTCGAGCCTTGCCGGCATGGCCGTCATGGCGATCGTCCCCCTGATCACCAAGGTGATCATCGACGACGTCATCGGCGACCACACCCGGGACATGGCCCCCTGGGCGGCCGCCCTGATCGCCGCCGCCGTCCTCGTCTACGCCCTCACCTACGTCCGCCGCTACTACGGCGGCCGTCTCGCCCTCGACGTCCAGCACGACCTGCGGACGGAGATGTTCGGGACGATCACCCGGCTCGACGGCCGCCGCCAGGACGAGCTGTCCACCGGCCAGGTCGTCGGCCGCGCCACCAGCGACCTCCAGCTGATCCAGGGCCTGCTCTTCATGCTCCCGATGACCATCGGGAACCTCGCCCTCTTCGTGATCTCCCTCGTGGTGATGGCGTGGCTGTCCGTGCCGCTCACCCTCGTCGCCCTCGCCGTGGCACCCGCCCTCGCCTGGATCGCCAAGCGCAGCCGCGCCAAGCTCCACCCCGCCACGTGGTACGCCCAGGCCCAGGCGGCGGCCGTCGCGGGCGTGGTCGACGGGGCCGTCAGCGGCGTACGCGTGGTGAAGGGCTTCGGGCAGGAGGACCAGGAGACCGGGAAGCTCCGCGAGGTCGGCCGCCGGCTGTTCGCGGGCCGCCTGCGCACCATCCGCCTGAACTCGAGGTACACCCCCGCCCTCCAGGCCGTCCCCGCCCTCGGCCAGGTCGCCATGCTGGCGCTGGGCGGCTGGCTGGCCGTGCGCGGCCACATCACGCTAGGAACCTTCGTCGCCTTCTCCACCTACCTCGCCCAGCTCGTCGGCCCGGTCCGCATGCTCGCGATGGTCCTCACGGTCGGCCAGCAGGCCCGCGCCGGCACCGAACGCGTCCTGGAGCTGATCGACACCGAGCCGTCGATGACCGACGGCACCAAGGAACTCCCCGCCGACGCGCCCGCGACCGTCGAGTTCGACGACGTCTCCTTCGGCTACGCCGGCGCCCACGGCACGACCAGTCCCGTCCTCGACGGGCTCAGCTTCGAGATCCGCCCCGGTGAGACCCTCGCGGTCGTCGGCTCCTCCGGCTCCGGCAAGTCGACGGTCTCCCTGCTCCTCCCGCGCTTCTACGACGTCACCCGGGGCGCGGTCCTCATCGGCGGCCACGACGTCCGCGAGCTCACCCTCGACTCGCTGCGGGCCGCGATCGGCCTGGTCCCCGAGGACTCCTTCCTCTTCTCCGACACGGTTCGCGCCAACATCGCGTACGGCCGTCCCGACGCGACCGACGAGCAGATCGAGGCCGCCGCCCGCGCCGCCCAGGCCGACCGTTTCATCGCGGAGCTGCCCGACGGCTACGCCACCAAGGTCGGCGAGCACGGACTGACCCTCTCCGGCGGCCAGCGCCAGCGCGTCGCCCTCGCCCGGGCGATCCTCACCGACCCCCGTCTGCTGGTCCTGGACGACGCCACCTCGGCCGTGGACGCGGCGGTCGAGCACGAGATCCACGAGGCGCTCAAGCAGGTCATGCGGGACCGCACCACGCTCCTGATCGCCCACCGCCGCTCCACCCTCAACCTCGCCGACCGCATCGCCGTCCTCGACAACGGCCGGCTCGCCGACCTCGGCACCCACGAGGAGCTCCAGGAGCGCTCGGCGCTCTACCGCCGCCTGCTCACCGACCCGGACGAGCTGGGCGGCGTCTCGCCCGGCCACGCCCAGCCGCCCACCCCGGCGGAGGACACGACCGTACGCGATGAACTGGACGCCGAGTTCGACGCCGAGCGCGGGGTCACCCCCCGGCTGTGGACCGGCGACCGGGAGCCGAAGGACACCGCCCTGGAGGGCATGCCGGCCACGCCCGAGCTGCTCGCCCAGGTGGAGGCGCTGCCGCCCGCGTCCGACACCCCCGACGTGGACGAGATGCGGGCGGTCACCCCCGAGGAGTCGTACGGTCTGCGCCGGCTGCTGCGCGGCTTCGGCGTCCCGCTGCTGATCAGCCTCGGTCTGGTGGCCGTGGACGCCGGGACGAGCCTGCTCCTGCCGGTCATGATCCGGCACGGCATCGACGACGGCGTCACCCGTATGGCGCTGGGCGCCGTGTGGACGGCGTCGCTGCTGGCCCTGCTCGCCGTGGCCGTGCAGTGGGCGGCCACGACGGGCGAGACCCGGATGACCGGCCGCACCGGCGAACGCGTCCTCTACAGCCTCCGTCTGAAGATCTTCGCCCAGCTCCAGCGCCTCGGGCTCGACTACTACGAGCGGGAGCTGACCGGCCGGATCATGACGAGGATGACGACGGACGTCGACGCCCTCTCCACCTTCCTCCAGACGGGCCTGGTCACGGCCTTCGTCTCGGTCGTCACCTTCTTCGGCATCATGGTCGCCCTGCTGGTGATCGACGTACAGCTGGCGCTGGTCGTCTTCGCGACGCTCCCGCCGCTGATCGTCGCCACGTACTTCTTCCGCCGGGCGAGCGTGAAGGCGTACGAACTGGCCCGTGAGCGGGTGTCCGTGGTCAACGCCGACCTCCAGGAGTCGGTGTCCGGGCTGCGGATCGTGCAGGCCTTCCGGCGCGAGGGCGACGGCGGCCGACGCTTCGCGGAACGCAGCGACAGCTACCGCCGCGCCCGCATCCGGGGCCAGTGGCTGATCTCGATCTACTTCCCGTTCGTGCAGCTGCTGTCGTCGGTGGCGGCGGCGGCCGTACTGATCGCGGGCGCGGGACGGGTGGACGCGGCGACCCTCACCACCGGCGCCCTGGTCGCGTACCTCCTCTACATCGACCTGTTCTTCGCCCCGGTCCAGCAGCTCTCCCAGGTCTTCGACGGCTACCAGCAGGCGACGGTGTCGCTGGGCCGCATCCAGGAGCTGCTGCGTGAGCCGACGTCCACGAAGTCGGCCGACGAACCCCTCGAAGTGCTCTCCCTGCGCGGCGAGATCGCCTTCGAGGACGTGCACTTCGCGTACGGCGGGGAGGAAGAGGCGCTCGCCGGGATCGACCTGCGCGTCCCGGCCGGCCAGACGGTCGCCTTCGTCGGTGAGACGGGCGCCGGCAAGTCGACGCTGGTCAAGCTGGTGGCCCGGTTCTACGACCCCACGTCCGGCCGGGTGACGGTCGACGGTACGGATCTGCGTTCCCTGGACATCACGTCGTACCGCCACCGTCTGGGAGTCGTCCCGCAGGAGGCCTACCTGTTCCCCGGCACCGTCCGCGACGCGATCGCCTACGGCCGTCCGGACGCCACGGACGCCGAGGTCGAGGCGGCGGCGCGGGCGGTCGGCGCCCACGAGATGATCGCCACCCTCGACGGCGGCTACCTCCACGAGGTCGCCGAGCGCGGCCGCAACCTCTCCGCCGGCCAGCGCCAGCTGATCGCCCTGGCCCGCGCGGAGCTGGTCGACCCGGACGTCCTCCTCCTCGACGAGGCGACAGCGGCCCTGGACCTCGCGACGGAAGCCCAGGTCAACCAGGCCACCGACCGCCTCACAGGCCGCCGTACCACCCTCGTCGTCGCCCACCGCCTGACCACGGCGGCCCGCGCGGACCGCGTGGTCGTGATGGACCACGGCGGGGTGATCGAGGACGGCACGCACGACGAGCTGCTCCGCCTCGGCGGAAAGTACGCCGTCTTGTGGCGCACCTTCGTGGGGGAGGACGAGCCGGCGGCGGTCTGATCGGCGGCACGCACGACGAGTTGCTCGCGCTCGACGGACGCTGCGCCCGCCGCCGGCGGACGTTCGTCGGGGCGGCCGAACCGGAGGAGCCGGTCGGCGCGTCCAGGTGACGGTCGTGCAACCATCCGACATATGTCGTGCGTCCGTACATCAGTACGGGGATTGCGCGGGGGCGCGCATACGGCGGACGTGGGAGGGGACGGGGACCGTGAGCAGTGGTGCACAGGGTGCGCGGAAGGCGATACGCCGACGGCTGGGGGCCGTGGTGGCCGTGCTGACCGCCTCCGGTGTGCTCGCGCTCGCCGCACCGGGCATCGCCCACGCCGCGCCCCCGTCCTGCGCGGGCATGCGGAAGATCCGGACGCTGACGTTCGACAGCGGTGCCGTGCGCATCCACAAGAGCGGCGGCTGGATGTGTGCCATCACCGTGCAGAACAACCCCGGCACCGAGCGGCGGATCGCCGTCGGTCTGCAGTCGCGCGGCCACGTCGCCGTGAACAAGGCGCGACGGCACACCCGTAGCTCCCCGTGGGCGCGGGTCTACGCCGGACACAGCTGTGTGCGGGTGACGGCAGCGGTGGCCCACGACGAGTACAGCTCCGGCTGGATCTTCTGCTGAGTTCGAGCCGATCCTGGCCGACGCCTCAACCCCCTCTGGTGCGACGGGTGTTGACCCGGATAACTTCCGGTGCACATCTGTCTCACAGGGAAGGGTGCACGCGCATGCGCAAGGCGCTCAGATGGCTGCTGGCGCTCACCGTGCTCATAGGCACGCTGAGCACGGCCGGTGCGGCGACCGCCGCGGAGCCGGAGCCGACGGACATCAAGGACCGGCTTCTCTCGATCCCCGGCATGAGCCTGATCCAGGAGAAGCCGTACCCCGGCTATCGCTACTTCGTCCTGAACTACACACAGCCGGTGGACCACCGGCACCCGTCCGCGGGTACCTTCCAGCAGCGGATCACCGTGCTGCACAAGGACGCGAGCCGCCCCACGGTCTTCTACACCGGCGGCTACAACGTCTCCACCACCCCCAGCCGCCGCGAGCCGACCCAGATCGTCGACGGCAACCAGGTCTCCATGGAGTACCGCTACTTCACCCCGTCCCGCCCCGCCCCGGCCGACTGGTCCAAGCTGGACATCTGGCAGGCGGCGAGCGACCAGCACCGCATCTTCAAGGCGCTGAAGAAGATCTACTCGAAGAACTGGATCTCCACGGGCGGCTCCAAGGGCGGTATGACGGCCACCTACTACGAGCGCTTCTACCCGCACGACATGGACGGCGTGGTGGCCTACGTCGCCCCCAACGACGTCGTGAACGACGAGGACTCCGCCTACGACCGCTTCTTCGCCTCCGTCGGCACCAAGGAGTGCCGCGACCGGCTGAACGCGGTCCAGCGCGAGGCACTCGTCCGCCGCGAGCCGCTGGAGAAGAAGTACGAGGCCTACGCCGCCGAGAACGGCTACACGTTCACCACCATCGGCAGCCTGGACCGCGCCTACGAGGCCGTGGTCCTCGACTACGTCTGGGGCTTCTGGCAGTACAGCCTGCTGTCCGACTGCGACACGATCCCCGCGAACGCCACGACCGCGACCGACGACGAGATCTGGACGTCGATCGACACGATCTCCGGCTTCTCGTTCTACACGGACCAGGGCCTGGAGCCCTACACCCCGTACTACTACCAGGCGGGCACCCAGCTCGGCGCGCCCACCATCAACTTCCCGCACATCGAGAAGAAGTACATCCGCTACGGCTACCAGCCGCCCCGGAACTTCGTCCCGCGCGACATCTCGATGCGCTTCCAGCCCTGGGCCATGCGTGACGTCGACACCTGGGTGAAGCACAACGCCCGCCACATGCTCTTCGTCTACGGCCAGAACGACCCCTGGGGCGCGGAACGCTTCCGCCTCGGCAAGGGCGCGAAGGACTCGTACGTCTTCACCGCCCCCGGCCTCAACCACGGCGCGAACGTCGCCGGCCTGACCACCGACGAGAAGGCCCTCGCCACGGCCCGGATCCTGGACTGGGCGGGCGTCTCGTCCACCGCGGTGGCCCAGGCGAAGCCCCTGGCGAAGTTCGACTCGAAGCTGGACGTCCGCGACGTGGAACGGGAGCCCGCGCTGCGTCCGTGACGTGATTCAGACCGGCCGCGCGCACCCCACCGCGGGGCTGCCGCCGAGCTGGACGTAGAGGGCCGTGGACGCCGGGCAGTTCGCCCGGGTGTCCACGGCCTTCGCCACTTCGTACTGGGGTGCGTGGGTGCCCGAGCCGTCGCAGGCCGTTTCGCGGACCTGGCCGTTTCCCGTGCCGTGGACGCAGTCGCCGACGATGGTGCGCGGGCCGCCGCCGGCGCCCGGGTCGCCGGGGTGCGGGGGCTGGAGGTTGCGCATACAGGCGTAGCCCTGCGCGATGGCGCCGTGCTCGGCGGGCTGTTCGCCGATGTGGAGGACGAAGTCGGTGGTCGGCGGACAGGGCGGACCCGTCCCGGCCTTGCCGTCGTGCCGGGCGGTGACCCGGGCCGCCGCCCGCTCACCGGCGCACGGCACCTCGGTGAAGCTGGTCGTGCCGAAGGAGCTGCACTCGCCGGCGTCGAGGAAGACCCTGCCGAAGCCGGAGACGACCGTCGGCGCGCGGGGTGTGGGGGTCGCGGTCGGCGGGGGCGACGGGTCGTCGTCCGCGGCCGCCTGGCACCCCGTCAGGAGTGCGGCCAGCACCAGCCACCCCGTCCATGCTCCGTCGCGCATCGCAGTCCCCCACGTGCCCCTTCCCGCCCCCGCCCCCCGACCAGCGTGACCCGCACCGCCGGGCGCACGCCACCGGCGTGGGGTGCTTTGCGCGTGGTGCGGGGGGTGCGTCCGACGGACGGCGTACGCCCGGTACGCCCGGTACGCGCGCTGCCCAAGGCCCGTCGCCTCGGCTCGGTACGGGCTCAGTACGTCAGGCCGTGGCCGAGGGGGTACAGCTCGCGGGCGGGGTCGTCCGCTCGCTGGACCGGTACCGGGAGCCTGCCCCGCGGCCGTACCGTGCCGGCGATCACGCGGGCGGCGGCCCGCAGTTCGGCGTCGGACCAGGAGTAGGTCGCCAGACAGGCCCGTACGGACGGGAGGTGGGCCACGTCGTACGGGTTGCGGACGGCGACCGCCACCACTGGGCGGCCGGTCGCCGTGAGCCGGTCCGCCAGGGTGCGCTGCGGGCTCGCCGCGGTGACGTTGCAGGTCGTCGTCACGACCGCGTCGGCCTCGCCCGCCGCCGTCACCGCCCGCGCGATGGTCTCCGCCGAGGGGTCCGTGCCCGTGGACAGGGCCGTCGCCGTGAAGCCCAGTGCGGTGAGGGCGGCCGCCAGGACGCCGGTGGGCGGGCCCGTGGTGCCGGAGGGGGAGACCGGGTCGGCGCCCACGACGAGGAGCCGGGGGTGCGTGCTTGGCGAGAGGGGCAGCAGCGGCCCCTCGTTGACGAGCAGGGTCGTCGTCCGCTCGGCGATCCGCTCGGCCTCCGCGAGATGCTCGGGCCGGCCGACCACCCGGTCCACGGCGTCGGGATCGGTGTAAGGCTCGGCGAGCAGCCCCAGCCTCTCCTTCAGCCGCAGGATCCGCAGCACCGACACATCGAGCCGCTCCTCGGTGAGTTCCCCGTCCTGTACGGCTCGCAGGACCGCGTTCCAGGCGAGGCCGAGGTCGGGCGGGTCGAGGAGCTGGTCCACGCCGGCCTTGAGGGCGAGCACCGGAACCCGTTCGTCGCCGTACTTGGTGCGGACGCCCGCCATGCCGAGCGCGTCGGTGACCACGACCCCGTCGTAGCCGAGGTGTTCGCGCAGGATGCCGGTGAGGACGGGGTGGGAGAGGGTGGCCGGATCGCCGGAGGGGTCGAGGGACGGGACCAGGAGGTGGCCGGTCATGATCGAGTCGATGCCGGCCGCGATCGCCGCCCGGAAGGGGGCCGCGTCCAGCCGCTCCCAGACCTCGCGGGAGTGGGTGATGACCGGGAAGCCGGTGTGGCTGTCGACCGCGGTGTCGCCGTGCCCGGGGAAGTGCTTGGCGGTGGCGGCGACCCCGGCGGCCCGGTAGCCCCCGGCCTCCTCGGCGACCAGGGCGGCCACCGCCTCCGGGTCGGCGCCGAACGAGCGCACGCCGATCACCGGGTTGGCCGGGTTCACGTTCACGTCGGCCACGGGGGAGTAGTTCTGCCGGACGCCCATCGCGCGCAGTTCGCGGCCCGCGATCCGGCCGAGGGTGTGGGCGTCCCGCAGGGATCCGCCGGCTCCCACGGCCATCGCGCCGGGGAACAGGGTGGCCGGCCGGCCGATGCGGCAGACGATGCCGTGTTCCTGGTCGGTGGAGATCAGCACGGGCAGACCGCGGGGCTGCTGGAGGGAGGCGCGCTGGATGCCGTCGGAGAGGTCCGCGATCTGGCGTGGGTCGCGGGTGTTGTGCGCCCAGGCGAAGTAGATGATCCCGCCCGGACGGTAACGGGCGATCAGCTCGGCTGCCGTGCGGACACCGAGTTCCTTCAGGTTGGCGTCGATGTCGGCCTGGTCGGGCTCGGTCGCCGAGTGGCCGTGGACCCGGGCGACGAACAGCTGGCCGACCTTGTCCTCCAGGGTCATCCGGGCGAGGAGGGCGGCCGGTCGGTGCTCGTCCGCGCGGGCCGCACCGCCGACGGCGAGGGCCGCGGTGACGCCCGCGCCGGCGGCGAGGACGGTACGTCTGGAGGGCATGCGCGCTCCTTCCGGAGGGGGTCCGGTGGCGCACGCTACCTGCGAGGGGGCCGCCATCGGCGCATTGGAGGGGGGCGCGCCGATGGCGGCAATGCCGTCGGCCTCCGTGCGGCGGAGAGGGTGGGTCAGCGATCGCAGCCAGCAGCGAGGGCCGACACCGCACGAGGTGACTCTCCGGCGGCTCGCGGGTTGGACGAGCGCGAAGGGAGGCGGGTTCCCACCGGCGTACGGATTCCCGGAATTCGGTACGGGGGTGGAGGGAAGGGGCTGGTGGGGGATCTGAGGCGCGGTCAGCGCGGAGGGCGCGGTCTGGGTGCGGACCGTGTGGTGCGGACCGTGTGGTGCGGACCGTGCGGTGCGGACCGTGCGGTGCGGACCGTGCGGTGCGGACCGTGCGGTGCGGTCAGCGCAGACCGTGCCGGTCGGCCCACGCGGAGATCGCCGCCGCGATCTCGGCCGGCCGGTCCTCCGTCGCGTGGTGTCCGGCGGGACCGCAGTGCACCGTCTCCAGGGAGGCGACGTGCGTGGCACACCAGTGCGCCGTCTCCGGCCCGATGAGCAGGGTGGGCGAGCCCTCGAAGGTCAGCAGCAGCTTCGGCACGTCCTGGCTCTTCGCGAGCCACGCGTCGTACGCCTCGATACGGGTGACCAGTCCGGCCGGTTCCCCGCCGAGCGGCATCTGCCGGGCCCAGGACAGCAGCGGGCGGCGGCTCTCCCGGGTGGGGTACGGCGCGAGGTAGGCCGCCAGGTCGGCTTCGGAGGCCGGGGTGAGGACACCGCCGGTGTACGCCTGCCGTACGAAGAGGTTCTCGTCGAGCATCGCCTCGCCCGCCTCGGACCGGATCGCCTCGGAGCGTGCCCGGGCCTGGGGCGTCAGCTCCTCCCAGGCCAGCGGCTTGACGATGGTTTCGAAGAACGCGATGCCGCGCACCCGCTCCGGGTGCCGCGCGGCCCAGTCGAAGGCGAGCGCGCCGCCCCAGTCGTGACCGACCAGCACCACCCGGTCCAGGCCGAGCGCGTCGCACCAGGCGTCCAGGTGACGGGCGTGGTCGTCGAAGGTGTAGGCGAGGTCGGGCTTGCCGGAGCGGCCCATGCCGAGCAGGTCGGGGGCGAGGAGGCGGCCCGCGCCGATGCCGGGGAGGACTTGGCGCCAGGTGTGCGAGGAGGAGGGGTTGCCGTGGAGGAACACGAAGGCCGTTTCGTCACCGGCCTTCGCGCCGGCTTCCTCGTGGTGGAGGAACGAGTCGAGCACTGGTGTCGTAGGCATGCTCGTTACGGTACATGGATATTATATCCATGGCTACTATTTAGGGGGTTGCTGGTGGGCCGACACCCTCGGCCACCACTCCCGCAGCACCCGTACCGTCTCCGCGATCGCCGGCCGCCGGGCCGCCCCAGCCCGCCACAGCGCGTACAGGCGGCGTACGGGCATCGGGTCGAGCGGGACCTCCACCACCCCCGCCGGCAGTGGGCCCCGGCCGAGCCGTGGGATGAGGGCGACGCCCAGGCCGGCGGCGACCAGGGCCACGAGGGTGGGATTCTCCTCGGCGGTGTGGACGACGTCCGGCTCGTGGCCGGCCGTTCGCAGGGTGCGCACCAGCCAGTCGTGGCAGACCCGGCCGGGCGGCTGGCAGATCCAGCGCTCGCCGACCAGCTCCTCCCGCCGTACGGCCGTACGCCCCGCGAAAGGGTGGCCCTCGGGGACCAGCAGGTCGCACAGGTCGTCCCCGATCACGGCCTGCTCGACGCCTGCCGGGGCGGGCAGCGGGGCGATGTCCCAGTCGTGCGCCACGGCGAGGTCCACCGCGCCCTTCGCGACCAGGTCCACCGACAGATGCGGGTCGACCTCGCCGAGTCGTGCGTCCAGGGCCGGATGGGCGCGGGCGAGTTCGGCGAGGACGGAGGGCAGCAGGCCGCGCGCCGCCGACGGGAACGCGACGATGTCCAGCCGCCCGGCCGGCACCCCGCGCCGCTCCTCCAGCTCGGTCTCGGCGCGCTCGACGATCGCCAGCAACTCCTTCGCCGTGGCGGCGAGCTGGAGCGCCTCGTCGGTGAGGCGGATGCCCCGGCCCTCGCGCTCCAGGAGCACGGTCCTGGTCTCCCGTTCCAGTTTGGCGATCTGCTGGGAGACGGCGGACGGGGTGTAGCCGAGCGCGGCCGCGGCCGCTCCGACCGTGCCGTGGACGGAGACGGCGTGCAGGGCGCGAAGGCGCTGGAGATCGAGCACCGGCGATCCAATCGGTAGCGTTGCTTCATCCGACGATGCAGTAATCATCGCTGGTGCTTCACGGTCGGGGCGGGTGATCCTCGACGCATGCGACCCGCCCACCTCGCCCTCGCCGTGCTCGTCGCCGCCGTCTGGGGCGTCAACTTCACCGTCATCGAGATCGGCCTCGGCCACTTCCCGCCCCTGCTCTTCTCTGCCCTGCGCTTCCTGGTGGCCGCCCTGCCCGCCGTGTTCCTCGTCGGCCGCCCGAAGGTGGCCTGGAAGTGGATCGTGGCGGTCGGGCTGACGCTGGGCGTGGCGAAGTTCGGGCTGCTGTTCGTGGGCATGGACCAGGGCATGCCGGCGGGTCTGTCCTCGCTGGTCCTGCAGATCCAGTCGGTGTTCACGGCGGCCGTCGCCTTCGCCGTACTCGGTGAACGCCCCACCCGTCTCCGGCTGCTGGGCATGGCCGTGGCCCTCGCCGGGATCGGGGTGGCAGCCGTGGACGAGGGGACCTCCGGTCCGCTCGGCGCCTTCGCGCTGGTCGTCGCGGCGGCGGCCTGCTGGGGCGTCTCCAACGTCCTCACCCGCAGGGCGTCCCCGCCGGACCCGCTGAACTTCATGGTCTGGGTGAGCACGGTCCCGGTCCTGCCGCTGCTGGGCCTGTCCCTCCTGACCGAGGGCCCGTCGCGGGACCTGGCCGCCCTGCGCGCCCTCGACTGGCAGGGCGCCGGCACGGTCGTCTACGTCGCCTGGGTCACCACGGTCTTCGGCTTCGGGGCGTGGGGCTGGCTCCTGCGCCGCCACCCCGCCTCCACCGTGGCCCCCTTCTCCCTCCTGGTCCCGGTCTTCGGCATGTCGTCGGCGGCCCTGTTCCTCGGCGAGCCGGTGAGCGTCCTGCGCTGGTGCGCGGCGGCCCTCCTGGTGGGCGGCGTGGCCCTGACCTCCCTGGCACCGGCCAGGACGGCCCCCGCGCCCACCCCGTCGGTCGTCCATCTCGTGGACTTGCCCACATCCGGGGGTTCCCGCACGGGATCATGACGGCATGGCCCTCGTCGACATCCCCGGTTCCAAGTCCATCACCGCCCGTGCCCTGTTCCTCGCGGCCGCCGCCGACGGTGTCACCACCCTTCAGCGGCCCCTGCGTTCGGACGACACGGAGGGCTTCGCCGAAGGACTGACCCGGCTCGGCTACCGCGTCGGCCGCACCCCGGACAGCTGGCAGGTCGACGGCCGCCCGCAGGGCCCCGCCGTCGCCGAGGCCGACGTCTACTGCCGGGACGGCGCGACGACCGCCCGCTTCCTGCCCACCCTCGCCGCCGCCGGCCACGGCACCTACCGCTTCGACGCCTCCCCCCAGATGCGCCGCCGCCCCCTGCTCCCGCTCACCCGCGCCCTGCGCGACCTCGGTGTGGACCTGCGGCACGAGGAGGCGGAGGGTCACCACCCGCTCACCGTGACCGCGAACGGCGTCGAGGGCGGCGAGGTGGCGCTGGACGCCGGCCAGTCCTCCCAGTACCTGACCGCACTCCTGCTGCTCGGCCCGCTCACCCGCACCGGCCTGCGCATCACCGTCACCGACCTGGTCTCGGTGCCGTACGTGGAGATCACGATCGCGATGATGCGGGCGTTCGGCGTGGAGGTCGGCCGGGAGGGCGGCACGTACGTCGTCCCGCCGGGCGGCTACCGCGCCACCACCTACCCGATCGAACCCGACGCCTCCACCTCCAGCTACTTCTTCGCGGCCGCCGCGCTCACCGGCGGCGAGGTCACCGTGCCGGGCCTCGGCGAGGGCGCGCTCCAGGGCGACCTGGGCTTCGTGGAGGTGCTGCGGCGGATGGGCGCGCTGGTGGAGGTCGGCGTGGACCGTACGACGGTGAAGGGCACAGGCGAACTCCACGGCGTCACCGTCAACATGCGGGACATCTCCGACACCATGCCGACCCTCGCCGCGATCGCCCCCTTCGCCTCGGGACCGGTGCGCATCGAGGACGTCGCGAACACCCGCGTGAAGGAGTGCGACCGGCTCGAGGCCTGCGCGGAGAACCTCCGCCGGCTGGGCGTGGACGTGGCGACGGGTGAGGACTGGATCGAGATCCGCCCCGGCACGCCCAAGGGCGCGGAGATCAAGACGTACGGCGACCACCGCGTCGTCATGTCCTTCGCGGTGACCGGCCTGCGCGTCCCCGGAATCTCGTTCGACGACCCGGGCTGCGTCCGCAAGACTTTCCCCGGTTTCCATGAGGCGTTCGCGCGGCTGCGGAAGGACATCGTCGGGTGAGTTTCACACTGCGGGGGCCGGTTCTGGAGGGCGCGCTGGTACGCCTGGAGCCGCTGGAGCACCGGCACGCGGCCGAGTTGGCGGTGGCGGCGGAGGAGAACCGGGGAACGTACGAGTTCACCTGGGTGCCGAGGGCCCACGAGGTGCCCGCCTACATCGACGCCCAGCTCGCCCGCGCCGCGACGGGCCGTCTCGCGCCCTACGCACAGGTGTCCCTCGCCTCGGGGCGGGCGGTCGGCGCCACCTCGTACTGGGAGCCGCGCTGCTGGCTGTCGGAGGACCGGATGGACGCGGTGGAGGTCGGTTTCACCTGGCTCGCGTCCTCCGCCCAGGGCACCGGGGTGAACGCCGAGGCCAAGCTGCTCCTGTTCCGCCATGCCTTCGAGGAGTGGGGTGTCTCCCGCGTCGACCTCAAGACCGACGCTCGCAACAGCCGCTCCCGCGCGGCCATCGAGAGCGTGGGAGCCCGCTTCGAGGGCGTCCTGCGCAACTGGTCGCGCTCCTGGGCCCCGGGCGAGGACGGCCGCCTGCGCGACTCCGCGGCCTACGGCGACCCGCTGGGCCTCCCCACCGAACTCCTGCCCGGCGCCGCCCACCTCGACCTGGACGCCGGCTACGGCTCCTGGCCCTCCGTACTGGAGTGGTGCCTGAACCCGGACACGAAGTTCGGGGTCCGCCCGGAGAACTGACTCCGGACCCGGCCTAGGCCGAGTCGTTCAGCAGCCGGCCGAGGTGCTCCCGTCCGCGGCCCAGCAGCCCCTCCAGCGGCGCGGCGTCCGCGTACCACCGCTTCTCGTACTCCCAGCACAGCCACCCCTCCCAGCCGTGCCGGGACAGCACCTCCACGCAGTCCGCGAGCGGCAGCACGCCCGCGCCCAGCGGCAGCGGGGTGGTGTCCTCGGCCGAGGCGATGTCCTTGACCTGCACATATCCCAGATACGGCGACAGCGCGGCGTACGTCTCCTGCGGCTGCTCACCGCCCAGCCAGGTGTGCATCACGTCCCACAGGGCGCCCACCTGGCGGTGCCCGACCAGCCCCAGCACCCGGATGGCGTCGGCGCCCCTCCGATGGGAGTCATGGGTCTCCAGCAGGATGCGTACGCCGAGGTCGGCGGCGTACTCGGCAGCGGTGCCGAGCCTGCGCGCGGCGACGGCGTCGGCCTCCGCGGGACTCTGGCCGTCGGCCCCGCCGGGGAAGACCCGCACGAAGGGCGCCCCGAGATCACGGGCGAGACCGACGAGCTCCCGCACCTCCTCGATCACCGGCCCGTCCGCCCCGGGTGCGGCCACCCGCGCGTACCCCGCGACCCCCAGCACCTCCACCCCCGCCGCCTTGAACTCGCCGGCGACCTCGGCCCGTTCGCCCGGCCCCAGCCCCGGATGCACCGGCTCCTCCGGATGAGCACGCAGCTCCACCCCGTGATAACCGTGCACGGACGCGAGCCGCAACACATCGGAGAGCGGCAGCCCGGGGACACCGAGGGTGGAGAAGGCGAGTTTCATGCTCACCACTGTCACTCGGGGCCAGGCGATTGGCTACATCTCGGCGGGGTCCGCCTGCCGACGCGGCCCGACTCATCGAGCGTCTCGGGGGCTGGCCTCTCGGCACCGGCCGGCATCATCCAGCCCGTCCGGCGTTCACGGCCGGATCCTGCTGTCCCGATGCCTCGTCCATGCGGAGGGGGCTGGCCTCTCGGCGCCGGTCGGGCATCAGTGCGCCGGTCCGGCGTGCGCGGCCGGGTCTTGCTGTGCCGATGCCTCGTCCATGCGGAGGGGGCTGGCCTCTCGGCGCCGGTCGGGCATCAGTGCGCCGGTCCGGCGTGCGCGGCCGGGTCCCGCCGTCCCGATCCCCCGCCCACCCGTAGGGGCGGTCGCCTCTCGGCGCAGGTCGGCATTAATCAGCCCGTCCGGCGTTTGAGGACGAGGCCCGTTCAGGGCCGAAGCGGGGGACCGGGGGCGGCAGCCCCCGGGGACGGTCACCCCGCACCGGGCGCGGAACGAGAGAGACCGCGCCCTAACCCCGCGGCACCCCCGACGACCCCCGAACCATCAGCTCCCCCCGAACCGTCGCGATCCCACCCGGCGGCGGCTCCTCGCGCCCCATCGCGATGCGCCCCGCCCGCGCACCCGCCTCCGCCAGCGGCAGCCTCACCGTCGTGAGCGAAGGCACCGCGTCGATGCTGAAGGGCAGGTCGTCGAAGCCCGCGACGGACACGTCCTCCGGGATCCGCAGCCCGGAGTCCCGCAGCGCCGCGCACGCCCCGAGCGCGACGGAGTCGTTCGCGGCGACGACGGCCGTCAGCGTCGGGTCCCTGCGCAACAACTCCAGCGTCGCCTCGTACCCCGCCCGCCGGTCGTAGCGCCCGTGCACGGTCCACCGGGGGTCCTCCTCGATGCCCGCCGCGACCAGCGCCGCCCGGTGCCCCTCCAGCCGGTGCCGGGTCGTCGTCCGCTCCTCCGGCCCCGCGATGTAGCCCAGCCGCCGGTGCCCGAGGCCGATGAGGTGCTCGGTCAGCTCCCGCCCGCCCCCGCGGTTGTCGAAGGTGAGCGCGATCGCCGAGGTGTCCGGCGCCGGCGGCCGCCCGCACAGCACGATCCGCGTCCCCGCCTCGCCCAGCTTGCGCAGCTTCGCCGCCACCGCCGCCGCGTGCGGCTCGTTCTCCATGGCCCCGCCGGTCAGCACCACGGCCGCGGCCCGCTGCCGCTGGAGCAGGGTCAGATACGTCAGCTCGCGCTCCGGCGAGCCCCCGGTGTTGCAGACCACCGCCAGCCGCTCGCCCCCGGCCCGCCCGCCCGGTCCCCCGATCTCCGACTGGATCGCGCTCGCCATGATCCCGAAGAAGGGGTCGGCGATGTCGTTGACCAGGATGCCCACCAGGTCGGAGGTCGCCGCCGCCAGGGCGCTGGCGGGCCCGTTCAGCACATAGTCCAGCTCGTCCACCGCCCGCAGCACCCGCTCGCGGGTGGTAGCGGCGACGGGGTAGTTCCCGTTCAGCACGCGCGACACCGTCGCGGGCGAGACCTGCGCGCGGGCCGCCACGTCCGCCAGGGTCACCGTCATTTCGTCGTCCTCCGGTCGCGCATCTCGTCGTACGTCCTCATACGTCCACGTAACTCATACGTCCACGTAAGACAGGCCGGCCGCGGTCACGGTTCCGGGCACACCGAGCGGACCGTTCCAGCGTGTCGAGCAGACCTTAAGGCCGCAGCCCCCGTTTGTTCGCCCCCTCGAACAACTCGAGATGGACACGGTCTTGTCCGGACCGCTGGTCAGAGGCTAGCTTCTTCTTGGATAGAAAGCGCTTGCTGTAACGCTGATCAGGAAGAGGCGTACGCGGCGCGCACAACCGCGTACAACGCCTACGAAGGGACCGACGTGACACGCAAGACGGTGCGTATCGCCATGAACGGCGTGACCGGGCGCATGGGCTACCGCCAGCACCTCGTCCGCTCCATCCTCGCCATCCGTGAGCAGGGCGGACTCGACCTCGGCGACGGCACCGTGCTGTGGCCTGAACCGATCCTCGTCGGCCGCCGCGAGCACGTGCTCAAGGCGCTGGCCGAGCAGCACGGCCTGGAGCACTGGACCACGGACGTGGACGCGGTCCTCGCCGACCCGACCGTGGACATCTACTTCGACGCCCAGGTGACCTCCGCCCGCGAAGAGGCGATCAAGAAGGCGATCGCGGCGGGCAAGCACATCTACACCGAGAAGCCGACGGCCACCGGCCTGGAAGGCGCCCTGGAGCTGGCGAAGCTCGCCGGCGCGGCCGGCGTCAAGCACGGCGTCGTCCAGGACAAGCTCTTCCTCCCCGGCCTGCTCAAGCTGAAGCGGCTGATCGACGGCGGCTTCTTCGGCCGGATCCTGTCCATCCGCGGCGAGTTCGGCTACTGGGTCTTCGAGGGCGACTGGCAGGCCGCCCAGCGCCCGTCGTGGAACTACCGCGCCGAGGACGGCGGCGGCATCGTCGTCGACATGTTCCCGCACTGGGAGTACGTCCTGCACGAGCTGTTCGGCCGGGTGAAGTCCGTCCAGGCCCTCACCGCCACCCACATCCCGCAGCGCTGGGACGAGAGCGACAAGCCCTACGACGCGACGGCCGACGACGCCGCGTACGGCATCTTCGAGCTCGAAGGCGGCGCGATCGCCCAGATCAACTCCTCCTGGGCGGTCCGCGTCAACCGCGACGAGCTGGTGGAGTTCCAGGTGGACGGCACCGAGGGCTCCGCGGTCGCGGGCCTGCGCAACTGCCGCGTCCAGCACCGCTCGGCCACCCCCAAGCCGGTCTGGAACCCGGACATCCCCGCCACCGAGGTCTTCCGCGACCAGTGGCAGGAGGTCCCGGACAACGGCGAGTTCGACAACGGCTTCAAGGCCCAGTGGGAGCTGTTCCTCAAGCACGTCTACGCCGACGCCCCCTACCACTGGGACCTCCTCGCCGGCGCCCGCGGCGTCCAGCTCGCCGAGCTGGGCCTGAAGTCCTCGGCCGAGGGCCGCCGCCTCGACGTCCCGGAGATCGCGCTGTGACCATCCAGCTCCCCGCCCCCGACGGCACGCTGCGGACCTACGAGCCCCGCACCGAACCCCTCGCCGTCACCCCGGGCACCCCCTTCACCTCCCGTACGGTCTTCTCGGCGGCGCACGTCGTCGCCGACCCCTTCGCGGACGTCTCGCCCGACTCACCGGCCGCCGTCGACTGGGACGCCACGCTCGCCTTCCGCCGCCACCTGTGGTCGCACGGGCTCGGCGTCGCCGAGGCGATGGACACCGCCCAGCGCGGCATGGGCCTGGACTGGGCGGGCGCGGCCGAGCTGATCCGCCGCAGCGCCGCCGAGGCGAAGGCGGTCGGTGGCCGTATCGCCTGCGGCGTCGGCACCGACCAGCTCACCGGCCCGGCGTCCCTCGCCGAGGTCCGGGCGGCCTACGAGGAGCAGCTCGCCCTCGTCGAGGCCTCCGGCTCCCAGGCGATCCTGATGGCCTCCCGCGCCCTGGCGGCGGCCGCCTCCGGCCCCGAGGACTACCTGGAGGTCTACGGCCACCTCCTCCGCCAGGCCACCGACCCGGTGGTCCTGCACTGGCTCGGCCCGATGTTCGACCCGGCGCTGGAGGGCTACTGGGGCTCGTCCGACCTGGACGCGGCGACGGACACCTTCCTCGAGGTCATCGCGGCCCACCCCGACAAGGTCGACGGCATCAAGGTCTCCCTGCTGGACGCCCAGCGCGAGATCGACATCCGCCGCCGCCTCCCGCAGGGCGTCCGCTGCTACACGGGCGACGACTTCAACTACCCCGAGCTGATCGCGGGCGACGAGCAGGGCTTCAGCCACGCCCTGCTCGGTATCTTCGACCCGCTGGGCCCGCTGGCGGCGGAGGCGGTCCGCGTCCTGGACACGGGGAACACGGCCGGCTTCCGCACCCTCCTCGACCCCACGGTCGCTCTCTCCCGCCACCTCTTCCAGACCCCCACCCGCTTCTACAAGACGGGCGTGGTCCTCCTGGCCTGGCTGGCCGGCCACCAGTCGCACTTCACGATGGTCGGCGGCCTGCAGTCGGCCCGTTCCCTCCCGCACTTCACCCGCGCCTACGAACTCGCCGACGGCCTGGGCCTGTTCCCCGACCCGAAGCTGGCCGAGGACCGTATGAAGACCCTCCTCGCCCTGTACGGAGTGACCCAGTGACCGGCTCCCTCTCCCGCTTCTCCATCAACCAGATGACGGTGAAGCAGCTGTCGATGCCCGAACTGGTCGCCGCCTGCGGCGACCTGGGCGTCACCAACGTCGGCCTGTGGCGCGAGCCGGTCCAGTCGTACGGCCTGGAGGCCACGGCGAAACTGGTCCGCGACGCGGGTCTGACGGTCACCACCCTGTGCCGGGGCGGCTTCTTCACGGCGATCGACCCGGACGAACGCGCCAAGGCCCTGGACGACAACCGCCGGGCCGTCGAGGAAGCCGCGACCCTCGGCACCGAGGTCCTGGTCCTGGTCTCCGGCGGCCTCCCGGCGGGCTCCAAGGACCTCCACGGCGCCCGCGAACGCATCGCGGACGCCCTGTCGGTCCTCGGCCCGTACGCCGAACAGCACGGTGTTCGGCTGGCCATCGAACCCCTCCACCCCATGTACGCCTCGGACCGCTGCGTGGTCTCCACCCTCACCCAGGCCCTGGACCTCGCGGAACGCTTCCCGGCCCACCAGGTCGGCGTCACCGTGGACACGTACCACATCTGGTGGGACGACCAGGCTCCCGCCCAGATCGCCCGCGCGGGCGCCTCCGGCCGTATCCACACCTTCCAGTTGGCCGACTGGACCACCCCTCTCCCGGAGGGCGTCCTCAACGGCCGGGGCCAGATCGGCGACGGCGCGATCGACATGCGCGAGTGGAAGGCGTACGTGGAGGCGGCGGGCTACACCGGCCCCATCGAGGTCGAGCTCTTCAACGACGCCCTGTGGGCGCGGGACGGCCGCCAGGTGCTGGCGGAGACGGCGGAGAGGTTCCTCCAGCACGCTCTCTGACCTCGCGTCACAGGAACACGCGGACGGCCGCCGGATGTCTGGAAACGTCCGGCGGCCGTCTGACGTCCCGTCGCTTTTGCAATCGCTCATGCGAGAATATGTTCGACGTACTGTGGTGCGAGAGTCGCGAGCGACGGGGGAGCAGGGGAGCCTGGAGGAGGCGGCCTCGGCGGCGGGGACGATCACCCCAAACCCTGCGGTGAACTGCGGTGTCTCGCCTGCCGGCTCGCCGAGTGACTGCGGGACGTCAGGCGGGTCGCGGAGAGCCGGGGAGCGCGGCTGGAGCAGAGGGACGCCGTCCGCCCGAGCTGAGCGGGCGGACGGCATTGCCTCGGATGGCTAGAACCGGTCCACCAGCCAGCTGCCGAGCTCCTCCGTGATCTCGGTGTGCGCGGTGGTGGTCGACGAGCAGAGGAATTCGTCCACGTCGCTCTCGGCCGGATCCAGCGTGTCGATCTTCGCGTACAGGTCGTCCTGCCGGTCGAGGTCGCGGATGGAGACCGCGCTCACCGCCGGTACGAAGCACACGTCCTCGTGCCGCAGGTCCACCACGGTGCCGAGCTTCTCCAGCGCGTCGGCCAGGAGCTTGTACGAGTGCAGCGTGCCGCCGGGCGCCCCGTCCAGCTCGGGGAAGCCGCTGGTCTTGACGGTGTGCTGGGCGGGCGGGAGGTTCCGCTTCAGCTCGGCCACCGTCACGTCGTTGCCCTGCGCCTGGATGTAGAAGGTGGTGCCGGGGTAGAACCGGTCGAGCTTCAGGGCGATGTCGCCGGGACGGAGGTCGGGCAGGCCGACACCGTCGCCGCGGCCGTTGGCGACGGCGAGCAGGCGCGGGATGCGGGGCCACGAGCCGACCCGGCGCAGCGCGTCGAGGAACTCCGTGCGCAGGGGGTCCTCGTGCGGCTCACCGTCGTACGCGTCGACGTGCCGCCAGAGCATCTGGCGCGCGGCCGGGCTCTCGATCTGCCGGCGGAAGTCGTTCGGGAGGGGGATGAAGTACGAGAACGCCTGGAGGCCGATGGGGATGGCCGCGCCGCGGTGGGGGCTGTCGTACGAGAAGTACGTCCGGGTCTGGTGGTCCATCCGCTGGGTCTCCAGCTTGGCCAGCGTGTACCGGGTGATGATGCCGCCCATGCTGAAGCCGCCGACGACCAGCGGTTCGTCGCCGATCCGGCGGCCGATGGCCTCGAAGATGGCGGCCTCGACGGTCCGCGCGTTGTCCAGGAGGGACGCGCTGCGCTCCTCGAAGCCGACCAGGATCACGTCCCGGCCCTGCGAGCGCAGTTCGGAGACGAAGGGGTAGGCGCCGTTCTGGAGGCCCCCGTAGAGCCAGTCGAGGTCGCTCGGGCCGAGGTTGAAGCCGTCGGCCATGATCACGGGGCGGCGGAGTTGTTTGTTGTCCTGGCCGTAGTAGACGTGGGCCTTGCCGCCGGGCAGGGTCCAGGTGTCGTCGGGCCGGGGCGCCGGGGGTGCCGTGGGCACGGAGCCCAGCGGGGTGCCGAGGGTGAACGTGTCGAGGTTCGGCTCGGTCTCCTGGGGCATGGTCGTACTCCTCGTGGGGAGGGGAGAGGGGGACGACCTCATGATGGTGCACATTTCGGGCATATCGCCTGTCGGAAAATTTTCAGAAGCCGTGCAACCCTTCCCGGCCCCCGCGTGTCGTACATGGCGTCGGGACTTCTGGAGGGGGATCTGGGGGGATCGCGGGGGTACCGACAGTTGGAGGGGGCAAGCCGAGGGGCCTGGTCGACGGACCGGGCCCCTCGAAGCATCTCCGGACGAACGGGCCTGAGGGACGGGCCAGAGGAACGGGCTGGAGGACCGGCTAGAGGAACGGGCTAGAAGAACACCCCGCACCGCAGCAGCACGTTCGCGTACGGCCGTGCCTCGCCCGTGCGGACCACCAGCCGCGCCCCCGCCGACAGCACCTTCAGTTCCTCGTGCGAGACGTACGCCAGTCGGGTGAAGTGCCGCTTCAGCAGCGCTGCCGCCGCGGGATTGGCCTCCCGCACCTCCGAGGCCGCCGTCGCGCCCTCCACCACAAGCTCGGAGAGCAGCCCCTCCACCACCTCCGCGAACGACGGCACCCCCGCCCGGAACGCGAGGTCGACCACCCGCGGCCCGTCCGGTATCGGCATGCCGGCGTCACACACCAGCACCCCGTCCCCGTGCCCCAATTCGGCCAGCGCCCCGGACAGATGACGATTGAGGATCCCGGCCTTCTTCACAGGGCCTCACCCCGCCGAGCAGCCCCGGCCGCGTTGTCCGACCCGCGGCCGGGGGTCCGGCCCGTGGCGGAGCCACTGTCGGATGCAGCGTCCCCCGGGACGGCACAGCACAGGGAGTCGACCTCCTCCGCCGTCGGGAACGACTCCTGCGCCCCCCGCCGGGTCACGGCCACCGCGCCGACCCGCGCCGCGTACGCCGCCGCCTCCGCGAGCGACGCGCCCGCGCCCAGCTTCCACGCCAGCGCCGCGGTGAAGGAGTCACCCGCGCCCGTCGTGTCCACGGCGTCCACCTTCACCGACGGGATCCGTACGACCCCTTCCGCCGACGCCACCAGGGAGCCCTCCGCGCCGAGCGTCACCACCACCGACTTCGGCCCCTTGGCGAGCAGGATCCGCGCCCAGTCCTCGGGCCCCCCGCTCGTCCCCGCCTCGCCCATGATGACCTTGGCCTCGTGCTCGTTGACGATCAGCGGGTCGCAGGCCGCGAGCAGCACCGCGGGCAGCGGGCGCGGCGGGGAGGGGTTCAGCACGAAGCGGCTGTCGGGCGACAGGCTCGCCGCCACCGCCACGACCGTCTCCAGCGGGATCTCCAGCTGCGCCGACACCACCCGCGAGGTCTGGAAGAGGCAGGCCGCGGCCCGGACGTCCTCCGGTGTCAGCCGGCCGTTCGCGCCCGGTGACACCACGATGCTGTTGTCGCCCGACGGGTCCACGGTGATCAGCGCGACGCCCGTCGGCGCCCCGCCCACCAGCACGCCCACCGTGTCGACCCCGGCCGCCCGCTGCGAGTCGAGCAGCAGCCGGCCGTGGGCGTCGTCGCCGACCCGGGCCAGCAGGGCCGTACGGGCCCCGAGGCGCGCGGCCGCCACGGCCTGGTTCGCGCCCTTGCCGCCGGGGTGGACGGCCAGGTCGGAACCGAGGACCGTCTCACCGGCCCCGGGCCTGCGCTCGACGCCGATCACCAGGTCGGCGTTGGCCGACCCTACGACCAGTAGGTCGTAGTCGTACATGAGAGAACTCCCCTGATATGTGGCTCGGGGCGGACGGTCGCCCCCGGGTGTCTCCACCCGGGGCGACCGCCCGCCCGCTCGCCGATGTCAGCCGCTGAACCCGGCCACGTTCTCCTTCGTGACCACCTTCACCGGCACCTTCACCGTCTCCTCGACCTTCTTGCCCTGCAGCGCCTTCAGCGCGTTGTCCACGGCGATCCTCCCCAGCTGGGACGGCTGCTGCGCCACGGACGCGTACAGCGTCCCCTGTTCAACGGCCTTGAGCCCGTCGGGGGTTCCGTCGAAGCCGACGACCTGGACGGTCTTCCCGGCCTTGGAGCCCAGCGCCTTGATCGCGCCGAGCGCCATCTCGTCGTTGGCGGCGATGACGCCCTGGACGTCCGGGTGGGCCTGGAGCAGGTTCGACATCACGTCGAGGCCCTTGGTGCGGTCGAAGTCGGCGGGCTGCTGGGCCAGCACCTGGATGCCGGGGTAGGCCTTCAGACCCTTGGCGAAGCCCTCCGCGCGCTCCCGGGCGGCGGAGGTGCCCGCCTGGCCCTGCAGGATCACGATCTTGCCGGTGCCACCCAGCTTCTCGGCGACCGTCCTGGCGGCGAGCTCACCGCCGGCCACGTTGTCGGAGGCGACCAGCGCGTCCACGGTGGCCTTGTTGACGCCCCGGTCGACCGCGATGACCGGGATCTTCGCCTTGTCGGCGGCCTTCACCGAGTTGCCGGCCGCGTCCGAGTCGACCGGGTTGACGATGATCGAGTCGTAGCCGGAACTGGTGAAGTTCTGCAGCTGGTTGGCCTGCTGGGAGGCGTCGTTCTGCGCGTCGGTGACCGTCAGGTCCACGCCCAGCTTCTTCGCCTCGGCCTTGGCGCCGGCCTGGATCTGCACGAAGAACGGGTTGTTGAGCGTGGACAGGGCCAGTCCGACCTTCGGGTTGGACGCCGACGAGCTGCCGCCGTGCAGGAAGGAGGTCGCGCCGACGATCGCCACGGTCACCACGGCCGCGAGACCGTACGTCGCCGCCTGCCGGCCCTTGCCCCCGCCGAGCCCGGCACCGGCCGCCACCGGGGTCGCCCCGGCCTTGCGGCGGACCGTGTCCAGCAGCACCGCCAGCGCGATGACCACACCGATCACGACCTGCTGCCAGAAGGCGGAGACGTTCAGCAGGTTGAGGCCGTTGCGCAGCACCGCCAGGATCAGGGCGCCGATCAGCGTGCCGGAGGCCTTGCCCGTACCGCCCGCGAGGGAGGCGCCGCCGATGACGACCGCGGCGATCGCGTCCAGCTCGTAGCCGTCGGCGGCCTGCGGCTGCGCGGAGGACAGCCGGGAGGCGAGCACGATGCCCGCGACGGCCGCGAACACACCGGACAGGGCGTAGATGGCGAGCTTCTGCTTCTGCACCCGCAGACCCGACAGCCGGGCCGCCTCCTCGTTGCCGCCGATGGCGTACATCGAGCGGCCGATGTACGTCCGGCCGAGCACGAACGCCGCGACGAGCCCCATGACGATCATGACCAGCAGCGGCACCGGCAGCCAGCCGCCGAGCGTGTCACCGAGGTGCGACACCGAGTCGGGGAAGGCGATCGGGGAGCCCTCGGAGATCACCAGCGACAGACCGCGGCCCACCGACAGCAGCGCGAGCGTGGCGATGAACGGCGGCAGCTTGCCGTACGCGATGAGGAAACCGTTCACCAGACCGGCCGCGATGCCGGTCAGCACGGCGAGGACGACCGCTGCCACCACCGGCACGCCGTGCTGTGTGGCGCTCCACGCCAGCACGGTGGCCGACAGGGCCGCCACCGAGCCGACCGACAGGTCGATGCCCGCCGAGACGATCACGAAGGTCGAGCCGAAGGCGAGGATGGCGACCACGGCCGCCTGGACACCCACGTTGAGCAGGTTGTCGGTGGTCAGGAAGTCGCCCGACAGCGCCGACATGGCGATGACGAGGACGATCAGCGCGGTGAGCGCGCCGTTGTCGAGGAGCAGACGGCGGACCGCCGCGGCGCCGCCACCGGCGCCCGTTGTGCTCTTGAGCGTGTCAGCGGCCACGGCCGGCCTCCAGTTCGGTGGTGTCAGTCGTAGAGGGAGCAGAGGAAGCAGCGGGAGCAGAGGGAGTGCTGACCGCGAGGGCCATCACGGCGTCCTGCGTGGCCTCGTCGGCGGAGAGCTGTCCGGCGATCCGGCCCTGGGCCATCACCAGCACCCGGTCGCTCATGCCGAGCACCTCGGGCAGATCGCTGGAGATCATCAGGACGGCGGCACCCTGAGCGGTGAGTTCGTTGACGAGCTGGTAGATCTCGACCTTGGCGCCGACGTCGATGCCGCGCGTGGGCTCGTCGAGGATCAGCACCTTGGTGTCGGCGAGCAGCCACTTGCCGATGACGACCTTCTGCTGGTTGCCGCCGGACAGGGTGCGCACCTGCTGGTGGAGTCCGGCCATCCGCACCCCGAGCTGTCCGGCGATCCGGGCGGCCGCCTCGTGCTGGCCCTTGAGGTCCACCAGCCCGCCGCGGGTGGCGGCGCGCAGGGTCACCAGGCCGAGGTTCTCCTCGACGGACTGGTCCAGCACCAGGCCCTGGCCCTTGCGGTCCTCGGGCACCAGCCCGATGCCCGCGGTCATCGCCGCGTTGACGTCCGACTTGGGGACCGGGGCGCCGGAGACCTTCACGGCCCCCTTGTCGTACGGGTCAGCCCCGAAGACGGCCCGTACGACCTCGGTACGACCGGCGCCGACGAGCCCGGCGATGCCGACGACCTCACCGGCGTGCACCTCGAAGCTGACGTCGTGGAAGACGCCGTCGCGGGTGAGCCCTTCGACGGTCAGCAGGGCGGCGCCCGTCTCGGCACGCTCGCGCGGGTACTGCTGCTCGATGGAGCGGCCCACCATGAGCCGTACGAGTTCGTCCTCGGGCGTGGTGGCGGGCACCTGGCCGACGGACTTCCCGTCCCGGATGACCGTCACCCGGTCGCCCAGGGCCGCGATCTCCTCCAGGTGATGGGTGATGAAGACGATCCCGACGCCGTCCTCGCGCAGCTTGCGCACGATGGCGAAGAGCTTCTCGACCTCCTCGGAGGTGAGCACGGCGGTCGGCTCGTCCATGATCAGCACGCGCGCGTCCAGGCTCAGCGCCTTGGCGATCTCGACCATCTGCAGGCGCGCGATGCCCAGTTCCCGCACACGCGCGCGGGGCGACACGTTCACCCCGACCCGCTCCAGCAGGACGGCCGCGTCGGCCTCCATCCGCTTCCGGTCGATCATCCCGAAGCGGCGCGGCTGCCGCCCGAGGAAGATGTTCTCGGCGACCGTCAGATCGGGTACGAGGTTGAACTCCTGGTAGATGGTGGCGATCCCGAGGCGTTCGGCGTCCTGCGCGCCGTGGATGCGCACCTCCTCGCCGCCGGCCAGGATCCGCCCGGCGTCGGGGCGGTAGGCGCCGGAGAGCATCTTGATGAGGGTGCTCTTGCCCGCGCCGTTCTCACCGAGCAGTACATGCACCTCGCCCCGGCGCAGGTCGAAGTCGACGCCGTCCAGCGCGACGACACCCGGGAAGGTCTTGCGTATGCCCTCGATGCGCAGCAACTCGTCCGCGTTGCTCACGACTGGCTCCTGTTCGTTGCGGGTGACTCCGAAGAAGTCGGTGACTCGCCGCACGACCGGCGCACGACGAGACGGGCGGGGAGGGTGACGGACTGCGGGGGCCGTCCCTCGATGCGGTCGACCAGGGCCCGTACGGCGGCCCGGCCCAGCTCGCCCGTGGGCTGGGCGATCGCGGTGATCGGCGGATCGGTGTGCACGAACCACGGGATGTCGTCGAACGCGGCCAGGGCGATGTCGTCGGGCACGCGCAGCCCACGCGCGCGTACGGCGTCCAGCGCGCCGAGCGCCATCAGGTTGTCGGCGGCGAACACGACCTCGGGCGGCTCGGGGAGGTCGAGGAAGCCGTCGGTGACCCGGCGTCCGCTCTCGGCCTGGAAGTCGCCCTGCCCGGTGTAGGCGTCCGGCAGGGGGAGCCCGTACTCGGCCATGGCGGCCCGGAAGGCCTCGACGCGCTCGCTGCCGGTGGTGGTGGCGGCCGGGCCCGCGATGATGGCGAGCCTGCGGTGCCCCAGCCCGTGCAGATGCGCGACGAGGTCCCGGACGGCCGCCCGCCCGTCGGCCCGTACGACGGGCACGTCGACACCCGGGATCCACCGGTCGACGAACACCATCGGTGTCCCCGCGCGCGCGGCGTCCAGCATGAGCGGGGAGCCGCCGTCGGTGGGGGAGACGAGCAGGCCGTCGATCCGGCGGTCCAGCAGGGTCCGTACGTGGTGGTCCTGGAGGTCGGGCCGTTCGTCGGCGTTGCCGATGATCACGCTGTAGCCGAGCGCGCGGGCCTCCTCCTCCACGGAGCGGGCCAGCTCGGTGAAGTAGGGGTTCATCACGTCGCTGATGACCAGGCCGAGGGTGTGGGTCTGGTCGGTGCGCAGGGACCGGGCGACGGCGTTCGGGCGGTAGCCCAGTGTCTTCACGGCGGCCAGCACGCGTGCGCGTGCGTCCTCGCTGACCGACGGATGGTCGTTCAGGACGCGTGACACCGTGGCGACGGAGACCCGCGCCTCGGCAGCGACGTCCTTGATGCTCGCCATCGCCGCTCCACCTCCTTGTGGACTCGGTTTCGTGAACACGCAATGGAATCGATTACATCGACGTGTACGGAGGATTGGAATCGATTACACGGCGGTAGGCAAGACCCCGAGACCGGATCGTGATGTCAGACCCCGGCGGTACCGTCGGATCATGACCGATCAGGCGGGGGCCTCCCAGGCGGGAGAGCGGCGACTGGCCACGCTGGAAGGCGTGCTCGAGCGCATCACGTATGCCAACGAGGAGAACGGCTACACGGTCGCCCGCGTCGACACCGGCAGAGGCGCCGGCGACCTCCTCACCGTCGTCGGCGCGCTGCTCGGCGCCCAGGTCGGCGAGTCGCTCCGCATGGAGGGCCGCTGGGGCTCCCACCCGCAGTACGGCAAGCAGTTCACCGTGGAGAACTACACGACGGTCCTTCCCGCCACGGTCCAGGGCATCCGCCGCTACCTGGGATCCGGCCTGGTCAAGGGCATCGGCCCGGTCTTCGCCGACCGCATCACCCAGCACTTCGGCGTCGACACGCTGAAGATCATCGAGGAGGAGCCCAAACGGCTCGTCGAGGTCCCCGGCCTCGGCCCCAAGCGCACCAAGAAGATCGCCGACGCCTGGGAGGAGCAGAAGGCGATCAAGGAGGTCATGCTCTTCCTCCAGACCGTCGAGGTGTCCACCTCCATCGCGGTCCGGATCTACAAGAAGTACGGCGACGCCTCGATCTCCGTCGTGAAGAACCAGCCCTACCGGCTGGCCGCCGACGTCTGGGGCATCGGCTTCCTCACCGCGGACAAGATCGCCCAGTCCGTCGGCATCCCGCACGACAGCCCGGAGCGCGTCAAGGCGGGCCTGCAGTACGCGCTGTCCCAGTCCACCGACCAGGGCCACTGCTATCTGCCCGAGGAGCGCCTGATCGCCGACGCGGTGAAGCTGCTGCAGGTCGACACGGGCCTGGTCATCGAGTGCCTGGCCGAACTGGCCCTGCCGGACGAGGACTCCGGCGAGCCGGGTGTCGTCCGGGAGAAGGTGCCCGGCGAGCACGGCGAGGAGGTCACCGCGATCTACCTCGTCCCCTTCCACCGCGCCGAACTCTCCCTCTCCGCCCAGCTGCTGCGGCTGCTGCGCACGGAGGAGGACCGGATGCCGGGCTTCCGTGACGTGGCCTGGGACAAGGCGCTCGGCTGGCTGAAGCAGCGCACGGGCGCCGACCTCGCCCCCGAGCAGGAGGCGGCCGTCCGGCTCGCGCTGACGGAGAAGGTCGCCGTGCTCACCGGCGGACCCGGCTGCGGCAAGTCCTTCACCGTGCGCTCGGTCGTCGAGCTGGCCCGCGCCAAGAAGGCCAAGGTGGTGCTGGCCGCCCCCACCGGCCGCGCCGCCAAGCGCCTCGCCGAGCTGACCGGGGCCGAGGCCTCCACGGTCCACCGGCTGCTGGAGCTCAAGCCCGGCGGCGACGCGGCCTACGACCGGGACCGCCCGCTGGACGCCGACCTGGTGGTCGTCGATGAGGCCTCGATGCTGGACCTGCTCCTCGCCAACAAGCTGGTGAAGGCCGTACCGCCGGGCGCCCACCTGCTCTTCGTCGGGGACGTCGACCAGCTCCCCAGCGTCGGCGCGGGCGAGGTGCTGCGCGATCTGCTCGCCGACGGCAGCCCGGTCCCCGCGGTCCGCCTCACGCGCGTGTTCCGCCAGGCCCAGCAGTCGGGGGTGGTGACGAACGCGCACCGGATCAACGCCGGGCAGCATCCGGTCACCGACGGCATGAAGGACTTCTTCCTCTTCGTCGAGGACGACACCGAGGAGGCCGGCCGGCTCACGGTGGACGTGGCCGCCCGCCGCATCCCGGCGAAGTTCGGCCTGGACCCGCGCCGGGACGTCCAGGTGCTGGCGCCCATGCACCGCGGCCCCGCCGGCGCCGGCACGCTCAACGGGCTGCTCCAGCAGGCCGTCACCCCGGGCCGCCCCGACCTGCCCGAGAAGCGGTTCGGCGGCCGGGTCTTCCGCGTCGGCGACAAGGTCACCCAGATCCGCAACAATTACGAGAAGGGGAAGAACGGTGTCTTCAACGGCACCGTGGGCGTGGTCACCTCGCTCGACCCGGTGGACCAGCGCCTCACGGTACTGACGGACGAGGACGAGGAGGTTCCGTACGAGTTCGACGAACTGGACGAACTGGCCCACGCGTACGCGGTGACCATCCACCGTTCACAGGGAAGTGAATATCCCGCCGTGGTGATCCCCGTCACCACGGGAGCATGGATGATGCTCCAGCGGAACCTTTTGTATACGGCCGTCACCCGCGCCAAGCAGCTCGTCGTCCTCGTCGGCTCGCGCAAGGCCATCGGCCAGGCGGTGCGCACGGTCTCGGCCGGCCGCCGCTGCACGGCCCTCGACTTCCGGCTCTCGGGCCGGTGACCGCGCCGTTCTCGAACGCATCACAAAAAATGATCGATCAAATGAGTCACGAAGGTCACAGAGCACTTCCGCAACCGTGACGAAGGCGGCAGGATGAGCAAGTTGGCGGCACTGAGTGCCGCTGCTAAGCCCAATGGTCGACCCCGAGTGCACTCTCCTGCGCCAAATGGGGGAGGGTAGAGACAGTCAGGGCAACCTCGAAGAAGAGGCACAACGTCGGTGAGGGATGACGTGAGCGACAACTCTGTAGTACTGCGGTACGGCGACGGCGAGTACACCTACCCGGTGATCGACAGCACCGTCGGCGACAAGGGCTTCGACATCGGGAAGCTCCGCGCCCAGACCGGTCTGGTGACCCTGGACAGCGGCTACGGCAACACCGCCGCCTATAAATCCGCCATCACGTACCTTGACGGCGAGCAGGGCATCCTCCGGTACCGCGGCTACCCGATCGAGCAGCTGGCCGAGCGGTCGACCTTCCTCGAGGTCGCCTATCTGCTGATCAACGGCGAGCTGCCGACGGTCGACGAGCTGAGCATCTTCAAGAACGACATCACGCAGCACACCCTGCTGCACGAGGACGTCAAGAACTTCTACAAGGGCTTCCCGCGCGACGCCCACCCGATGGCCATGCTGTCCTCGGTCGTCTCCGCGCTGTCCACCTTCTACCAGGACAGCCACAACCCGTTCGACGAGAAGCAGCGCAATCTCTCCACGATCCGCCTGCTCGCCAAGCTTCCGACGATCGCGGCGTACGCGTACAAGAAGTCGATCGGTCACCCGTTCGTCTACCCGCGCAACGACCTCGGTTACGTCGAGAACTTCCTGCGCATGACCTTCTCGGTCCCCGCCCAGGAGTACGAGCTCGACCCGGTCGTCGTCTCCGCGCTCGACAAGCTGCTCATCCTGCACGCGGACCACGAGCAGAACTGTTCGACCTCCACGGTCCGTCTGGTCGGCTCGTCCCAGGCGAACATGTTCGCCTCGATCTCGGCCGGCATCAACGCCCTGTGGGGCCCGCTGCACGGCGGCGCCAACCAGTCCGTCCTGGAGATGCTCGAGGGCATCCAGGCGAGCGGCGGCGATGTCGACTCCTTCATCTCCAAGGTGAAGAACAAGGAGGACGGCGTCCGCCTGATGGGCTTCGGCCACCGGGTGTACAAGTCCTTCGACCCCCGCGCCAAGATCATCAAGGCCGCGGCGCACGACGTCCTCTCCGCCCTCGGCAAGTCCGACGAGCTGCTGGACATCGCGCTGAAGCTGGAGGAGCACGCGCTCTCCGACGACTACTTCGTCTCGCGCAACCTCTACCCCAACGTCGACTTCTACACCGGCCTGATCTACCGGGCCATGGGCTTCCCGACCGAGATGTTCACGGTCCTCTTCGCCCTCGGCCGCCTCCCGGGCTGGATCGCCCAGTGGCACGAGATGATCAAGGAGCCCGGCTCCCGCATCGGCCGCCCCCGCCAGATCTACACGGGCGTCGTCGAGCGCGACTTCATCCCGGTCGAGCAGCGCTGACGCCTCCGGCGGGGAGCCGCATGGGTTCCCCGTCGCCGGTTCGTCTGTCGTCTGCGGCTGAGTGGGGCTCGTTCGCGCAGTTCCCCGCGCCCCCTGGGTAGCTCGACTCGTCCCACCTCAAGGGGCGCGGGGCTGTGTCGATATGCGGCTCCGCCGCGTGGGCGCGACCAGCGACCGCGTACCCGCACCCGAAGTCGGCCCGTGCCGCCTGCACAGGCAAAGCGGAAGGCGCCCTGACGTCAGTCCCCCCACGGGCCGACGACCAGGGCGCCTTCCCATGTCCCGGTGCGGATTCCCCCCACGGGATCCGGCCGGGCGTTTATGAGGACAGCGCCTGAATTCGCTGTGTCGATATGCGATTGTTCGTGCGATTGTCATGCCTGCGGTTGAGCAGAACGAGCAGAACTCGCCGTACTACCGCAGTGTGCGATCTGCCGGGACGCGCACGCTGGGAGGGCCGCTCAAAGCTTCCCGGTGTACGTGCCCCGGCAACGCATCTCTGAGGAAGTCCCCCAAGACATCCCCAGATGCCGGTCCGCGCCCCCCAAGACGCTTTCCGACACCGTCAACTTAGACCTTCGAACCCCTTCGGTGGTTACGTTCACATCACTGTGATCTGTGTCTCTTGCATATGTCCGTTAGATGCGCAAGAGCCCGGATACAGCGATCGAGGCCCAAGCGTAAGGATGATGCGCGAGCCTTGTGAAGAGCTTATGTGAGGCTCGCGCAGGACTCCAGGGGGTCTCAGTCAAAGGTGCGCAACCTGAGACTGTTCGTCACGACGAACACCGACGAGAAGGCCATGGTGGCCCCCGCGATCATCGGGTTGAGCAGTCCGGCCGCGGCCAGCGGCAGCGCCGCCACGTTGTAGCCGAAGGCCCACACCAGATTCCCCTTGATCGTGGCCAGGGTCCGCCGGGACAGCCGGATGGCGTCCGCGGCCACCCGCAGATCCCCGCGCACCAGCGTCAGGTCGCTCGCCTCGATCGCCGCGTCCGTCCCGGTGCCCATGGCCAGCCCCAGATCGGCGGTGGCGAGCGCGGCCGCGTCGTTCACGCCGTCGCCGACCATCGCGACGACCCGGCCCTCACCCTGCAGCCGCCGTACGACGTCCACCTTGTCCTCGGGCATCACCTCGGCGATCACCTCGTCGATCCCGACGGCGGCCGCCACCGCCTCGGCCACCGCCCGGTTGTCCCCGGTCAGCAGCACCGGCGTGAGCCCCAGCGCCCGCAACTCCCGTACGGCCTGGGCGCTGGTCTCCTTGACCGCGTCGGCGACCGCGAGCACGCCACGCGCGCTTCCGTCCCAGCCGACGACGACGGCCGTACGACCGCCCCGCTCGGCCTCGTCCTTGGCGCGGGCCAGCTCCGGCGGGAGCTCGGTGAAGAGCCTCCCCACCGCGACCTCGCGCCCCTCCACACGCCCCCGCACGCCCCGCCCGGGCACGTTCTCGAAGTGCTCGGCCGGCGGCAGTTCACCGGCGCGTTCCTCGGCGCCCGCGGCCACCGCCCGCGCCACCGGGTGCTCGGAGGCGTGCTCCAGGGCGCCCGCGAGCCGCAGCAGCTCCTCCTCGTCCGTGCCGTCGGCGACGTACACGTCCTGGAGGGTCATCCGGCCGGTGGTGACGGTGCCCGTCTTGTCGAGGACGACCGTGTCCACGCGGCGGGTGGACTCCAGGACCTCGGGGCCCTTGATGAGGATCCCGAGCTGGGCGCCGCGGCCCGTGCCGACCAGGAGGGCCGTCGGGGTGGCGAGACCGAGCGCGCACGGGCAGGCGATGATCAGCACGGCGACGGCCGCGGTGAACGCGGCGACGGTGTCCCCGGTGGCGCCGAGCCAGCCGCCGAAGGTGGCGGCCGCGATCAGCAGGACCACGGGCACGAACACCCCGGCGATCCGGTCGGCGAGCCGCTGCACCTCGGCCTTGCCGTTCTGCGCGTCCTCGACGAGCCGCGCCATGCGCGCGAGCCGGGTGTCGGCGCCGATCCGGGTGGCCTCGACGACGAGCCGCCCGCCCGCGTTCACGGTCGCGCCGGTGACGGTGTCTCCGGGGCCGACGTCCACCGGGACGGACTCGCCGGTGAGCATCGACGCGTCGACCGCCGAGACGCCCTCGACGACCCGGCCGTCGGTGGCGACCTTCTCCCCGGGGCGTACGACGAACCGGTCCCCGACGGTCAATCGGTCGGCCGGGATCCGGGTCTCCCGCCCGTCGCGCAGGACGGAGACCTCCTTCGCGCCCAGCTCCATGAGCGCCCTGAGCGCGGCTCCCGCGCGCCGCTTGGAGCGGGCCTCCAGATAGCGGCCGAGCAGGATGAAGGCGGTGACGCCGGCGGCGACCTCCAGGTAGATCGCGGAGGCACCGTCCGCGCGGGAGACGGTGAGTTCGAAGGGGTGCCGCATGCCGGGCATGCCCGCGTCACCGAGGAAGAGTGCCCACACCGACCAGCCGAAGGCGGCCAGTGTGCCCACCGAGACGAGGGTGTCCATGGTGGCCGCGCCGTGCCGCAGGTTCGTCCAGGCGGCGCGGTGGATCGGCCCACCGCCCCAGACGACGACGGGCGCGGCGAGCGTCAGCGAGAGCCACTGCCAGAAGTCGAACTGCAGAGACGGGACCATCGCGAGCAGCACGACGGGTGCCGAGAGCAGGACGGAGACGAGGAGCCGGTGGCGCAGGGCCGAGAGCTCGGGATCGCTCTCGGCCGCCGTCCCGGACTCCTCGTGGACGGGCTCCTCACGGACGGGTTCCTCGGCCGTGTACCCCGTCTTCACGACGGTCGCGATCAGGTCGGCGACCTCGGTCCCCGCCGGATAGCTGACCTTCGCCTTCTCCGTCGCGTAGTTGACCGTCGCGGTGACGCCCTCCATGCGGTTGAGCTTCTTCTCCACGCGGGAGGCACAGGAGGCGCAGGTCATTCCGCCGATGAGCAGCTCGACCTCGGAGGTCGGTGCGGCTATCGGCGCGTCGATGGCGGTGCTGCTCGTCATGGCCGTGGGGGTGGACGGGTCAGGCCCGGCCGGTCAGTTCGAAGCCGGCCTCGTCGACGGCCGCGCGGACGGCCTCCTCGTCGAGGGCGGCGGTGGAGACGACGGTGACCTCACCGGTGGAGGCGACCGCCTTGACCGACGTGACACCGGGGAGCTCGGAGATCTCGCCGGAGACGGCCCCCTCGCAGTGGCCGCAGCTCATGCCGCTCACCTTGTAGACGGTGGTGACGGAGCCCGTGGTGTCGATCTGAGCGGTCATGTCGTTCTCCTCATGGAGGCGGATGGGGGCGGTGGGGACCAGAGAGGTCTCCCAGTAGCCCCACACTATACCCCTAGGGGGTATTTCTCCAAGAAGGATCCTGGCGTGCCAGCGAGCGCACCCAGGCCACCCCGAGCAGCGCCACGAGGGCCAGTCCGCCGACCGAGAACAGCGTGAACAGGTGCTGCTGCTCGGCGGTCGGCCGAGGGATGCGGCCCTCGGCGAAGAGCCGCCTGTCCAGGCCGGTGGTGGTCAGCCGGGCCACCAGCCAGATCGCGATCCCGTGCGTGGAGTCCCACACAGCGTGCAGCAGCGCGACGCCGGCACAGGTGCCGACGACGGGCGCGGCGAACGGGAAGCGCCCGTTCGGACGTCGGTACTCCAGCAGGACGCCGCCCGCGACCGCCGTCCACAGGCCGTGCCCGAAGGGGGTGAGCACCCCGCGCAGGATCTCGGTCTCCAGCAGCGCCCTGAGATCGATGCCGTCCGTCGAGGCGGCCGCGTCGAAGGCGTATCCGGCGCTCTCCAGCGCCGCGAAGCCGAAACCGACCGTCGCGCCCAGCACCACACCGGCCCGCAGACCCCGCAGCCGGGTCTGCCGGCGCAGCACGAACATCAGCGCGCCGAGCTTCACCGCCTCCTCGATCAGCCCGACCCCGACGAACATCCACAGCGACGGGTGCAGCAGGTGGTACTCCATCACCGACGCGCCGAGCACACCCAGCGTGCCGCCGGTCAGGAAACAGCCCAGGATCACGCCCGCGCCGAGGTCGCGGCCGTGCCGCTCGTACGCCCACAGCACGAAGGAGACCGGCACGAGGAAGCTGCCGAGCAGGATCAGGGTCGGCAGCAGCGTGGTGTTCCGCGTGGCGTAGGTGACCAGCGCGGTGAGCGCCCACAGCAGCAGTCCGCCGCCCAGGCAGCGCTTCCACAGCCCGGGTCTGATCCGCGGGGACGCCGGAGGGGGCTGCTGGGGCCCGGGGATGCGGGCCCGGGGCGGGCCGGGTGGCGGGGAGTGGGTCACGGCAGATCCCCTCGTCGTCAGGGGCTGCTCGGAGAGGCCGATACGCCCGGGGCAGATGTACCGGCACTTTATGTAGATACGTCCCGGGTCGCAGTCCGGGACGTTCGTCCGGAGGAGGCTGCCGTGCGCGTACGAGGGTGAGGGGCGCCGTGTGCCTACGAGGGTGAGGTCGCCGTGTGCCTACGGGGCCGTGGTGGTCGCGGGGCTTCTGCCCAGGCGGTCGCCGACGAGCGGTTCCAGGTAGCGGATCAGCACGTTCTTCAGTTCCTGCACATAGGCCTCGCGCTCGGCGCCCTCGTGGGCCAGGACCAGCTCCAGGCCCGCCTTGTACAGACCCAGGGACATGTGCGCGGTGCGGGCGAGGACGGCGGGCGGGGTGTCGGGCAGGAGCGAGGAGAGCAGGCCCTCGATCCGGGCGAGCAGCGTCGCGTGCAGCGCCTCGTGGTCCTCGGTGAAGCGGCCCGGGACGTCGGAGCCGTGCATCAGGGCGAAGAACACCGGGTGGTCGCAGTTGAAGGCGATGAACCGGTCGACGGCCGAGCCGACGGCCTGCTCCAGCGGGGTCGCCGGGTCGACCGGGGCGAGTGCCTCGCCGTAGGCCTCGCGCATCTGGTGCATGAGCCGGTCGCCCAGCTCGATGGCGATCGCTTCCTTGTTCGGGAAGAACTGGTAGAGCGTGCCCGGTGACACGCCGGCCTCGCGGGCGATGGCGTTGGTGCTCGCGGCGGTGTAGCCGGTGGTGGTGAAGACGGCGGCCGCGGCCTCCAGCAACTGCGCGATGCGCCGCTCGCCCCGCGCCTGGCGGCGGCGCGGCTGTTCCTTCTCCTGGTTCTCGGGCACGCGTTATCCCCAGCTCTTCGAACGCGGTTGACAAACACGAGAGGTCGCTCGCATTCTGGATCCCGGAAACGCGAGCGCTGTCTCGTGTTTTCAATTTTACGGTTTTCACGACTGCTTGCAGGGTGAAGGGGACACCGCACGATGACCGAAGTCAACAGCCCACCCCGTCCCGGAGGGTGGACGCGGTTCGTGACCGCCCGGCCCAGGCTGACTCTGCTCGCCGCCCTGGTCCTCACCCTGCTCGCGGTGCTGGCCGGCAGCGGTGTCGCCGACCGCCTGGGCAGCGGCGGCTGGGAGGACCCGGACGCCCAGTCCACGTACGCGACCAAGGCGCTGGAGCGGGAGTTCCCCGACTCCCAGCCCAATCTGCTGCTGCTCGTCGACTCGGGCGACGCCTCGGTGGACGCCCCGGCCGTCAGGGCCGAGGCCGTCGCACTGACCGCCCGCCTCGCCGCCGAGAAGGGGATCGTGGGCGTCGGCTCCTACTGGGAGGCGGATCCCTCGACGGCGCCGGGCCTGCGCGCCGAGGACGGCCACGAGGCACTGATCGCGGCCCGAATCACCGGCGACGAGAAGACCATGGGCGAGACCCTCGACCGCATCGCCCCCTCCTACCGGGGCGAGCAGGGCCCGGTGAAGGTCAGGATCGGCGGCATCGTCGCCGTGCGGCACGAGATGCAGACGACCATCCAGGAGGACCTGACCCGCGCCGAGATGATCGCCCTGCCGATCACGCTGGTGCTGCTGGTGATGGTCTTCGGCAGCGCCGTCGCCGCCCTGCTGCCGCTCGGCATCGGCATCGTCGCCATCCTGGGCACCAACGCCGTCCTCAGCGGCCTCACCGCGTTCACGGACGTCTCCATCTTCGCGATGAACCTCACCACGGCCCTGGGCCTCGGCCTCGCCATCGACTACGCGCTCTTCATCGTCCGCCGCTTCCGCGAGGAACTGTCCACCGGCGCCGAACCGCTCACCGCCATCGGCACCACCCTGCGCACGGCCGGACGCACGGTCCTGTTCTCCGCGCTCACGGTCGCCGTGTCCCTGGCAGCGATGCTCGTCTTCCCCCAGTACTTCCTGCGCTCCTTCGCCTACGCCGGCATGGCGGTGGTCCTGCTGGCCGCCGCGGCCGCCCTGATCCTGCTCCCGGCGGCACTCGTCCTGCTCGGCGACCGGGTCAACGCGCTGGATCTGCGGAAGACGTTCCGCCGCAGGCGGGGCGCGACCGCCGCGGACACCGGTGCCGAGGGCGGCAAGGGCTGGGCCCGCACGGCGGACCTGGTGATGCGCCGGGCCCCGTTCTTCGCCCTGGCGACGACAGCCGTGCTGGTCCTGCTCGGACTGCCCTTCCTGGGCGTGAAGTTCGGCACGGCGGACGACCGCCAACTGCCCTCCTCCGCCGAGTCCCACGTCGTGCAGCAGCACATCCGGGACGGCTTCCCCGGCAGCCCCGGCGGCGGCCTCGAGGTCCTCGCCGAGGGGAAGGCCACCGAGGCCCAGTACACGGCCTACAAGGAGAGGATCGCGGCGCTCCCCGAGGTGGTCCGCGTCGACGGCCCGCTGGTCAAGGGCGACTCGGCGTACTTCACCGTGCAGCCCGGGGGTGAGGCCGTGGGTGACGCGGCGCAGCGACTGGTCAAGGACCTGCGCGCCACGCAGGCACCGTTCGACACCAAGGTGACCGGCACGGCGGCCGTCCTGGTCGACTCCAAGCACGCGATAGGCAGCCGGCTGCCCTGGGCCGCGGCCTTCGTCGCCGTCGTCACCCTCCTCCTGGTCTTCCTCCTCACCGGCAGCGTGCTCATCCCGCTCCAGGCGGTGCTGCTCAACGCGCTCAGCCTGACCGCGATGTTCGGCGCGGTGGTCTGGGTCTTCCAGGACGGCCACCTCTCCGGCCTGCTCGGCTTCACCAGCCCCGGCTCCATAGAGACCACGCTCCCCGTCCTGATGTTCTGCGTGGCCTTCGGCCTCTCCATGGACTACGGCGTGTTCCTCCTCTCCCGCATCAAGGAGGAGTACGACAGCACGGGCGACCACGAGCGCGCGGTCCGCCTGGGCCTGCAGCGCACGGGCGGGCTGATCACGGCGGCGGCGGTCATCCTGGCCGTGGTGATGGTCGCGATAGGCACCTCGCGGGTCACCAACACCAAGATGCTCGGCCTGGGCATCGCCCTGGCGGTCCTGATGGACGCGATGGTGGTCCGCAGCCTCCTGGTCCCGGCGATCATGCGCCTCACCGGGACGGCGACTTGGTGGGCCCCGGCACCCTTGCGGCGCTTCCACCAGCGGTTCGGACTGAGCGAGGGAGGCGAGGAACCCCCCAGGGGCGCGGGGAACGACGCGACCGGCCACGATGTACCCGCGGACGAAAACGGCGATGGGAGCGCAGATGCGAGCGGTGGTCTACGAGCGGTACAGCGAACCCCTTGAGGTACGTGAGCTGCCCGACCCCCGGCCGACCCCCCACGGAGTGGTCGTCCGCGTGGAAGCCACCGGCCTCTGCCGAAGCGACTGGCACGGCTGGGTGGGCCACGACCCGGACATCGTCCTCCCGCACGTCCCGGGACATGAACTCGCCGGAGTCGTCGAGGAGGTCGGCGAAAGAGTCACCCGCTGGCGCCCCGGCGACAGGGTCACCGTCCCCTTCGTCTGCGCCTGCGGAACCTGCGGAGCATGCGCGGCCGGCGACCACCAGGTGTGCGAGCGCCAGACCCAGCCAGGCTTCACGCACTGGGGCTCCTTCGCCCAGTACGTGGCCCTGGACCACGCCGATGTGAACCTGGTCGCGATCCCGGACGACCTGTCCTACGCCACCGCCGCCTCCCTGGGCTGCCGGTTCGCCACCGCCTTCCGGGCGGTCGTGCAGCAGGGCCGGGTCGCGGCGGGGGAGTGGGTCGCGGTGCACGGCTGCGGTGGGGTCGGCCTGTCCGCGGTGATGATCGCGGCGGCGAGCGGCGCGCGGGTGGTGGCCGTGGACGTGTCGCCCCGCGCCCTGGACCTGGCGCGGAAGTTCGGCGCGGCGGAGTGCGTGGACGCGACGGGCACACCGGACACGGCGGAGGCCGTCCGCGAGCTCACCGGCGGTGGCGCCCACCTCTCCCTCGACGCCCTCGGCTCGCCCGCCACCTGCGCCGCCTCGGTCGACGGTCTGCGCCGGCGCGGCCGCCACATCCAGGTCGGCCTGCTGCCCTCGGCGGACGGCACGACCCCCGTCCCGCTGGCCCGCGCCATCGCCCTGGAGCTGGAGATCCTCGGCAGCCACGGCATGGCCGCACACACCTACCCGCGGATGCTGGAGGCGGTGCGGTCGGGCGTCCTGCGTCCCGACCTGCTCGTGACGTCGACGATCGCACTGGACGCCGTACCGGACGCACTGGCGGCCCTGGGGACGGCACCGGGGGCGGGGGTCACCGTCATCGAGCCCTGGAGCTGAGGAGGGGAGTCAGCCGAGTCTGCGTCCCCGGTTGCCCGGCCGGGAGGCGACCCAGGCGTGGACGGTCTCGGCGTACCAGTAGGGTTTGCCGCCCTCGACGCGGTCGGGCGGGGGGAGCAGTCCGTGCTTGCGGTAGGACCGCACGGTGTCCGGCTGCACCCTGATGTGCGCCGCGATCTCCTTGTAGGACCAGAGCCTTCGGTCGGTCATGAGCCGCACCTCCCTGCGCGCGCGGGACGGCGGCCGGAAGGCCACCCGGGGGAGCCCGGCGCTGCGCTGGCGATCACCAAACGTGTGCCCGGTAACCGACGCAGAGTGACCGTCCGTAAGAGGCTGTCGACAGTGTGTGACGAAAAACCCGCGTATGCGTGACATGTGTGACAGGAAGGGGGTGTTTGTGACAGGCGTGACGCAAAGAAGGGTGTGGGTGGCTCCTCGCAGAGGAGGGCCGAGCCCGCTGCGACAGGCCCGGCCCCACCTCGTCCCCGCCATCCCCCCGGAACAACCGGATCAACTGGCAGGACTCCAGCCTGTATTCAGCCAACGCGCCGGGTCTTGGAAAAATGCGCACCCGGTCCGGACCAATCGTTCGACCGGGCCGGCAGCACCAGACTGGTCGCCTCCCCGCTCATCCGGTCCGCGGCCGGCGACACCGGCGCCGGCAGCCGCCTCGCCTGCGTGAACTCCCTCGGCGTGCACCCCGTCATCGCCTTGAACTCACCGCTGAGATGGGCCTGGTCGTAGAAGCCGCAGAGGGCCGCGGTCTCCGCCGCGCTCTGCCCGGCCGCCAACAGCCGACGGGCGCGTTGCAGCCGCAGGACGCGGGCCGCCGCCTTCGGGCCGAGCCCGATCTGCTCCCGGAAACGGTTCTCCAGGTGCCGTACGCTCCAGCCGACCTCCTCGGCCAGCCGGGGCACCGGAATCGCGCCACCCGTCCGGACCAGCAGCGACCAGGCCCGTGCCACCCGCTCCGAACTCGGCGTACCGGCCTCCCACCAGCGGGCGAACACATCGTCGAGCAACCCGAACCGCTCCGCCCAACCGGGCAGCGCGGCCAGCGCGGCGGCGAGTTCACGGACCGGGGTGGCCAGGGTGTGCGGCAGGTCGTCGGGGTCGACGGTGCGATTGACCAGTTCGTACTGGGGCGTACCGAACAGGGTGAACGCGGCCCACGGCGTGAGCAGCACCTCGATCCCCGAGACCCGGCCGCCGTGTTCCCCGACGGCCGGGGTGGTGGTGGGCCCGCAGTACACGGACACCAGCGTGTCCGGAGCACGGTCCGCCCGGGATATCCGGACGGGCTGATCGAACCCCAGCAGCAGGGTGGCCGCCCCGATCGGCGTCTCCAACCGCCGCCGGGGCCGGTTCATGGCCAGCCGGATCCCGCGATAACTCATCACGCCGGGCCTCAGCCGGGGATGGGGAGCCCCGGTGGCGAACTCCCAGGACCCGCCGGGCCCTTGTCCCGACCGGATGTGCACGCTGCCAGCAGCCATGGGCACCTATGGTGCTACGGCAGGGCAATGCCCTTAAAGGGGCGCGGGGCTGTATCCATATGCGGCTCCGCCGCGTGGGCGCGACAAGCCACACACAAGCCGCACTCGCGCATGCACAGAACCCGGCACCTCAGTAGGCGCGTCTACGCCCCGCACGACCGCAGAAACGCCCGCGTCCGCTTGGCGATCGGCAGCGGAGCGTCCGGCTCACACGGGTACATGTCCTGCTCGACGATCGCGAACAGCTCCACATCCAGCTTCCCCGCCGCCTCCAGCACGGGCCCCAGCGCAGGCACCCCCGTCGGCGGCTCACACATCACGCCCTGCGCCACGGCCGGCCCGAACGGCGTCCCCTTCGCCCGCACGTCGGCGAGGATCTCCGGGTCCACCTGCTTCAGGTGCAGATACCCGATCCGCGAGCCGTACGTCTCGATCAGCTTGACGCTGTCGCCGCCGCAGTACGCGTAGTGCCCGGTGTCCAGGCACAGCGAGACGAGGTCGGAGTCGGTGCCGTCGAGGAAGCGGGTGACGTTCTCCTCGCTGTCGATGTGGGTGTCGGCGTGCGGGTGGACGACGATCTGCAGCCCGTACCGCTCCCGCACCTCCTTGCCCAGCCGCTCGGTCAGCGAGGTGAGGTTGCGCCACTGCTCGGGAGTGAGCGTGTCCGGCTCCAGCACCTCGCCGGTCTTGTCGTCCCGCCAGAAGGACGGGATGACGACGAGATGCTTCGCGCCCATCGCCTGGGCGAGCACCGCGTTGTCCGCGACATGCGCCCAGGTCTTGTCCCAGACGGCCTCGCCGTGGTGCAGCCCGGTGAAGACCGTGCCGGCCGACACCTTCAGGCCGCGCTTCGCCGTCTCCTCGGTGAGGACGGCCGGGTCGGTCGGCAGATAGCCGTAGGGGCCCAGTTCGATCCACTTGTAGCCGGACTGCGCGACCTCGTCGAGGAAGCGCTGCCAGGGGACCTGGGCGGGGTCGTCCGGGAACCAGACGCCCCAGCTGTCGGGGGCCGATCCGATCCGGATGCGGGAAAGTGAGGACTGAGGTGACAACGACGTCATGGCCGCCAGGGTGAGGGCTCCCAGGAGGGGTGTCAAGGGCTGGTCCGAATGTCTGGACAAACTATTGACAGGGTGCGGCAGACGGGACTACAAAGCCGTGGAGAGCCGACACGGGGCCGAGCCGACACGAAGGGAACTCGATGGCGTACGACCTGATCACCATGGGGCGGATCGGGGTGGACCTCTATCCGCTGCAGACGGGTGTGCCACTCCCGCAGGTCACGTCCTTCGGGAAGTTCCTGGGCGGCTCGGCGTCGAACGTCGCCGTCGCCGCGGCCCGCCTCGGCCGGTCCACGGCCGTGATCACCCGCACCGGCGACGACCCCTTCGGCACGTACCTCCACGAGGCCCTGCGCGGCTTCGGTGTCGACGACCGCTATGTCACCCCGGTCGCGGGCCTGCCGACCCCGGTCACCTTCTGCGAGGTCTTCCCGCCGGACGACTTCCCGCTGTACTTCTACCGGCAGCCCAAGGCGCCGGACCTGGAGATCGACGCCCACGAGCTGGACCTCGACGCCATCCGCGAGACCCGTGTCTTCTGGGTCACCGGCACCGGCCTGAGCGAGGAGCCCAGCCGTACGGCGACGCTCGCCGCCCTCGCCCACCGCGCCAAGGCCGGCACCACCGTGTTCGACCTCGACTGGCGCCCGATGTTCTGGACCGACCCGGACGCGGCCCGCCCGTTCTACGCCGAGGCCCTCAAGCACACCACCGTCGCCGTCGGCAACCTCGACGAGGTGGAGGTCGCCACCGGGGTGCGCGAACCGCGGGCCGCCGCGCAGGCGCTGCTGGACGCCGGTGTCGAGCTGGCCGTCGTCAAGCAGGGCCCCAAGGGCGTCCTCGCCGTCAACAGCGGTGGCGAGTCCGCGGAGGTCCCGCCGCTGCCGGTGAACGTCCTCAACGGCCTCGGCGCGGGTGACGCCTTCGGCGGCTCCCTCTGCCACGGTCTGCTCGCGGGCTGGGACCTGGAGAAGATCATGCGTCACGCCAACGCGGCCGGCGCGATCGTCGCCTCCCGCCTGGAGTGCTCCTCGGCGATGCCGACGGTTCAGGAAGTGGAAGCCGCGGTCGAGGCGGGTGCCGTCCTGTGACCGTCGACATCTCCGAACTCGTCCGGCTGCGGGCCGAGCGTCCCGAGGCGATCGCCGAGGCCGCCGCGCGCCGCCCCCGTCGCCCGCTGATCGGCGACTCCGGCCGGCTGATGATCGTCGCCGCCGACCACCCCGCCCGGGGCGCGCTCGGCGTCGGCGGCGACAGGCTGGCCATGGCCAACCGCGCCGACCTGCTGGAACGCCTGATCCTGGCGCTGTCCCGCCCCGGAGTGGACGGTGTCCTCGCGACCGCCGACATTCTCGACGACCTGCTCCTGCTCGGCGCCCTCGACGGCAAGGTCGTCATGGGTTCGCTGAACCGCGGCGGCCTGCAGGGCTCCGTCTTCGAGATGGACGACCGCTTCACCGGCCATCGCCCCGAGGACATCGAGCGACTGAACTTCGACGCGGGCAAACTGCTCGTACGGATCGACTACGACGACCCCGGCTCCCTCACCACCCTGGAGTCCACGGCCCGCGCGATCGACGACATGGCGGCCCGCAGGCTGCCGCTGTTCGTCGAGCCGTTCATCAGCCGGCGCACCCCCGAGGGCAAGGTGAGGAACGACCTCTCCGCGGAGGCCGTCACCAAGTCCATCGCCATCGCCTCCGGCCTCGGCGGCACCTCGGCCTACACCTGGCTGAAGCTCCCCGTCACCGAGAACCCCGACGACATGGCCGAGGTCATGCAGGCCTCCACCCTCCCCGCCGTCCTCCTGGGCGGCGAGGTCGGCGACGATCAGGACGGCGCGTACGAGAAGTGGCGCGGGGCGCTGCAACTCCCCACCGTCCGGGGCCTGGTGGTCGGCCGTTCGCTGCTGTACCCGGCGGACGGGGACGTCGCCGCCGCCGTGGACACCGCCGTAGGACTGCTGTGAGGGCCGCATGACGAACCACCTCTACGTCCCCGAGGGGACCACCGCCGACGCCGATCACGTGCTCACGATCAACCCCGAGCGGGCCGGCTGGACCTACAGCAGCCTGCGGATCGTCGCGCTGGAGCCGGGGGGCACCCACAGCCTCACCACCGGCGACAGCGAGTGGATCGTGCTTCCGCTGGAAGGCGGATGTACCGTGCAAACGGCGGATGAAAAGTTCCAACTCCTGGGTAGGGAAAGCGTTTTCGCGTCCGTAACGGACTTCGCGTACGTTCCCCGGGACGCCCAGGTCACGATCGCCTCCGGCGCGGGAGGCCGCTTCGCCCTGGCAGGAGCGAAGTGCGAGCGACAACTCCCCGCCCGCTACGGCCCCGCGCCGGAGGTCCCCGTCGAGGAACGCGGAAGCGGCAACCAGCTGCGCCACGTGCGCAACTTCGCCTCCGCCGACGCCTTCGACTGCGACAAGCTGATCGCCGTCGAGGTGATCACCCCCGGCGGCAACTGGTCCTCGTACCCGCCGCACAAGCACGACGAGCACCGGCCGGGCGAGGAGGCCGAGCTCGAGGAGATCTACTACTTCGAGATCGACGGACCGCACGGTTTCGGCTATCAGCGCGTATCCCCCTCGCGTGAGGGCGGCTCCGACGTCCTCGCCGAGGTCCGCTCCGGCGACGCCGTCCTCGTCCCCGACGGATGGCACGGCCCCTCCATCGCCCAGCCCGGCCACGCCATGTACTACCTGAACGTCATGGCCGGCCCGGGCGAGACGCGCGAATGGCGGATCTGCTTCCACCCCGCCCACGTAGAAAGCACAGGGGGTTACCGATGACCATCAGGCTTACGGTCGCCCAGGCGCTCGTCCGCTTCCTCGCCGCCCAGTACACCGAGCGCGACGGCTCCCGGCAGCGCCTCATCAGCGCCACCTGGGGCATCTTCGGCCACGGCAACGTCGCCGGCCTCGGCCAGGCGCTGATCGAGTACGGCGACGACATGCCGTTCCACCAGGGCCGCAACGAGCAGTCGATGGTGCACGCGGCGGTCGGCTACGCCCGTCAGTCGGGCCGCCTCTCCACGCACGCGGTGACGACGTCCATCGGCCCCGGCGCGACCAACCTGGTCACCGGCGCCGCCCTGGCCACCGTCAACCACCTCCCGGTCCTCCTCCTCCCGGGCGACATCTTCGCGACGCGCGTGGCGGACCCCGTCCTCCAGCAGCTCGAAGTCCCCTACGCCGGCGACGTGTCGGTCAACGACTCGCTCCGCCCGGTGTCGAAGTACTTCGACCGCGTCACGCGGCCCGAGGCCCTCATCCCGGCTGCCCTCCAGGCCATGCGGGTGCTGACGGACCCGGTGGAAACGGGCGCGGTCACCCTCGCGATGCCGCAGGACGTCCAGGCCGAGGCCTACGACTGGCCCGAGGAGTTCTTCGCCGAGCGCACCTGGGTCGTACGACGTCCGGGAGCCGACCCGACCGAACTCGCCGAGGCGGTCCGTGTGATCCGCTCGGCGAAGCGCCCCCTGATCGTCGCGGGCGGCGGTGTCCACCACAGCCGCGCCGAGGAGGCCCTCGCCGAGTTCGCCGAGGCCACCGGCATCCCGGTCGCCTCCACCCAGGCCGGCAAGGGCTCGCTGCGCTACGACCACCCGCAGGACGTGGGCGGCGTCGGCCACACCGGCACCGCGACCGCGGACGAGCTCGCCCGCACGGCGGACCTGATCATCGGCGTGGGCACGAGGTACACCGACTTCACCACGGCCTCCAACACCCTGTTCCAAGGCGAGGGAGTGCGCTTCCTCAACCTCAACATCGCCTCCTTCGACGGCCACAAGCTCGCCGGCCTCCCGCTGATCGCGGACGCCCGCAGCGGCCTCCAGGAGCTGACCGAGGCCCTCCAGCTGCACGGTCACCGCGTCGCGGACGCCTATGTCACCGAGTACGGCGAGGACAAGGAACGCTGGGAGCAGCGCGTCGACGCCTGCTACGAGGCCGACGAGCCCGACGTACGCCCGACGCAGTCGCAGGTGCTCGGCGCGCTCGACGCCCTCGCGGACGAGTCGGACGTGATCATCAACGCGGCCGGTTCGCTCCCCGGCGATCTGCACAAGCTGTGGCGGGCGCGCTCCCGGGACCAGTACCACCTGGAGTACGGCTACTCCTGCATGGGCTACGAGATCCCGGCGGCCATCGGGGTGAAACTGGCCTCGCCCGAGCGGAACGTCTGGGCGCTGGTCGGCGACGGCACGTATCTGATGATGCCGACGGAGATCGTGACGGCCGTGCAGGAGGGGATCGCGATCAAGATCCTGCTCGTGCAGAACCACGGCTACGCCTCGATCGGCGGACTCTCGGAGTCCGTCGGCGGTGAGCGGTTCGGCACCGCCTACCGCTTCACGTCGGAGGACGGCACCTTCACCGGCGCGCCGCTCCCCGTCGACCTGGCCGCCAACGTGGCGAGCCTGGGCATGCGCGTCCTGCGCGCGAAAACCGTCCGCGAGCTGCGCGAGGCCCTCGCCGAGGCGCGCGCCGCCGACACTCCCACTTGTGTCTACGTCGAGACCGAAACGGCCGACACTGTGTCGGGCCCGCCGCCGGCGCAGGCCTGGTGGGATGTACCTGTGGCCGAGACCGCGACCCGACCGTCCGCGGTGAAGGCACGAGAGCTGTACGAACGGCACGTCTCCACCCGACGCCGCCATCTGTGAAGGAGTACTCGGTCATGACGAAGATCGTCAACCACTGGATCGGCGGCAAGACCGTCGAAGGCGCGTCGGGCACGTTCGGTCCGGTCACGGACCCGGCGACCGGCGCGGTCACCACCAAGGTCGCGTTCGCGACGGTCGACGAGGTCGACGCGGCGGTCGCGGCCGCCAAGGACGCCTACGCCACCTGGGGCACCTCCTCGCTCGCCAAGCGGAGCACGATCCTGTTCAAGTTCCGGGCGCTGCTCGACGCGAACCGGGACGCGATCGCCGAGCTGATCACCGCCGAGCACGGCAAGGTGCACAGCGACGCGCTGGGCGAGGTCGCGCGCGGCCTGGAGATCGTCGACCTGGCGTGCGGGATCACCGTGCAGCTGAAGGGCGAGCTGTCCACCGAGGTGGCCAGCCGCGTGGACGTCTCGTCCATCCGCCAGCCGCTCGGTGTCGTCGCCGGCATCACGCCGTTCAACTTCCCGGCGATGGTCCCGATGTGGATGTTCCCGATCGCCATCGCCTGCGGCAACACGTTCGTCCTGAAGCCGTCCGAGAAGGACCCGTCGGCCTCGCTGAAGCTGGCCGAGCTGCTGGCCGAAGCCGGTCTCCCCGACGGCGTCTTCAACGTCGTCCACGGCGACAAGGTGGCGGTCGACCGCCTCCTGGAGCACCCGGACGTCAAGGCGGTGTCGTTCGTCGGCTCGACCCCGATCGCCCGCTACATCCACACCACGGCCTCCGCGAACCACAAGCGCGTCCAGGCCCTGGGCGGCGCCAAGAACCACATGCTGGTCCTCCCGGACGCCGACCTGGACGCGGCCGCCGACGCGGCGGTCTCCGCGGCCTACGGCTCGGCGGGCGAGCGCTGCATGGCGATCTCCGCGGTCGTCGCGGTCGGCGCGATCGGCGACGAGCTGGTGGAGAAGATCCGCGAGCGCGCCGAGAAGATCAAGATCGGCCCCGGCAACGACCCGACCTCCGAGATGGGCCCGCTGATCACCAAGGTCCACCGCGACAAGGTGGCGTCCTACGTGACCGGCGCGGCGGACGAGGGCGCCGAGGTGGTCCTCGACGGCACCGGCTACACGGTGGACGGCTTCGAGGACGGCCACTGGATCGGCATCTCGCTCCTCGACAAGGTGCCGACGACCGCGAAGGCCTACCAGGACGAGATCTTCGGCCCCGTCCTGTGCGTCCTGCGCGTCGACACCTACGAAGAGGGCGTGGCGCTGATCAACAGCTCCCCGTTCGGCAACGGCACCGCGATCTTCACCCGGGACGGCGGCGCGGCCCGCCGCTTCCAGCTGGAGATCGAGGCCGGCATGGTCGGCGTGAACGTCCCGATCCCGGTCCCCGTGGGCTACCACAGCTTCGGCGGCTGGAAGGACTCCCTCTTCGGCGACCACCACATCTACGGCAACGACGGCACGCACTTCTACACCCGCGGCAAGGTCGTCACCACCCGCTGGCCCGACCCGGCCGACGCCCCCGCGGGCGTGGACCTGGGCTTCCCGCGCAACCACTGAGGCCCGCCGCCCGGTGCCCTGCCTCTTCGGGGGCAGGGCACCGGCGTGTGCCTACCCCTCGTCCCGGGTGAGCCCCTCGACGGCTGCCGTGTAGTCGGCCAGCTGGGAGGCCGGGGGAGCCTTCACCGCGTTCTCGACACCGAACTTCCGGAAGTCACTTGTGGTCGACATGGCGCCGATCTGGTGTGCCGTGCGGACCGGGAGGCCGTCGGCGCCGAGCCAGACGTCCATCGTGATGGCCCTGGCGGAGCTGACGAACGCCTCCAGGACGCTCTCGTCGGGGTAGAGCTTTTGGTACCGGTCCGTGTGCTCCTTGTCGATCACGGCCCGATAGTGGGTGGTGTTCCGCCCGTTCACGGTCTGCTTGCCGAGGTCCTCGACGCGATCCGCGTACGCGAGCGCCTTCATGGAGGTCATCGGACTGCTGCTGCTTCCGTAGGCGGCCGACCCCTGGCCGGCGACTTTGAGCCACTCCTTGCCCTTCAGCGGGCCCGAGGGCTGGGGCTCGATGTCGAAGTAGACGGTGCCGTCCACGTACCGCATGCTCATCTTCGCGGAATCCGTCAGTCCGTCCAACCCGACCTGCTCGGGGTCCACCTGGACGTCAAACGCGTAGGCGTCGCCCCAGGAGTACGCGCCCTCCAAGGTGTTCGGGGTGCTCCCCGCGCCCAGATCCGTCGTCGTCGACACCTCGGCCGACCCGGCGTCCTCCATCCGCTCCGTCGCCCGCTCCAGAGCCGCCTCGGGCCCCCTCACCGGCTCGCTCCCCGCATCGCACGCGGCCGCCCCGAGCACCGTCACGGCCATGAACGCGGTGTACCTCAGCTTCATTCGTCCCCACCCTGTGATCCCACTGTGCGAGCGACTCTAGCCCGGTCCGGATCCCGGACGCCCTGACGTTTTTTTGACGCCCGCACTGCGGTTCCCGTACGCCCCGGGCGGACCGAGCGGACTGGCCGAAACTGCCGTAACCGAAGCTTGCGTGGCCTTCGATCTACGGATTTCGTAGGTAAACGCCTATTGACGCGCTGGTTTTCGTCGGGGTTCGATGCGGGCCACACCACAGCCGCCGGAGGCGATAGCGCTCCCGCCCCTCACCCCGCCGCACGAGTCGATCGGAACCGCCGCATGACCGACACGCTCCGCCCTGTCGAGACCGCCCTCCCTCAGGCGCCCGACAGTCCCCAGAAGCTCAAGCGCTCCATCGGAGTCGTCGGCGGCACCCTCCTCACGCTGTCCTGCGTGACCCCCGCCTCCACCCTCTTCGTCGTCGTCCCGGACCTGTTCGGCTCGCTCGGCACCGCGACCGCCCTCACGATCGCGATCGGCTCACTGCTCTGTATCGCCGTGGCGTTCTGCTACTCGGAGCTGGGCACCCTCATCCCCAGCGCGGGCGGCGAGTACGCCATGGTGTCGACGATGGCCGGGCGGCTCGCGGGCTGGCTGGTCTTCGTCCTCTCCCTCCTCGTCGTGATGATCGTCCCGCCGGTGATCGCGATGGGCACCGCCGACTACCTCGCCCCGGTCGTCCACCTCGACCCGTCCCTCGCGGGCGCCGGCGTCATGCTGCTCGCCACCCTCGCCGGCCTGCTCGACCTGCGCGCCAACGCCTGGATCACCGGCGTCTTCCTGGTCCTGGAGGTCATTGCCGCCGCCGTCGTGGCCGTCCTGGGCTTCGCCCACGGCCACCGCGGCCCCGGCAGCCTGGTCTCGATGCGGGTCGCGGGCGCCGACGGAGGCACCGACACCGTCACCGCCCTGCTGGTCGTCTCCGGACTCGCCATCGCCCTCTTCGTCACCCAGGGCTTCTCGACCGCCGTCTATCTCTCCGAGGAGCTGGAGCACCCGCGCCGCAACGTCGCCCGCACGGTCCTGGCCACCCTCGCCATCTCCTCCGTGATCATCCTGGTCCCGGTCGTCGCCATCACCTTCGGCGCCTCCGACCTCGCGGAGCTGACCGGCGGCGACATCAGCGCCATGGTCACCGCCTGGTCCAACTCCGCCGTCGGCACCTTCGTCAGCCTCTGCGTGGCCCTCGCGATCATCAACGCCGGCATCGTGATGGTCATCCAGAACTCCCGCGTCCTGTTCGCCTCCGCCCGCGACAAGGCCTGGCCCGAGCCGGTGAACAAGGTCTTCTCGAAGCTCGGCCGCTTCGGCTCCCCCTGGGTCGCCACCCTCGCCGTCGGCGTCCCCGGCGCCGCCCTCTGCTTCGTGAACCTGGACACCCTCTACGGCGTCACCGGCGTCTCCGTCACCGGCATGTACCTGCTGGTCGCCGTCGCCGCCCTGCTCTCCCGCCGCGGCCACCACAAGGACACCCCCGCCTGGCGCATGCCGCTGTGGCCCGTCGTGCCGGCCCTGCTGATCGCCGTCCTCGGCTACATCCTCACCCAGCAGGAGACGAGCTACCTCCTGTGGACCGGCGGGATCACCGCCGCCGCCACCGTCTACTGGGCCCTCTACCTCCGCCCCCGCCCCGACAGCCGCTGGCTGGTGACCCTGCCCGAGGACGCCCGGGCCTGATACCGCGCCTGGTGTACGTACGGGGGGTCACGTACGCCCCTGGGAGGGCCCGGAGTTCGGCCTCCGGTCGACAACTCCCCGACAGGTTGACCCCGTACCGTTGAAGCATGGATCTTCGACTGCCCGGTCTGCGAGGACCACGGCGGCCGCGACGGCTCCTCGCCGCCGCGGCCGCCGTCGTCGTACTCGCCGGTGCCGGTACGTGGACGGCCGTCGCCTCGGACGACGACCGGCCCGCGGTGCGCCACACGGACCAGGTGCTGTCCGTGGACGGCGTGCGCCTGGACACCACCTACTTCACCTCCGGCGCCTCCGGGCGCCGCCCCGCCGTCCTCCTCGGGCACGGCTTCGGCGGCACCAAGGACGACGTACGGCAGCAGGCCGAGGACCTCGCCCGCGACGGCTACGCGGTCCTCACCTGGTCGGCGCGCGGCTTCGGCAAGTCCACCGGCAAGATCGGGCTGAACGACCCGAAGGGCGAGGTCGCCGACGTCTCGAAGCTGATCGACTGGCTCGCCGAGCAGCCCCAGGTCCGGCTGGACAAGCAGGGCGACCCGCGCGTCGGCCTGGCCGGCGCCTCCTACGGCGGCGCCATCTCCCTGCTTGCCGCCGGGTACGACGACCGCGTCGACGCCATCGCGCCCTCGATCACCTACTGGAACCTCGCGGACGCCCTGTTCCCCGACGGCGTGTTCAAGAAGCTGTGGGCCGGGATCTTCTTCAACACCGGCGGCGGCTGCGCCAAGTTCGAGCCCGCGCTGTGCGCGATGTACAACCGGGTCGCCGAGGCCGGCAGCCCGGACGCCGCCGCCCGCAAGCTGCTCGAGGAGCGCTCGCCGTCGGCCGTCGCCGACCGCATCAAGGTGCCCACCCTGCTGGTGCAGGGCCAGGCCGACTCCCTCTTCACCCTCGCCCAGGCGGACGCCGCCGAGAAGGCGATCCGCGCGAACGGCGCCCCGGTGGACGTCGACTGGATCGCGGGCGGCCACGACGGCGGCAACCTGGAGACCAGCCGCGTCCAGGCCCGGGTCACCGCCTGGTTCGACCGCTACCTCAAGGACGACAAGAGCGCCGACACCGGCCCGGCCTTCCGCGTCACCCGCACCGGAGGCGTCGACTCCACCGACGGGACCATCCCGCTGCGGGGCGCGAGCGGCGACACCTACACCGGTCTGGAGAACGACCGCAGGAAGATCGCGCTGACCGGCCGCGAGCAGAGCTTCGTGAACCCGGCCGGGGCCAGCCCGCCCGCGATCTCCGCGCTGCCCGGTCTGGGCGGCTCGGGCCTCGGGCAGCTCTCCGCGTTCGGCGTCGGCGTCTCGCTCGACTTCCCCGGCCAGTTCGCCTCCTTCGAGTCGGCACCCGTCACCGGCGACCTGCGGATCACCGGCGCCCCCACCGTCACCGTCAACGTGAAGTCCACCGACGGCCAGGTCGTGCTCTTCGCCAAGGTGTACGACGTCGGCCCCGACGGCACCCAGCAACTGCCCTCCCAACTGGTCTCCCCGGTCCGCGTCGACGGCGCCAAGACCGGCCAGGACGTCACGATCACCCTCCCGGCGATCGACCACGACATCGAGGACGGCCACCGGCTGCGCCTGGTCCTCGCCTCCACCGACCTCGGCTACGCCTCCCCGGCGGCCCCGGCCACCTACACGGTCTCCCTGAAGAGCGACCTGAAGGTGCCCACCGCCCCCGGTGTGACGACCGCGGCCGCACCCCTGCCCTCCTGGGTCTGGTGGCTCCCCCTCGCGGGCGCCGGCCTCGCCCTGGTGCTGCTCCTGACCGGCCGCCGCCGCACCGCGATGCCGGCCCCCGACCCGGAACTGGCCGAGGTCCCGCTGCAGATCGCCGGTCTGAGCAAGAAGTACGCGGGCGGCGACCGCTACAGCGTCCGCGAACTCTCCTTCCAGGTGGAGAAGGGCCAGGTGCTGGGCCTCCTCGGCCCCAACGGCGCCGGCAAGACGACCACCCTGCGCATGCTGATGGGCCTGATCAAGCCCGACGAGGGCGAGATCCGCGTCTTCGGCCACGCCATCCGCCCCGGCGCGCCCGTCCTCTCCCGGGTCGGCTCCTTCGTCGAGGGAGCGGGCTTCCTGCCGCACCTCACCGGCCGGGAGAACCTGGAGCTGTACTGGAGGGCCACCGGCCGCCCGGCCGAGGACGCCCACCTGGACGAGGCGCTGGAGATCGCCGGCCTCGGCGACGCCCTCGCCCGCGCGGTGCGCACCTACTCCCAGGGCATGCGCCAGCGTCTGGCCATCGCCCAGGCCATGCTCGGCCTGCCCGACCTGCTGATCCTCGACGAGCCGACCAACGGTCTCGACCCGCCGCAGATCCGTGAGATGCGCGAGGTGATGATCCGGTACGCGGCCGCCGGACGCACGGTGATCGTCTCCAGCCACCTGCTGGCGGAGGTCGAGCAGTCCTGCACCCACCTCGTGGTCATGGACCGGGGACGGCTGGTCCAGGCCGGTCCCGTCGGCGAGATCGTCGGCTCCGGCGACACCCTCCTCGTCGGCACCACCACCCCCGTGGAGGAGCCGGTCGTGGAGAAGGTGGCCGCACTGCCCGGCATCGCCTCCGCCGTACGCACCGACGAAGGCCTGCTCGTACGGCTCGACGCGGACGGCACCGCCCGCCGCCTGGTCGCCGAACTCGTACGGCTCGACGTGCCGGTCGAGTCCGTCGGCCCGCACCGCCGCCTGGAGGACGCCTTCCTCACCCTGATCGGAGGTTCCGCATGAGCACGCTCACCGAGGTCGCCTCCGGCTACCAGGCAGGCCACACCCTGCCGCTGCGCGTCGAACTGGCCCGCCAGCTCAAGCGCCGCCGCACGATCGTCATGGGCGGCATCCTCGCCGCCCTGCCGTTCGTCCTGCTCATCGCCTTCGCCGTCGGCGGCGAGCCGGGCGGCCGCAACAACCAGCTGACCCTGATGGACACGGCCACCGCGTCCGGCGGCAACTTCGCCGCGGTCAACCTGTTCGTGTCGGCGGGCTTCCTGCTGGTCATCCCGGTCGCCCTGTTCTGCGGGGACACGGTCGCCTCGGAGGCCGGCTGGTCCTCCCTGCGCTACCTGCTCGCCGCCCCCGTGCCCCGGGCCCGGCTGCTGTGGTCCAAGCTCGTCGTCGGCCTCGGCCTCAGCCTGGCCGCGATGATCCTGCTGCCGGTCGTCGCCCTCGCCGTCGGCACGGCCGCCTACGGCTGGGGGCCGCTGGAGCTCCCCACCGGCGGCTCGCTCGGCGCGGGCACCGCGGCACAGCGGCTGGTGGTCGTGGTGGCGTACATCTTCGTCTCCCAACTGGTCACCGCCGGGCTCGCGTTCTGGCTGTCGACGAAGACGGACGCGCCCCTCGGCGCGGTCGGCGGCGCGGTCGGCCTGACCATCGTCGGCAACGTCCTGGACGCCGTCACCGCCCTCGGCGACTGGCGCGACTTCCTGCCCGCGCACTGGCAGTTCGCCTGGGCCGACGCCGTCCAGCCCACCCCCGAGTGGTCCGGCATGCTCCAGGGCACGGCGGTCTCCATAACGTACGCGCTCGTCCTGTTCGCGCTGGCCTTCAGGGGTTTCGCCCGCAAGGACATCGTCTCGTAGGTCAACGGAGGATCACCCACCGGTCTCGACGGGCGGTGTTCGTGCCCTGTTCGAGACGGATCCGCAACACCCCGTGCCGCACGTTCCGGCCCCCTGTCCCGTCACAGTCACACACATCGACGGACACAGGGGGCACGGGACATGAAAACCCACCGGATACCAGGACTGCTCGCCTTCACGGCGGCCACCGCACTCCTCCTCACCGGCTGCAGCGCCGGCGACTCCGCCACGAGCAACGCGTCCGACGGCGCGGCCCACCGCAGCGACGCCTTCCCCGCGCCGAGCGCGCCCGCAGCCGACGAGGACGGCAAGGCGGTGGCCCCCGACCACCTCTCCACCTTCGCCCTCGACGTCGACACCGCCTCCTACGGCTACGCCCGCCGCACCCTCGCCGACGGCGCACTGCCCGACCCGTCGACGGTCCGCCCCGAGGAGTTCGTCAACAGCTTCCGCCAGGACTACGAACGCCCCGACGGCAACGGCTTCTCGGTCACCGTCGACGGCGCCCGCACCGGCGAGAAGAACTGGTCCCTGGTCCGCGTCGGCCTCGCCACCCGCAGCGCCTCCGCCGAGTCCGAACGCCCGCCCGCCGCTCTCACCTTCGTCGTCGACGTCTCCGGCTCGATGGGCGAACCGGGCCGCCTCGACCTCGCCCGGCACGCCCTCGGCACGATGACCGACCGGCTCCGCGACGACGACTCGGTCGCGCTCGTCACCTTCAGCGGCGAGGCCGAGACCGTCCTGCCGATGACCCGCCTCGGCGATCACCGCGGCCGCGTCCACGACGCCGTCGACGGCCTGGAGCCCACCGACTCCACCAACCTCGGCGCCGGCGTCGAGACCGGCTACGAGACCGCCGTCGAGGGCCTGCGCGAGGGTGCCACCAACCGCGTCGTGCTGGTCTCCGACGCCCTCGCCAACACCGGCGACACGGACGCCGACGCGATCCTGGAACGCATCGACACCGCCCGCCGCGACCACGGCATCACCCTGTTCGGCGTCGGCGTCGGCAGCGACTACGGCGACGCCCTCATGGAACGCCTCGCCGACAAGGGCGACGGCCACACCACCTACGTCTCCACCGAGGACGAGGCCCGCGAGGTCTTCTGCACCGACCTGCCGCAGAACATCGACCTGACCGCCCGCGACGCCAAGGCCCAGGTCGCCTTCGACCCCGAGACGGTCGCCGACTTCCGCCTCGTCGGCTACGACGACCGCGCGGTCGCCGACGACGACTTCCGCAACGACAGCGTCGACGGCGGCGAGGTCGGCCCCGGCCACACCGTCACCGCCCTCTACGCCGTCCGCACCAGGCCCGGCGCCGACGGCCACCTCGCCACCGCCACCGTCCGCTGGCTCGACCCCGACACCCGCACCCCGCACGAGACCTCCGGCCAGTTGGAGACCGACGCCCTGCACGACTCGCTGTCCGACGCTCCCGTCCGCTTCCGGGTCACGGCGACGGCCGCCTACTTCGCCGACGCCCTGCGCCACGCGGAGGTCCCCCTGCCGGACGCGCCCTCCCTGGGCGAACTCCGCGAAACGGCCCACGCGCTGGCGGACCGGACCGAGGACAGGGAGGTGGCCGACCTGGCCGAGGCCATCGATGACGCAGGCCGTCTCGACCTCTAGTACCGAGCCTTACTTGTCAGTAAGTTGACCCCCCGACACCTGCCAGCCGACCGGGAGCCGTCGTGGGCGTACGCAAGGATCTGAAGAGGGCGAAGCAGCGCACCGACCTGGTGGCCCGCACCCGGGTCGAGGTCACCAGGGACGCCTCCGGCACCGTACGCGAGGCCCGGACCGCGCCCCTGGTGGAGCCGCCCACCACGGGCAGCATCGCCGACCTCCCCTTCACCAACGCGGCCGAGGCCCCCACCGCGGTGGTCCTGCGCCGCGCACGGCCCGACGGCTGGCACCCGGTCACCGCCGCCGCCTTCGCCGCCGAGGTCACCGCCACCGCGAAGGGCCTGATCGCGCACGGCCTCGCACCGGGCGGCCGGGTCGCGGTGATGTCGCGTACCCGCTACGAGTGGACCCTGCTGGACTTCGCGATCTGGGCGGCCGGCGGCCAGACCGTCCCGATCTACGCCACCTCCTCCGCCGACCAGGTCGACTGGATCGTCCGGGACTCGGGCGCCACGCTCGTCGTGGTCGAGAACGCCGACAACCTCGCCGTGGTCGAGGCCGCGACCAAGGACCACCCGCGGCCCGTGATCGCCCTCCAGATCGAGAGCCACGACCTCGACGACCTCCGCGACCGCGGTCACGGCGTCCCGGACGAGGAGGTCACCGCACGTCGCGAGGCCCTCACCCCCGACACCGTCGCCACCCTCTGCTACACCTCCGGCACCACCGGCCGCCCCAAGGGCTGCGCCCTCACCCACGCCAACCTGCACGCCGAGGCCAGCAACGTCCTCGAACTGCTGTACCCGATCTTCAAGGAGGTCACCGACGAGACCGCCTCCACCCTGCTCTTCCTCCCGCTCGCCCACATCATGGGCCGCACCCTCCAGATCGCCTGTCTCACGGGCCGTATCGAGGTCGGCCACTTCCCCAGCGTCAAGCCCGACGAACTCCGCCCCGCCCTCAAGGAGTTCCGGCCCACCTTCCTGGTCGGCGTCCCCTACCTCTTCGAGCGCATCCACGACACCGGCCGCGCCACCGCCGAGAAGATCGGCCGCGGCGCCTCCTTCGACCGCGCCGAACGCATCGGCGTGCGCTTCGCGGAGGCGTACCTGAACAGGTTCCTCGACCGGGGCAAGGGGCCCGGCCCCGGCCTCTACGCCGCCTGGGCCCTGTACGACCTGCTGGTCTACCGCCGTATCCGCAACGAACTCGGCGGCCGCATGCGCTACGCCATCAGCGGTGGCTCGCCCCTCGACCGCACCCTCAACCTCTTCTTCGCCGCCGCCGGCATCATCGTCTACGAGGGCTACGGCCTCACGGAGACCACCGCCGCCGCCACCCTCGTCCCACCGCTGGAACCCCGGCCCGGCACGGTCGGCCGACCCGTCCCCGGCACCGCCGTCCGTATCGCCGACGACGGCGAGGTGCTGATCAAGGGCGGGGTGGTCTTCCACTCCTACTGGAACAACCCGCCCGCCACCGCCGAGGCCCTCACCGACGGCTGGTTCGCCACCGGCGACCTCGGCGCCCTCGACGAGGACGGCTACCTCACCATCACCGGCCGCAAGAAGGACCTCCTGGTCACCTCCGGCGGCAAGAACGTCTCCCCGGCCGTCCTGGAGGACCGCCTGCGCAGCCGCACCCCGGTCGGCCAGTGCCTGGTCGTCGGCGACAACCGCCCCTTCGTCGCCGCCCTGATCACCCTCGACCCCGACGCCGTCGCCCACTGGCTGTCCGTCCGCAAGCTCCCCGCCGACACCCCGCTGTCGGACCTGGCCCGAGACCCCCGTATGCGCGCCGACATCCAGAAGGCCGTCGACTACGCCAACGAGGCCGTCTCCCGCGCCGAGTCGATCCGGGCCTTCACCCTGGTCGAGGGCGAGTTCAACGAGGCCAACGGCCTGCTCACCCCTTCCTTGAAGGTGAAGCGGCACGCGGTGACGGCGAAGTACGCGCAGGAGATAGAGGCCCTGTACCGCAAGTGACCACCCACGCGAACGGCGGGCCACCGGAGAACCGGTGACCCGCCGTCGCGGTACATCAGTCTGCTGAGCCTCAGCCGTTCTGCGCGCCGTTGCCCGTGAGGAGCGCGAGGTCGTCCACGACGTGCGAGAGCGGGTCGTCGCCGTCCACCTGGGTGGAGTTCTCGACACACTGCTGGTTGTTCGACGACGACAGGATCGGGACGTCCTGGAGGACCGCCCCGGCGAAGGCGCCAACGGTGTAGGCCTTGATCGGCAGGGCGAGGCAGGGCTTGTTCAGCGAACCCTGGATCAGCGAGAGCTGCGGGCTCATGTCGCCGAAAGTGGCCGAGTTGCCGAACGCCTGCGAGGCGCCGTTGCCGCTGGCGGACGTCGGGCCGCTGTCGTCTCCGATGGCCAGGGCCTGGGGAGCGGAGACGACCGCGAGACCGGCCACGGACGCGGCAACAGCCGCGGTTGCCCACAGCTTCTTCATGTTCTTTCCCTTCGAAAAAGCGGGCTCCGGGGGAGGAGCTGCGTGATCGTCAACGCGCCGGCGCAGGCGTAGGTTGCGTACGTTGCCCCGATTGGAGCAGCGCATGGGGTGCCGCGGTCACGCGCCCCTCACCCGCATGCCGAAACAGCGGGTCGCCGATGATTGGCGACCCGCTGTGGAGCTGGGGGGAGCGTGGCTCAGTGGTTGGCCGCGCCGTTGCCCGAGAGGAGCGCGAGGTCGTCCAGAACGTGCGAGAGCGGGTCGTCGCCGTCCACCTGGGTGGAGTTCTCGACACACTGCTGGTTGTTCGACGACGACAGGATCGGGACGCCCTGGAGGGCCGCGCCGACCTCGGCGCCAATGGTGTTGAACTTGGCCGGCAGGGCGATGCAGGGCTTGTTGAAGGAACCCTGGATGAGCGCCATCTGCGGGCTCATGTTGCCGAAGGTGGCCGAGTTGCCGAACGACTGGCTGGCGCCGTTGCCGCTGGCGGAGGTGGTGCCGCCGTCGTTGCCGATGGCGAGCGCCGGAGCTGCGGCAGCGCCGATGGCGGAAACGGCGACCGCGGCGGCGGCCAGAACCTTCTTGATCACTTGCTAGTCCCTTCTGGAGAAACCCCGTCCATCGGAGCGTTCTGGTCAACTGCCCGGGCCGTGTTCGGTTGCCCACCTTCACTCCGATGGCTCATTCCTGCGGGACGTCCGGATTCTTATATGAAGACATCCGGGTGATTCCCTGGCCGCAGACGTTCGCCGAATTCCCTCGCCGTCAATCTCTCGTGTGCAGCCTGCGGGCCGTCAACGAGGCATGGCCGCATAGAAGGGAAATTTTATGAAGAAGAGTGCTGCTGTCGTCGCGGGAGTGATTCTCGCCCTGGGCGGTGCCGCCGCTCCGGCCTTCGCCGACGCCGAGGCCAACGGTTTCACCGTCAATTCCGGTGGCTTCCTGTCCGGCAACGTGGTCCAGGTCGTCAACCACATGCCGATCAACTTCTGCGGCAACTCGACCGGTGCGTTCTCGGTGCTGAACCCGACCTTCGGCAACGTCTGCTTCAACCACTGACGACACGTCACTCCAGCCGTACGGCTGGCCTGAGGCCGGCCCTGGGACAGCTTTCGCGTGTTCCGGGGCCGGCTTTTCCCACTTCTTCAAGCAGGAAGACAACGAGAGTGCGACAGACCCTGAGCAAGGGAATGGTCGCGGCCGCCGCCGCGACCAGCCTCCTGTACCTGTGCGGTGGCGCCGCCGTCGCCGACACGCAGGACAACGGGACGGCCACGAGTTCGCCGTCGGCGGTGTCGAGCACCACCGACGCGAACGACACGGTCAAGGAGACGAGCCACCCCCACGGCACGTCGTCGTACGGCGACGAGGACTCCGGCTACGGGGGCCATGGCGACCACGACCACGGGAAGCCGGATCACGGAAAGCCGGACTACGAGAAGCCGGATCACGGAAAGCCGGACTACGAGAAGCCGGATCACGGAAAGCCGGATCACGGGAAGCCCGACTACAACAAGCCCGACCACGACAAGGGCTACGGCCACGACGAGGGCCCCGATCACGGCAACGGCAACAGCCACGGGGACGACGACTCCAGCCACGGCACGCATCCGCCGCACACCACCCCGCCGCCCCACACGAAGCCCCCGCACACCAAGCCCCCGCACGGGACCAAGCCCCCGCACACGAAGCCTCCGCACACCAAGCCGCCGCACACCAAGCCCCCGCACACGACTCCGCCGTCGCACACGAACCCGCCCCACACCCACCCCCCGTACCACGCCCCTTCGCACACCAAGCCGTCTCACAAGCCGCAGCTGTCCCACACCGGCAGTGAGGCCATGCTGGCCGCTTCCGGCGTCAGTGCCGCGCTGATCGCGGGCGGCGCCATCCTGTACCGGCGAGGCCGCACCGCGTCCCGTCGGTGATCGCGCCGGGTGCCGGACGTCCTCGCCCGGCACCCGCGCCCAGCCGTCCGCGTACCGCCAGGGGCACCCTCCGTGCCGTACGCCTCAGCGGCTGCCCGCCCTCTCGTCGTCGGTCTGTTCCGCCGCGGGGGCCGGTGAGGGCGAGGGGATCCGGCGGATCGTGCCGTCCGGCCGCGGCGCCGGCGCGGCCGGACGGGGCAGCCGGTCCCGCAGGCGCCGGGTGACATGAGCGCACCACAGGCGCCGCATCGCACGCCCCGGGGCGGGGTCGTCACCCGCGTACCAGGCCAGTTCACGCCCCTGCGGGGCCGGGCGCAGCGCGGCGAGCGGCGCGTAGTTCTCCACCACGAACGTCCGCCCCGGCAGCGGCACCCCGGTCGGCAGCGGACGGTGGGTCAGGTCCAGGTGCTGCGCCCGTACGACGTCCAGCCCGCCGCCGTCGGCGAAGAGCCGGAACTGGGCGCCGGGGCGCGGGTTGAAGTCGAGCAGGTGGTACGCGCCCGTGGCCCCGCAGCGACGGAAGTCGAGATCGAGGATGCCCCGGTAGCCGAGGGTGTCGACGAGCCGTTCGGCGAGCTCGCGGACCTGCGGGTTCCCGGTCCACTCGCCCACCGCCGTCAGCCCGGCGCCGCGCGGCCAGGCGCACAGCTTGCGGCCCGGGCCGCCGCCGTGCAGCGCGCCGCAGCGGTCGGCGTAGCCGTGGAAGAACCAGTCGCGGTCGGGGCCCGGCGGCAGGAACGCCTGGAGCAGCAGCCGGCTGCCGGCCTCCTCGGTGCGCAGGTACAGCTCGCGCGCGTCGTGGGCGGAGCGTACGACGACCGTGCTGCGCAGTCCGGTGCCGGCCGACAGCAGCCAGGGCCTGCTCCACTTCGCCACCAGCGGCAGCCCGAGCCGGCCGACGGCGGAGGCGGCCTCCGTGGCGCTGTCGGGGATCACCGTCTCGGGGTGCGGCACGTCCGCCGCCGCGCACAGCCCGGCCAGTTCCGCCTTGTCGGCGACCCGCTCGGGCACCGCGCCGGGCTGCTGCGGCAGCAGATAGGCGGGCGCCAGTTCCTCGCGCAGTCTGCCCACCGCGACCGCTCCCGCGTCGTCCATCGGGATCAGCACGGCGGGCCGTTCGATCCGGGTGGCCACCCGCAGCAGCACGGCGGCGATGTCGGCGGGCGTGGCGCCGGGCGGCGGCGGGGGATGCAGCTGGCGTACGAAACGCGACCTGCTGACGGGGCTTCCCGTCGAGTCGGCGACCACGTGCACATCGATTCCGGCGCGGCCGAGCGAGCGCACCGCGCCCAGCGTTCCGTGGTGAAAGGGGTTCCGGTCGATCCGCAGCAGTACGGCGGGGACGCGGGTGTCGAGTGGCGACTCGGGCATGTGTTTTCTCTCCCGTGCTTCGTTTCGGGTCACCGGTATGGGTGAGCGGGGGAACTCGGACGCCGTAACGGCGGTGGCGGCGCTCCTTTTCGTATGACTCTCATATGACTACGTGTCAGTAATGCGCATGCATCCCCCGTGACACCGTGAGAGCGAAGAAAGGAGCAGGCAATGGCTCCACAGCAGCGACGCGTCCGGTTCCGGCGGTCGGCCGTCGTCGTCGCCACGGCGGCGGCCGCGGTGTCGGTGGTACTGGCATCCGGACCCGGACTCGCCATCGCCTCGCCCGACCCGGTGCCGAGCGCGATGCCGACGCAGACACCCGGCACCCTGCCCCCGCAGGGACCCGGCACGCCGCCCCCGCAGGGACCCGGTGCCGGACCAAGTGCGCCGCCCGCGCAGACGCCCGCACCGGCCTCGTCCCCTGCCGCCGCCCCTACGGCTGACCCTGCCGTCCCCGTCGTCCCTGCCTCCGCGATTCCGGCCCAGGCCACCTCCGACGCCACGACTCCCGAGCCGCCCGCCCCCACCTCCGCGCCCTCCGACGCACCCACCCCCGCCTTCGGCGCCTACCTCGACTACGGGGCTCGCGGCGTGGCCCGGATCGCCCGGCTCAGCGAGTGGCTGGGCGGGGCCGAGCTGCGGGTCGGGCACACCTACCTGCCGGGTGACCAGTGGCGGAACATCGAGGGCCCGCCCGGCTTCCTCGACGTATGGGCGGACTGGCGTCGGCAGCAGGACGACCGGCTGCTCGTCCTCAACGTGCCCATGATGGAGCGCAACGAGGAAGGCGTGTCCGACCCCGAGGTGCGCGACCTGCTCCAGCGGGGCGCGGCCGGGGAGTTCGACCACCACTTCCGCGCCCTCGCCGAGCGGCTGGTCTCGCTGCGGGTGCCGGACACGGTGATCGTGCTCGGCTGGGAGATGAACGGCACCACGTACACCCACCGCTGCGGGCCCGACCCGCAGTCCTGGAAGACGTACTGGAACCGGATCGTCACCACCATGCGCGCGGTGCCGGGCCAGCGGTTCCGGTTCGACTTCACGCCCACCCGGGGCAAGGACGCCGTGCCGTGGACGGAGTGCTACCCCGGGGACGACACGGTCGACATCATCGGCATGGACGCCTACGACCAGCCGTCCGGTCTGTCCTTCGAGCAGCAGGTGACGGAGCCCCTCGGACTGCAGGAGCACATCGACTTCGCGAAGGCCCACGGCAAGCCCGTCTCGTACCCGGAGTGGGGACTCTTCCGCAACGGCGACAACGCGGAGTACATGCGGGGCATGCTCGACTGGATGGACCGGCACAAGCCGCTCTACAACACGCTGACCGACTACTGCCCGCACGGGGTGTGGCAGTGCCGGAGGAACCCGCGGGCGTCCGAGGTCTACCGCTCGCTGCTGTCCGACCGCACGGACGACCGGGGCCCGCTGCAGACGACCCCGGCGTCCTCCGTGTCGTCGGCCGGCTTCCCGGCCGGCACGGCCCCGTGGCTTCCGGCCGACTGCTGGTCGATCGCTCTCGGCGACTGGCTCGAGAGCCGGCTCGGCGGCAGGCCGTGTCTGCGCCTCGACCGGTGGTCGCGGGGCCGGTGAGCCCGGGCGCGCGGGCGGCGGGACCGCCTCAGGTCCCGCCGCCACCGGCACGCTCCTTCCGCTGCTCCCAGCGCAGCAGCAGTTCCTTGCCCCGCCGCCGTGCGGCCACGTCGCAGACGACCGCCGACAGCAGCGGGGCGGTACGCCGCCGGGCCAGCAACAGCCGCTGGTTGACGACCGGTTCGGGCCGCCAGTGCAGCTTGTACGGCTCGTTGCCGCGCAGCAGGCTCAGCGCCGCCCGCCCGCCCTCCCGGGTGTGCTCGGCGCAGGCGTCGAGCAGCATCACCGCGACGTCCGCCTTGCGCTCCCGCAGCCGCGGATGTGCGCCGTAGAGATAGCCGCCCGCCAGCCGGCGCGACAGCAGGGTCAGGTCGACGGCCACCACGTCGTCGTCCAGCCGGAACTCGGTGACCACCGCGTCCCCGGAGCGCACCATCGGCCCGACCGAGCGCACCAGGTGCTCGCAGAAGCGCGGCCGCAGATGCTCGCCCGTGACCTTGCGCCCCTGCCACTGCAGCCGGTGCAGCTCCAGGAGCCGGTGCAGCGCCGCGTCCACCTCGTCGGGCCGTACCGCCTGACGTTCCACGCCCAGCGCGGTCAGCTTGCGCAGCTTGGCGCGGACCCGCTGCTGGGCCTTCGCCGACGGCAGCCGCGCGACCAGCTCGTCCATCGGGACGGCCGGCAGCTCCAGGCACACCGAGTCGCCCACCCGCCGGCGCGGACCGCGCCAGTGCTCGAAGACCTGCTCGACCGCGCCGCCCGGCCGCACTTCACGGAAGTCGATCAGCGCGCTGCGGGCGGCCGCCGCGAGGCCCTCGGTCAGCGCGCCGACGGCCCGCTCGCCGTGGGCGTCGTCGACGAGGACGTCACCGTAGTCGGAGATCGCCCCGCCCAACGGGACCAGTGAGGGCACCGGCCGGCGTACGGCCATCAGCGGGGCGACGGCGACGAGTTCGACGCCGTCGCGGACCAGGAGCAGACGCAGCCGGCCGTGTCTGCCGTAGGACAGCCACCACGAGTGCAGCCAGGCGTGGGTCTGGAACGGGGTGGCCGTGGCGCACCGCTGGTAGAGGCGGTCCCAGGCGGGGGCGAGGCCGGCGAAGGCCTGCTCGTCGGTGACGAGTTCCGTGCTGTAGGGCGGTTTCACAGTGCTCCATGGAGGTCCGCGGCGAGGGCCTGACCCGGTACGGCGGCCGTGACGCCCGACGTCTCGCGGTCCCGCCTCGGCCGCACCAGCAGCACCAGCCCGCCGAGCAGCCCGCCCGCGCTCGCTCCCACCAGGGCGGTCAGCGTCGGGGACGCCGAGGACGGGTCGGTGGGGCGGACCGCGCGGGCGAACTGCTGGAGTTCCACGTTGGTGGTCTTGCGGGTGTTCTTCGCGTGCTCGGTCAGCGAGAGGGAGACCGCGTTGGCCATGTCGGCGGCCAGGTCGGCGCTCGATGCGGTGGCCGTGATCGAGACCATCGGGGCGTCCGGCGAGGTCGCCGTCCGCACACTGCGCTGGAGCGTGCGCACCGGCACGCCCGCCGCCCCCTGGGCGTCCCCGAGCACCGCGAGCTGCGTCGCGACCCGCCCGTAGGCCTGGGCGAAGCCCAGCGCGGACGCGGGGTCGGACTTCTCGGTGGGGACGGCGACGACGTAGGCGGTGGCCGTGTACGCGGGCGGCTGGAAGGCGCCGTACGCGCCGCCGAGGAGGCCGCCGACGACGGCCCCGGCGGCCAGCAGGGACCAGGGCGGGAGCGTCCTGGCGCGGCGCAGGGCGGCGGGACGGCGGGGGTGCTCGGTCATGGGGAACTGACTCCCTGGGGTGTCGGGGAAGGGGAAGCGGAAGGGGAGGAAGCCGCGCGGGAAGCGGCGGACGGCAGGGGGCGTCCGGAGACGGCCGTCGCGTACACGTCCATGAGCCGCTCCGCGCTGCGGGCGATGTCGTAGTGCCGGGCCGCGTCGGGCGCGGTGCGCGGGCCGGGGGGCGCGCCGCGGGCCTCGGTGAGCGCGCGGACGAACGCCCCGGTCCCGCCGGTCACCCGGCGGGCGCCGGGCGTGGGCAGGCCTTCGAGCGCGGGGCAGGAGGAGTAGAGGACGGGCAGCCCGCACGCCAGCGCCTCCACCACCGCCAGACCGAAGGTCTCCTCGGGGGACGGGGAGGCGAGCACGTCCATCGCGCAGACGAGGGACGGCAGGTCGGGGCCGGGGGTGCCGTCGGGGTCGCAGGGGCGTTCGCCGGTGAGCAGGACGCGGTCCGCGACCCCCGCCTCCCGGGCGGTGCGCCGCAGCGCGTCCTCCTCGGCGCCGCCCCCGACCAGCAACAGCCGGCAGTCGTCCGGGAGTTCGGCGAGCGCGCGGACGACGACGTCGAAGCGTTTGGCCGCGGCGAGGCGGCCGATGCCGCCGATGACGTACGCGTCCTGCGGGAGGCCCAGCTGCCGCCGGGTGCGCCGGCGGGAGGCCGGGTCGAAGCGGAAGCGGGCCAGGTCGATGCCGTTGGGCACGACCTCGATCCGGGGCGCCGGGACGCCCCAGGCGCGCAGCCGGTCGGCGACCGCGGGGGACACGGCGACCGTGGCGCGGCCCAGCCGCTCACTGGCGAGATAGAGCGCGCGGACCCCGGCGGACAGCGGGCGGCCCTCCAACTGCGTTCCGCCCAGGGAGTGTTCGGTGGCGACGATCGCCCGCACCCCGGCGAGGCGCGCGGCGGGGCGGCCGTAGACACAGGCGCGGTAGAGGTGGGTGTGGACCAGGTCGTAGCCGCCGGCGCGGATGGTCCGTGCCAGGCGGGGGAGCGCGGCCAGGTCGCGGTTGCCGCGCATGCCGAGGTCGGTGACCCGGACGCCGTCGGCCCGCAGCCCGTCGGCCACCGCGCCGGGGTTCGTCAGCGTCACGACCTCGCAGGTGACCGGCAGATGCCGCAGCAGCAGCCGCAGTTGCTGCTCGGCGCCGCCCACGCCGAGCCCCGTGATGATGTGCAGGACCCTCACCGCGTCCCCTCGACGGGACGGCGGCGCAGCGCGTGCAGCCGGTACTTCAGGAAGAGGCGCGCGGAGGTGTCGTTCTGGCCGACGTGGGCGCGGGGGAAGGCGTGCGGGCCGGTGAGCGGGCCGGGGTCGATCGCGCAGGCGTAGGCGTATCCGGTGTCCCGTACGGCGTCCACGGCCCGCTGGTCGATCGTCCCGTAGGGGTAGCAGAAGCCGGCGGGCGGCGCGCCCAGCAGCTCGGCGAGGGCGGCGCGGCTGTCGGCGGTCTCCGCCTTCAGGGCGAGGTCGTCGGCGCGGGTGAGGTCGACGTGGGTGAGGCCGTGCGAGCCGATCTCGACTCCCTCGGCGGCGGCCTGCCGGATGCCGTCGGCGGTGAGCAGCGGCTTGCGCGGGCCGAGCGGGTCCCAGGCGTTGTCGCCGCCGAGCCGGCCGGGCAGCACGAACAGGGTGGCCGTGCAGCCGTGGCGCCGCAGCACGGGCAGGGCGGCGGTGAGGAAGTCGGCGTACCCGTCGTCGAAGGTGAGGCCGACGAGACCCCTGGGGGTGGGCGCGGCGAGCAGTTCGGCCATGGAGACGCCCCTGAGGCCCCTGCGGGTCAGCCAGGCCAGCTGCCGGTCCAGCCGCTCGGGTGTGACCGTGATGCGGTACGGGTCGTCGGTGCAGTCGGCCACGGAGTGGTACATCGCCACCCAGGGGACGGAGCTGCGTCTGGTGGTGTCAGGAGCGGCCATGGGAGAGCCTTCGGATCGCGGAACGTACGGAACGGAGTGCGCGGGCGACGCCCTGGACGTCCAGGGCCCAGCCCAGCAGGACGAAGACGGCGGTCACGGTGAGCCCGCCGGCGACGAGCCCGGAGAGGGTGCCGGTGCATCGGCCGGCGACGAGGAGTCCGGCCAGGGTGGCGGCCAGGGCCGCCCGTACGGGGCGGCTGAGTTCGAGCAGCACGCCCCAGGTGTGGAGCGGGACGCTGCGGGGGCCGGTCCCGGCCAGCAGGACCAGGGCGGTGAGGGTGATGCCGGCCGCGTTGGCGGCGGCGATCCCGTACACCCCCCAGGGGCCGACGGTCAGTGCGCCGAGGCAGGACGTCACCACGATCCCGGTGGCCATCGCGCCCACCGGGAACCAGCGGCCGCGGCCCCCCGAGAAGTAGGAGCGGACGAGGACGCCCGTCAGGGTCTGGCCGAGCAGCCCCAGCGCGTATACCCGCATCACACCGGCCGTCGCCGCCGTGTCCCGCGCGGTGAACGCGCCTCGCTGGAAGAGGAGTTCGATGATCTGCGGGGCGCAGGCCACCACAGCGGCGGTGCCGAGCAGCACGATGCACGCGGCCAGCGACAGATCCCGCTCCACCCGGGTCCGGGCCCGCTCGGTGTCCCCCTCGGCCAGCGCCCGCGCGACCACCGGGAAGGTGACCGTGCACACCATCACCGACAGGATCATCGGCATCTGCGCGACCTTCTGCGCGTAGTTGAGGTGCGAGATCGCCCCGGCGGGCAGGTTCGACGCCAGGAACCGCTCGATGAGCACCTGCGACTGCCGGCACAGCGCGAACAGCAGCACGGTCACCAGGAGCGCGGTGTCGAGCGGCCGGGGCTCCTCACCGGCCTCCTCCGCGGACGCCGTGCGCTTGCGCAACTGCCGCAACAGGGACGGCAGTTGTACGAGGACCATCAGGCACCCGCCGACCGCCACCCCGGCCGCCGCCGACCGCACCCCCCACGGCCCGCCGAGCACGAACATCCCGGTGATGATGCCGACGTTGTACGCCACGTAGATCGCCGCGGGCGCCGTGAACCGCCGGTGCGCGCGCAGGGCGGCGCTGCAGTACCCGGCCAGCCCGAAGCTCACCACGCAGGTGGCGGTGAGCCGGGTGCAGTCGACGGCGAGCTCCGGGTCGGGCAGACCGGGCGCGAGGACGCCGACCAGCTGGGGGGCGATGCCGGCGAGCAGGGCGCCGATCGCGACGAACGCCAGCGACAGCCGCGGGAGCGTCCCGGCGACCAGGGCGCGGACGGGATCGCCCGCGGCGCCCTGGGAGCGGCGGGCCAGCGCCATGCTGAACGCCGGGATCAGCGCGAACGCCAGCCCGTCCTCGATGAGCAGCGTGGCCGCGAACTCCGGCACGGTCCACGCGACGAGGAAGGCGTCCGTGTCGCTGCCCGCCCCGAACAGCCGGGCCAGCGCCTGGTCGCGCACCAGCCCGAGCAGCGACCCGGCGACGGACAGCGCGGCGGTGACGAGCGCGGCCTTGGCGAGGAAACCCCGCGAGGCCGGGGGGAGCTCGGCGGAGTCCCCGTGGGGGTCGGCGGATTCCCCGTGGAGGGCGACGGGCTGCCCGTGGGGGTCGGCGGATTCCCCGTGGGGGTCGGCGGGCTGCCCGTGGGGGTCGGCGGAGTCCCCGTGGGGGTCGGCGGGCTGCCCGTGGGGGTCGGCGGAGTCCCCGTGGGGGTCGACGGGCTGCCCGTGGGGGTCGGCGGAGTCCCCGTGGGGGTCGGCGGAGTCCCCGTGCGGGCCGACGGGCTCCCCGTGGGGGTCGGCGGACTCGCCGTGGGGGTCGGCGGAGTCCCCGTGGGGGTCGGCGGAGTCCCCGTGCGGGCCGACGGAGTCCCCGTGGGGGCCGACGGGCTCCCCGTGCGGGCCGACGGAGTCCCCGTGGGGGCCGACGGGCTCCCCGTGGGGGTCGGCGGACTCGCCGTGGGGGCCGACGGAGTCCCCGTGGGGGTCGGCGGAGTCCCCGTGGGGGTCGGCGGAGTCCCCGTGGGGGTCGGCGGAGTCCCCGTGGGGACCGACCTCCTCCCCGGACGGCACGGCGGCCCGAGCCGACGGCACGGACCCGTCGTCCTCGCCACGGGGCGTCCGTCGGGACGTCCGGGAAGGCATCAACCTCATCGCGCGCAGGCCTCCCCGGCGTCCGGGGCCTGCCGTGCCTCCCCGACCCCCTCTCCTCCGACCAGCGCCCACCAGGCCCCCAGGCCGAGGACGACGGCGGTCAGGACGGTGGAGGGGCCGCCGATGTCGGCGTACACGAAGTCGGTGAGCTGCCAGACGAGCAGTCCGCAGGCGACGAGGGCGCAGTCGAGACCGGTGCCGGACCGGCGGACCCGGAACAGGCCCCGCAGTGCGCACACGAGCAGCGCCAGCCAGCCGCCCGCGAGGGCGAGCAGCCCCAGCAGGCCCTGCTCGCTCAGGATCAGCAGATACATGTTGTGCGGGGAGAGCAGCGGCTGCCGGACGAAGCCGGAGCCCGCGCCGTCGGTGTCGCTGCCGGAGGACAGGGCGAGCGAGGCGTGCGCGTCGCGGTGCTCGGGGAAACCCTTCAGCCCGACGCCGGTCAGCGGCTGTTCGCGCCACATGCCGACCGCGGCCGCCCACATCGTGTACCGGTCGGTGACCGACTGGTCCGGGGCGTCCGTGACCTGCGTGATGCTGCTGATCCGCTCCTGGAGCATCGCCGAGCCGACGCCGAAGCCGCCGACCAGGACCACTCCGGCCGCGACCGCCACCGCGCCCGCCTTCAGCGCCCGCCGCAGCCCGCCCAGGACGAGCTGGACCACGCAGGTGACCGCGGTCGCGATCCAGGCACCCCGGCTGAAGGACAGCGCCAGCGGGACGAGGAGGGCGAACGCGGCCAGGGCGGCGACTGTCCGCTGCCGTACCGAGGTCCGGCCGAGGGCCAGCCCCACCGCGCAGACCAGACCGAAGGACACGACCGTCGCCATGCCCATCACGTCCTGCGGCCCGAAGGTCCCGACCGCGCGGATCATCTCGCCCTGGTAGGAGGCGCCCGTCCCGGTGACGTACTGGTGGACGCCGACCGCGCCCTGCCAGCCCGCCAGCCCCACGAACGACCAGGCCAGCACCCGCAGATCGCGGCGGCCTCGGACCAGCAGCAGCACGGCGGCCGGGACCAGCACGAACACCTGGAGGTAGCGGCCGAGCCCGGTCAGTCCCTCCCCCGGCGAGGACGCCCCCGCGGCGGCGAGCGCGAGCCCCGCGACCGGCAGGCCCAGGACGACGGCGGCCCTGCGGGACAGGGGGCGCCGCCGCTGCCGTACCAGCCGGACCGCGCAGAACAGGACGACGAGCGCGGAGAGCGCGTCGGCCGGTCCGGCGCCGCCCTCGCCGCCCGGGGAGACGGGCAGGGCCAGCAGGGCGACCACGGCGACGACCGGCAGCACCGGCGACAGGGCCCGGGCGCGGGACAGCGGCACGGGCGGGGCCGGTGCGGGTGCCGGTGGGGACGGGGCGAGGGTCATCGGTCGGTTCAGCTCCCGGTCGGTCGCACGAGGGCGGCCGCGGTGCGCAGCAGGATGCACACGTCCTGCCACAGCGACCAGTTGTCGATGTACGCGTTGTCGAAGCGGGCCCGGTCCTCGATCGAGGTGTCCCCGCGCAGCCCCTGCACCTGGGCGAGCCCGGTGATGCCGACACGCATCCGGTGGCGGGCCGCGTAGCCGGGATGGGCCTGGCTGAACTGGCCGACGAAGAAGGGGCGTTCGGGACGCGGCCCGACCAGGCTCATGTCGCCCCTGAGGACGTTCCACAGCTGGAGCAGCTCGTCCAGCGAACTCCGGCGCAGAAAGCGGCAGAAGGGGTTCATCCGCACCTCGCCGGCCACGCTCCAGCGGGTCGCGGACTCGTGCTCGTCGACCGGGCGGTGGGTGCGGAACTTCAGCAGGGTGAACGGGCGCCCGTCCTTGCCGATGCGCTCCTGGCGGAACACGACCCCCGGCCCCTCGGTGAGCCGCAGCACCACCGCGCACCCCAGCAGCAGCGGGCTGATCAGGAGCAGCAGGGCCCCGGAGACGGTGATGTCGAGCAGCCGCTTGCCGACATCGTCCCGGTGCCCGGGCCCCACGTGCAGACGCCGGCAGGCGAACCCGGCGAGCTGCTCCCGGCTGGTGTACGAGGGCGAGTCGGCGTCGACCTCCCACACCGTGCAGCCCGACGCGGCCAGCGCCCGCAGCAGCGGCCCCTGCTGGGAGCGGACGGCGGGATGCACGCACAGGACCTCCCGGACGCCGTTCTGGATGAGGGCCCGCTGCACCTCCTGGCCGGTGGTCAGCACGGGCAGCCCGTCGGTGTCGTCCGGCCGCTCGGCGACCACGCCCACCGGCTCCACCCCGCAGCGCGGGTGGCGCAGCACGGCGGCGGCGACCCGCTGGGCGGTCGCGGCGGGCCCGATGACGAGCGCGGCGCGCGGACGGCGGGCCAGCGCGCGGCGGCGGCGCAGATGGACCAGCGCCCGCCCGGCGCAGGCGACCAGGGTCTGCGCGGCGAAGCCGGTCAGCAGAGTGCGCGCCGGCAGGGCGTGCGCCGGGTGCCAGGCCGCGGCGAGCGCGCCGAGCGCCAGCCAGGCCACCGCGATGCGGCCGCAGACGGTGGGCAGTTCGTCCAGCACGCCCGTCACCGCCCGCTCCCCCCGGGCACGCACCGCTAAGGTCAGCGCCGCCAGCACGGCCACCAGCGCCGGGTGGCGGCCCACCGCGAGCAGCGCCGCCGCGCCCGCGATCGCGGCGAGGCCGTCGGCGAGCAGCAGCAGCGGCGGCGAGGCCGGCCGGGCCGGGGGACGCCGGGCGGGGAACCGGAAGCCCGTGCCGCCGCTCTCCCGCTGGGTGATGACCGAGCGGGGCGGGTAACCGGGCTGCGCGCCGGGGGAGGTGACGGTGCTTTCCGCAGTACTTTCCGCAGTCACGGGTGGATGGACTCCCTGGACTCGGTGGGCACGACCCGGGGCGCGGGCACCTGGCGGAGCAGTTCGCGGTACACGTCCGCGACCGCCGCGGCCGTGCGCCGCACGTCGTGCGTGGACAGGACGTAACGGCGCCCCTGCTCGCCGAGCGAGGCCCGCAGCGGAGCGTCGGACAGCAGACCGGCGACGGCCCCCGCCAGCTCCGCCGGATCGCCGGCGGGCACCAGACAGTGGGGCGCGAGCGCGTCCGGCAGGCTCTCCCGGGCGCCGTCCACCTCGGTCACCACCACCGGCCGCCCGCAGGCCAGCGCCTCCAGCGGGGCGAGCGCCATGCCCTCCCAGCGCGAGGGCAGCACCACCAGGTCGGCGGCCCGGTACCAGGGGACGGTGTCGTCGACGGCACCCGCGAAGAGCACCGACTCCGGCGCCCCGGCGCGCAGCCGCTCCCCGTCCGGCCCGTCCCCGACCAGGACCAGCCGCGCCCCGGGCACCTCGCGTACGACGTCCGCCCACGCCTCGAGCAGCACGTCCTGCCCCTTCTGCGGGCACAGCCGCCCCACGCACACCACCAGGAGGGCGGCCGGGTCGAGATCCGGGAGGAGGGCCTGCCGTACGGGGCCGGCGGGGGCGGGACGGAACCGCTCGGTGTCGATGCCGTTGGGGACGACGCGCCACCGGCCGGAGATCCCGGCGCCCAGCCCGGTCGCGCGCTCCGCCTCGCTCACGCAGACCACCCGCGTGGCCCAGCGCGCCCCGAACCGCTCCCACCCGAGGGCGAGCGCGGCGGTGGCCCCGCCGACCGCCTCGAAGGACCAGGCGTGCGGCTGGAACACGGTCGGGATCCGCCCCCGCACCGCGAGCCGCCCGGCCAGCCCGGCCTTCGCGCTGTGGGCGTGCACCAGTGCGGGGTGTGTCTCGTCGATCACGCGTGCGAGGCGTCGTACCTCACCCGCGAGTGAGGGGCCCGGGGACCGGCTCGCCTCCCACCGCCGTACGTCCGCGCCCAGGGAGCGCAGCTCGTCGGCGAGGGCGCTGCCGGGGCAGGCCACGGTGACATGCAGCCCGGCCGCGAGCTGGGCCCGCGCCAGATCGGTGACGACCCGGGCGACACCGCCGTCCACGGGCTGGGTGAGATGCAGGACCCGGGTTCCGACGTCGGGTTCTGGCTGGTGCATCGCGCGGTTTCCTCGCTCACGGTGGCGCTCGGGACGGGCGGGAACGCGCTGACCTCTTCGTCCGTGTGTCGACGGCGACGAAGAGCGCCCCGGCCCACGCCGCGTCCCGGTGGGAAACGAGCCGGAACCTCGCCTGGTCACCACCCGGCCGCAAACCCGCGCCGAGATCGAACGTGTCCCCGTCCTGGCCAGGGCCGTCGCTGTGCGCCGGGACACGCGCCGCCGGAGCCGCCCCGGCCCGCTGATCACGGAGTTCAACACATCGTCAGATGGGCAGACCGGGTCGGTAAGCGCCGAGGTGGGCGCGGGGTGGCCGGGGCTCGGTCGATCGCCTGAGCGAATCAGTTCACTCTTTTGGCGGCACAACCCCCGGCGGCGCAGCGCGTTGACACAGCGCCGGGCATCCCCGCCCGGGTGTTTGTGTCAAAACCCCCCAAGGAGCACCTCTCCATGTCGCGTATCGCGAAGGGCCTGGTCCTGACCTCCGTTGCCGCCGCGGCCGTCGCCGGCGCCTCCGGCATCGCCGCCGCCGACAGCGGCGCGAGCGGGATCGCCGAGCACTCCCCGGGCGTGCTGTCCGGCAACGTCGTCCAGGCCCCGATCCACGTGCCGATCAACATCTGCGGCAACACCCTCAACGGGCTCGCCCTGCTGAACCCGGCGTTCGGCAACACCTGCGTCAACAGCTGACGTCACGCCACGTCCTCGTCGAACGGCCGCCCTCCCGCCAGGAGAGCGGCCGTTCGGCTTGCATGCGGCATTTCCTCGAATGACTTACGGAAAGTGACCACCTGTTGCGGAGCGCGATCACTCCTTTCACGGTGGGCTCAAGACCCGATGTACATCGAAAGGAACGCCCATGCGTGATCTGCCCGTACGGCGTATCGCTTCCACCGCTCTCGGCGCCACCCTCCTCCTCGGTGTCGCCGCTCCCGCCGCCGCCGCGGCCGACGCGGTTCATGAGCGCAGCGCCGCGGCGTCCCGTGCGCCCGTCCCCGGCGTGGACGCGCTGCTCGCCCAGATCAAGGGTCTGTCCGGTCCGGGAACCGTGCTCACGCCGGTCACCGATCTCCTCGACACCGCCCTCGAGGCCGACGACGGCGAGCTCACCGCCGAACAGGCGACCCAGCTCGGCGACGCCGTGGAAGCGGCCATCGCCGAGATCACCGCGACGACTCCGGTGCCGGTCCCGTCGCTGCCCACCGACCCGGAGACGGAGGCGCTCGAGACGGTGCAGGACGCGGTGGCCGAGCTGCTCGCGGCCGCCGCCTCCGGCAACGCGACCAGCATCGTGACGACGGCCACGGGCCTCGCGACCGGTCTGGTCGGCCTGGTCGTCGCCACCCTGAACGCCGCGGGCCTGCCGCTGCCGAACCTGCCGAACCTGCCGAACCTGCCGAGCGTGCCCGGCCCGCCGCTGTCGGCGTCCGAAGCGCCGGTCTCGGCGTCCTCGCTCCCGGCCACACCGTCGCTCCCGGACTCACCTCCGGCGCCGCAGGCCGCGAACCTGCTCCCGGCCCCCTGACGGTCGGGGTGCGGAAACTTTCCGTGCACGGGTTTCCGCATCCGAAGGGGATCGTTGTACACGGCGTCACAGCCCCCGAAATCCCCTGGGCATCCCCGGGAACCCCCGGAAATCCCTGAAAGGAACCCGATGAAGTCCCTGAAGGCCGCCGCCGTCGTCGCCGGGTCCGTCGCCCTCGCCGGAGCCGCCGCGCCCGCGTTCGCCTACGACACCGCGGACCTCACCCCCACCAGCCTCAACGGCGCCGTGAACACGCTCGCCAAGGGGGACATCACCGCGCGGGACGCGATGCCGCTGCAGCAGCAGTCGCACGCCCTCGACACCGAGAACGAGGACTCCGTGCTCAGCGCCGTCCAGGGCGCGGCCGACTCGCTCAACCAGCACAGTGGGCTCCTCGGCGGGCTGCCCCTGCACCGCTGACGCGCCCCTTCCGGAGGGCCGGTTCCGCACGGGACGGGACCGGCCCTCGGCGCTGCGCGGGACCGGTGTCCGGCGCTGTGCGGGCCGCGTTCCCTCGTTCGTGTGGAGCGCCGTCGAGACGTCCCCCGGTCGGGTGAGAACGTGCCCGGACGCCCGTAGGGGCGCCGATAGGGTCGCGCGGTGACCTCAACCCCAAGCACAACCCGCCCCTTCAGCGTGGCCGAGTTGGGCACCCTCGTCGTGATGCCGTGGAGCGGCGAGGCCCCCGACGGCAGCGACATGCCCTACCTGCTCGCCTACTCCCTCGGCGACGCCCCGAACGGCGGTGCCGAGACGACCGCCGCCGCCATCGAGCGCCTGCTCGCCGACAACGGCCTGCCCGTCGGCGGCGACCTCGTCGACGGCACGGAACGGCCCAGCCTGCCGGTCACCCTGCTCGTCACGGCAGGCGCGGCCGTCCTGACCATGCCGATGCTCAACGCCCAGTGCGTGCCCCCGCCCGAGTGGCTCGCCGCCGTGGAGAACCGCGGCTACGCCTACCTCGTCTTCACCACCCGCCCGTGGCCCGAGGCCGTCCCCGGCAAGGCCGTGGAGCCCGAGGCACTCGCCGCGTTCGCGGGCGACGAGGAGACCCTCACCGCGGCGGCGCACGTCGTCCTGCCCGCCCGCGGCCTGCGCGCCTGACGCCCGTGCGGAGGGCAGCCGACCCGGGGTCCGGCACGGCGGCGGGCGGCAGCCGCCCCTTCGCCCTGCTGCTCGTCCTCACCGGCGCGGCCGGGCTGCTGGCCTCCTGGGTCATCACCCTCGACAAGTTCAAGCTGCTGGAGGACCCCGGCTTCACCCCGGGCTGCAGCCTGAACCCCGTGCTGTCCTGCGGCGACATCATGAAGAGCGACCAGGCCTCGGCGTTCGGGTTCCCCAACCCGATGCTGGGCCTGGTGGCCTACGGCATCGTCGTCTGCGTCGGCATGAGCCTGCTGGCCGGCGCCGCCTTCCCCCGCTGGTACTGGCTCACCTTCACCGCCGGCTGCCTCTTCGGCATCGGGTTCGTGTCCTGGCTGCAGTTCGAGTCCCTGTACCGGATCAACGCGCTGTGCCTGTGGTGCTGTCTGGCGTGGATCGCCACGACCGTGCTGTTCTGGTACGTCGTCTCCTTCGACGTACGCCATGGATTCCTGCCCGCACCCGCCGCCGCGCGTACGTTCTTCGCGGAATTCACCTGGGTCCTGCCCCTGCTGCAACTCGGCGTCGTGGGCATGCTGATCCTGACCCGCTGGTGGGATTTCTGGACGAGCTGATGAAGCCATGACTACGGCGGCCGGGCGAATTGTGAACTGGTCGCGTTTTCCGGCTCGTTACCCGGTACGGACGCACAGCCCCCAGAACTCCTCCGAAAGGGCCCGTACCCGAGATGAAGTCGACCACCCGAGGAACCCTCGCCGCCGTGCTGACGTGTGTGGCGGCCGCCGCAGGAGCCGCGGCCGCGACCCCCGCCGCGGCGATCGGCACGGTCCCCGTCCCCGTCCCGCTCAACGGCGTCGAGAACTCCCTCGGCATGGAACTGCCCGAGGTCGGCGGCGAGATCCCCCTGCCCTCGTCCGGCTCGCCCGAGGGCCCGCGCCATGTCGAGGGCCGTCTCCTCCCGGAGCGGGCCGTCCCGCGACTCCCCGTCGCCGCCGGCCTGCCCGGCGCCGGCCTGCGGGCACCCCTGCCGGAGGTGCTCGGCGACGGCTTCGACCACGTCGGCCTCGACGCCCCCGCCTCCGACGTGCTCACCCTCGGCCCCGGCGCGGCCCTGGACGCCCCGCTCACCCCGCCCAACCCCGACAACTTCGGCCTGCCGGACCCGAAGCTGCCCCAGGCGGGCGTGCTCACACCGATGCTGCAGGCGGTCCCGGGCGCGAACCTCGGCCTGGGCCCGGGCCGGTAGCCGTCGGCGAGGACTCCAGGAAGAGCAACGGGCCCGGACATCCGTCCGGGCCCGTCCGTGTGCTTCGTGGTGACCAGGCGGGCCGCCGGGCGGTTACCGCTAAGGACACACCGCACTCGTACGAGGAGCACACCATGGTCGTCACCGTCGACGGAGTACCCGTACCCGCGAGGAAGTCGGGACCCGCGAGAGCCAGTACACGACGCGATGCGCTGCGCGGGCTGCTCGGCGTCGCCGCCGGCCTCGCGCTCGTCCCGGTCGTCGCCGCGTCCTGGCCGCCGGACCCGCAGGACGACTCGACCGGCACCGGATTCGACGAGATGTACCGCGGCCGGCGCATCCAGGGCGTCCTCACCCCCCTCGGCCGTTCCGTCGCCGACGGCGCCCAGTGGGAGGTCACGGTCGACGGCCGCCCGCTGCACCTGATGCGCCGGGCCGACGGCACCTGGCTGAGCATGATCGACCACTACCGCTCGTACCGCACCCCGCTGGAGGCGGCCCGCGCCGCCGTGGACGAGCTCGGCCCGGGGGAGAGCCTGCGCGAGAACGACCCGGCGGACGGCGGCCACCTGCGCGACATGGGGGGCCGGCATGGTCTATACGCGTAAGGACGTCAGCACACTGACCGCCGGCGAGCGACGGCGGTTCGTGAAGGCGATGCTGGAGATCAAACGGCGGGGCGAGTACGACGAGTTCGTACGCAGGCACATCGACTACTACGTCTCCGACGGCGAGGGCGGCCTGCGTACGGCCCACATGGCGCCCTCCTTCCTGGCCTGGCACCGGCAGTTCCTGCTGGACCTGGAGAAGGCGCTGCGCCGGGTCGACTCCTCGGTGACCGTGCCGTACTGGGACTGGACGCGCGACCGCGGTACGACCTCCGCGCCCTGGACCAAGGACCTCCTCGGCGGCACCGGCCGCAGCTCCGACCGCCAGGTCACCACCGGGCCGTTCGCCTACGCCACCGGCAACTGGACCCTGAAGGAGAACATCACGGACGGCGTGTTCCTCACCCGGGACCTCGGCCGCTCCGCCAACCCCATCGAACTGCCCACCACGACCGAACTGGAGTGGGCCCTGCGGGACCCGGTCTACGACACCGAGCCCTGGGACTCGACGGTCACCGAGGGATTCCGCAACAAGCTGGAGGGATGGGGGACCGGGCGGGGCAGCGCCTCCTGGCGCAACCACAACCGGGTGCACCGGTGGGTCGGTGGGGAGATGCTGGGCGGCGCCTCCGTCAACGACCCCGTCTTCTGGCTGCACCACGCCTTCGTCGACCTGGTGTGGAGCCGCTGGCAGGCCCGTCACCCCACCCACCGCTATCTGCCCGCCGAACCCCCCGGGTCGGACAGCCGGCAGTACCGCCGGGTCGTCGCCCGCCACGAGAAACTGCCCCCGTGGGACGTGACACCGGACCAGCTGGAGGACGTGTCCCGCATCTACCGGTACGCGTGACCGGTTCCAGGACAGGGGGAGAGCCCCGGCGCTCGAGGTGCCGGGGCTCTCCTGGTGGTGCGTACCGCTGGTGCGTACTGGGGGTACGACCGGCCGCACGGGTGGAACGTACGGACGCCGGTCAGTCGCCGTAGCCGGAGCCACCCTGCTTGTCGCTGGAGGACTTGTCGTGGTCGTACTTGCCGCCGTCGTGCTTGCCGTGACCGTGCTTGTCGTAGCCGTAGTCGTCGTGCTTGTGGCCCTTGCCGTGGTCGTCGATGTTGGCGCACGTGTTGCCGAAGGCCGGGTTCAGCGCGCCGGGGATGTTGACGGTGTTGCCGCAGAGGTTGATCGGCACGTGGATCGGAACCTGGACGACGTTGCCCGACACGAAACCGGGCGAGCCAACGGCCGCACCCTGCGCACCCGCGTCCGCCATGGCCAGGCCGGCCCCGCTGACCACCACGGCGCCGGTGCCGAGGGCAACGGCCGCCACCTTCGCGATGCGAGACATCACGTTCTCCTTTAGTGAATCGGTTCGTGCGGCAGCAGGACTCGCCGTCGCACGCCCCGTTCAACGCGGCCACCCGGGGTGGGTCACGGCACGCCCGTCCGGATCACCCTTTTTGAACAGGAGAGACGTACAGACGGGTGCCTAGCCCGCCCGGAGGTGTGTCGCGACGAAGCCGGCGAGCGTGGCGATGGACTGCAGGCTGTCCAGGCTCAGGTCCAGCGCGGCCACGTCCACCCCGAACCGGGCGTCGATCGCGCCCAGCAGGGTCACGCCGGCCAGCGAGGTGAGGGCGATCTCCGGGCCGAACAGCTCGGTGTCGGCGGGGAGTTCCGCCACCACGTCCGGGTCCAGGCGGGCGGCGTCGGCGATCATCGAGCGCAGTTCCCGCTCCACGGCGGCGAGCTCCTGGGTGTCCGTCACGCCTCGGCGTCCTCTCGGTCGGATACGTGCAGATAAGGGGGCGGCTTCGGGAGGTCGCCGTGCAGCGGCCGGGCGAGGACGGCCGAGTCGGGAGCGGCTCCGGGCGTGTCGTCCGTACGGCGCAGCCCCGCCTGGCGCAGCAGGATCCGCATCTCCAGGTTGGCGTCCGTCGGGCGCAGGGTCACCCGGAACTCCTCGGCGTCGGCCTCGCGGGCCCGGCCCATCAGCCAGAACAGGAAGGCGGCCGCCGCGCCCCGGCCGGCGACCCGGCAGGAGAGGGCGAGCAGCGGGACGGACCAGGCGCCGGGGGCGGTGCGGTCGACGAGGGCGGCGCCGATGACGCCGTACGCGCCGAAACGGTCCGTCATCCGCGCGGTGTACAGCTCGTGCCCGTCCGAGGCGGCCAGCTCGCGCAACCGGTCGGGGGTGAGGCCGGAGGAGTTCAGACGGTGGGTGCGGGCGGCGAGCTCCAGGGCGCGGGGGGTCTCGTCGGGGGTGGCCGCGCCGACGGCGAGCCGCATGGCGCACCAGCGCAGGAACTCCTCGCGGGTGCCCTGGAAGCGTTCGCCCTCGGCCCGGCGGGTCTCCTCGGTGCGGTAGCGGTGCACCCGGTCCCGCGACTCGGGGGTGACCTCCCGGCCCTCGAACGCGGCCAGCAGCGCGGGCACGTCCGCGGGGTCGAGGGTGCGCACACCGGGCAGCAGGGCCTCGACCTCGGCGCGTTCGTAGGGCGAGTCGTCGACCAGGACCAGGGCGTCCACGGCGATCCCGAGGTCCTTGGCGATCCTCTGCAGCGACTCGCTCTTGTCCTGCCAGGACACCTGCGGGGCGAGGAAGCGCTCACGCACCTCCGGCCGGCCGTCGGTGAGCCGGTCGAGCACCGCGGGCGCGCTGCGGCTCGCGATGCTGCTGAGCACGCCGCGGGCCGCCAGCGCGTCGATCGCGGCCAGCATCTCGGGGCGGGGGGTGGGCAGTTCGTCGGTGGGGGACTCGACGGCGATGTCGTCCCAGAAGGTTCCGTCGAGGTCCCACACGACGCACTTGACGCGGTCGGGGTCGAAGGCGGCCAGCGGGTCGAACGCGGTCATCGGTCCCCCCGGGGCAGGAACAGCTTCATCGCCAGGCTGGTGGGGTCGAAGCCGAACTTGCGGTAGACCGTGCGCATCGGGACGTTGCCGACATGGACCCGGCCGGTGACCTCGGTGATGCCGTTGGCCAGGCAGAACTCCAGTCCGGCGGTGAGGAGGAGTTCGGCCACGTCGCTGCGGTTGTCCACCGGGGAGACCGCGAGGGAGCGGAAGTTGGCGTAGCGGTCGCCGGTCATCGCGTTCTGGTTGATGCTCACCCAGCACCAGCCGACGGGGACCCCGCCCGGGCGGTGGGCGACGATCATGCCCTCCTTCGACTTCTCCATGGCCCGCCCCAGCCGGGACGCCCAGCGGGCGGGGTCGTCGATGGCGTCCTCGCCGAAGGAGACCCGCGCGATCTCGGCCTCGAACACCCCGATCGCCGGCAGGTCGCGCTCGTCGGCCTGACGGGTGACATAGGGGTACGCGCGCTTTTCGAGGGCGGCGCGGTCCTCGGGGGCCGGGGAGTGCCAGCCGATGGTGCGGGCGGAGGGGGTGGGGGGCGTGGAGGCGGGGGTCGGTGCGGCGGCCGGTGCGGGTGCGGTGCTTCCGGGCTGCTGGACCGGGGCCGGGGGCTGCTGGACCGGGGCCGGGGGCTGCTGGGCGTAGGCCGTGGACTGCTGGGCGGGGGCCGCGGACTGCTCGGCCGGGACGGGGGATCGCCCCGCCGGCACCGCGGTGCGCTCGGCGGCCGGTGCCGCTGGCTCCTCGGCCGGGACCAGCCGGCCGGGCCGGAAGGGGCCCTTTCCGCAGTTCGGGCAGCCTTCGTCGCGCAGGGCGGCGACCGAGGCCCACCGGGCGCCAGGGCCGACACGGACCTGGGTGCCGCACGCCACGCACGTGTACTCGCGCTGCCGGGTCCGCTTGTCGCCCGTGTACAGGGGGCCGCTGTAGTCGCCCTGCCGGGAGGCGGTCGAGCTGGTGGTGAGGAGGTGCTGGAAGAAGCCGACACCGCCGAGGATGCCGCTGCCCTCGTACTCGTTGAAGTTGCGGATGTAGCCGTTGGTGACCAGGCCGAGGGCCATGATCTCCCGCTGGACCTCGAGCATCTCGTCCGGGCTCTTGCCGCCGAAGGAGAAGAAGACGCTGTGCGCAGGGCCGGGCCGCAGGCCCTCCACCGCGCGGGAGAGGAAGAGCCGGGCGCCTTCCGGGGTGTACGGCGGGTCGGTCATGGCCACGTCGTGCTGCCCGTGCAGCTCCGCGGGCAGGGGCTGCCGCAGATCGTGCTGCACCGTCTCGACGCGGGTGCCGAGTGCCGCGGCCGTCTTCTGGATGTAGTCGAGGATCTCGGCGGAGATGTCGACCACGGTCACCCGCTCGACGATCGGCCCGCCCAGCACGTCGCCCACGACCGCCACGGCCAGTGACACGAGGTCGTCGTCGCCGATGAGCAGCAGCGACCCGCCCGGCAGCGCGCCCGCCGTCAGCAGGGCGAGCACCCGGCGCACCTTGGTCTCGGCCGTGCAGTGCGACTGGTCGATCGCCATGTCGGCGGCGGGACCCGACTCCATGAGCGCCCGCAGCCGTCGTACGGCCTCGTCCAGCACCTCGGGGATCACCAGCTCACGGCCGTCGCAGGTGCGGCAGGTGGCGTCCATGGTGAGGTCCATGCCGAGCTGCGCGACGAGATCCGAGCCGGCCTCGGTCAGCCGGGACGGGCGCTCCTTGGTCACGAGACCACGGCGGCGCAACTCGTTCCCCAGGGCGGCCACGATCGGCACCGGCAGGCCGGTGGCGCGGCTGAGGTCCTTGGTGGAGGCGGGGGCCAGGCGGCGCAACGCACGCAGCACGGACCGCACTCCGGGCGGACCCTCGTGGAGCCGGACGGCGTCCGCGACTTCCGTGAGCAGTTGATCGGCGGTGGTACTCCGAGGATGCCGACGCGCGTTCGTCACAATGCTGCTCCAGGGAAGCTGATGGATTCCGGGGGTATCGAGTATACGGGCTGGTAGCCCCGCCGATCGGACTCGGTGCGACGGCCGAGAATGCGAAGGGACAATGGAAATTCCGGTGATGTTCCGGCGGCAACCCCACGATGTTCCGGAGCCAAAGGTTTTACGTTCCGGTTTCATATTTCTGATCGCTAAGTTTTTCCGGAATTTATCGGGCCGTTTTCCGCCCGAATATGCCCGCGGTCTTCCCGCCCCCTTGACGGGGTGTGCTCGCGAGCCCCGGAGCGCCCCGGATGCTAGGCTGGGCCCCACCGAGCGCCAGTCACCGGCTCTCGAGACCTTTCTCTTCAGCCGCGCGGACCAGCGCAGATCTCTCTGAAAGGAGACGGGGGCAGCGGTTCGTCACCCCCGGTTCCCCATGACCAACTCCGCCAGCCTCGCCACCGAGGGTATAAACGTCGACGATCTGTGCTCTTATGCCGTCGACGTATGGGTGAGCGACCACAGCATCCTGACCGACGAGGAGCGCCTCCTCCAGGTGCTGCGCACGGCCGCCGAAAAGGGAAACGCCACGGTACTCGGTGAGGCGTCGCACGTTTTCCCGAACGGTGCCGTCACCGCCATTCTCCTGCTTTCCGCCTCGCATCTGAGCATTCACACCTGGCCCGAATTCAGCCTGGCCAACGTCGACCTGCTCGCCTACGGCCGACTGAACGGCGAGCGGATGATGCAGAGCGTGGAACTCGGCCTTTCGCCGACGAAGATCAACGTGACGCGCATGCTGCGCGCGGTGCACTAGTCGTTCCCTTGCCGGAGCCGTGTGCCGGTCCCGTGCCGGTGGAGGTCTCGTGGGCGCGCCTGGGCGACGCCCACGACGGTCTGAGGTCCCTGCTCGACCCCGTGGAGCGCGCCCGCCTCGACGCCACCCCCGACCCCGCCACCAGGGGCCGTTTTCTTGTCGGCTGCGCCCTGAGCCGCCTGCTCCTGGGCGAGTTGCTCGGAATGCCTCCCGCCGACGTCCCGCTGCGGCGCGTCTGCCCCCGCTGCGGTGGCCCGCACGGCAAGCCCCGGCTGGACGCACCGGCCGGGTCCGCGGCGTACGACTTCTCCGTCACCCACAGCGGCGCACTGATCGGCGTGGCCGTCTGCGCGGGTGCGGAGGTGGGCCTGGACGTGGAGGACGCCGACGCCGCCCTGGACGTCGATTCCGCCGCCCGCATCGCACTCTCCGCCCGCGAGTCGGCCATCCTGCGCTCCCTCCCCCCGGCCGACCGGAAGCCGGCCTTCCTGCGGATCTGGACGCGCAAGGAAGCGGTACTGAAGGCCCTGGGGGTCGGACTCCACATGCCGCTGCACGCACTGGAGATGTCGCCGCCCGAAGCACCACCGACCGTCCTGGCCTGGCCGGATCACCCGGCGGCCGTGCGGCGCGAACTGCACTTGGCGGACATGGTGGTTGACGGGGTCCATCCGGCGGTGGTGGCGGTGGCGGTGCCTCGGACGGGGTCCGGGGCCGGGGTCGGGCCGACGGGGGTCCGGGTCACCGAGCACGACCGGTCGGGCGCGGTGTCGTCGTACGGCCGCCTGGGGTGAAAAAGCCATCCGGGGGAGGGCGGAGACTTGCGCCAACCCCGGCAGGGCAGGACTCGAACCTGCGGCCAAGCGCTGAGAAGGCGCCTGAGCGGACATCGGGCGGGCGGGCCTGACCTGGCTTTTTCTGGGTGCTGAATCCGCACGATCGGCGACTTCGACACGGATTCCACCGACGACGACACGAACGCGCTTCGGCTACGCCCGCGCCTCCCGGATGCGGGTGGGACGTCAGCGGAACAGCTCTGGCACCGGGCAGCCATCCAACGGCTCCTCCGGCCGGTCGGCCCAGCCCCACCAGACATGCCGCCCGGCACACCTCCACAGCGACCGGCAGACCCGCCGGCCGTCGTCCTCCCGCCTGGACAGTACGGAGCCACCGGACTCCATGGGCTGGCCGCAATCAGGACAGGCCGGGGTGTCGTTGGTCATGCGGCGGACCCTAGCGGAGCAGGCAGTCATGAACTCGCCGATCCTGGGGCGCTGTCATAGTGCTCGGCTACGTTGCACGCATGACTGACAGGGATCCGCTCGTGCCGGCACTCACCGGCATGCTCGTCGATGTCGTGTGGTGGCTGGAGAGCTGCGGGGATGAGGAAGTAGATCCCGATTCCGCGGTGAAGATCATGGAGAGCGTCGGCGGGGAGCTGCTGCGCCTGCCCTCCGGCCAACGCGAGCGGCTCTTGCGGGTGCTCACGGACTTGGCCGATGCGGAGCAGAACCCTGCGAGGCGCGACTTCCTGAAGTCGTTCCCCTTTGCCATCGGCATGGTCGAGGACGAGCAGAGCTGAGGGCGAGGCTGGCCGGTAGTTGTTGGCTCAGCCGTCGTCATGCGTGCGTCGGCTACCGGTTGCCCTGATCGCTGTAGTACGTCCGTCGGGTGTGCGTGACGAGCGCTGCCTTCTGGACGCCGAGTAGCGACGCCTCCTCGGCGGTCGCGTGTTGCGACTCTGGCTGCTCCACGGCGTGGCTGACGGTGATATCGATCGCGGCCATACGGTTCATGACACCCGCCCCGGCGTGCGGCCCTCCCTCGGGGAGGACGACGAGCGTGCCGGCCGTGAGGTCGTACGGCTCCCAACTCGTCGAGAGTTGCACCGGCCTGCCGTTGGCAACGAACGCATACGTGGTCCGGACGCACAGGTCGCCTTCGGCGATCCCGAGCCGCGCCGCGATCTCCGCCGGTGCCGGCACCTTGGCGTCGGTCGATCCGCTCGTGGGGGACGAGAAGGCGCGCTCGGAACGCTTGACCGTCTGAGCGCCTACACGCCTTGGTCGTGGAACTCGACCTGTCACATGAGTGGTCGCAAGGCAGCTACCTGGCGGTTGACCGCCACCGGAGTTTGATGCGGATCTTGCAGTGGAGCATCTCAAGGGGCCGCGGGAGGTCGGTGCACCCTTCTGGGAGATCCCCTCTTAGGGGACGGCTGGGCACATGGTCAGCGGCGGGCCTGGGCGCCGTGCGCGTTCGCGGTCGAGCATGCGGACACCCCGGGCAGGACGCTCGTGGTCACCACCGACCAGCCGCATTCGAGTAACTGGCTTGGTCGCGAGGTTCAGCCTGTTCTGCCGTCAGATGTTGCCGCGGCTGTTCGGCTTGCTCTGCGTGAAGGTTGGGCTCCGACGGCTCCCGATTCCGCGTTCCACCTCGACCAGTCAGCCGGCTTCACACCCTCACCTGAGCGGACCAACGAGAACACGGCCCGGGTTGGCCTGTGCCTCAGCCGACAACAGTCGACAACAGTCGACACGCGCCTCGACGGCAAGCGGGCGGCGGCCTCCCCCCAAGGGAAGGAGCCGACGGCTGTCACCCAGCCCAGTAATGCCGTGGACAAGCGATCGTTGATGAACGCGGACTGCGCTCTGCGACCGGAGGGAACCGTAGCCATGCGAGTGCAGGACGTGACGCTCCCCAGCCCGACGCTGGGGACCAGTGGCGCGAGCTGCTGATCCACGCGGCGACGCCAGAGACCGGCAGGCAATGGACCGACACCGGAGAGATCCACGAGGAACGCGACCTGAAGGGCCGAGCCGAGGGTGAGACGCGCCCCGCGCCGGGGTGTCCCGCCCCTGACGCGCATCCTGCGGCAGTACATCGAGGACGAATAGCTCAAGCCCGGTGACCTGCTGCTTCAAGGGGAGCGGGCGGCATTCTCGCCGGTTTGGTCATCCGCCGGGCGTGGCACAGTGCGCCCAGGTGGCCGAATGGGCCGGGAACAGCGTGCCGGTGCTTGCCGGCCACTTATGCTCGGTGCGTCGAGGGGCAGCTGCCTGACCTGAAAAGGCGCCTCGAGGCCGCCGGGGATCTCCCCGAGCCGCCCGATGGAGATTGCGGCTTCCCGCCGAGAATTTCGACACGTATTCGACACGGCCACCCGCGAAAAGCCGGTGACAGCCGGACAGCCCCGGAAGCTCCCCTTGATCGTCGGGGGAGTGTCCGGGGCTGTGCCGTGGCGCGTGAAACATGTTCTGAACAGCAAAAATGCCCTCCCAAAGGGAGGGCGGAGACTTGCGCCCCCGGCAGGACTCGAACCTGCGGCCAAGCGCTTAGAAGGCGCCTGCTCTATCCACTGAGCTACGGGGGCCGGTGTGGTGGCCTCGTACGTGCTGCCCGGGTGTGGGCTGATCCGTGACGTTGCCGGGGACAAGGATAGGGCTCCCGGTTCCTTGTCCTGGTTGCTTCGCCTCCGTGGCTCAATGTGGAGGTTCGGTGAAGCGGTCCTGATAATCGCAGGCAGGTGCGAATCGTGCATCGCTTTTGGCGTCCCGCGACCCGGGTGTTGTGCACTCGTTATGCCTGGGCTGTGCCTGTGTCCCAGTCGTCCCCTCCGTCCCTTGTGTCCTATCGGCGCGCAGACATGCCTATATGCTTCATAAATCCCCTAAAATTGGGCATTCTTCGCATGTGGTGACCTTGGACGTACGGCCTCAGCTGCTCGACGCACTCTCCGCCCTGCGCGACCGTGTCGCCGCCGCACGCTTCCCGCTGCCCCTGGCGGGGGCGCCACGCGCGCGTGCCAACCGCGACGAACTGCTCGCCCAGCTCGACGACTACTTGGTGCCCCGCCTCAGACAGCCCGAAGCCCCCCTCCTGGCCGTCGTCGGCGGCTCCACCGGCGCGGGCAAGTCGACGCTCGTCAACTCCCTCGTGGGGCGACGCGTCAGCGAGGCGGGCGTGCTGCGGCCGACGACCCGGACTCCGGTGCTGGTCTGCCATCCGGAGGACCATCACTGGTTCAGCGGCATGCGCGTCCTGCCCGGCCTCGCGCGCGTGTGGGTGCCCCACCAGGAGTCGGCGGACGACCTGTTGCCGCCCGGCGAGGACAGCCGGCGCGTCCTGCGCATCGAGACCGCCGAGAGCCTCCCGCCCGGCCTCGCCCTCCTCGACGCACCCGACATCGACTCGCTCATCGCCGACAACCGCGTCCTCGCCGCCGAACTGCTCTGCGCCGCCGACATCTGGGTGATGGTCACCACGGCCGCCCGCTACGCCGACGCCGTGCCCTGGCACCTGCTGCGCACCGCCAAGGAGTACGACGCCACCCTCATCACCGTCCTGGACCGGGTGCCCCACCAGGTCGTCGCCGAGGTCTCGCGGCAGTACGGCGCCCTGCTCACCAAGGCCGGCCTCGGCGACGTACCCCGCTTCACCGTGCCCGAACTGCCCGAGTCCGCCTGGGGCGGCGGGCTGCTCCCGGCGACCGCCGTGGCCCCGCTGCGGACCTGGCTCGTCCACCACGCCCAGGACCCCGGCGCCCGCCACCACGCCCTGGCCCGCACCGCCCACGGCGTCCTCGACTCCCTCAGGTCCCGGATGCCCGAACTCGCCGGCGCCGCCGCCGCGCAGTACGCGGCCGCCCTGCGGCTCACCTCGGCGGTGGAGAAGGCCTACGACAGCGAGTACGCGCGCGTGCGGAGCCGGTTGCAGAACGGCGCCGTCCTCGCCGGGGGCGCGCTCAAGCGCTGGCGGGCCTTCCCGCTGGACTGCACCGCGGGCGAACTCCTGGACGCCCTCGTGGAGAGCCTGGGCGCCCTCCTGCTGTGCGCCGTCACCGCCGCCGACGAACGCGTCGACGAGGCCTGGCGCCGCGAACCCGCTTCCGCCGCACCGGCCCTGAAGGACGCCGAGTCCTCGCCCGAGAACGCCGAACACCGCATCGGGATGGCCGTACGACGGTGGCGGCGCGAGCTGGAGGAGTACGCGGAGGACGAGGTGCGCGCCCTGGAACGCGGGGCCGCGCCCGATCCCGAGGCGGTCGCCGCCCTCGTCGCCACCGCCCTGCTGGGCGGCCGCCGGGCCCGCACCGCGGGCGAGGGCCTCGCCGAACGGCTCGGCGCGCACGGCGCGCTGCGGCTGCGCGACCGCGGCGGACGGCTGCTCACCGAGCACCTGGACCGCGTCCTGCACACCGAACGCGAGCGGCGCCTCGCCCCCCTCGACGGACTCGACGTCCACGCCGAACCCCAGGCCGAACTCATTGCCGCGCTGTCCGTACTGCAGAAGGAGAGGTGACCGGTGACCGCCGTCACTGACGAGGACCACACGGATCACTCGGATCACTCGGATCACTCGGACAACAAGGGGCGCGGGGAGAACGGTCGTCCTCGGGAGGACTCCCCGGCCGGACAGGCCGCCGCGGAGGAGACCGCCCCGGCCCTCGAGGGCGCGGACCACGAGGGCCCCGATCAGGGGTCCGCAGGGGAGGACCGGGATGGCGATCGCGGCGAACCCGGCCACGCGCGGGTGCCCCGCGGTCCGAAGAGCGACGCCCACGCGCGCGTACGTGAAGCAAACGGCCCCGCCGACGATCGTACGGATGCCGCCGACGCCTGGGACGACGGGCTCATCGCGCGCCGGGTGAACGAGGAGTCCGCCTCCACCTCCCTCTCCGCCTCCGCCGCCGAGCCGGCCGCCATGGTCGAGACGCGGGTCGGCGGCCCCGCACCGGCCGGGTCCCCGCTCCTCTACGACGCCCCCCTGCGCTCCCGGCTCGAATCGCTGCGTGAACTCGTGGGCCTCTCCCGCACCCGCCTCGACAACAGGACGCTCGCCGAGGCCGGCCGGGTCCTCGACGAGGCGACGGCCCGGCGCAGGCTCTCCGGGCAGCACACCGTCGTCGCCATCGCGGGCGCCACGGGCAGCGGCAAGTCCCAGCTGTTCAACACGCTCGCCGGGGTGCCCATCTCGGAGACCGGCGTACGGCGCCCGACGACCGCAGCCCCCATCGCGTGCAGCTGGAGCGACGGCGCCGCGAGCCTCATCGACCGCCTCGGCATCCCCGGCCGGCTGCGCAGACGGCCGGCGCAGAGCGCGGAGGCGGAGGCGCAGCTGCGCGGACTCGTCCTGATCGACCTGCCCGACCACGATTCCGCGGCCGTGCAGCACCGCGAACAGGTCGACCGCATCCTGAAGCTCGTCGACGCGGTCGTCTGGGTCGTGGACCCGGAGAAGTACGCCGACGCCGTCCTCCACGAGCGCTATCTGCGGCCCCTGGCGGGCCACGCCGAGGTCATGTTCATCGTCCTCAACCAGGTCGACCGGCTGCCCGGCGAGGCCGCGGAACTGGTCCTCGACGATCTGCGCCGACTGCTCGACGAGGACGGCATCGCCCTCGGCGAGTACGGCGAACCGGGCGCGACCGTGCTCGCGATGTCGGCGCTCACCGGGGACGGCGTCGGTGAACTGCGCGAGCTGCTCGGTCAGTTCGTCGCGGAGCGGGGCGCGCCCGGACGACGGGTCTCGGCCGACGTGGACGCCGCCGCGGGCCGGCTGCGGCCCGTCTACGTCACCGGGCGGCGCACCGGGCTCAGCGAGGAGGCGCGCGACGAGTTCGCCGACCGGCTCGCGGAGGCGGTGGGCGCCACCGCGGCGGGCGAGGCCGCCGAACGCGCCTGGCTGCGCAACGCCAACCGCGCGTGCGGGACGCCCTGGCTGCGGTTGTGGCGGTGGTGCCAGGACAGCGGCCCGCCGGGGACCGGCCGGCTTCCGGTCCGCAGCCAGGCCGACGAGGAGACCACGGCACGGCAGCGCGTCGAACAGGCGGTGCGGACGGTGTCCGAACGGGCCTCGGCCGGGCTGCCCGCGCCCTGGGCGCAGGCCGTGCGGGAGGCGGCCGTACGCGGCTCCCAGGGGCTGCCCGAGGCGCTGGACGAGCTGGCGGCCCGGGCCGGTCTGCCGCCGGGACGGCCGCCGCGGCCGGGGTGGTGGCCGGCGGCCGTGCTGGTGCAGGCGGCCATGACGCTTCTTCAGATCGTCGGCGGGCTGTGGCTGGTGGGGCAGATCGTCGGGGTCATGGCACCGAACCTGGGGGTTCCGGTGCTGCTGATGGTGTCCGGGATCATCGGCGGCCCGCTCGTGGAGTGGAGCTGCCGGATGGCGGCACGGGGACCGGCCCGGCGGTACGGGCAGGACGCGGAACGACGGCTGCGGGAGGCGGCCGCCGGGTGCGGCCGGGCCCGGGTCCTCGATCCCCTGGCGGCGGAGCTGCTGCGGTACCGGGAGGTGCGGGAGCAGTACGGGAAGGTGGTGGGGGCGGGGGTGCGCTGACCTGGGGACGGGCGGGGTGGGTGCCGACCTGGGGACGGCGGGGGCGGGGTGCTGACCCGGGGATGGGCGGGGGAGTGATCCACAAGTGGATCGAGGGGGCTCACTCGTCCGGGTGGCGGAGTTGTCCACAGGCGGGCGGTGGTCCACAGCGCTCGGCGGGGCCTGGTCCGGCGGAGGCAGTCTGGCCGCACGGCGATCGCGACGGACGCGGTCGCTGCGCGGCGCGCCAGACGCAGCCGTACGGAACGGGAGGGGTTCGAGCATGAACGAGACGATGGTGTGCACGGTGGGCAACGTGGCGACGCAGCCTGTCTACCGGGAGTTGGCGGCGGGGCCGTCGGCGAGGTTCCGGCTGGCGGTGACCTCGCGCTACTGGGACCGCGAGAAGAGCGTCTGGACCGACGGGCACACCAACTTCTTCACGGTGTGGGCCAACCGCCAACTGGCCGTGAACGCGGCGGCCTCGCTGAACGTCGGGGACCCGGTGATCGTGCAGGGCAGGCTGAAGGTGCGTACGGAGACGCGCGAGGGGCAGCAGGCCTGGACGTCGGCCGACATCGACGCGGTGTCGATCGGCCACGACATCGCGCGCGGCACCTCGGCCTTCCGGCGCTCGGGCAGGCCCGAGACGGCCACCGCCGGTGTGCCCGCGCAGCCGGAACCCACCTGGGAGACACCCGCGCCGACGGTGGACTCCGGTGAGCCGGAAGCCCGACAGCGGCGTGAGCCCGTGGCGGTGACGTGATGTCGGGCGGCGCCCCGAACTGATCCGGACAACGGCTTATCGGCGGATCCCTCCGCGATTGCCCGGTGGATTTGTCGATAAGACCCGCTCGTGGGCCGCCCGTAGACGATCTTGGCGATAACGATTACGAGTCGGATCGTCCATCCGATGACATGACCGGGAAACCGGGCGCGCGGGCCTCTCTAGGATGCCTCCACGTGGCTCACGGGGCTTCTGAGTCTGCTGGTGGGACCGAACCCACCGCGTCAACGGGTCCTGCTCGAAGGGGAATTGCGTTGATTTCTTCGTTCTCCGCGCCGTTCGCGCGCCGGCGGGGCGTCGCCCGCCTCGCCGCGGCGACGCTGGTGTCCGGACTCGTCGCCGCCGGCGTGCTCGCCTCCGCGGGCGCGGCCGCCGCCGACGGGACCACGCAGACCCAGGGCGGAGCCACCGCGACCATAGGCGGCCTCAAGACGTACGGCGCCGCCGTGATCCACGACGACAGCGGGGACCAGGAGGTCTCGGCGGGCCTGTTCGAGATGTCCGTCGAGGGCGGCGGCACCCTGCAGACCTACTGCGTCGACCTGTACAACCCGACCCAGCGGGACGCCAAGTACCACGAGACGCCGTGGAGCGGCACCTCGCTGGGTGCCAACTCCGACGCGGGCCGGATCCGTTGGATCCTGCAGAACTCCTACCCCCAGGTCAACGACCTCGCCTCGCTGGCGGAGAAGGCCGGCATCGACGGCGGACTCACCGAGCAGGACGCGGCGGCCGGCACCCAGGTGGCCATCTGGCGCTACTCGGACGACGCGGACGTCGACGCCGTCGACCCGCAGGCCGAGCAGCTCGCCGACTACCTCCAGAAGGCCGCCCACGACGTGGCCGAGCCGGAGGCGTCCCTGACCCTCGCCGCGCCGGCGGTCTCCGGGCACCCCGGAGAACTCGTCGGACCGGTGACCGTGCACACCGACGCGAGCACGGTGACGGTGACGCCGCCGCTGGACGCCGACATCAGCGGGGTGCGGATCGTCGGCAAGGACGGCAAGCCGGTCACCTCCGCGCAGGACGGCACCCAGCTGTTCTTCGACGTGCCCGCCGACGCCGAGGACGGCTCCGCCGAACTGACGGTCCAGGCCTCCACCACCGTCCCCGTCGGCCGCGCCTTCACCTCCGAGAGCCGCAGCCAGACGCAGATCCTGGCCGGCTCCAGCGAGTCGACCGTGTCGGCGACGGCCACCGCGACCTGGGCGACGCGGGGTGCCGTACCGGCGCTGTCCGCGGCGAAGAACTGCGCCAAGAGCGGCGTGGACATCACCGTGGCCAACCGGGGCGACGAGGACTTCACCTTCGAGCTGATGGGCACCGAGCACGCCATCCCGGCGGGCACGTCCCGGACGGTGACGATCCCGCTCCAGGAGGACCAGCCCTACGACTTCACGATCAACGGCCTCCAGGGCGCCGAGAGCCGCTTCACCGGCGTGCTGGACTGCAAGACCCAGGCCGCGGAAACCTCCGACCTGACCACCCAGACCCTCAGCGAACCGAGCCCGGCCACGGTCGGCGGCACCACCTCCACCGACACCAACCTCGCCGAGACGGGCGGCTCCAGCGCCACCCCGATCATCGCGGGCACGGCCATCGGCCTCGTGGTGATCGGCGGAGCGGCCCTGCTGCTGGTGGGACGGAAGGAGAACGGGGCACGGGGCTGACGAAGAGGTCGTCGTGCGTCAGGGCCCGTCGTACTCGATCAGCGAGCCGTCCGACCCGAAGGTGAAGAAGCGCGGTGGGCCCATGGCCTCCATGGCCCTGCGCCGCGCTTCCTCCCCCACGGGGTCAGGACCGTGAGGATGCTGGGGGCCTCGACGAAGCGCCGCACTTTCGACTGGCTCCACAGCGAGCAGCTTCCAGTCGCTCCCCAACCGCTTGAGTGATCGACGGGCTGTCGCGTCGACTCCTGCATGAGGACGAACGGTCGATTCCGCGGCCTTCCATGCCCTCGCACGGTAAGTAACACCCCCGTATGAGCGGGGGCCCTGACCTGGGGTTTCGCGGTTGACGGCTGTGGCTCGTCTGTCACTGTGCCCTCATCGGCGACAAACCCGCCGGTGAGCGACTCGTGTTGGGCAGCTTGCGCCGCCTCTGGGCCGTTTCTCAGCTCGGTGCCTCTAGATCGATGAGTCTGAGGAAAGCCGGGCCAGGTCTGCCCAGCCCGAGGAGGCCAGCGCGGGGGCTGAGGCCGCCGTGCGCGAAAGCCCGCCTTTTCAGAGGGCGTTGGAGCCTGTCGGTGGGTCTCCTATGGGTCAGGAGTCGACCACTCCAGTGACCACCTCTGGTGGCAGTCGCCGGCCTGCTTCACTGACAGCGATGGCGTTCGTGAGCCCCGATGGAGCGATGATGGCTGCCTGGCGCCAGGTTGAGAGCAAGCTCTCCGAGATGGTGCCGAACTACGGAGACATGAAGGAGCGCGGCAAGCTGTTCCAGCTGATCACCAGAAGTGAACATTTCTTCCCCCGGGACATCAGCGGAGCACTTCAGGACTTGAAGAAGATGCGCAATGAGGTGACTCACGTAGTTGATCAGGGCCGGATCCCGAGGGCCGAGGCTGCGGCGGAGTACGTCGAGAGCTGCCAAGCCCTCGTTGAATGGCTCGACGAGTACCGACGTAGCCCTGCCTGGGAGAGTGCGGTGGAAAGGCTGCGCCTCCTGCTTGGGTCCGAGTGAGCCTCCTGAGGACGAACGGAAAGCAGCTCGACCGGCAGATCTGCGATATCTTCCACGCTCATCCGCAGGCCGCTGTCATCGAGTCGATGCCCGGCAATCGCCCCATCCTCGGCGCCGAGTTCCTTGTCGCCGCGGGAGACTGGCCGCCTCTCCCGACGCCGGTCACCTCGCCTCCGCCGCCGGCCTGGTCTCCGTCGCCAAAGACTCCGGACGCCGCACCGGCAACCTTCACCGGCCCCAGCGCTACAGCCGCCGCCCCCGAAGAAACGAGCCCAGGGTCGCAAACACATGCCCACCGTTATCGCCCTCGCCCGCCGCCGCGTCGACGTCCTCCGGGCTCTGATCCGCGACAACCGACCCTTCGCCACGAGCCCACCAGCAAGGACGCGCACCACGTGCGGGGTGCATGATGACGCAGTGGAGTCAGCTTCCGATCAAGCGCAGACGACGGGGGAATCGTGGTCTACCGACTCAGCTTCTTCTGCCGCTCTGGAGAGGTCAGAGGCGACGAGGCGCTTGATCGCCTGCTGGACCACCTCCTGGAGAACGGCGACCGTCTGGTGGGCGAGTGGTTGGGGCCGTTCGAGGATTCGGTGGCCGCGTTCAGGCTCGGGACTGGTAGCAGCGACAGCGACAGCCCAGTCGCGGACTTGCTGACGCTGGAAATGCACGTGGGCGTAGCCGAGATCGCAGAGTCTGTGATCGCCGCATCGCCTGATGACGAGCGGGGCATCTGGGGATGCGACCTGCTAGCCACCGTCACTCTCAACGGGGACAACCCCGACTGGGCTCTGGTGCAGCGAATTCGGGCCGCCCTGGTGAGCCTGTGGGGGGCGGTTCCGTGGGACGAGTCCTCCGGGTTCGAGATCGCTGCCAGGACGCCGCAGCTCTGAGCTCTACCAAGATCCCGGCCAGCTGCGGCGCAGGCGACCGATGAGAAGCGGACGCGGAGTCCGTCTGAACGGGAGCAGCGACGAGGCGGCCAGGCGGTCGGTGAACAAGGAGGCGGATGATGGCGCGGTACCTGATCTCGTTCGACGACGGATCGATGAACTTCCCCGAGGAGGACTTCCCGGCGGTCGGCGAGGCATCCCGCCGGGTGGTCCAGGAGGCCAAGGAGGCAGGTGTCTGGATCTTCGGCGCCGGAGTGGAGCGTCAGCAGGCGAGCATCGTGGCCACCGACGGCACGGTCACGGACGGACCGTTCCCCGAGACCAAGGCGGTCGTGGGCGGCTTCTCGATCATCGAGGTCCCGTCGCGTGAGGACGCGCTGATGTGGGCTGCGAAGATCGCCGAGGCGTGCCGGTGCGCACAGGAGGTGCGCGAGATCATGTACGACCCTGAGAGCTGAGCCACCGATCCGGACCAGAAGGTCGTGCCCCATCCGTGCCCGACCTGCCGGGGGAGCCGCGGTGAATACTGGTGCAGCGGCGTACACCAGCAACTCTGTCCGGCCGTCGCACGAGCCGACAGCCGCATCCGGAGCAGGCTCGGATCGAACTCCTGAAGCAGTGATCGGCGTCTCTCGCCCCGGGCCGGGGCCAGTTCGAGGGCTCCGGCCAGCGTCACGGGCCGGCCGTGGCCGCTTGCTCCGGTGGACGACAAACCCCGATGGCGTGATCAGCCCCGGGCCGTCTCTGGGCCGTCCGAGGTCCCCGAGGCCACCCGACAGCGACCGGCAACGACAGACGCCCCGCACCTGTCAACAGCGAACCCCCAGGTCACAGCCCCCCGACCGAACGGGTTTCCCCCCAGGGGTAGCCGTCCGGCAAGATGGGGTGTATCTGCCCACTGCCAGATTTCAAGCTGCCGGACGGTTTCTCTTGGCTGAGTACATCTACACCATGCGCAAGACGCGCAAGGCACACGGCGACAAGGTGATCCTTGACGACGTAACGCTGAGCTTCCTGCCCGGCGCGAAGATCGGTGTGGTCGGGCCGAACGGTGCCGGTAAGTCCACCGTTCTGAAGATCATGGCGGGGCTCGAGCAGCCCTCCAACGGTGACGCGTTCCTGTCGCCCGGATACAGCGTCGGCATGCTGCTGCAGGAGCCGCCGCTGGACGAGTCCAAGACGGTCCTGGAGAACGTGCAGGACGGCGCCGCCGAGATCATGGGCAAGCTCAAGCGCTTCAACGAGGTCGCCGAGCTGATGGCGACCGACTACTCCGACGCGCTGCTCGACGAGATGGGCAAGCTGCAGGAGGACCTGGACCACGCCAACGCGTGGGACCTGGACACCCAGCTGGAGCAGGCCATGGACGCCCTGGGCTGCCCGCCCGGCGACTGGCCCGTCACCAACCTCTCCGGTGGTGAGCGCCGCCGCGTCGCGCTGTGCAAGCTGCTGCTCGAGGCCCCCGACCTGCTGCTGCTCGACGAGCCCACCAACCACCTGGACGCCGAGTCCGTGCAGTGGCTGGAGCAGCACCTCGCGAAGTACCCCGGCACCGTCGTCGCCGTCACCCACGACAGGTACTTCCTGGACAACGTCGCCGAGTGGATCCTGGAGCTCGACCGCGGCCGCGCCCACCCCTACGAGGGCAACTACTCCACCTACCTCGACACCAAGGCGACCCGCCTCAAGGTCGAGGGGCAGAAGGACGCCAAGCGCGCCAAGCGGCTCAAGGAAGAGCTGGAGTGGGTGCGGTCCAACGCCAAGGGGCGTCAGGCCAAGTCCAAGGCCCGTCTCGCCCGCTACGAGGAGATGGCCGCCGAGGCGGACAAGATGCGGAAGCTGGACTTCGAGGAGATCCAGATCCCGCCGGGCCCGCGCCTGGGCTCCATCGTCGTCGAGGTCAACAACCTCTCCAAGGCCTTCGGCGAGAAGGTCCTCATCGACGACCTGAGTTTCACGCTGCCTCGTAACGGCATCGTCGGGGTCATCGGCCCGAACGGCGCCGGCAAGACCACCCTCTTCAAGATGATCCAGGGCCTCGAGGAGCCCGACTCCGGGTCCATCAAGGTCGGCGAGACCGTCAAGATCTCGTACGTCGACCAGAGCCGCGAGAACATCGACCCGAAGAAGTCGCTGTGGGCCGTGGTCTCCGACGAGCTCGACTACATCAACGTCGGGCAGGTGGAGATGCCGTCCCGCGCGTACGTCTCCGCCTTCGGCTTCAAGGGCCCCGACCAGCAGAAGCCGGCCGGTGTGCTCTCCGGTGGTGAGCGCAACCGTCTGAACCTCGCGCTGACCCTCAAGCAGGGCGGCAACCTGCTGCTCCTCGACGAGCCGACCAACGACCTCGACGTCGAGACCCTCAGCAGCCTCGAGAACGCGCTGCTGGAGTTCCCGGGTGCGGCCGTGGTCGTCTCCCACGACCGGTGGTTCCTCGACCGGGTCGCCACGCACATCCTCGCCTACGAGGGTGACTCCAAGTGGTTCTGGTTCGAGGGCAACTTCGAGTCGTACGAGAAGAACAAGATCGAGCGGCTCGGGCCGGACGCGGCACGTCCGCACCGTGCCACCTACAAGAAGCTGACCCGGGGCTGATCGATCTTGCGGCACATCTACCGCTGCCCGCTGCGCTGGGCGGACATGGACGCGTACGGCCACGTCAATAACGTGGTGTTCCTCCGCTACCTGGAGGAGGCCCGTATCGACTTCCTGTTCCGCCCGGAGAAGGACTTCAAGCAGGGGTCCGTGGTGGCGCGCCACGAGATCGACTACAAGCGGCAGCTCGTGCACCGGCACTCGCCGGTCGACATCGAACTGTGGGTCACCCAGATAAGGGCGGCGTCCTTCACCATCGCCTACGAGGTGAAGGACGGCGACCACGTCTACGTCACGGCGTCGACGGTCATAGTGCCGTTCGACTTCGAGGCGCAGCGGCCGCGCCGGATCACGGCGGAGGAACGCGAGTTCCTGAACGAGTACCGGGACGACGCCGAGGAGGCCGTCGCCGCATGACGGTGCTCCACCTCGCCGACGAGGGGGAGGCGGCGGACCTCGCGGCCTTCCTCTCCCGGCTGCTCCACTACGACCGTGGAGCCGCGGTGCGGCTGCAGGCGGCCGGCACCGCACTCGCCGTCTTCGGCCGGCCGCCCTCCTTCGAGGTGCTCGCGATCCGGGCCGTACGGCTGGCGAAGCCCTACGAGAACGGGCTCGACGTCACCCTGGACGCCACCGTGTCCGCGGGTGAGCTGCTGGAGTCGGTGGACGAGACGGCTGCCACGGCCGCCGTACCGCCCGCCGTCACCGGGCCGCCGTGGGCCGGTGTCCTGCCGCCGCGCGGCGGCTGGCGGTCCGAGGAGGGGCTGCCGGAGCCGGACGCCCTGCGGGCGCTCGTCGGCGCGGCCGTCGCCGAGTTCCGGCGCCGTACGGAGGAACTCGCCCCCGAGAGCCGTACCCGCGCCGAACTCGACCGGATCGGACGGGAGATCTGGTCCCGGACGATCGGCGACACCGCCCTTCCGGTACGGGCCGTGCACGCGGCCCAGTCACTGGGGTTCCTGCGGCCCTCCGCGGGGGCCCGGGACCTGGCGCTGCTGTCGCGCGGGGCCTGGCTGCGACTGCGCACGCCGTACGGCTCGGTCGCCGTACGACGTGCGGGGCTCGGGGCGCTGGACGTCAGCGTTCGCTGATCTCCCTCGCCAGGCTGGTCACACCAGGGGCCACAGCGCGGCCGTCAGGCCGAAGCCGATGACGCCCATGGTGGTCGTCAGGACCGTCCAGGTGCGCAGTCCGGAGGCCACGTCCAGGCCGGCCAGCCGGGTGAACATCCAGTAGCCCGCGTCGTTGATGTGCGAGACGGCGAGACCGCCCGCGCCCATCGCCAGGGCCACCAGGGAGAGCTGCCCGGTGGACAGGTCGGCGCGCTGCAGCAGCGGGGTGAGGATGCCCGCCGTCGTGATCAGGGCCACCGTCGTCGAACCCTGGGCCGCGCGCAGGGTCAGCGCCGTCAGGAAGGCCAGGAAGAGCGCCGGGAGACCGGTCCTGTCCAGGACGTCGGCGATCGCGTCGCCGATGCCGCTCGCCACCAGCACCTTGCCGAAGACACCGCCCGCGCCCGCCACCAGGATCACCATGGCGACGGAGGGGAGCGCCGAGCCCATCACGTCCGCGATGTGCGAGCGGTCCCAGCCGCGGCGGGCGCCGAGCAGGTACGCGCACAGCGCCACGTCGATCAGCAGGGCCACCATCGGGGCGCCGAGGACGGTGAGGACCGCGCGGAGCGTGGAGCCGTCGTCGAGGAGGTTCTGGCCCAGGGTGCCGGCCAGGATCAGCAGGATCGGGGTGACGATCAGCGCGAGGACCATGCCGAAGGAGGGGGCGGCAGGGGTCGTGTCCGTGACGGCGGGGGCGGGCTTGGTGAGGACGGCGGTGCCGTGGGCGTCGCCCGCGGGGGTGACGGCGGGGGCGGAACCGCCCGTGGCCCCGGGGGCGGGCTCCTCGCCGTAGACCTCCGCGTACACGGCCGGGTCCATCGGGTACTCGCGGCGGGTCATGCGGCGGGAGACCAGGTGGCCGAGGAGGACGACGACCGCGGTGACCGGGATGCCCAGCAGCAGGACGAGGCCCTGGTCGGCGCCGATCGCCTGGGTGACGGCGACCGCGCCGGGGTGCGGGGGCAGGAAGGCGTGCACCGTGAGCATCGCCGCGCCCATCGGGAGGGCGTAGACGAGGAGCGGCTTGCGGGAGGCGCGGGCGACGCCGTACGCGATCGGCATCAGGATGATCAGGCCGACCTCGAAGAAGACCGGGATACCGAGGACGAAACCGGCGACCGTGAGCGCGAGCGGGGTGCGCTTGGAGCCGAAACGGTCGATGAGGGAGTGGGCGAAGGAGGCCGCGCCGCCGGAGAGTTCGATGATCCGGCCGATCATCGCGCCCAGGGCGATGATGGTGGCGATGTGACCGAGGGTGGAGCCCATGCCCTCCTCGATGGTCTTCACCAGGTCGGCGGCCGGGACTCCGGCGCTGAGCGCGACACCGATGGAGACGACGACCAGGGCGACGAACGGCTGCACCTTGGCCCGCAGGATGAGCAGCAGGAGCGTGGCGACGCCGACGGCCGCGATGAGGAGGAGAGTGGTGTGGCTCATCTGATGCCTCCCTCGGAGGGAACGGGGGTGGTGGGGACTGCGGGGGCTGCGGGGGCTGCGGGGGCCTTTGGGGAGAGGACGGTGACGACCGAGGAGTCGTCGTGGGCGGCCAGGCCGGCGGCCTCGCCGAGGAGGTAGAGCTGCTGGGCGGCGGAGGCGAGCGGGACGGGGACGTGGGCGTCCTTCGCGATGCCGGTGACGATGCCCATGTCCTTCACGAAGATGTCGAGGCGGGACTTCACCTCGGGCGTGGAGCCGTTCGCGTACGTCTCGACCATGCGGGGGCCGCGGTCGGCGAACATGAACGAGCCGGCGGCGCCGTGGCGGAGGCTCTCGACGACCGTGGCCGGGTCGAGGCCGAGGCCCCGGGCCAGGGCGATCGCCTCCGCGGCGGCGGCGATGTGAACGCCGGCGAGGAGCTGGTTGATCGCCTTGAGCGACTGGCCGTCGCCCGGGTTCGGGCCCACGACCGTGAGGGTGGAGGCCAGCAGGTCCAGGACCGGGCGGGCCAGGTCGAGGGCCTTGTCCTCGGCTCCCACGACGATCAGCAGGTCGCCGTTGCCGGCGCGGACCGGGCCGCCGCTGACCGGGGCGTCGACGGTGAGGACGCCCTGCTCGGCGAGGCGGGCCGCCGTGGCGCGGGCGGCTTCTGGGCCGACGGTGCTGGTGAGGACGACGGCGGTGCCGGGGCGGAGGGTCTCGGCGGCGCCGTCCTTGCCGAAGAGGGCGGCGTCGACCTGGGGCTGGTCGCGTACGGCGAGGAGGACGACGTCCGCTGTGCGGGCGGCGTCGGCGGGGGTGGGGGCGGGGGTGCCGTTCGCTGCCGCCAGCTGTTCGAGGCGGGGTTGGGAGATGTCGTAGGCCGTGACGGGGAGGTGGGCGGCCAGGTGGGTGGCCATGGGGAGACCCATGGCGCCCAGGCCGATCACTGCGGTGCGGGGATGCGGGGTCATCGGGGGTGGGGCCTTTCTGGGGAGCGGAGGGTAGGGGTACGGGGGACTCGTGGGGTTACTGGGGAGGTGCGGGGAGTGGGGGCGGGCCGGGGCTGGGTCACGCTCGCCCGCGCTTGCGGGGTGCCGCTGCGCCCACCCGTGCCGCCCCAGCGGCACGATTGCCCGCAGCGGCGGCTGCAGCGGCGGTAGATTTCGGGGTGGGTGACAGCGACTCCCCAGGGGCGCGGGGAACTGCGCGACCAGCCACGACGGCCCGCAGACGAACGACGGGCCCAGCGGCGGTAGATTTCGGGGTGGGTGACAGCGACTCCCCAGGGGCGCGGGGAACTGCGCGACCAGCCACGACGGCCCGCAGACGAACGACGGCCGCAGCTACGTCAGCGTGCTGATCACTCGGGATGCTGCCTCAGTTACGGCGGCTCGGCCTGCCGACCACACGCTCACCGCGTCCGAACCGGGGAGTGCGGAGGGAAGGGCGGCGGCCATCGCGTCGAGGTACGCCCTGCGGAGTTCCGCGTTGACGTTGATCTTGGCCACGCCGCGGGTGAGGGCGGCGCGGAGCTGCGGTTCGGGGACGCCGCTGGCGCCGTGGAGGACCAGGGGGACGGGGACGGCGGAGTGGATCGCGGAGAGGCGGTCCAGGTCCAGGCGTACCGGCTCGGCGGTGAAGCCGTGGACGTTGCCGATCGCCACCGCCAGGGCGTCGACCCCGGTCGCCGCCACGAACTCGGCAGCCTGGGACGGGTCCGTCATCGCCGCCGCGCTCGCCGTCGCGCCCGTCGAGACGTCCTCGTCGCCCGCCAGGGCGCCCAGCTCGGCCTCCACCCAGGCACCGTGGTCACGGGCCCGGCGGACGGCCTCGACGGTCAGGGCGATGTTCTCGGCGAAGGGGAGATCGGAGCCGTCGACCATGACCGAGGTGTAGCCGGCCTTCAGACAGGCGGTGATCTCGTCGAGGTCGCGGCTGTGGTCCAGGTGGACGCCGATGCGGGCGGAGGAGCCGGCCGCCGCGTCGAGGGCCAGGCGCATGAGCGGTTCGCGGCCGGCGTGTTTGAAGGGGCTCGAACCGGCCTGGATCAGGACCGGGTGGCCGGGGTTCGCCTCCGCCGCGGCGACGATGCCCTGCACCGTCTCCAGGTTGTAGGCGACGAAGCCGGGCAGGGCACGCCCGTTCTCGTAAGCCGTGGTCAGGGCTTTGAGGCCGTCGGGGCCGGTCAGCAGCATCGGGCGGCGCTCCTCAGCAGGGTGAGTGCGTCGGCGAGGGCGTCGTCGCCGCCGACGTTCCCCGCGAACACGATGTAGGGGATGCCGGCGGCCGGGCCGTCGGCGGGCTGCCACAGCGAGACGATGCCGGGCAGCAGGGTGCCCCGGGCCCAGGCGCGGCGGATCTCCAGGCCGTGGGTGGCGGTGTCGCTGGAGGTGATGCCGCCCTTGGCGATGACGAAGGCGGGGCGGCGCGCCGCGGTGATCAGACGGACCGTTTCCACCAGCGCGGCCGAGACGCTGCGGGAGATCGCGAGGCTCTCGTCCGGGTCGGCCGCGGTGACGACCGTGCGGGTGGTGCGCACGACGGTGTCGGCCGTGGCCATGGTGGTCGCGGCGGCGTCGGCGATCTCGCGGATGTGCGCGTCCCGGCGGGCGGGGTCGAGGAGCAGGCTGACGTCGAGTTCGTGTTCCGCGATGTCCGTCGTGGTCGCGCGCAGGCGGTTCAGTTGGCGGGTCGTGAGGCCCACGTGTGAGCCGACCACGATCAGGCCGTGCGGGGCGGGGGCGCGCAGGGGGGCGAGTTCGGAGACCGTGAGCGGGGGGTGGGCCGGCTGGCCGGCGCGGGCGCGGACGAAGGAGGGGCCCACCCGGTGGAGGAGCCGGGTGCCCGTCTCCTCCGCCTCGGCCAGGGCGAGGGCCAGGACCCGCAGGTCGTCGTCGCGGACGGCGTCGACGACCGCGGTGGCGCCGTCGCGGAGGCCGCGGAGCAGACCGGCGACGTGAGCGGGGCCGCCGGTGCGCAGGTCGGTGAGGGTGATGCGGAGGACCTTGTCGGCGGGGACGCGGCCCTTCGTCTTCTCCTCCACCCAGTCGGGCAGGGCGGAGGATGTGTAGCCGAAGGTGGCGTCGCGCGCGAACTCGCTCTCGCCGACCGGCAGGAGACCCTCAGGGGTGCGCATCCAGTGGACCGAGTCGACCGTGAGCCGGCCCGCCTCGATGTACGCCGGGACGAGGACGACTCCGTCGGGGGCGGCGCCGGTCGCCGTGAGTTCCTCGGCGAGGACGTCCGTCTCCAGGGGGAAGTGGCCGCGGAGGGTGGAGTCGCCCCGGGAGGCGATGACGTACGGGATGCTCTCGGCCTGTGAGGCCTCGTGCAGGGCGCGGGCGATCTCGCGGTTGCGGGCGGCGGCGTCCTGGGGGGAGAGGCTGCGGGTGTTGGTGAGGACGAAGAAGGCGGGGCTGTTCTGGCGCAGGGCCCAGCGGAGGTCGTCGACCGCCCAGGTGGTGAGGACCGGGATGTCCTTGACGGTCTGGGTGCCGGTGGGGTCGTCGTCGAGGACGGCGAGGCGGGGGGCCGTGCTGAGGCGGGCGGCCACCTCGGAGGGGGCGACGGCCCTCGCTGGTGGGATATGTGCCAGTATTTCGGGCTCGGGGAGGGCATGACGGGGTAGGGACATGGCGGTTCCTGGGATGGGGTCGGCTGCGAGCTGAGCGCTACTGCTGCTTCAGCACGTGGGTGCGGTAGTCCGTCGCCGTCTGGTGCATGTGGGCGTTCATCGCCTCGCGCGCCTTGTCCGGGTCGCCGGATTCCAGGGCGCGCAGGACCTGCTCGTGGTGGGCGATGGCGTTGACGCGGATCTGGGGGACGGCGGAGGTCTCGCGGCGGCCCTCGGCGAGGAGTGCGCCGAAGGGCTCGAAGAGGAGAGGGACGAAGAGGTTGCCCGTCGCCCGCATCACGGTGGCGTGGAAGTCGATGTCGGCCTGCACGAACTTCTCGGTGTCGGCCTCCTCGGCGGCCTCCCGCATGGTGGCGAGATGCTCGCGCAGCTCCGCGAGATGGGTCTCGTCGCGGCGGAGTGCGGCCAGTTCCGTGGCGCCGTTCTCGATCAGACGGCGGGCCTCGATCAGGCGCTCGGACAGGGAGGTGTGGGAGGCGTGGGACGCGGCGCGCACCACCGGCTCGAGCGCCGTCCAGCGGTCCGGTGCGTTCACATAGGTGCCGCGGCCGCGGACGACCCGTACGACGTTCTGCGCGCGCAGCTGTTTCACGGCCTCGCGCACGGTGAGTCGGCTCACGGAAGCCTGCTCGGCGAGCTCGCCCTCCGGGGGGAGGGCGGAGTCCGGCGGGTGGGTGCCGTCGATGATCTCGCTGAGCAGGCGTTCGGCGAGGTCTTCGGAGAGCGACATCGTTGGGCCTCCGGCGGGCGGACGGGTGCGGGTCTGGAGCCACCGTACAGTCGTCGATCCGAGATCTGACGTCAGACATCTGATGTCTCGATGCGGGTAACCATGACACCGGGTCGGGGGTGCGTCAATACCCCTACGGGATTTCTGTCCGGTTACGGCAGGGGATCGCCCGCTGTCGGTCGGCCGTTCAGTCGGCCGTGTTCACCATCGACGCCGCCGCGTACGTCAGGTACTTCCACAGCGTCTCCTCGTGCTCCTCGGAGAGCCCGAGCTCGTCGACCGCGTCCCGCATGTGCTTCAGCCAGGCGTCGTGCGCGGCCCGGTCGACCACGAAGGGCGCGTGGCGCATGCGCAGCCGGGGGTGGCCGCGGTTCTCGCTGTACGTCGTCGGACCGCCCCAGTACTGCATCAGGAAGAGCGCCATACGCTCCTCGGCCGGGCCCAGGTCGTCCTCCGGGTACATGGGCCGCAGGATCGGGTCCTCGGCGACTCCCTCGTAGAAACGGTGGACCAGTCGGCGGAAGGTCTCCTCCCCACCGACCTGCTCGTAGAAGGTCTGCTCCTGAAGCGTGCCGCGCCGAATCTCTTTCACCCCACCATGGTCTCAGACGGGGAGACGGAGGTCTGAGGGCTTAGGACCACGCTCGCCCCGGGGCGGGTTCCGCCGCACAGTGGAGGCATGAGCGGGCACGCGTCCGAGCACGAGCTCGCGGACCTCGCCGCCTCGGCGCGGGCCGCGATGGTGCGTGCCGTCGAGGCGAGCGGGGCCTTCGCCGCCGATCCGCGCTGGCGGGAGGCCTTCGGGGCGGTCCCGCGCCACCTCTTCGTGCCGTACTACTACGTCAGCGGCGTCGGCGGGTTCGAACGGCGCTGGGGCGAGAGCCCCGACCCGCGCACCCGTGAGCGGTGGGTGCGCGGCGCCTACGAGGACACCCCGCTGGCCACCCGGCTGCGCGACGGAGAGCTGCTCTCCTCCAGCAGCCAGCCCTCGCTGATGGCGCTGATGCTGGCCGAGCTGCGGGTCGAGGACGGCGACCGGGTGCTGGAGATCGGGGCGGGGACCGGTTACAACGCGGCGCTGCTGTCGTACCGGCTCGGCGACGACCACGTCACCACCGTCGACCTGGACCCGGAGATCACCGAGTCCGCGCGCCGGCACCTCGCCGCCGCCGGCTACCACCCGACCGTCGTCACCGGGGACGGGGCACGCGGGGTGCCGGAGCGGGCGCCCTTCGACCGGATCGTCGCGACCTGCCGGCTGGCGTCGGTGCCGCGCGCCTGGATCGCCCAGTGCCGGACGGGCGCCCTCATCCTGACCCCGCTGGCCACCGGGCTGGTCGCGCTGACGGTACGGGACCAGGAGCACGCCGAGGGGCGCTTCCTGCACACCCCCGCCTACTTCGTGCCCCTGCGCGGGGGGAGCCTGCCAGAGCCCGAGGCCGTCGCGCTCGGCGGCCTGCCGCGCCGGGCCGGTGAGAGCGACCTGTTCCTCTTCCTGCTGGCCCTCACCCGGGGCACCCTCGACCCCCGGGAGGCGTACGCCCTGTGGGAGCGCGAGGGCATGCCGGACCGGCGGCGCTACGGCATCACGGTCGGCGCGGAGCACGCGTGGGCGTGGCTGGACGAACCGGAGGGGCCGTACGCCTGGCCCCTGCCGAGGGCGTCGGGGGCGCGGCTCGTCGAGCCGTAGAGCCGGGGCCCCCGACCCGGGTCTCAGCCCCGGCGGATCGTGATCGTCGTCCAGGCGCCCACATGGACGCGGTCGCCGTCCTGCAGCGGCACCGGGACGAACGGCTGGATCGGCTCCTCGCCGCCGTTGACGGTCGTACCGTTCGTCGAGTTCTGGTCGACGACCGCCCAGGTGCCGTCCGGCTGCTGGACCAGGACCGCGTGCTGGTGCGAGACGCCCGGGTCCTCCGGCGGCACCGACAGGTCTATGTCGGGGGTCTCGCCGGTGGAGTGCCGGCGGCGGCCGATGGTGACCTGGTTGCCGGTGAGCGTGCGCTGCTGCTCGGGCGAGTACGCGGGCAGGTTGAGCCCCGCGGCCTCCGGACCCGAGCGCTGCATCATCGCCATGAAGTACGCGCGGTCCGGTCCGATGGTCGCCGTCCAGGTCGCCGGCTGCTGCGGGAACGCCGGGCCGGGCGGGGGCGGTGCCTGCGTGGAACCGGGCTGCGGGTAGCCGTAGCCGCCGCCCTGGGGGGCGGAGCCGGGGCCGCCGGGGCCCTGGCTCTGACCGGGGTGCGACGGCGGGGAGATCACCCAGTCGTCGTCGGCGCCGCCGAACGGCCGGCCACCGGGCTGCGGCGGCCGGCCCGTCTCCTGCGGGAAGCCGGGACCGGGGGACTGGAAGGCCTGCGGTATCCCCGGACCACCGGGGCCACCCGGACCGGGCGGCGGCGGGACCGGGCGCGAGGGGTCGGCGCCGAACCCGGAGGGACCACCGGGGCCCCCGGCCGTGCCACCGGGACCGGCGGGACCGGTGGGCTCACGCCGGAAGGGGTCCCCGGCCGGGCCCGAGGGCTCGCGCCCGAAGGGATCGGGGGAGGGCCGGCCACCGGGGCCACCGCCGGGCTCACGTCCGAAGGCGCCGGGGCCACCGGCGGTACCGCCGGGACCGGAGGGGTCACGTCCGAAGGCACCGGGACCGCCCGCCGTACCGCCGGGACCGGACGGCTCACGGCCGAAGGCACCGGGGCCGCCACCGGGCTCACGTCCGAAGGCGTCAGGACCGCCCGCCGTACCACCGGGACCCGACGGCACGTGGCCGAAGGCATTGGGGCCGCCGGGGCCACCGGCAGGACCGCCCGGGCCGGACGGCTCGCGGCCGAACGCGCCCGGACCGCCGGCCGTACCCCCCGGCCCCGGAGGGCGCGGCGGACCCGACGGCTCGCCGCCGAACGGCGGAATCGGTTCGGCGGGACGGTTCACCTGCGACGGCCGGGAGCTCTGGTACTCGAAGGAGTCGCCGCCGCCGAAGGACGGCGGCGGTGCCTGGTAGCGCCCGCCCGGACCCCCCGGGCCCCCCTGGCCTCCCGGACCGCCCGGGCCGGGCGCCGACGGGCGCGGGGCGGCCGGGGTGTACGAGGTCGCCGTGTTGGTCAGGAAGTTCCACCGGCACTCCTCGCAGAACGGCGCGCCGCCCTCACGGGGCGTACGGCACTGCGGGCAGAGTTCCGGCTCGTGGTTCGGCACCGCGGACATCGGCCGTCCACCGGGCGGGCCGGGCTGGGTGTTCTGCGGGGGCGGGAAGCCGTACCCACCGGCGGTGGGCGGGGGCGGCGGGGGCGGAGGTACGGCACCGGCCATGCGGTGACCGCAGACCTCGCACCAGTCGTCGGAACCCGACTGGTGTCCGTTCGGGCAGGTCGGCATGTCGGCGCGTCCCCCTCTCCTTCGGTGACCTAGTGGTTGTCGTACGTCACTTCTTTACACGAACAGTCTTTGTGGACCGGGTCTCGAGAGTCATCTCGTCGGCCTCCGCGACCTTCGCCTTCAGTCGCACAGTACCTGTCGTGGCGTCGACCACGTCCACCACCTTCGCAAGCAGTTTCGCAGTATCGGCGTTGCCCGAGACGCTCGCGAGCTGGACGGCCCGGCCCAGTTTGGCCGTCGCTCCGTCCATGTCGCCCGATTTGCGCAGGTCCAGCCCCTGCTGGATGACCTCCGCCAGTTCGGCCTGACCGGTGTAGTGCGCGACCTGCGGATTGATCGACGTCGAGGCCGCCATGTCGTCGGTCCACACGGCCCGTACGAGCCCCTGCGAGCCGAGGTTCTGGACCGCGCCGCCCGGCTGCGGGACGACCAGCGAGACCCGTGCGGCCAGCATCTCCTGGCCCACGTGAGCGGCCGGGACCTCGACGCACACGTGGTAGTCGCGGGACTCGTCGCCCCAGGAGCCGGTGGGGTAGTCACCCGCGCGCGGACCCGCCTCGGTGCGGCGCTCGGTCAGCTCCTCGACGGTCGGCGCGACCTGCTTGACGAACTTGATGGTGGTGCCCACCGGCGTCCACAGCCGCAGCGCGACGTCCGCGACCTCCTTGCCCATCGCCGTCTCCATCATCTGCGTGAAGTCGGCGGCGAGACCGGTCGGGTCGGCGACGATGTCGGCGGTGCCGAGCAGGGCGGAGGCGATGCCTGTGACTTCTTTCACTTCCCAGTCGGTGCCCACACCGCGGGCGTCACAGGTGAACACGCCGGCGCTGTCGTCGAGCGCGGCCTTGAGGTCGGCCGCCGACTCGTGCTCGTTGCGGCCGTCGGTGAGCAGGATGCCGTGCCGGATGGCGACGTCCGCGGAGGACAGCAGCCGGCCGGCCAGCCGCAGCCAGGTGCCGATCGCGGTGCCGCCGCCCGCGCTGAGCCGGCGCAGGGCCTGCTTGGCCTGCTCGCGGGTGGTGGGGTCGGCGACCGCGAGGCGCCCGCCGCCCGGGTAGACCTCCTTGGCCACGTGCGTCCCGCCGATCACCGCGAAGTGCGTGCCGTCGCGCAGGGTGTCGACGGCGGCGGCCGTGGCGTCACGGGCGTTGCGCATCTTGGTCGCCGGGTAGTCCATCGAGCCGGAACAGTCCACCATGATCGCCACGGCGGCCGACGGGCCCTGGCCGGGCGCGTACAGGTGCGGTGCGGCGGCCGCGGCGCCGACGGTGCCACCGCCGGTCGCGGTCACCGTGACGATCGCGTTGACCTCGCGGCCGCCCTCCGGCAGGTACTCGTTCTGGTAGACGTCCACAGAGAACTGCGGAACGTTCGACTTCGAGAAATTGGCCATGCCTGATCGATCCCCCTCGTGGGTACGGACCGGTCCCCTCCGGTCCGTGGGCGTGTCACCCGTGGATTCCCCGTTTGCGCCCTCAGGCGTTTCCTGCCCCCTGTGGGGGTGCCGGGAACGGCACGACGGCCACTGTTACGTTGTCGTGGCCCCCGCCGTCCAGGGCGTGACCGACGAGGACCTGGGCGCAGTGCAGCGGCCGTACGGCGGCGTCGAGGGGGACGACCTCGGCCATCTCCTCGGCGGCCTCCGCGTAGTTCCACAGGCCGTCGGTGCACACCACCACTACACCCGGACGGTCCGGCTTGAAGGAAGCGGTGTGCGGCTCCAGTTCGTAGGCGTCGGCGCCGAGCCAGCCGGTGATCGCGTGGGCGCGCTCGTCGGCGTACGCCTCCGCCTCGCTCATCAGGCCCGCGGCGACCATCTGCGCGGCCCAGGAGTCGTCCTCGGTGAGCCGGGCCGGGGGCGTGCCGCGGTCGGCCGGGACCCAGTAGACGCGGCTGTCGCCGACCCAGCCGACGACCAGCAGGCCCGAGGTGACGACCGCGCCGACGAGGGTGCAGGCGGGGGAGTTCTGGTGCGGGGCGTGCTCACGGGCCGTGGCGGGCTCGCCGGCCAGCGCGTTGACCGCGTGCGAGGCGGCGACGATCGCCTCGTGCATCGCCTGCTGCGGGTGGGTGCCCTGGGGGAGGGCCGCCATCAGCGACTCGCTCGCCGCCTTCGACGCGGCCATGGAGGCGTCGTCGGGGCGGGTCGCCGAGGAGACGCCGTCGCAGACGATCGCGACGAGCGCGGGGGTGCCGTCGGGCAGCGCGGTGCGGCCGAGGCCGAAGGCGTCCTCGTTGCGATGGTGGCGCAGGCCGCGGTCGCTGACGGCGGCCACCGGGCCCGACTCCAGCTCCATGTGGTCGCGTTCGCGCGGCTGGGCGTGCCCGCAGTTCTCGCAGTACCCGTCGTTGTCGACCCGCCCGGCCCGGCAGGCCACGCAGACCTTGGCGCCCTCGCCCACCGCGACGGCCTCGGCGACCCGCGGGTCGGGTGCCTGCAACGGGTACTCCTCGGGCTCGGAGGGCCGGTCGAACCGCACCCCGGAGACGGGGGAGGACGGTGAACCGGGGAAGCCGGGGGAGTGCACGGGGCCGGACGGCGGGACCGGGGCCGCGGCGGAGCCGGCCGGGACCTGGGCACCGGCAGCGCCCGGCGGGACCGGGGCACCGACGGCGTCCGGCGGGACCGGGACGCCGGCGGGGGCCTGGGCCGGGGGCGTGGCCCAGCCGGCGAGGGCCTCCGGGGGAGCCGGAGCGGCCGCGCCGTTCATCGTGAGGGTCGGGTGGTCCTCCGGGTGGGGCGGTACGACCGACAGGTCGTATCCGCACGCACCGCAGAAGCGGTCACCCGCGTCGAGCGGCTCCGCGCAGCTCGGACACGTCGGCAGGGCGGCCTGCCGGGGCATCTGGGACATCAACTACACCCACGTCCGGGGGCGGTAACGATTGGCACGTTCCACCAGGTCGATCCTCTCCTCACCGCGGGTCGCCAGCCGGGCCAGCGTGCGGTACGAGCGCTCCAGGCCGAACCGGAGCCCCCGTTCGTCGAGTTGGCTGCCGAGCAGCGGCCGCCGGGCGTCCGGGCCGGCGCCCTGGCCACCGGAGAGTATCCAGTCCAGCGCGCAGCCGAGGACTTCCGCGGACAACTGCTCGCGCCGCGTGGGGTCGAGCCCGTACGCGTCCAGCGCCTCGACCTGCTCCGCCGCCGCGGTGAGGTCCTCCTGGAAGGGTACGTCGGCGGCGACCGCCGTCCGCTGCCGCAGCCGCGCCCGTACGGCCGCCACGCGCGCGGCGGTGTAGTGGATGGACGACTCCGGCACCGACTCCAGCGTCCGTACGGCACTACGGCGGTCCCCGGCCGCGAGCTGCACGCGCGCGAGGCCGAACGCGGCGCTCACATAGCTCGGGTCGGTCGACCAGACGAGGCGGTAGTACTCGGCGGCGTTGTCCAGCTGGCCCAGCACCTCCGCGCACAGGCCGAGCGCCAGCTTGGGCGCGGGCTCGCCCGGGAAGGCGTCGTAGATCGCGTCGAAGGCGAGCGCGGCGCCCTCGTGGTCGCCGGTGGCCAGAGAGGCCACGCCTCTGTACCAGACGACCCGCCAGTCGTCGGGCCGTTCGTCCTCCAGGGTGCCGAGGGACTGCAGGGCGGCCTGGTGGTCGCCGTTCTCCAGCCAGGCGCGGACCTGCCGCAGCCGGGTCTCGACGGACGGCGCCGGCGCGGCCGCGAGGGCGGTGATCAGTTCGGCCGGCCCGGAGGTCATCAGACCGGCGAGGAAGCCCGCGTTGGGGTCGGACGGGTCCACGTGCGGGACGGGCAGCGCGAGGCCGGCGGCGGACGCGGGGACGGTCTTCACGAGCTCGCGGGCGACGGCGGCCGGGACGGTGGCGGCGAGGGCGGCCGGAGCCGCGGCGGCGGTGACGGCCCCGCCGGCGGCCGCGGGAGCCGTCGTCGCGGAACTCCCGTTGCTCCGCGGCGAGGTGACGACCCGTGCCCCCAGCCGGGACACCTCCCCGTCCAGCTTCGGGAACAGCTCGCTGTCCGTGACCTTCACCTCGGGCCCGAACAGCGTCGACAGGGCCGGCCGGGCCCGTCCGCTCTGCAGCGAGACGACCTCCCGCAGCACACCCGTGAGCTGTTCCGACATCTCCTGCGCGGAGGCGAACCGGCGGGCCGGGTCGGGGTCGGTGGCGCGGACCAGCAGCCGGTAGAAGGACTCGTACCGGCGGAAGACCTCGATGTTGTCCGGGTCGGGCAGCGAGTCGGCGAAGACGGTCGTGTAGCCCTGGAAGTCGAAGGTCATGACGGCCAGCGTGCGGCCCACCGTGTACAGGTCGGACGCCACCGACGGGCCGACCTCCGCCACCTCCGGCGCCTGGTAGCCGACCGTGCCGTAGATGGCCGACTCGTCGTCGTCCATCCTGCGCACCGCGCCCATGTCGATCAGCTTCAGCTGGTCCTCGGTCTGGATCGCGTTGTCGACCTTGAAGTCGCAGTACAGCAGATTGCGGCTGTGGAGATGGCCGAGCGCCTCCAACGCCTCGATGCCGTACGCGCACGCCTGCTCCACCGGCAGCGGGTCCCGCTTGCCCTCGGCCGTGCGGCGGGCGTTGGCGATCTCCTTGAGGGACTTGCCGCCGACGTACTCCATGACGATGTAGCCGTCGAGCGAGCCGGTCCGCTGGTCGAGGTGCTCGACGAAGTTGTAGATCCGCACGATGTTGGAGTGCTCGATCTCGGCGAGGAAGCGTCGCTCGGAGATGGCCGCGGCCATGGCGTCCTGGTCGCCCGTGTCGAGGAGGCCCTTCAGCACCACCCAGCGGTCCGAGACCGCGCGGTCCACCGCGAGGTAGACCCAGCCCAGACCGCCGTGCGCCAGACAGCCCGCGACCTCGTACTGGCCGTGTACGACGTCGCCGGCCTTGAGCTTCGGGACGAAGGAGTACGGGTTGCCGCACTTGGTGCAGAACCCTTCGGTACGTCCCTCGCGGTCGCCGCGCGAACGGCCCACCGGCGCCCCGCAGTCGGAGCGCGAGCAGAACCGCTTGCGCTCGGGCACCTCGGGGTTCTCGAGCACCATCTCGCGCGGGTCGGGGCGCGGCACCTGCGGCACCGACACCAGGCCGACCCCGAGCCGGGCCCGTCCGGAGGAGCCGGCCGACGAACCGGAGCTGCGCACCGACACCGAGCGGCCCGTCGACTTGCCCGACAGGGAACGCGACAGCCGTCCCGACACCGAGCGGCGCGACTTCGCCGACTGCGACGACGTACGGGAGCTGCGCGCGCTGCGGGAGCTGGGGGCGCTGCCGCCGCTGCCCCGTGTGCCCCCGGTGCCGGGCGAGCCGTCCAGGCTTCCCGCCGCGACGACGGGCGCGAGCCCGCATGTGTCGCAGTACAGTTCACCGCCGCCGACGTCCTCGTACGATCCCTCGCAGTCCGGCCGCTGACACGTCTGCCCTGCCTGACTCATGGCTCCCGCTCCCCCCTGTGGTCCTGAGGCCCGCCCTGGTCCGGCACGCGCGGGGCGGACAGCAGTTCGGCGGCCGCGTGCTGGTAGCGCAGGACCGCCTGTTCGGCGACACGCAGATCGCAGGGCGCGCTCCACAGCATGCGGCGCGCCATGTCGTAGCGCTCGATGAGGAACGGGTCCTCGGCGAGGCCGTGCCGGGCGACCTTCGCCTTGTACGCGTCGAGGCGGCCGCGCAGCTCCGCGCGGACCGCCAGCGGCGCGGTGACCGCGGTCAGCGACTCGCGGGCGCGCAGCAGTTCGTCCTCGGCCTTCTGCTCCAGGGACTCCAGGAGCGGGGACAGCCGGTGCCACTGCGCGTGTCTGCGGTACTCGGCGGCCGTCGCCAGCTGCTCCTGCAGCGCGGTCGGCGGGCCGCTGACCACCGGCACCTCCGTCGCGGCGATCTTCGCGAGCACTTCCCCGCGCGCGGTGCGCGCCTCGGCGAGCGTGCGGTCGGCGCGGCTGAGGACGTCCCGCAGCTTCACCAGCCGCTGCTCGGCGTCCTGCCGGACCGTCAGCACGGCGTCGATCTCCCGCCGTACGTCCTCCAGCGCGCGTGCCTCACGGTCGTACACCGTGGTGTCCGGGCGGCCGCCGCCGGGCGCCGAACTGCCCTGCGTGGGCACCCAGTACGCCAGCGGGTCCGACACCACCTCCTCGCGCAGTCGGGTCAGCGTGTGCGTGATCCGCTCCAGGTCGTCGCCCGCCGGGTGCTCGCCCGGGCGTACGCCCACGGAGTGCGCGAGCCGGCGGGTGCGCTGGAGCTCCGCGGCCAGTAAATCGATCCGCGCGGGCAGCGCCGACCACACCGCGTCGGCGGCGACGACCATGTCCAGCGACGAGGCGTACAGCTCGTTCATCCGGTCGACGAGGGTGGTGAGGGAGAAGCTCTGGCTGAGCTTGCTCGTGCCGAGCAGGGTGGGGGCGTTCGCCGTGGCGGTGGCCGAGCCGGCGACCGTGACGGACTCGCCGCGCAGCAGCTCCGTCAGCTCCAGCAGGTCCTCGCGGCTGGACCAGCGGCGCCGCGAGCGGATCTCACGCGCGGAGCGCAACGCGTCCGTGTACGCGTCGAAGTACGCCCACAGCAGGGTGATCGACGCCTCCGCGGACGTCCAGCGCTCCTTGGTGACACCGGTCAGCCGGGCGCCTTCCAGAAGCCTGCGGCCCGCGTGGTCCTGCAGGGCGAGGAGCGAGGTCTCGATCGCCTCGTGCTCCGCGCCGAGCCGCGCCAGCGCACGGTCGACCTCGTCCCGGTCCATCACCGGCCCGGGGGGTCCCGTGACGCCCATCGATCACCTCTCCGCTTCTGTGTCGGTCGTTGGTTCGGTACGTCGCCTGCCTGTCGGTCCGTCAGCTCTTGCGCAGGTACACGGGAGCGGGCGGCTTCGACGGTCCCGCGTCACGGCCCAGTGTCGCCGACAACCACCTGTCGTACGAGTCCTGCCAGCCGTTCGCGCGGTACTCCACGAGGATCTGGTTGACCCGGCGGACCAGGTCGTCCGCGTCCTTGTTCATCGCCACGCCGTAGTACTCGGTCGTGAACGGCTCGCCCTTGAGCCTGACCGTGGGGTCCTGCGCGGCCTGGCTCGCGGCGAGCGCGCCGTCGGTGACCACCGCGTCGACCTCGCCGAGCTGCAGCCGTACCAGGCAGTCGAGTTGGTTGGGGACGACGGTGTCGAGGTTGACGCTCGCGGGGATGCGGCCCGAGTCCCGGTCGTCGTTCAGTTGCTCGTTGGCCGTCGAACTGGCCGCCGTGCAGACCTTCTTGTCGGCGAGGGTGTCGTCGTAGCCCTTGATCGTCGAGGACGCGGGGGCGAGGACCTGCTGGCCGGTCTTGAAGTAGGGCGCGGAGAACGCGACCTGCTTGATGCGGTCGCAGTTGATCGTCATCGTGCGGACGACCATGTCGACCCAGCCTTTCTGGAGGGCCGGGATGCGCTGGTTGGTCGGGATGGCCTTGAACTGGACCGCGTCCGGGTCGCCGAGGATGTCCTGGGCGATCCTGTGCACCAGGTCGATGTCGAAGCCCTCCAGCTGCGCGCCCGAGTTGTTCGGGTCGCGGTAGCCCCAGCGGTAGCTGTTCTGGTCGACGCCGACGATCAGCTTGCGCTTCTCGCCCTGCCGGGCCTTGATCTTGGCGATCGTCGTGCCGTCCGCGCCGGAGGGCGACAGGGTCTGCTTCTCCGGGTCCGTGCACGAGGCGTCGGCCGCCGCGGTCCCCTCGGCGATCCGCGGACCGCCCAGGCCCGTCGAGCCGTCGCCCCGGGAGCCGGTGGTCAGCGGCAGCAGCAGCACGCAGGCCAGCGCGAGGGCGCAGAGGACCGCCATAGCCCCTACTCCACCCCAGCCCTTCAGACCGTCCCGCACACGTCGTGCACGCATCGTCACGCCCCCTCTCACCGGTACTCCGACAGCCTGCGGCCGATGCCGAGGACCGCGCCCGCCGCGCCCAGCACCGCGAGGACGGCCGCGCCGGCCGACAGACCGGTCATCGCGTCCAGACCGTCCCCGGCCGCCTGCTGGAACTCCTTCTGCTCGTGCTGGAGCGCGTTGTCCAGGTTCTTGTCGACGCCGTCGAAGCACTGGGCGGTGGCACCCTTGGCGCCGATCACCAGGGCGAGCGCCTGCTCGTAGTTGCCGTTGTTGTCCTGGTCGCGGGCCGCGGAGTGGCGCTCCTTCCACTCGGCCATGTTGCCCTCCGCCGAGGAGACCGGCTTCTCGCCCGCCTGGTCGTCGGCGAGCTTCGCCGCCTGCGCGAGCCCCTTGCCGAGGGCGCCCATGTCGGTGGTGAACTCATCGTCGTACTTGTCGACCGTGACCTCTTCGCCGTCGACGGTGACCTTCTTCGTCTCGGCGCCGCGGGCCACCAGCGTGAGGTTCTCGTTGCCCCGCGCCTTCAGGGACGCGATCCGGGCGTCGTGCAGCACGTTCAGCGAACGTACGCCGTGGTCGTAGGAGTCGTTCAGCCCCGCGCGGGCCACGCTGTGGCCGATGACGAGCCACAGCAGCACGACCGTGGCGGTCGCCGTCGCCGCGACCAGCCCGTGGTTCAGGACCCGGTTCGTACGGCGGTAGTTGCGGTGCTGCGCCCAGGCCAGACCGGCCAGCGCGAGGACGCCGAGCGCGATCGCCGCCCACGGGTAGGGGGTGGCGTCGGCGTAGTCGTCCTCGAGGCGCTGGTTCTCCTTGGTGTAGAGCTTCTCCGCCTCCGGGAGCATCTCGTCCTGCATCTTCTGGTTGGCGTACCGCAGATAGGCGCCGCCGACCGGGAAGCCCTGACGGTTGTACGTCCGCGCGCGCTCGACCAGGCCCTTGTACTCCGGGAGCAGGGTGTTCAGCTTGGTGATGGCCTTGGCGGACGGGGAGCCCGGGTCGGAGCTGTTGGCGGCCTTCACCAGCTCGGCGGCCGCGTTGTCGATGTCCTTCTCGTAGCGTTCCCGGGACTCGGCCGTCTCCTGACCGCCCGCCAGGAAGCCACTGGACGCCGCGGTGTTGGCGTCCGCGAGGGAGCGGTAGATGTCGGCCGCGGCCGCGCTCAGCGGCTGGCTCTGGTGCAGCACGTCGTCGGCGGCCGCCTCGCGGTCGGCCGTCTGCCAGGCGGTGACGGCGCCGAACGCGACCACGAGGAGGGCGAGGAGGGCGCCGATGACACGGAGCCGGCCCGGCTCCGTGGTCGCGGCGGCGCGGGCCCTGTCGACGCCCTCGGCGAATGCCGTCCGGCGGGTGGGCGGCGTTGGCGGTGGTGCGGTGCTGGTTGCCTGGTCTGCCACGTTTCTGACCTCCCCCATGGTCATGCCTCGCCGCAAGTATCGCTGGCGGGAGTGACATTGCACACCGGACTTCACTGGATCTTGATCAGATCGCAGTCACCCCTGCTCATGAATACGCGGGGAGTGTGTGTTCGGTTCCTTCGTGGGGGCTTGTCGTTGTTCTCGGGGTGCGGGTGCGTCGTGGCTGGTCGCGCAGTTCCCCGCGCCCCTTCAGGTCGGCACGCTCACCTGTCGAAAAAGGCTCGCGTTCTCTCCTGTGCTTTCGCCTTTGCTTCCAGCCTGTCCAGGCCCAACAGCGCCGCGCCCAGTACGGGGCGGGCCCGTACCACCTGTGCCACCGCCTTCGGTGCCCTTGCCGCCAGGCGTTCGCGTACTCCGTCGTCGAGTTGGTCGTGGCCGGCCGTCAGGACGCCTCCGCCCAGGAGGACCGGGGTCTCCTCCTCCAGCAGGTCCAGGCGGGTCAGGGCCACCGTCGCCATCGTCACGACCTCCTCCGCCAGGCGGTCGACGATGGCGCGGGCCGGCTTGTCGCCCTGTGCCGCGGTCGCGAAGAGGACCGGGGTCAGTTCGTGGCGGCGGGCGTCCGGGATGTGTTCCAGGTGGAGGGCCTCGATGAGGGCGTACATGTCGGGCAGGCCGAAGTGGGCGGGCAGGGTGCGGGCCAGGGCCGTGTCGCCGCCCCTGCCGTCCTCCGCGCGGGCCGCGTGCCAGATCGCCTCCTCGGCCAGGCCCCAGCCGCCGCCCCAGTCGCCGGAGAGGCGGCCCAGGGCCGGGAAGCGGGCGGTGCGGCCGTCGGGGTGCATGCCGACGCAGTTGATGCCGGCGCCGCAGACGACGGCCACGCCCCGCGGGTCGGGCACGCCGGCGCGGAGGATGGCGAAGGTGTCGTTGCGGACCTCCACGGTCGTGCCCCACGCGCGCGCGTGCAGGGCGGCCGCCAGCTGCTCCTCCTCCACCGGCAGGTCGGCGTTGGCCAGGCAGGCGGAGACATGGGCCACCGAGGTGACGCCGGCGGACGTGTACGCGCGCGTGACGGTCTCGGCGAGGGCGTCCACGGCCGCCGTGACGCCCACCGCGGGCGGGCGGAAGCCGCCCCCGCGGGCGGTGGCGAGCACCTCCCCGTCGGCCGCCACCACCGCCACGTCGGTCTTGCTGTTGCCCGCGTCGATGGCGAGGACACTTGCGGTCAGGCCCACGCGAGGTGCTCCCGGTTGTGTGCGATCAGTCGGTCGGTCAGTTGCTCGGCGTACTCGTACTGGGCGATCAGCGGGTGGGCGAGGAGGGCCTTGAAGACGCGGTCGCGGCCGCCGTGCAGGGCCGCCTGCAGGGCCAGGTCCTCGTACGTCGTCACGTTCGCCATCAGGCCCGCGTAGAGGGGGTCCACGGCGGCCACCGGGAGCGGGGACGGGCCCTTCCGGCCCACCGCCGCCTGTACTTCGATCACCGCGTCGTCGGGGAGGAAGGGGAGCGTGCCGTGGTTGAGCGTGTTCACCACCTGGTACGGGCTTCCGGAGCCCGTGAGCAGCGCGGCCGCCAGGTCCACAGCGGCCTCGGAGTAGTAGGCGCCGCCCCGCCTGGCCAGCAGCTCCGGCTTCTCGTCGAGCGCCGGGTCGCCGTACATCTCCAGCAACTGTCGTTCCATCGCCGCGACTTCGGCCGCCCTCGACGGCTTCGTACGCAGCTCTCGTACGACCTCGTCGTGGGCGTAGTAGTAGCGCAGGTAGTACGACGGGACCACGCCGAGGCGGTCCAGGAGGGTGCGGGGCAGGTGCAGGTCGGCGGCGATCCGCTCGCCGTGGTCGGCCAGGAGCCCCGGCAGAACGTCCTCGCCCTCCGGGCCGTTCAGGCGTACGCCGGTCTCCCAGGTGAGGTGGTTGAGGCCGACGTGGTCGAGGTGGACGTCGGCGGGGGTGACGTCGAGCAGTGCCGCGAACTTGCGCTGCAGGCCGATCGCCACGTTGCACAGGCCGACCGCCTTGTGGCCCTCCCGCAGCAGGGCGCGGGTGACGATGCCGACCGGGTTGGTGAAGTCGACGATCCAGGCCTGCGGATTCGTACGGCGGACCCGTTCGGCGATGTCCAGGACCACCGGGACCGTGCGCAGAGCCTTGGCCAGGCCGCCGGCGCCGGTGGTCTCCTGGCCGACGCAGCCGCACTCCAGGGGCCAGGTCTCGTCCTGCTCGCGGGCCGCCTGGCCGCCGACGCGGAGCTGGAGCAGCACCGCGTCGGCGCCATCGACGGCCTTGTCCAGGTCGGAGGTGGTGACGATCCGGCCGGGGTGGCCCTGGCGGGCGAAGATGCGCCGCGCCAGTCCGCCGACCAGTTCCAGGCGTTCGGCGGCCGGGTCGACCAGGACCAGCTCCTCCAGCGGGAGGGTGTCCCGCAGCCGGGCGAAGCCGTCGATGAGTTCGGGGGTGTAGGTCGAGCCGCCGCCGACCACGGTGAGTTTCATAGCGAGTTCAACCCTTTACTCCGGTCAGGGTGACGCCCTCGACGAACGCCTTCTGTGCGAAGAAGAACACGAGGATCACCGGGGCCATGACCAGCACGGTGGCCGCCATGGTGAGGTTCCAGTCGGTGTGGTGCATGCCCTTGAACGACTCCAGGCCGTACGACAGGGTCCAGGCGCCGGGGTTCTCGGACGCGTAGATCTGCGGGCCGAAGTAGTCGTTCCAGGCGTTGAAGAACTGGAAGAGGGCGACGGCGGCGATGCCGGGTTTGGCCATCGGCAGGATGATCTTCAGCAGAGTGCGCAGATCGCCGCAGCCGTCCACCTTCGCCGCGTCCACGTACTCGTTGGGGATGGTCATCAGGAACTGGCGCAGCAGGAAGATCGAGAACGCGTCGCCGAACGCCAGCGGGATGATCACCGGCCACAGGGTGCCCGACAGGTCCAGCTGCTTCGCCCAGAACAGGTACATCGGGATGACGACCACCTGCGGGGGCAGCATCATCATCGAGATCACCAGCATGAGCGCGAGATTGCGGCCCCGGAAGCGGAACTTGGCCAGCGCGTACGCCACGGGGATCGAGGAGACGACGGTGAGGACCGTTCCCAGTCCCGCGTAGAGCAGGGTGTTCTTCCACCAGGTGAGGAAGCCGGGCGTGTCGAGGACCTTGCGGTAGTTGGCCCATTCCCAGGTGTGCGGGATCAGGTCCCGGCTGAGCGCCTGCGAGTCGCTCATCAGCGAGGTCAGGAACACGAACACGAAGGGGAGCGTGAAGAAGAGCGCGGCCGCGACACCGAGGGAGTGGACCGCGATCCACTCCAGCAGCGCCTTGCGGCGGGCCGTGCGCGCGGCGGGCGAGGCCGGCGCCTTCAGCTCCACGGGGCGGTCCAGCACTTGGGTCATGTCAGTCACCTGCCTGGATGAGACCGCCCCGGCGCCGCATCAGAAGCGCGGTGAACGCCATCGACAGGGCGAACAGGACCAGGGCCACGACACACGCCGAGCCGTAGTCGAAGCGCTGGAAGCCGAGGTTGTAGACGAGCTGGGGGAGGGTGAGTGTCGAGTGCTCGGGGTAGCCGGGCTGGAACATGGTGCCCGCGCCCTGGATCACGCCCGAGGCGACCTTTCCGGCGACCAGGGGCTGGGTGTAGCACTGCATCGCCGCGATCACGCCGGTGACGACGGCGAACATGATGATCGGCGAGATGTTGGGAAGGGTGACGAACCGGAACCGCTGCCAGGCGGACGCGCCGTCCAGCTCGGCCGCCTCGTACTGCTCCTTCGGTACGTCGAGCAGCGCGGCCATGAAGATGACCATCAGGTCGCCGACGCCCCACAGGAACATCAGCGTGAGGGCCGGCTTGGACCAGTCCGGGTCGTTGAACCAGCCCGGCGCCGGGATGCCGATCTTCGCCAGGATCGAGTTGACCGGGCCCGTGCCGGGGTTGAGGAGGAAGGCGAAGGCCATCGTCGCGGCCACCGGCGGGGCCAGGTAGGGCAGGTAGAAGAGGGTGCGGAAGATCCCCGTACCCGTCTTGATCTTCGTGATCAGCATGCCGATCCCGAGCCCGAACAGGACCCTCAGGGTCACCATGATCACGACCAGCCAGAGGGTGTTGCGCAGGGCCGGCCAGAAGAAGGGGTAGGACTCGAAGACGTATGTCCAGTTCTTCGTCCCGCTCCACGTCGGCGGCTTGAAGCCGTCGTAGTGCATGAACGAGAAGTAGACCGTCGAGATCATCGGGTACGCGAAGAAGACCGCGAAGCCGATCAGCCAGGGCGACAGGAAGGCGAGGGTGCGAAGCGCCGACCGGCGGCGCTTCGACCTCAACGTGACGGCGCTCATCGCTACTTCGCCTGCGCGATGTCCGTGTCGATCTGCGCGGCCGCCTTCTTCAGACCGGACTGCAGGTCGGTGACCTTGCCGCTCTCGTAGTCGTAGCCGAGCTCCTGGACGGTCGTGAGGTAGACGCCGCCGTTGATCGAGGACGGCGCGGTCGTCGAGTTCGGGTTCGCGGCGATGTCGAGGAAGGTCTTGAAGCGCGGGTCGTACTTCAGCTTCGGCGACTTCAGGGCGGCCAGCGTCGAGGGCACGTTGTGGATGGCGTTGGAGAAGCCCACCACCGCGTCGGTGTCGGTGGAGATGTACTTGACGAACTCCCAGGCCGCGTTCTGCTTCTTGCTGGTGGCGGCGATGCCGGCGATGGTGCCGGTGATGTAGCCCTTGCCGTACTGGTCGGCCTGGTCGTCGGGGACGGGCAGGGGGGCGACGCCGATCTCGAAGTCGGGCTTGGTGTCCAGGGCCATCCCGAGGCGCCACTCACCGTCCAGCTGCATGGCCACCTGGCCGGTCTGGAAGGGGTGCTTGGGGCCCCACTCGTCGCCGAGGCCGGAGCGGTACTTCTCCAGCTTCTTGAAGCCGCCGAGTTCGTCGACGAGCTTCTTCTGCAGCGTCATGGCGTCGGCGACGGCCGGGTCGGTGGCGACCGTCGACTTGCCGGACTTGTTGAAGTAGGTCGGCGAGAACTGGCCCATGTAGTGCTCGGTCGTCGTCTCCCAGCCGTGGTAGTTCGGCATGAAGCCGAGCTGCTTGTACGAGTCGCCCTGGGTGATCGTCAGCTTCTTGGCGTCGGCCTCGAACTCGGACCAGGTCTTCGGCGGGCTGGTGATGCCGGCCTTCTCGAACGCGGTCTTGTTGTAGTAGAGGCCGTAGGCGTCGCCCAGCAGCGGAACCGCGCAGCGGTTCAGGTCGTACTGGGTGTACTCGTTCATCGCCTTCGGGAAGGTGGTGTCCGGGTCGATGTCCGACTTCTTGAAGAACGGGTTGAGGTCGACCAGGGCGCCGGAGGAGCAGAACTTGCCGACGCTGTTGGTGGTGAAGGACGAGATCACGTCGGGCGCCTTGCTGCCGCCCGCCCGCAGCGCCTGGTTGATCTTGTCGTCGGTCATGTTGCCGACGACGTTCACATGGATGTTGGGGTGCGCCTTCTCGAAGCCGGCGACCAGCGCCTTCACGGCCTTGACCTCGTTCGGCGCGCTCCAGGCGTGCCAGAAGGTGATGGTCTGCTCCTTGGACGCGTCGTCGCTCGCGCCGGAGGACGACGCCTGGCCGGTACAGGCGGTGGTGGTCAGGAGCAGGGCCGTCGAGGCGGTCAGGGCAAAAGCCGCCTTTCGGGCGACTCCGGGTATGCGTGTGGACATGGCGGGGCCTCCTGGGGACAGGGCAGGGTGAGGTGAGGAGTGCTGCGGGGTGAGGTGAAGGGTGCTGCGGGGTGAGGTGAAGGGGTGCGTCTAGCGCGAGGTGTCGAAGACCTCGTCGCGGGTGGCCGCCAGCGCGCTCTCCAGCGCGCCGCGCAGCACGGGCCGTTCGGTGACGTCGCCCAGGACCAGCTTCGGCCGGGACGCGGCCAGCTCCTCCAGTTCGGCCTGGACGAGGCTGCGCAGCACCTCGCCGCCGGCGGTCAGGGAGGCGCCGCTGAGGACGACGAGTTCGGGGTCGAGGACGGAGACGAGCGAGGCGAGACCGGTCGCGAGCCGGGTCGCGTAGGTCTGGAGCAGCAGCTGGTGCAGGACGGTGTCCTCGGCGGCGGCCCGCTCCAGAGTTGCGGCGGCGACCTCGGCGTACGGCCCGTCCGGGATGCCGGTGAGGCCGAGTTCCCGGGCCAGCCGGGGGATGGCCTGGGAGCCGGCCAGCTCCTGGTAGCCGCCACTGTTGGCCTTCGTCACCTGCCGGACGAGGGGTGCGCCCGGCACAGGAAGGAAACCCACCTCTCCCGCGCCGCCGGTCCAGCCGCGGTGCAGCCGGCCGCCGAGGACCAGGGCGGCGCCGAGACCGCCCTCGTTCCAGAGCAGGACGAAGTCGTCGTGTCCCCGTGCCGCGCCGAGCCGTTGTTCGGCGACGGCGACGAGGTTGACGTCGTTCTCGTACTCGACCGGCATCGGCAGGGCTGCGGCGAGTTCGTCGAGCAGCGCGGGCGAGTGCCAGCCGGGGAGGTGGGAGGCGTAGCGCAGTCGGCCCGTGGTGGGGTCGAAGGCGCCGGGGGTGGCGACGACGAGCCGGCGCACGTCGTCCCGGGTGAGGCCCGCGGTCTTCACCGCGCCGTCGAGGGCCTCGGTGACCTGTCGTACGACGGCCCCGGCGGTCTTCCTGGCGGGGGTGGGCACTTCGTAGGTGCCCACGGTCCGGCCGGTGACGTCGGCGACGGCGGCGAGGACGCGCTCGGGGGTGACGTCCAGGCCGGCGGCGTAGGCGGCGGCCGGGTTGACCTCGTACAGCTGGGCGTTGGGGCCGGGTCGTCCCTCGGTAGTGCCGGTGGCGAGGACCAGGCCCGCCGCCTCCAGCCGGGCCAGCAGCTGGGAGGCGGTCGGCTTGGACAGGCCGGTGAGCTTGCCGATGCGGGTGCGCGACAGCGGGCCGTGCGCCAGGAGGAGGTCGAGCGCGGCGCGGTCGTTCATGGCGCGCAGGACGCGCGGGGTGCCCGGCGTACCGGCGGTTCCTGCCATGGGTCGACACCTGCCTCTCTGAACTGCACAGCTTCCCAGTGACTTCGGGAAGGAGTCCACTTCCGGCCACTGTTAGGAAACTTTCCTATCGGCTGGAAGGGAAGGTAAGCCCGTCACGAAGGGGTCGTCAAGGCAAGAAAACGGAAACCGCCCCCGAGGCAACGCAGTCGTTACCTCGGGGGCGGTGGACGCAACAGTGGGGGCCGTCGGGCGGCCCGGCCGGGCTACTTCACGTCGACGTAGTCGCCGGCGGCCGTCTTGGCGGCGGTGGTGGCGGTGCCGGCGAAGGTGAAGCGGTAGTAACCGTCCTTGCTCGCCTTCACGGTGGTGGAGAGCGCGCCACCGGTGCCGGAGGTGATCGTCTTCACGGTCGTGTAGGCACTGGCACCCTTGGCCCTGAACTGGAGGGTGACCTTCTGGCTCGCGTAACCGCTGTACTTGCCGAGTTCCCAGTTCGCGCGGGTCAGCCTGCCCTTGACGGTGAGCGTCCTGCCCTTGACGACGGGCTCGGGCGTGGCGTTGACGGTCAGCTTGGCGGCGCGCTTGATCTTCGCGGTCGCCGCGTTGGCCCACATGTCGTAGCCGAACTCGAAGCTGATGTGGCCGTCGGAGTCGTCGAGGTCCGTCGCGCCGTGGCCGTAGAAGCCCGCGCTCTTCCAGGTGCCGGCGTCCGCCGCCTCGTACAGGTTGTCCCACGGGTCGATGACCAGGGTCTCGGTGCACGACTCGATCACCCGGGTGTCGCTGGTGGCCGTCGTGGTGCAGACCGGCGCGGCGTCCGGCTCGATCGAGTTGTCCTGCTCGGCCAGGGAGCCGCGGTAGAGCAGGACGCCCGCGAAGTTGTTCTTGTAGTCGATCGTCAGGTCCGCCGGACGCGACAGCGTGTACGTCACCGGCACCTTCACCTTGGCGGTGGTGCCCACCACGATCGCCTTGCCGCCGTTGACCTTCACGTTGGTGAACGCCAGGTCCACCGAGTCCGCCGAGGCGGAGGGCGCGGTCAGAACCCCCAGGGCCAGGGCACCGGACAGGGCGGTGCCTATGGCGAGTTTTCTCATGTATCCCCACATTCGAGCGGGCCCCTGGGCGTTGCGCTCCAGAACAAGGGCCCGATATCAGAGTGACGATATGGGGTGGTGTGACGCGGGGGAAGGGTGGGACACCTGTGAAGATCATGGGGATCGGGGCCGGCCGTTCACAGGTTTCCGCGTGTGCCCGCCGTACGCACCGTGTGCCCGCCACACGCACGAGGAGGCGGCCCCCGGAGCCCGGGTGCCGCCTCCCGCGTACCGCCTACTTCGGGGTGGGTGCCGCCGCCACGGCCCGCTGCGGAGCGATCGGGGACGCCGCCGCCGACTGCGGGGAGTCCGCGTTGGAGAAGACCGACGGGGCCGCGACCGCCGCCGCGGGGTCGGCCGCGTCCTCCTCCGCCGGGGCGGTCGCGCCGCCGACGATGCGGATGTCCGCCGCGTCGAACGCCCGCTTGATGCGCCAGCGCAGCTCGCGCTCCACCGTCAGGGCCTTGCCCGGCATCGTCTTGGCCGAGACGCGGACCACCATCGAGTCCAGCAGCACGCTGTCCAGGCCCAGGACCTCGATCGGGCTCCACAGGAGCTCGTTCCAGGGCTCTTCCTTGCTCATCTTCTCGGCGACCTCGTCCAGGGTGGCCTTGACCCGGTCCAGGTCCTCCGTCGCCTTCACGGTGACGTCGACACCGGCCGTCGCCCAGCCCTGGGAGAGGTTGCCGATCCGCTTGACCTCGCCGTTGCGGACGTACCAGATCTCGCCGTTGTCGCCGCGCAGCTTGGTCACCCGCAGGCCGACCTCGATGACCTCGCCGGTGGCGACGCCCGCGTCGATCTGGTCGCCGACGCCGTACTGGTCCTCCAGGATCATGAAGACGCCGGAGAGGAAGTCCGTGACCAGGTTGCGCGCGCCGAAACCGATCGCCACACCGGCGACACCGGCGGAGGCCAGCAGCGGGGCGAGGTTGATCTCGAAGGCGGAGAGGGCCATCAGGGCCGCCGTGCCCAGGATCAGGAAGCTCGCCATCGAGCTGAGCACCGAGCCGATCGCCTGCGAGCGCTGCCGGCGTCGCTCGGCGTTGACCAGCAGACCGCCCAGCGTGGAGCCCTCGGGCGACTCGACCGTGCGGTTCATCCGCTCGATCAGCTTGGAGATCGCCCGCAGCACGAACTTTCTCAGCACCGCCGCGATCACCAGGATCAGCAGGACCCTCAGGCCGATCGCGAGCCACGTCGACCAGTTCTGCTCGACCCAGCTGGCCGCGTTCGTGGCGCTCTCCTGGGCGTCCTGGAGCGACGGGACGGTCACGGTCGGCGACCCCGAGGGAGTCGGCGACGGCGAGGAGTCGGCGGCCAGTAGGACGGCGGGCAAGGACACGACAGGTACCTCCAGGTGCAGCGGTCCGCCTCCGGTGCGATGGTCAAGGTCGTCAAGGTCACGAAAGGGTCACCGGACGGGCAGAACCACCACACTAACGGGGCATTGTGTGTGGGTCCGTCCGATGCGGCAAGGAGAGACGGTGCTCACCCGCGCTTGAACAGGCCATGATCCGGGGGATGTATCGGGGTGTGGTCGAAAACACTCCCAGCCCGTTACCGGGACATGGTGGCGCGTCCACCAGGCCAGAGGAGAGACTGACTGCAGATCGTCCCGGCGCGAGCCACGCGCCGCCGACGCCCAAGGAGGCATCCGTGCCGCATGTCCTGGTCCTCAACGCGTCGTACGAGCCGCTCGGCGTCGTACCGCTTCGCCGCGCGCTCGTCCTCGTCCTGGAGAACAAGGCCGTCTCCCTGGAAGAGTCAGGCGCCTTCATGCACAGCGCAACCGTCACAGTCCCCGCACCCAGCGTGGTCCGGCTCAAGCGATTCGTCCGGGTTCCCTATCGGGGGCCCGTTCCTCTGACCCGTCGTGCGCTCTTCGCGCGGGACGGGGGCCGGTGCATGTACTGCGGTGGCGTCGCAACCAGCGTCGACCACGTCATCCCGCGCAGCCGCGGGGGCAAGCACGTGTGGGACAACGTCGTGGCGTCCTGCCGTCGCTGCAATCACGTCAAGGCCGACCGGCACCTCGTCGAGATCGGCTGGCGGCTGCGTCACAAACCCGCTCCCCCCTCCGGCCTCGCCTGGCGCATCATCGGCACGGGCCATAGGGATCCGCGCTGGCTGCCCTACTTGCAGCCGTACGGCGCGGACGACGCCTTGGCCCGGATCGACGGCATCTCCGCCTGACGATCCGGGCTTCTTCATGCCCCGTGGCACCGGCGCCCGGCCGGGCCGGCCACGGGGCCCTTCGGGGCGCACGGCCCCACCGGCTCAGCCCCGGATCCCCTCGGAGCGCGCTCCTCGTGCGGCGTACAGGGCCGTGCCCAGGACGAACGCGCCCGTCGCCATCACCCACGCCGCGCTCACGTGCCCCGGCTGCGTCGGCCAGGCCCACACCGTGACCGCGCGTCCGTGTGCTCCGTCCGACGCGAGGTACACCGCGCTGACGTAACCGCACGCGGGCAGCCAGCTCAGCCGGGCGCCGAGCAGACAGGCCGAGGCCGCGGTGAGGCCCGTACAGCCCAGCACGTTGCGTAGGACGGCCGGTGCGTCCCCGAGCACCGCGAGCGGCAGCACCGCCGCCGCCACCGCCGTGAGGCCGAGCAACTGGGCCAGTCGGCGCGGCCACCAGGGGCGCACGGCGGTGCGGTCCAGTTCGTCCGAGGCGGAGTACAGGCTCGTACCGATCACCGCCGCGGCCACCGGCGGGACCAGGGTCACCACCGGCAGCAGCCGGTCCGGATCCGGGCCGGAGCCCGTCCGGGCCGCCGCCCACAGGGCGAGGACGGCGGTCCCGGCGAGCAGGACGAGCGTGCCGGGGACCGCCCGGGACCGGGCGTACAGACGGACTCCGCTCAGGGCACGCGCATCACGCGGCAGCACATCGCTCACAGGGCCGGCACCTTCCCCGGGTCGCAGTCACCGGCCGTCGCGAAGTACGCCGACAGCCATTCCCGGCGGGCGTCGGCCTCCATCGAGGCCAGCCGCTCCCGGGCCGCCTGCCGCTTCGCCAGCCCGCTGCGGCGCTCCTCGTCCCCCGTCGCGTCCAGCCTGTCGAAGGTCCCCTCGGCAGGGCTCGGCGCGAGATAGTGCTCCACGGCGTCGTCCGCCAGGCCCAGGCGTGGGTCACGCGTGTCGCAGTCCGCCCGGTCCTGCAGCATCGCCACCGCCTCCCACGCGTACTGCTCCGGATCGGTCAGCCGCCCCCGCACCACCGACCAGCCGATCGGCGTGAGCATCGGCAGCTGCACCTCCCCGGCACGCGGCTCACCGGGACGGTCCTCGAACCGGACCGGTAGATTCCGTACCCCTTCCAGCCGGTCGGTGACCCCCGACAGGGCGGCCGTGACCTGCGGCAGCAGCGCGCCGTAGCGGGCGTTGACGCACACCTGCGGGGTGGTCGACGTGTCGCACACCTGCCGGCTCTCGGCCGGATTCGCCCGCCACAGCGCGCCGCCCGTCTGCACCAGCAGCCCGCCCGCCGCGAGGGCCGCCACCAGCGGCAGCAGGGCCGTCCACCGGCGCCGCGCCGCGTACGCCAGCACGGCGGCCGTCGCGAGACCCGCGACCCACACCGCCATCGCGGCCTGCTGCCGTCCGACCGGGACGTCCCAGTAGCTCACCGGGAAGGCCGGGTTCACGAAACGGCCCGCACCGTCGTCCGACGCCACCGACAGCCCGAGCACCGCGTACCCGGCCGGCGCCAGCAGCGGCGCCACCGGCCGCCAGGGCACCAGCCGCCCCACCACCTGCCCGGACACCGAGGCCGCCGCGACGGCCACCACGTCCACCGGCAGCAGATCGAGATACGGCCGGTCGCCCCGGGCGTACGGCCAGGTCGCCAGCAGTGCGCCCGCCGCCGCGAGCGCGTACCCCGCCACCAGCCACAGCGCGAGCGGCAGCGCCGACGCCAGGAACCGGGCCAGCGGCCCCCGTACGGCCGTCCCCCACAACTCCTCCGTACCGCGCCGGCGCTCCCGCCCGCCCAGCCAGCAGCCCGCGGCGGCCGCCAGCGGGAGCAGCACCAGCAGCAGATCGTGCAGCTCGGAACGGGTCTCCACCCAGCCGCCCTGCCAGCGGTCCGCCGTCGCGCCCAGCACCACACCCAGCATCAGCAGCACCGCGACCCCGGCGAGGGGCGCGAAGCCGCGGGTGGCCTCCGCGCGCAGGGGGTGCGCGGGCCCCTGCCGCCCGGCCTTTCGCTCCGCCACGAGGGTCATCGCGTCGCCTCCCGCGGGGTGCGGTCGGCGCGGTGGGCGCGCAGCGCCGCTGTGTAGCCGCGCTCGATCGGGTTGTCGCCCACGCCGTCCTTCCCCTCGCCCAGCCCGGTCAGGGACACGGGAGTGCCCCGGTAGGCGACCCGGGCCGCGTCCAGGAGCGTGACCTCCGTGCAGGCGGCCGCCACGTCCTCCACCAGATGGGTGGAGACGATCACGGTCGCGGTGGAGCCCAGCTCGCGCAGCAGCGCACGGAACTCCACCCGCTGTTCCGGGTCGAGGCCCGCCGTCGGCTCGTCGAGCAGCAGGACGTCCGGGTCGTTGACGATGGCCTGCGCGATGCCGACCCGGCGGATCATGCCCCCGGACAGCGTCTTCACCTTCGCGTCGATCCGGTCCCCGAGGCCGACCCGCTCGACGGCCCGCTCCACGGCGGCCGGGGTCCCGGCCACGGGCATCTCCTTCAGCCACGCCACGTACGCGACGAACTCGCGCACGGTGAAGCCCGGGTAGTAGCCGAACTCCTGCGGCAGATAGCCGAGCCGGGCGCGGACCGTACCGCGCCGCCGCGCTTCGCCGACGTCCTCGCCGAGGATCTCCACCCGGCCGGCGTCCGGGCGCGCGACCGTGGCCAGCACCCGGATCAGGGAGGTCTTCCCGGCGCCGTTGGGGCCGAGCAGGCCGTGCACGCCGAGGCCGAGGTCGAGATCCACGGTGTCCAGGGCGACGGTTCTGCGGTGGCGGACGCGCAGTCCGCTCACCCGTATGGTGCTCACGTTCGCTTCTCCAGGTCTTCCAGAGAGGGGCTGCCGGGTCCGGTTCCTCACCGGGCCGGCAGGTGGTCGTAGGCGGAACGGCGGGCGGCCAGCAGTGCCGCGCTCAGCACGGCGGCGGCCGCCCAGCCGCCCTGGGCGAGGGGGCCGTCCAGACAGCGGTCGAGCTGCTCCGCGAGCCCGGCGAGCGCGGGGCCGCGGGTGGTGGCCAGCGCCGGGACGAGGACGGCGCACAGCCAGCCCCCGCCGGTCACCGCCGTGGCGGCACGGCAGCCGACGAACCCCGCGAGGGCCAGCGAGGCCAGGGTCAGCGCGAGGCCCGGCAGCAGCCAGGCGGCCGCGCCCGGGGCGCCGGAGGCGGGCAGCAGCAGACCGGTGACGGTGAGCAGCGGCAGGCTGACAGCGAGGACGGCGGCCGTCCGCGTCAGCACCAGCCGCAGCCCGCCGGAGCGGGTGGCCGCCGCGATCTCGTGCAGGGGATCGGCGTACTGCCCGTAGGACAGGGCGACCCCGGCGACGGGGACGACCGGCGCGAGGGCGAGGAGCAGCGGCCGGGCACCCTCGACGTCCGCCCCGTACGCGAGGCCGAGCGCACCCAGGGCGACGAGCAGCACGGCGGGCAGCCACGCCCCGCGCACGGCGGGCCCGGCGGCCCACAGGGCACGGGCGAGGAAGGAGGACCAGAGACGGGCACGGGGGGCGGGCGGCGCGGGCTGCCGTACCCCCTCCGGGACGGTCTCGCGTGTGTCCCGCACGTCCTTGAGTACGGCCTCCCGTACCTCCGCGAGGGCCACTCCGGGCGCCGGCAGCCGCCGTACGGCCCCCGAGACCCGCACCGCGCACTCCCCGCACCGTTCCAGATGGCTCTCCAGGGACCAGGCGTCGGCCTCCGGGAGGGTGCCGTCGGCGTAGCGGGCGGCGAGGTCGTCGGACGCGTGCCACTGATCGTTTCTCATCCGACCGGTGCTCATGCCAGGCCTCCCGGGGCCGGTGCGGGGCTCCACTCGGGGCTCCACTCGGGGCTCAACTGGGCGAGGGCCGTCCGGAGTTCCGCGCGGGCGCGCATCGCGCGGGTCTTGACCGTGCCCTCGGGTATGCCGAGCAGCCGGGCCGCCTCCCGGGTGGTGAGCCCGTCGACGACGGTCGCGCGCAGCACCTCCCGCAGCTCGGGCGAGATCCGGTCCAGGGCGGTGCCGACGTCGCCGTACTCCAGCCCGGCCAGCACGCGCTCCTCGGCGGAGGGCGCCTCGGCGGAGGCGGGGACGGAGACGGCGGCGCTGTCGAGGGGCGCGGTCTCGATCCTCCCGGCCCGCTCCTGCACCCGCCGCGCGTCGACGAGCCGCCGGGCGGCGATGGTCCACAGCCAACCGCCCGCCTCCCCGCCCCGGTGCCCGGACGCCGACCGCCACACGGTCACGAAGGTGTCCTGCACCACCTCCCGCGCCACCTCGGCATCGGCGCACCGCCGGAGCAGCCGGGCGTACAACCACCCCGCGTGCCGGTCGTACAGCGTGCCCAGGGCCCCCGCGTCCCCGTCGGCCACGGCCCGCAGCAGCGCCGCGTCCGTGTCGCTCTCCCCGTGGCCCCTCATGGGGCGGAACAGTCTCACACCCCGTCTATCGACCGGCCGCGCGCCGGCGGTTCACGCGGCCGGGCCGACGGCTCGCGCAGGCGTGCGGCAGCGTGGTACGAGGTGAGGACGTCTGTCCTCGCGTCCGCTGGGTAGGCCTGCGATAACCGGACCGCACCCCACAAGGAGGCCACCGTGATCGCACCGGCCCACTCCAAACGCCCGGCGGAACCCTCCGCCGCCCCCTTCGACGAGCCCGACCTGCGCGCTTTCAGCGCCGAAGGCGCCTGCACCGAGGCCCCACTGACCAGCGAGCCTCCCCTGCCCGACGCCGAACCCCTCACCAGCGAGCCACCCCTCGCCGCCCCGGACTCCCACTCCACGAGGCCCTGAATGACCGCACCCCTCGGCGAGGAACTCGTCCGGCTTGCCGGCCTGCATGGTGTCGCCACCGCCTATCAGCCCTCGCCGGACCGTACGGTCACGGCCTCGCGCACCGCCGTCGTCCGTGCGCTCGCCGCGCTCGGTGTCGACGCGGCCACCCCGCGGGCCGTCCGGGAGGCGCTCGACGCGCGCGAGCGGGAGCTGGCCGGGCGGTTGCTGCCGCCGACGGTGGTCGGCTGGAGCGGCGGCCCGTGCGCCGCGCTCGCCGGCCTCCCCGAGGGCACCCGGCTGCGCATCGAGACCGAACAGGGCGAGACCCGGGACAGCGCCGAGGACCTGCCGCACGGGGTCCACCGGCTGACGGCCACCGCCCCCGACGGCCGCACCGCCCGCGTCCACCTCGTCGTGGCCCCGCCCCGGCTGCCCACACCGCCGGGACGCTCGTACGGACTCCTCGTCCAGCTGTACTCCCTTCTCTCCCGCCGCTCCTGGGGCATGGGCGACCTCGGTGACCTGCGGGAGCTGGCCGACTGGGCCGGGCGGGTGCTCGGGGCCGGGTTCGTGCAGGTCAACCCGTTGCACGCGGCCGTGCCGGGGGCGCCGACCGATCCGTCGCCGTACCGGCCGTCCTCGCGCCGCTTCCCCGACCCCGTGCATCTGCGCGTCGAGGACGTGCCCGAGTACGCGTACGTCGACGACGACCGGCTGCGCCTCCTGACCGAGCGGGCCGGACGGCTGCGCGAGGCCGTCCTGGAGAAGGGGGAGCTGATCGACCGGGACGCCGTGTGGGAGGCCAAGCGGCAGGCCCTGGAGCTGGTCGCCGCGGTACCGCTCGGGCCCGGGCGGCGCGCCGCCTACTGCGACTTCCTCGCCGCACAGGGGCAGGCCCTGGAGGACCACGCCACCTGGTGCGCCCTCGCCGAGGTGCACGGCGCGGAGTGGAACCGGTGGCCGGAGGGGCTCCGGGATCCCCGCTCGGCCGAGACCGCCCGCGCCCGCGGCGAGCTGATGCACCGCGTCGACCTCCACTCCCGCCTCGCCTGGCTCACCGACACCCAGCTCACCGCCGCCCAGCGCACCGCGCGCGAGGCGGGCATGGGCGTGGGCGTCGTCCACGATCTCGCGGTCGGCGTGCATCCGGGAGGAGCGGACGCCTGGGCACAGCAGGAGTACTTCGCCGCCGGGATGTCCGTCGGCGCCCCGCCGGACGCCTTCAACGCGCGCGGCCAGGACTGGGGACTGCCGCCCTGGCGCCCCGACCGGCTGGCCGCGTCCGGCTACACCCCCTACCGGCGGCTGCTCAGAGGTCTCTTCCGCTACGCCGGCGCCCTGCGCGTCGACCACGTCATGGGGCTGTTCCGGCTCTGGTGGGTGCCGCAGGGAGAGGCGCCGACGGAGGGGACGTACGTCCGTTACGACGGCGAGGCGATGCTCGCCGTCCTGGTGCTGGAGGCGTCCCGGGCCGGTGCCGTGGTGATCGGCGAGGACCTGGGCACCGTGGAGCCGGGGGTGCGTGAGGCGCTGCGGGAGCGCGGGGTGCTCGGGACGTCCGTGCTGTGGTTCGAGCGCGACTGGGACGGCGACGGGCGGCCCCTGCCCCCGGACCGCTGGCGCGCCGACTGCCTCGCCACCGCCACCACCCACGACCTGCCGTCCACGGCCGCCCGCCTCAGCGGCGAACACGTCGAACTGCGCGACCGGCTCGGCCTGCTGACCCGCCCTCTGGAGGAGGAGCGCGCCGAGGCCGCCGCCGACACGGTGGAGTGGCTGGACCTGCTCACCCGGCTCGGTCTGCTGGCGGGCGCGGCCGGGGGCGGCGACCGCGCTTCGGAGGAGGCCGAGGTCCAGGCCGTCCACCGCTTCCTGCTGCGCACCCCCGCCCGCATGATCGGCGTCTGGCTCCCGGACGGCGTCGGCGACCGCCGCCCCCAGAACCTCCCGGGCACCTGGGACCAGTACCCGAACTGGCGGCTGCCGATCGCCGACGGGGAGGGCCGGCCGGTGACCCTGGAGGAGCTGGCGGCGTCGCCGAGACTGCACGCGCTGATCGACGTCCTGCGGGAGGGCCCGGGGGGTGCGCGGGCCCCGGCGGTCCCGGACGGCGCGCGGGTCCCGGAGGTCCCGCAGGGGTAGGCGGCCGGGCGGGGCGTCCTCGTACGGCACCCCGGGCGCGCGGCCCCGCAGGGCGTTCGCTACTTTTGCTCTGTGGACAAGAAGAACGCCCTGCGCGCCGGCGCCCTGGCCGCCGGTACGACGCTGATGATGCTGCTCATGTCGTCCCCCGCGCTCGCGCTGACCCGCGACGACGGCGACGACCCCGGCGACGGCCTGAGCGTCGCCGCGACGCTGGGCCTCTACGTCGTACTCCCGATCGCGCTGTTCGCGCTGATCACCGGCCTGGTGATGGTCCTCGACAAGTCCAAGACCGAGCACCGCGTCCTGAAGCCCAAGGCCAAGGCCAAGGCCTGACGGCAGTTCCACCGAACGACCTCTCGAGGGCGCCGTCCCTGCCCCGCGCACGCTGTGTGCCGCGGGGCGACGGGCGGCGCCCTTTCGTGTCCGGGGCCGGGGATATGACACAGGCTCTGAGGGTGGTTCAGACGGCCGGGGCGCGTGGATGGACCGGCAGGGCCGTCAGGGACAGTGCCGCCGCCAGGACCAATGCCGCCGTCGGCCCCAGGGCGTCGGCCGCGCGGCCACCGGCGAACGCGCCGACGGCTATCGCCGTGTTGAACAGTCCGGCGACCAGCGCGGAAGCGGCCTCCCGGGCGGCCCGGGGCACGGTCGCCGACAGCCAGGCCTGGGCGGACACGGAGACACCGCCGTAGACCAGCCCCCAGAGCAGCAGCAGGACGGTCGACGCGGGCAGCGAGGCCGCGGCGGGGATCAGGAGCGCGACGACCGTGCCCAGCGCCGCCGCGATGACGCGGAACGCGCGGAGCGGATCGCGGGCGGCGAGGACACCCGCGACGAAGGTCCCGACGACGCCGACGAGGCCGTACCCGAGGAGGAGACCGCTCATCCCGCCCGCGCCCAGCCCCGGCACCCGTTCGAGGACCGGCCGGACGTAGGTGTACGCGGCGAAGTGACCGGTGACGAGCAGCGCCACGGAGAGCAGCCCGCGCCGGATCGGCGGGTCGGCGACGAGAAGGCCCAACTCCCGTATGCGGACGGGTCGCTCGGCGGGCAGGGGTGGGAGGGCGAGGGCGAGCGCGCCGGCCACGGCGAGCGCGAGACCGGCCGGCGCGGCGAACGCCCAGCGCCAGCCGGCCACCGCCCCGAGGAAGGTGCCGGCCGGCACGCCGAGCACGGACGCGACGGCGATCCCGCTGAAGACGACCGAGGTGGCCCGCCCGACCGAGGCCGCCGGCACGAGCCGTACGGCGAGCCCGGCCGCGACCGCCCACACCCCGCCGATGCAGACGCCGACCAGGGCACGGGCGGCGAGCAGGACGGTGATGCCGGGGGCGAGCGCGGACAGCAGGTCGGCCGCCGCGAGCAGGAGCAGCAGCGCGCACAGCACCTGCCGCCGGTCGGCCCGCCGCAGCACGACCGGCAGCAGCGGCGCGGTGACGGCGGCGACCAGCCTGGGCAGGGTGAGCGCCAGTCCGGCGGTCCCGGCGGAGACGCGCAGCCCGTCCCTGAGCGAGGTGAGCAGACCGACGGGCAGCATCTCGGTGGTGACGACGGAGAAGGTGGCGCCGGCCAGGGCGAGGACGGCCGCCCAGGAGCCGACGGGGGTGGGGGAGGTGCCGTCCGGGGAGACGGCGGTGGGGGTGGTGGAGGACATGCCTCCACCATTCAGCGCCATGCGGAAGCTTCCCATCCCCGTCCCGCTGGACGGACGGCGCCGCACGCCGCCCCGCCCGTAACGTCGTCGCCCCACACACCCCTCCCGTGGAAGGATGGCGCAACCCACACATAACGAGGAGATGACCGCGTGCCTGGCACAAACCTGACTCGCGAAGAGGCGCAGCAGCGGGCGAAGCTGCTCACCGTTGACTCGTACGAGATCGATCTCGACCTCTCCGGCGCGCAGGAGGGCGGCACCTACCGGTCCGTGACGACGGTGCGCTTCGACGTGTCCGAGGGAGGCGCGGAGTCCTTCATCGACCTGGTGGCCCCGACCGTCCACGAGGTCACGCTCAACGGCGACCCGCTGGACGCGGCGGAGGTCTTCAACGACTCCAGGATCGCGCTGGAGGGCCTGCTGCAGGGCCGCAACGTCCTGCGGGTCGTCGCCGACTGCGCCTACACCAACACCGGTGAGGGCCTGCACCGGTTCGTCGACCCGGTCGACGAGCAGGCGTATCTGTACACGCAGTTCGAGGTGCCGGACGCCCGTCGCGTCTTCGCGTCCTTCGAGCAGCCGGACCTCAAGGCGACCTTCCAGTTCACGGTGAAGGCGCCGAACGGGTGGACGGTCATCTCCAACTCGCCGACGCCCGAGCCCAAGGACGACGTCTGGGTCTTCGAGCCGACGCCGCGGATCTCCAGCTACATCACCGCGCTCATCGTGGGGCCGTACCACTCCGTCCACAGCGTGTACGAGAAGAACGGGCAGAGCGTCCCCCTCGGGATCTACTGCCGTCCCTCCCTCGCCGAGTTCCTCGACTCGGACGCGATCTTCGAGGTGACGCGGCAGGGCTTCGACTGGTTCCAGGAGAAGTTCGACTACGCGTACCCGTTCAAGAAGTACGACCAGCTGTTCGTACCGGAGTTCAACGCGGGCGCGATGGAGAACGCGGGCGCGGTCACCATCCGCGACCAGTACGTCTTCCGCTCCAAGGTGACCGACGCGGCGTACGAGCTGCGCGCCGAGACCATCCTGCACGAGCTGGCGCACATGTGGTTCGGCGACCTGGTCACCATGGAGTGGTGGAACGACCTGTGGCTGAACGAGTCGTTCGCCACCTACACCTCCATCGCCTGCCAGGCGTACGCCCCCGAGTCGCGCTGGCCGCACTCCTGGACGACGTTCGCCAACTCCATGAAGACGTGGGCCTACCGGCAGGACCAGCTGCCGTCCACCCACCCGATCATGGCCGAGATCCGCGACCTGGACGACGTCCTCGTCAACTTCGACGGCATCACCTACGCCAAGGGCGCGTCCGTCCTCAAGCAGCTCGTCGCGTACGTCGGCATGGACGAGTTCTTCAAGGGCGTCCAGGCGTATTTCAAGGCGCACGCCTTCGGCAACACCCGCCTCTCCGACCTTCTCGGCGCGCTGGAGAAGACCTCGGGCCGTGATCTGAAGGCCTGGTCGAAGGCGTGGCTGGAGACCGCCGGCATCAACGTCCTGCGCCCCGAGATCGAGACGGACGCGAACGGTGTCATCACCTCCTTCGCGATCCGCCAGGAGGCCCCGGCCCTCCCGGCCGGCGCCAAGGGCGAGCCGACACTCCGCCCGCACCGCATCGCCGTCGGCCTGTACGACCTCGACGACGACAGCGGCAAGCTGGTGCGCGACGAGCGCGTCGAGCTGGACGTCGACGGCGAGCTGACCGCCGTACCGCAGCTGGTGGGCAGGCGCCGCCCGGCCGTGGTCCTCCTCAACGACGACGACCTGTCGTACGCCAAGGTCCGCCTCGACGAGCAGTCCCTCGCCTTCGTCACCGAGCACCTCGGCGACTTCGAGTCCTCCCTGCCCCGCGCCCTGTGCTGGGCGTCGGCCTGGGACATGACCCGCGACGCCGAACTGCCCACCCGCGACTACCTGTCCCTGGTGCTGTCCGGCATCGGCAAGGAGTCCGACATCGGCGTGGTCCAGTCGCTGCACCGTCAGGTCAAGCTCGCCGTAGACCTGTACGCCGACCCGACCGCCCGCGAGGCCCTCCTCACCCGCTGGACCGACGCCACCCTGGCCCATCTGCGGGCGGCCGAGGCGGGCGGCGACCACCAGCTGGCGTGGGCGCGCGCGTTCGCGGCCACGGCCCGTACGCCGGAGCAGCTGGACCTGCTGGAGGCCCTGCTGGACGGCTCGCAGACGATCGAGGGCCTGGCCGTCGACACCGAGCTGCGCTGGGCGTTCGTGCAGCGCCTCGCGGCGGTCGGCCGGTTCGACGAGACGGAGATCGCCGGCGAGTACGAGCGCGACAAGACGGCCGCCGGTGAGCGTCACGCGGCGACCGCCCGGGCCGCCCGTCCGACGCCGGAGGCCAAGGCGGAGGCGTGGGCGTCGGTCGTCGAGTCCGACAAGCTGCCCAACGCCGTCCAGGAGGCCGTCATCGGCGGGTTCGTCCAGACGGACCAGCGTGAGCTGCTCGCCCCGTACACGGACAAGTACTTCGAGGTCGTCAAGGACATCTGGGACTCCCGTTCGCACGAGATCGCCCAGCAGATCGCGGTCGGCCTCTACCCGACGATCCAGGTCTCCCGGGAGACCCTGGACAAGACGGACGCCTGGCTGTCCTCCGCCGAGCCGAACGCGGCCCTGCGCCGCCTCGTCTCCGAGTCCCGCGCGGGCGTCGAGCGCGCCCTGAAGGCCCAGGCGGCCGACGCGCGGTAGTCGTCCGTGCAGTCGTTCCTACGGTGGTGAGGGCGCCCGGTGTCGCACCGGGCGCCCTCGCTCATGTCCCGGTGAGGTGGCTGCGCGCGCACGCGCGGAAGGCGGTCACCAGGCGGCTCCGGTCGCCGGACCGGGTGGCGAGGGCGACCTGGCTGGGCTCGACGCCGTGCAGCGGGACGGTGGTGAGGTCGGGGCGCAGATGGTGGCCGCGGATCCCGGCCGTGATGACCAGGGCCCGGCCCTCGGCGACGACCTCCAGCTTGTCCTCCAGGGCCTGCACGAAGGGGCCGTCGGGCGCCGGACGGCCGTCCGGGCGGGGGTCGATGCGCCAGAAGGCGCTCCACTCCGGATCGGCTCCTCTCACCTGGGGCAGCGGTTCGTCGGCGATGTCGTCGACGGTGACGGACTCCTTGCCGGCCAGCCGGTGGTCGAGCGGGACGACCACGACCCTGGGCTCCTCGTAGAGGACGGTCATGTCCAGCCCGTCGCCGGGGAAGGGCAGCCGGACCACCAGCGCGTCCACCGTGCGGTCGAGCAGGGCCGCGCGTGCCTCGGTCCAGTCCAGGTGCATGGTCCGTACGTCCGCGTCCGGGTGCCGGCGCCGCAGTTCGCGCACCGCCGGGGTGACGATCAGCCCGCTGGAGAACCCGACGGTGATCCGGCCGGGCTCGGCCGCCGCCCGGGCCTGCGCGGCGGCCTGTGCGGCGGAGCGCAGCAGTGCCCGGGCCCCGGGCAGGAACACCTCGCCCGCCTCGGTGAGCCGGGTGCCCCGCGGAGTGCGGTCCAGGAGGCGGGCGCCCAGTTGCTGTTCGAGCCGGCGGATCTGCCGGCTCAGTGAGGGCTGGGTGATGTGCAGGGCCTCGGCGGCGCGGCCGAAGTGGCGGTGCTCGGCGACGGCGGCGAAGTACCGGACCAGCCGGAGATCGAGGTCGGCCATGTCTCCAGCCTATCCACCTGCCGTGATGCCCAAAGCGTATTGCGCCATACGAAAGAGGCTTTGGACGCGCGGGGCCGCTCCTTCCGAGGATGGAGTCACCGCCACTCACTTCCTCTTCGAAGGGCTTCGCCATGCGTGTGTTCGTCACCGGTGCCACCGGTTTCATCGGTTCCGCCGTCGTCCGTGACCTCCTCGACGCGGGTCACCAGGTCACCGGGCTCGCCCGCTCGGACAGGGCCGCGGCGGCATTGACGGCCGCCGGGGCCGGGGTGCACCGCGGGGACCTCTCCGACCTCGACAGTCTGCGCGCGGGGGCGGTCGCGGCCGACGGCGTCGCCCACCTCGCCTTCATCCACGACTTCTCGGACTTCGCCGGAGCGTGCGCGACCGACCTGCGGGCCGTGCGGGCGATCGGGGCGGCGCTGGAGGGCTCGGGGAAGCCCTTCGTGATCTCCTCGGGGACGGCCGGCCTCGCCCCGGGAACGGTCGGCACGGAGGAGGACAGCGTGGACTCCGAGTCGTTCGGCGCGCTCCGGGGCCGGGCGGAGACCGCGGTGCTGGAGCTGGCCGGGCAAGGGGTGCGGACCTCGTCCGTCCGCTTTCCCCCGTCCGTGCACGGCCGGGGCGACCACCTCGGTTTCGTCCCGCAGTTCATCTCCCTCGCCCGGGAGAAGGGCTTCGCGGCCCACATCGGTGACGGCGCCAACCGGTGGCCCGCCGTGCACGTCTCGGACGCGGCCCGTCTGGTCCGGCTCGCGCTGGAGTCGGCACCGGCGGGCAGCCGGCTGCACGCCGTCGGCGAGGAGGGCCTACCGCTGCGCGACATCGCCGCCGTCATCGGCCGACAGCTGGACCTGCCGGTCGCCCCCGTCGCCCCCGAGGACGCGCCGGCGCACTTCGGCTGGTTCGCCATCGCCACCGCTCTCGACGTGCCGGCGTCGAGCGCGCTGACGAGGAAGTGGCTCGGCTGGGAGCCGACGGGGCCGGGGCTCCTCGCGGACCTCGAAGAGGGGCACTACTTCAACGGGAACCGGTGAAGAGCGACAGGCTCGCCTTGATGCCGTCGGCCTCGGGCATGCCCAGCTCGGAGTAGAGAACCAGCGCCCGCTCGTAGCACCGCACGGCCGGGTCGGTGTCGTCGAGGGCACGGTGGGCGTCGCCGAGTCCGCTGTGGGCGCGGGCCTGCTGGCCCGGGTTGCCGATGTCCTCGGCGATGGCGAGCGCGTCGGTGTGGTGGGTGAGCGCGTCGGTGTGCCGGCCGTCGGCACGGGCGGCCTCGCCGAGCCCGTTGAGCGCCCTGGCCTCGCCGTCCCGGTCGCCGTTGCGGCGGTAGAGGGTGAGCGCCTGCCGGTGGTACTCGGTGGCCTGTTCGGGCTGGTCGAGGCGGGTGTGGATGGTGCCGAGGCTGTGCAGTGCCCCGGCTTCGCCGTACCGGTCGCCGACCTGGCGGAACAGGGCCAGGGCCTGCTCCTGGTGGTGGGCGGCCGGCCCGTACCGGTCGAGTCGCGTTTCGACGATGCCGAGGTCGTTGAGCGCGTGGGCCTCCAGGTACTGGTTGCCGGTTCGCCGCAACAGGGTCAGAGCCCGCTGAAGATGGTCGGCGGCCTGTCCGTAACGGCCCAGCCGCCGCTCGATCGTGGCGAGGTTCTTCAGGGCGAGCGCCTCGCCCCGCTCGTCGTCGGCGTCCCGGTACAGGGCCAGCGCCTGTTCCACATACGCGCAGGCCGGCCCGTAGCGCCCCAGCCGCTCGGCGACGAGACCGAGGTTGATCAGGGCGCGGGCCTGGCCGATCGCGTCGCCGACCCGCCGGAACAGCGTCAGCGCCTCCTGGTAGTGCCGGCCCGCCGGCTCGTGCCGGGCCGACTGCCAGTGGGCGGTGCCGAGACCGAGCAGGGCCTGGGCCTCGCTCGCCGGATCCGCGGTGCGGCGGGCGGCGTCCCGGGCGTGGCCGTGGATCGCGAGTCCGTCGGAAGGGTGACCGCCGATGAGGTGGCGGTGCAGGGTCTGGGCGAGCCGTATGGCGTGGGTCGGCCGACCGTGGGTGGCGGCGTGTGCGACGACCGCCGTCAGACACGCCCGCTCGGTGTTCAGCCAGGCGCGCGCGGCCTCCGGATCGGACAGGTCGGGGGCGGGGGTGGCGGCCTCGGGAGCGGCGGGCCGCAGGTGGGCCTCGGCCGGGTGGAGGGAGTTCATGGCGGCGGCCGCGGCGGCGAGGTAGTGGTCGAACAGCCGGTCGAGCGCGGCCTCGCGGGCCTCCGGCGCGTCCTCGGCCGTGGCGAGGCGGGTGGCGTAGGCGCGCAGCAGGTCGTGCATGCCGTACCGGGCGCCGTCCACACGCTGGACCAGACAGGCGCGGGCGAGGACGTCGAGGACACGCCGGGCCTGCGCCGGACCGCTGTCGCTCAGCGCGGCGACCGCGTGGGCGTCGAGGTCGGGGCCGGGGTGCAGGCCGAGCAGCCGGAAGGCACGCGCCGCGTCCGCCGGCAGATGCCGCAGCGACCAGGAGAACACCGCGGCGACGGCGGCACGGGGATCGCCGTCCGCGTCGAGCAGATCCAGTCGCCGCTGCTGGTCGGCCAGTTCGGCGACGAGATCGGCCAGGGGCGTGGCGGGGCGGGCCGCGGCGAGTTCCGCGGCGACCCGCAGGGCGAGCGGCAGCCGGGCGCACTGGGCGGCGAGGGCGTCGACCGCCTCGGGCTCGGCGTCGGCGCGGGCGCCGACGAGCCGGCGCAGCAGGGTGCGGGCCGCGGCGGCCGGCAGCAGGTCGAGGTCGAGGCGGTGGGCGCCCTCCCGCGCGACCAACCCGGCCAGACTGTCGCGGCTGGTCACGAGCACCGCGCAGGTGCCGGAACCGGGTAACAGCGGGCGGACCTGCTCCACGGTGGCGGCGTTGTCCAGCACGATCAGCATCCGTCGGTCGGCGACCTCGGTGCGGTAGCGCGCCGCCCGGTCGTCCACGTCCAGTGGGACGTCCTGCCCGGACACCCCGAGCGCGGTCAGGAACCGGACCAGCGCGTCGGCGGCGGTCATGGGCTGGTCGGGGTCGTAGCCGCGCAGGTTCACATACAGCTGGCCGTCGGGGAACCGGTCCCGGGCCCGGTGCGCCCAGTGCACCGCCAGTGCCGTCTTGCCCACCCCGGCCGTGCCCGACACCGCCGAGACCACCACCGCGGCCGGCCGCTCCGCCGCCGCGCCCAGGACCTTCTCCAGCCGGGCCAGTTCCTCCTCGCGGCCGGTGAAACCCGCTGCCTGCATGGGGAGTTGCGCGGGGACGGCCCGGACACCGGCGCCGGCGCCAGTGGTGCCGGTCCCGGGCGGTGTACGGCGGGCGGCCGGTGCGGCGGCGCCTTCGCCGCTCAGGAGCGCCTGATGCTCCCGCCGCGCCTCGGCGCCCGGGCCGGTGCCGAGTTCGTCGGCCAGCCGCTTCTGCAGGGCGGCGTAGCAGGACAGTGCCTCCGGAGCGCGCCCGGCGGCGTGCAGGGCCCGCATCAGCGCCACGGCGAGCGGCTCGATCAGCGGGTGTTCGGCGACCAGGACGGACAGCGTGTCGACCACTCCGAGGTGCCCGCCGACGCGGAGTTCGGCGTCCGCCCAGGCCACGACCGCGTCGATGTGCTGGTGCCGCCAGCTCTCCCGGGTACGCGCCGCCCACTCACCGGGCAGGCCGGCCAACGGCTCGCCCCGCCACAGCCCCGTCGCCTCCCTCAGCAGCGCCACCCGCGCCGCGTCGGAGCCGCCGGCCCGACGGGCCCGCGTGACCAGACTCCGGAACCGGTGCGCGTCGACCAGGTCCGGCGGGATGTCGAGCCGGTAGCCTCCCGAGCCGCGCAGCAACGGTGGCGGCATGGTGGGCGAGCCTTCGGCACCGCCGGAGAGCTGCGGGACCGCGTCGGCGAGGACCCGGCGGACCCGCGCGATGTGGGCGTAGAGCGTGGGACGTACCTGCGCGGGCGGGTCCTCGCCCCAGACCCGGTCGATCAACGTCTCGGCGGACACCCAGCGGCCCGCGTCCACCAGCAGCGCCGCCAGGACCGTACGCCGCTTGGCGGGGCCCAGATCCACCGAGTGGCCCGCAACCCGTAACTCCACGGGCCCCAGCAGCCGAAATCCCGTCACGCGGCCTCCCCTGCGCACGCCGACCTGCCCCCCGGGCGTCAGAAAACCATCCGGCCACCTGCGAGGCAAGATTCACGCAAGCTTCTCGCCCACCTCCCCACTCCATCGTGTCCATGGCAACGCTCCGCGCCACGGACGACTCCCGTCCCGTGGGCGGGGCCCGAGTGATGGAGGAACACAGAGAATGAAGCGGATCCTGGCCAAGGCCGGCGTCGTCCTGGGAAGCGTGGCCCTGGCCACCACCGGCGCGGTCGTCACGGCCGCCCCCGCGAACGCGGCGTGGTCCTGTCCTTCCGGAGCGCTGTGCGCCTACACCGCCCCCGACGGCGACAGCGCCTACGGCGACGTCTACGCGGACAACTCCGACCTCCTGAGGTTCACCAAGTTCGACAACGCCGAGTCGCTGCGCAACAACGGCAACAACTGCAACGTCCGCGTCTACTCGGGCCTGAACTACACCGGCTCCAGCTTCGTGATCCCCCGGGGCTACTACGTCCCCACCCTGGCGAACACCGTGTACTGGCACAACGTCGCCTCGAACGACTGGTGCGTGTGAGCGCATCCACGGCGCGGCGGACACTCCTCACGGTGCTCCTTGCGCTGACCGCGGCCGGCTGCTCCCCCGACGGGGGGCCCGGCCGCGGGCCGGCCGCACTCGACGTGCGGCCCCTGTCCGGGGCCACCGCGCTCAGCTACGCCGACGCCGTACGCCTGCACGACCGTGAGGAGCGTGCCGTCGCCGCCTGCATGACCTCTCGCGGCCAGAGCTACACGGCACAGCCCCGGACCGCCTCCGCCCGCAATGAGGAGACCAACCCCTACGGGTTGCTCACCCCGGAGAAGGCGGCCCAGGACGGGTACGGGCTCGTCGGCGAGTACCTGTACCGGCGGTCCACTCCCGCGCCGGCCGACGAACCACGCAAGGCGGCCTGGCAGCAGGCCCTGACCGGCACGTCGGCGCACCGGGTGAGCCTGCGGCTGCCCGACGGTGTCAGCCTCGAGTACTCCACCGACGGCTGTGTCGCCCGGGCCCGCACCGAGGTGTACGGGGCGGACTGGAACACCGTGGCTCCCGTCACCGTGGCCCTGGCGAACCGTGTGATCGGCGCCGTCGAGGCGGACTCCGGCTACCGTGCCGCCGTCCGGCGCTGGTCCTCGTGCATGACGAAGGCGGGGCATCCGGCGAAGGACCTCCAGGCACCGCGCGAGGCGGTCGACTCGCGGCTGCGGAAGGCCGCGGCGGACGAGGACACCCTGCGCGCACTCGGCCGCGACGAGATCCGCACGGCCCGCGCCGACGCGGACTGCCAGGTCGAGACCGGACTCTCCCAAGCCGTCCGCGATGTGCAACGGGGCGTCGAGAAGCGCCTGCTGACGGCGAGTGACAGAAAGACCGTGGCGAGCTACGCGGCGGACCGACGCAAGGCACTCGCCGCCACGGAAGTATGAGCGGCAGCGTGCCGTACGGGGGACGGCACGCTGCGCCCGTCAGCCGACGTGGGCGGCCAGGGCCGCCTCGATGGCGCTCGCGTCGGCCGTGTCGGAGGCCCAGGCCACGTAACCGTCGGGCCGCACGAGGAGAGCCGTACGCCGGTCGCTCGCCCAGCGCTCCACGGTGAGCCGGTCCTTGCGGGCGGCACCCCGCTCGTCGTCGTACCCGCCCGGGGTGATCAGGACGAACCGGCCGCCGCGCAGGGCCTCGTAGAGGCGGCCGCCGCCGGCCAGGGCGACGTCCGGGACGCGGGCGCCGGTGAGAGGGTGGGCCCCGCGCGGGGCGGGGTAGCGGTAGCCGATGCCGGTGATCTGGCCGACCGCCCTGCGGCGGGCGGGGGCCGCGGTGTCGAGGAAGGTGGTGAGGGCGGAGCGCAGGGCCAGCGTCCAGGGCCGCTTGGCCATGGCGAGGCGGACGATGCCGCCGCTGCTGCGCAGCACGGCCCTGCCGACCGGGTGGCGTTCGGCCTGGTAGGTGTCGAGCAGCTCCGGGCCCGCGTGGCCGTGGATCACCTGGGCGAGCTTCCAGCTCAGGTTGGCCGCGTCCTGCAGCCCGGTGTTCATGCCCTGGCCGCCGGCCGGGGTGTGCACGTGCGCGGCGTCCCCGGCCAGGAAGACACGGCCGACGCGGTAGGCGGGGGCCTGGCGTTCGTCGCTGTGGAAGCGGGACATCCAGCGGGCGTCGTGCATCCCGAAGTCATGGCCGAGGGCGAGCCGGGTGACCTCCTTGACCTCCTCGAGGTCGAGGGGTTCGCTGTCGGCGACGTCACGGGCGCGGTTCCAGCCGATCACCCGGTGGTAGCCGTCGCCGAAGGGCGCGAGGAAGGCGAAGGCGTCGCCGACGGCGTTGACGGTGAGCAGCGTCTCGGGCTCCTCGGCGAGCCGGACGTCCGCGAGGACGACGGAGCGGATGGCGGAGCGGCCGGGGAAGTCCAGCCCCAGGGCGTTCCGTACGGCGCTGCGCATGCCGTCCGTGCCGACGACGTACCCGGCGCGCAGCTTCTCCGTCTCCCCGGCGGGGGTGCGGACGGTGACGGTGACGCCGTCCGCGTCCTGGTCGACGCCGGTCGCCTCGGTCTCGTGGCGGAACTCCACCCCGGCCTCCACCGCGCGCCGCTGCAGCGCCTTCTCCACCTCGTACTGGGGGATGACGAGGAGATGGTTGAAGCGGGAGGGGAGGGTGTCCAGGGCGATGGTGAGACGGCCGAAGAGACGCAGGCGGTCGAGGCGCCGGCCCACCGCCTCCACCTCGTCGGCCAGGCTCCGCGGAAGAGGTGCGCGCGAAGCGCGTCCGTTGAGGGCGGTGGTGGGAGACGGGCGGGCATCGAGCTGTTCGAGGGTGCGGGCGTGCAGGACGAAGGCGCGGGAGAGGTTGCTGAGGGTGGCCGGGCGCTTCTCGAGGAGCGTGACGTCGACGCCGGCGGTGGCGAGGTCTCCGGCGAGGAGCAGGCCGGTGGGGCCGGAGCCCACGACGATCACGGGGCGGGAGGTGGTGCCGGTGCTGTCGGTGGTGCCGGTCATCTTGCCTCCTGGGATGCCGATGCTTGCCGGTCGCCGCAGGGCGGCCCGCCTCGACGTCCGGATTCCGCCGGTGCCGTGCGGCGTCCGGCGGCAGGGTGGGCCGTATGAGTGATGCGACCACCATGAGTGATGCGACCGCTACAGAGGCTGTCTACACCACGCGGCCCATTCCCCGGGAGGTGCTCGGGGAACTGCGTGTCGTCGACGACGCCGGGCGGGCGGCCGTGCCCTTCGTCGACGGGGAGGGCGGCGCGCCGTTGCGGTGCTGCCTGCGGCGCGGCGCGCCGGGGGAGACCGTCGCGCTCGTGTCGTACGCGCCGCTGCGGCGGTGGGCGGCCCGGACGGGGGCCGAGCCCGGGGCCTACGACGAGCAGGGGCCGGTCTTCGTGCACGCGGAGCCCTGCCCGGGGCCGGCGGCCGCTGACGGCCCTCCCTTCGCGAACGCCCACCGCACGGTCCGCCGCTACTCCTATGACGGCCACATCCTGGGCGGGGCTCTCGTCGAGGTCGGTGGGCTGGGCGAAGCCTTCCGGAATGCGTTCGACGACCCGGACGTGGCGTTCGTACACGTCCGGGCCGTCGAGTACGGCTGTTTCCTCTACGAGGTGGGCCGCTGAGCCGCCGAGATCAGCCGCCCAGCTCCGCCGCGACCAGTTCCGCGATCTGCACCGCGTTCAGCGCCGCGCCCTTGCGCAGGTTGTCGTTGGAGACGAAGAAGGCGAGGCCGTGCTCGACGGTCTCGTCGCCGCGGATGCGGCCGACGAACGACGGGTCCTTGCCGGCCGCCTGGAGGGGCGTCGGGATGTCGGTGAGGACGACGCCCTCGGCCTCGGACAGAAGCTCCGTCGCGCGCTCCGCCGACAGCGGACGCGCGAAGCGGGCGTTCACCTGGAGGGAGTGGCCGGAGAAGACCGGGACGCGCACACAGGTGCCGGAGACCTTCAGGCCCGGGATCTCGAGGATCTTGCGGGACTCGTTGCGGAGCTTCTGCTCCTCGTCGGTCTCGTTCAGGCCGTCGTCGACGATCGAGCCGGCCAGGGGGATCACGTTGAAGGCGATCGGACGCTTGTAGACCTGCGGCTCGGGGTAGTCCACCGACTCGCCGTCGTGCGTGAGCTTGTCCGCGTCGGCGACGACCTTCTGCGTCTGGCCGTGCAGTTCGGCCACGCCCGCGAGACCGGAGCCGGACACCGCCTGGTAGGTGGCGACGACCAGCGCCTCCAGGCCCGCCTCCTCGTGCAGCGGCTTCAGGACCGGCATCGCGGCCATCGTCGTGCAGTTCGGGTTGGCGATGATGCCCTTGGGGCGGTTCGCGATCGCGTGCGGGTTCACCTCGGAGACCACCAGGGGTACGTCCGGGTCCTTGCGCCACGCCGACGAGTTGTCGATCACGACCGCGCCCTGCGCGGCGACCTTCTCCGCCAGCGCCTTCGACGTGGCGCCGCCCGCCGAGAACAGGACGATGTCCAGACCGCTGTAGTCGGCCGTCGCCGCGTCCTCCACCGTCACGCCGTCCAGCTCCGTGCCCGCCGAGCGGGCCGAGGCGAACAGGCGCAGCTGCGTGACCGGGCCAAGGGGGGAAGACGCAGCCCGCTCCTTGAGGATCCTGCGCATGACCGTGCCGACCTGACCGGTGGCTCCGACGATTCCGACCCTCACGGCGACTCCCTCTGTCTCGTTACGTACACATTGCCTGGCCGCTGCTTTTCCATCATGCGGCCGACACCGGCCCGCCTGTCCAATTCTTTGACCGCCATGCCCGAGGACTGGGACGGCCCGCCGTGATCAACGGTTGCGGAACTTCCCCCCACACCCCGCTGAGCTGGAGAAATTCCCCCTACGGCGGCCCCGCACCGCAAGCTGTGCTGCCCCGTGCACCGGTGTGACGTACGCCTCTGCGGGTTTTCCGGAGAATCCTCGCGCCGGCACCGAACGTTTCCGCCCCCTGCGGCGTCGTAGGAGAAACGCGGCTGGGGGAGGGGTGTCTGTGCTGCGCAGAATGACCCGCCGCGGCCAGGGGGACGACGCCGGACACGGTGACCCCCTGGACGCGGCGCAGGAACGCCGGGTGCGGGCGGTGCTCGCGTTGGGCGGGGTGCCACAGGCGGACCTGCTGGACGGGGTACAGCAGGTCCGCCTGCGGCTGCTGGAGCGGGCCGCGAAGGGGTACGAGGCACCGCGCGACGTCTCCGCTTGGGCGGCGGTCGTCGCCTCCAACCTCGCGATGGACTGGCACCGCGCCAAGCGCCGCCAGGAGCGCCTCGGTGAGCGGCTGGCCTCCCTGCGCCAGCACGAGTTCCCCTCCGGCGAGGACACCAGCGTGCTCTCCCTCGCCGTCGCCCAGGGCCTGGACGACCTGCCGGACACCCAGCGCCAGGTCCTCGTCCTGCGCTTCTTCGCCGACCTGCCGGTGCGCTCGATCGCCCAGGAGCTCGGAGTCCCGGAGGGCACGGTCAAGAGCCGCCTGCACACGGCGGTCCGGGCCCTGCGCGCCCGCCTGCACGAGGACGAGGTGGTGTGACATGCCCGGACACGAGCACGACAAGCCCGAGAGGTACGGCGGCATGGATCCACTCATGGCCGCGATCACCGGCGACCCCGTCCCCGACGAGGCCCGCGCCGACCCCCGGTACCTGGCCGCCCACCGGTCCGCCACGGCCGACGTGGCGCTGCTGAGGGAGCAGCTGGGCCTCATCGCGGACGCCCTGACGGAGTCCGCCGCCGAGGAGCCCGCACCGGCCGTCGTACGGCCCCTGCGGCAGCCCCGGCGCCGGTTCCTCCCCGGCGCCCTGCGTGCCGTGGGCGTCGCCGCCGCCGCTGTGCTGGTCGTCGGCGGCGGGTGGCTGGTCCTCGAGGCCGGCTCGGGCGTGGCCGGCATCGGCGCGTCCAGCGGTTCCGACGACAGCGGGGCCGACGAGAAGCAGGCCCAGGCGGACGCCGGCGGCCCCTTGGGCGACCCCGGCTATCTGGCCTGCGCCCGGCTGATCGTCGAGGGCGACGTGACGGCGATCGCGCCGGTGCGCGGCACGGACGAGGAGCGGGTCACCCTGCGCGTGACCCGCTCGTACAAGCCGGCCAAGAGCCCGGGGACGGTCGAGTTCGTGATGGAGGAGGACGTGGACCCGCTGCTCGCCGAGGGCGACCACGTCCTGGTCGGCTTCGCGAAGGGGGCCGCCGCCCCGGACGTCTGGGCGGCCGGCGAGGCCGACATCGCCCCCGAGCGGGAGGCGCTCACCCGCACCCTGCCGGTGGCGCAGGGCATCGGCTGCGAATGACGAAGGGGCGGGTGTCCCCCCGGACACCCGCCCCTCGGTCATCTCATACGGCTGTCACGGGGTGACCTTCTCGATCGCCACGTTGCCGAGTCCCGTGACGGTGCCACGGGCGTTCACCAGCTGGACCTGGCCGAAGAAGGCCCGGCCCTCCGGCGCGGCGGCCGCGGGGGTGACGATCGCGGAGACCTGCGCCGAGGCGCCCGTGGCCAGCTTGACCGGCGTGGACTCGTCGACGGAGACGGTGCCGAGCGTGGACGAGTAGAACACGTCGACGTAGTCGTACGCCGTCGTCCCGGCCGGGACCGAGTAGCCGGAGACCACGATGGTGTAGGTGCCGGCGGCGGGCGACGGGATGGAGACCGCCTCCTCGGAGTCGCCGTCTGCGGAGATCCCCACCTGGGTGCCGTTCGCGTCCAGGACCACCAGGTCGAGGTCGGCGGAGGCGTCGGAGACGTCACCGATCCGCACGTCGAGGGACTTGGCGCCCGCGGGGACGTCGACCGTGGTGGTCTGGTCCTCACCGTTCGCGATGGTCGGGCGGGTCGTCTTGGACGAGCCGAGCGGACCGCCCACCAGCTTGCCGTCGATCGCGGCGAAGTTGTTCGTCACCTTCCAGGAGGCGGCGGCCGGCTCGCCGACCTTCGCCTCGGGCACGGTCACGGTCGCCGGGTCGAACGCGGCACCGTAGACGGTGACGTCCAGCTTGTACGGGTTGTCGAGCAGCGGCGAGGTGCGGCGCGACTCGACCTCGATCTCCCAGACGCCCGGCTGCGGGTCGGCGTAGGAGCGGACGTCCGGCTTGCAGCCGTTGCCGTCGAGGTAGTTGTTGTAGCAGTAGATGGTGGAGCTGTCCTCGACCGCGACACCGTACGGGTGGATCGAGATGAACCGGGTCTGGCTCTTGTCCTTCAGCCCGCCGATCGCGACCTCCAGCGACTTCGCGCCCTCGGGCACGGTCAGGAAGTAGTGCTGCGAGCTGTTGCGCTGCACGGTGTTCGACGCGTGGAACGTGTAGTTCACCGGGGTCGACACGACGACCGTGTTGAGGACCTGCTTGTCGATGCCCTCGGTCCTCGGGTCGTCGACCTCGAGGATCGCGCTCTTGAGGCCCGCGGACCGCGGCTTGGCCTGGATCTTCACCGTCACCGGCGTGTTCAGCGGCAGCTTCACCTCGTCCGGGCCGAGGATCCTGAAGGTGTCCGCCGCGTTGTTCGCCAGGTGCAGCTCGTGGCGGACCGCCTTGTCGGCGCCGGTCGTACGGGTGATGGTGACCTCGTAGGTCTTCTTCTGGCCGGCCTTCAGGCCGCCCTCACGGTCGTAGATGCCGGTGCCGAAGCCCGGCGTCTTCAGCGCCTGGTCGAGCGCGGTGTCGACCGGGGCCTTGACCGTGTACTCGTGGGCGGTGGCGCCCTTCTTGATGGACTTCCAGGCGTCCACGATGTTGATCGCGCCCGCGCCCTCCTCGTAGGCCTGCAGGCCCTTGATGTGGTCCGCGGTCGAGGTCAGCGCGGTGCGCAGGTCCGCCGGGGAGAGGGCGATCTTCTTCTGCTTGGCGGCCGAGATCAGCAGCGCCGAGGCACCCGCGGCCTGCGGGGAGGACATCGACGTGCCCTGCAGCATCGAGTAGCCGGCCGGCAGGGTGTAGCCCGACTCGGCGACCGGGGCGCCCGGCAGCCAGGTCTGGGTGGTGTTGATGGCGGCGCCGGGGGCGACGAGCGTCGGCGTGAAGCCGCCGTCCTCACGCGGGCCGCGCGAGGAGAAGGGCAGCAGCGCGTACTTCTTCGTCACCTGCGAGCCGTAGTTGGCGGCCCAGGTCTCCTTGGAGATGGCCGCGCCGACCGAGATCACCTTGTCGGCCAGACCGGGGTCGCCGATGGTGTTGGCACCCGGGCCCTCGTTGCCCGCGGAGATCACGAGCTGGACGCCGTAGGTGTCGATGAGGCGGGTGTACAGCTCGGCGCGCGCGTTGTTGCCGTCGTTCAGGCCCGGCAGACCGCCGATCGACATGTTGACGATGTCGACCCCACGGTTGACGACCAGGTCGATCATGCCCTCGGTGAGCGCGACGTTGGTGCAGCCCGGGCCGAAGACGCAGGCGCGGGACGAGACGAGCTTCGCGCCGGGCGCGGCGCCGTTCATCCTGCCGCCGAACAGGCTGTTGGCGGCGGTGATGCCGGCCACGTGGGTGCCGTGCTCGCTGGAGATGATGCCGATGTTGACGTAGTCGGCCTTCGCGCCGGACGCGTTGTAGACGACGTCCTTGCGGGTCTCGATGACGAACGGGATCCGCTCGGCGACGTCGGTCGCCGGGTTGTCCGTGCCGAAGTAGCCGACCTGGTAGCCGTCCTTGTACGGCTTCATCGGCGCGTCGTCGGTGAAGTCCTGGTTGTCGTTGGAATCGACCCGGACGGTGCCGGTCGCCGCGTCGTACAGCACACCCCAGGCGTCGGTGGTGTCGCCGTCGCGGTTGACGTCGCCCTGCTCGTCGCCGGCGGCGGTCACGGACTCGTAGAAGTAGTTGAACTTGTACGAGCCGGCCGGCGCCTTGAAGGTCTCGGGGACGCCCGTGTTGGCGGGGGTCCCGGTGAACTGCGGGCCGTCCACGGAGGTGAGCATCCGGCGCCAGGAGCCGTCGCCGTCGGAGACCGGGTCGGTGGCCGTCACCCAGTCGACGATCTTGCGCTCGCCGGTGGTGGTCTTCTGCAGCGCCGGGTGCGCCAGGTCCACACCGGAGTCGAGGATGCCGATGGTGACGCCGCGGCCGTCCGCCTTCGGGTTCTTCTTCACGAAGTCGACGGCGCCCGTCTCGAAGGACGGGTTGTACGGGTTCTCGGCGGGGGTGTTCTTGTTCGGCCCGGAGTAGGTCTTCGCGGTGGCCGCGGACCTGGCGCCCTTCGCGGTGTCCGCGCTCGGCGTCGGGTCGTCCAGCGCGATGTCCTGCCGCAGGTCGATGGCGTGCACGGAGGACAGCTTGGCGGCGGCGGCGATCGCGGCGTCCGCCTTGGCGGTGGGGACGGTGGCGCGGACGTAGCCGACCTTGTCGAAGGTCCGGCCGACGATCCCGCCGCCCACCGCGTCCAGCTGCCCGGCGACCTGCTCGGTCCTGCCCGGCGCGGTCGCGACCATCATCGTGACGGTCTTGTCGCCGTCGGCCTTGGCCTCGGCGAGCAGGTCGGCGTCGTCGGAGCCGAGCTTGTCGTGGGCGGACTTCACGCCCGGGTCGGCGGCGGCCGCGGCCTGGCCGGCGTCGGCGGAGAACGCCAGGGGGATCGGTCCGGCCGCGGACAGCGCGGCCACCAGGCCCGCGGCCACGGCTATGCGGGCCGCCCGTCTGGCGCCCGATATCGGTTCGCGCTGGGGGGTGGAGGTCATCGGCATCCCTTGTTGGTAAAGGAACAGGCAACCGGGCTGGTCATGCCCGATCGCGAACGTCCGGGACGCGGTCCCGGACGACCGCAAAGCCTTACGCAAGAGACGGTTGTTTGGGGAGTGTTGACCGAAACGATATGGATCTATGGGGAAAACCCTCTACGAGAACCCTGTGTGCGGAATATTCGTCCGCTGTGGACGATCTCCGGGCTAACGTCGTTGTGTGCGACAGAAGTTGAGGGTGGCGGCCTACGCCGTTGTCGTCCGGGACGGCCGGATCCTGCTCGCCCGTTCACCGGCGCCCGGCGGAGGCCACGAGTGGGTGCTGCCCGGCGGCGGCATGGACCACGGTGAGGACCCCCTCGACACGGTCGTGCGCGAACTGGACGAGGAGACCGGCTACCGCGTCGAGGTGACGGGCCTGCTCGGGCTGGACTCCTTCCGCCACGTCTTCCGCCGCGAGGGACTGCAGGGCCCCGTCGACCACCACGGCCTGCGGATCGTCTACGAGGGCCGGGTCGTCGGCGGCGAGCTGCGCAACGAGGTGAACGGCTCCACGGACCTGGCCGCTTGGCACGACCTCGACGCGGTGTCCGGCCTGACCCGCGTACGGCTGGTCGACATCGCCCTGAAGCTGTGGCGGGAACGCCCCGTGAACGGACGGGTGTTCGTCCCCGAGGAGCGCTAGCCGGTCTCCCTCCGGGAGCCGCCCCGGCTCCCCGGACCCTTCCGGTTACCCCGTCAGATGAACGCGGAGTGACCGGTTCCCGGCCGTGCGAGGAGCAGCCGAGGGCGGTCCAGGGTGCCCGTGATCCACGTACGGCGATCGGCGCTTCACGTTGCGGAAGCGTTCACGCGCAGGCCATACCCGGTGTCGAGCATCCGGTACGAGCGGGACGTTCGCGGCTGCGACCGACCCGCGTCCACTGCCGACGCGTTCGCACTCGGGGAGATCGCGCCATGTCGCGCACACGCTCTGTCACGTCCTCCGTGCTGGGGGTCGACCGTCGTACCGTCCTCGCCGCCACCGCGGCCGTCTCCGTCTCCGCGGGCGTCGGTTACGCCCTGCGGCCCACCGACAGCCAGGCCGCGGCCGCCACCGTGCCGGCCGGGTCACCTGCCCCGGCCCGGGAAGCCGCGGCGGTGCCCGCCGGCCCCGCCGCCCCACTCGCCCCCTACACCAAGGGCACCACCCTCGCCTCCGTCGCCGCCCCGCGCGCCGGCTCCGGATACCGCCGCCTCGGCAGCGCCGGCGGCTGGCAGCGCGTCGTCCGCTCCGACCTCGCCGCCCCCAAGTCCGGGCGCGCGGGCCGCCGTACGACACTCGCCGCCTTCGTCCAGCTCACCGACCTGCACCTGATCGACAGCCAGCACCCGCTGCGCCTGGAGTACCTGAGGGCCGCGAGCGAGATCTCCTGGCGTCCGCACGAGGCGCTGACCGTGCAGGGCGCGGTGTCGCTGGTCGAACGGGTCAACTCGCTGCGGGCCGCCCCCGTCACCGGCGCCCCGCTGGACTTCGTCGTCACCACCGGCGACAACACCGACAACAACGCCCACACCGAGCTGGACTGGTACCTCACGGTGATGAGCGGCGGCCGGATCGCCCCCAACTCCGGCGACCCGCGCCACTACGAGGGTGTACAGAACAGTGGGATCCCCCTGTACTGGCAGCCCGACGCCACCTCCCGCGACGCCTACAAGCAGCGCGGCTTCCCGCACCTGGACGGCTTCCTCGCGGCCGCGATCCGCGAGGTGAACAGCCCCGGCCTGACCCTTCCCTGGTACTCCACCGTCGGCAACCACGACGCGATGCCGCTCGGCTGCTACGCCCACGGCGACTCCTGGCTCGCCGAGTTCGCGGTGGGCGGCCGCAAGCTGATGGAACTGACCGCCGCCGAGGCGACCCGGCTCCAGCAGAGCATCAGCCAGGACAAGGACCCCCGGGGCACGGTCATCCGCGACCTGCTGAAGTCCAAGACCCGCGCCATGCGCACGGTCACCCCGGACGAGCGCCGCGCCCCCTACACCGCCGCCGAGCACGTCAGGGCCCACCTGGACCCGGCGTACAAGGGAGCGGGCCCGGTGGGCCACGGCTACACGGCCGGCAACCTGGCCGCGGGCACGCAGTACTACACCTTCCCCGTGGCCGAGAACGTCATCGGCATCAGCCTCGACACCACCGACCCCGGCGGGCACTACAACGGCTCGATCGGTACCGCCCAGCTGAAGTGGCTGGACGCGACCCTGCGTGCCCACAAGGACGCGTACGCGATCGTCTTCAGCCACCACACCAGCGAGAGCATGTCGAACACCCGCCCCGACCCGGCCCGCCCGCGGGAGCGGCGGCACACCGGCGCCGAGCTGACGGCCCTCCTCGGCCGCCACCGCAACGTCGTCGCCTGGGTGAACGGCCACATCCACCGCAACGACATCACGCCCCACCGGGGCACCGCCGGCACCTTCTGGGAGATCTCCACGGCCTCCCACGTGGAGTTCCCCCAGCTGGCCCGGGTGATCGAGCTGGTCGACAACAAGGACGGCACCCTCTCCCTCCACACCACCCTCGTGGAGTCCGCCGCCCCCCACCGCACCGACTTCACCGACCTCTCCCAGACCGGTCTGGCCGCCCTCTACCGCGAGCTGTCGGCGAACGCCCGCTTCGACGGGGCGCGGCTCAGCGGCGAGGCGAAGGACCGCAACACGGAACTGGTGCTGAAGAAGAGGTGACGAAAGGGGTCCGGATCCGGCGGTGATCTACCGTAAGAATTCCGCCGGAACCAGCCCGCCGGAAGTGATCCATCCGGGCCGTCATCGATCGGACGAAGACATGTGACGTCACGTTCACGCGTACGAAACGTCCGTACCGCCTCATATCGGCTAGCCCGCGCGTCGCGGGGGTGGCTGGATATCGGTGCAAGGTGGTGATCGTGTGCGTACGGGACGCGGACTTCGGGTGCTGTCGGTCTATGAAGGGTTCTTCTCCGGAGGGGCCCGGATCGTGCACAGCGATGTGGTGCTGGGACTGCGGGAAGGCGGCCAGCACCACCAGGTGCTGTGCATCCACGGCGAGGTGCACCGCGAGGCCACCCGCCAGCGGATGGAGGACGACGCCTGCTACAAGGCGCTCACCGGCGCCGACGTGGGCGTCACCTCGCTCGGCCGTACGTTCGGAATCGGGGGTACGGATCCGGCCGTGTTCAGCGGGCCGGAACTGGCCGACACCGCTCGGGCGACGGCCGGCGCCGACGTGATCCTCTCCCTCAAGGAGCAGCCCCTCGCGCTCCTGCGCCAGGCGGGCCTGCCGCGCCGCCCCGTCGTGGTCTGTCTGCACCGCTCCGACCCGGAGAACCAGGGCCGCGCCCTGGGCGACCTCAAGGCCGCGATCGCCGACGGCACGGTGGCGGCGGCCGTGTGCTGCGCCGAGTCCACCCGGGCGGCGTACGAGGCGGCCGGCGTCCCGGCCGGCCTGCTCCATGTGATCCCCAACGGTGTCGACCTGATCCGCTTCCGCCCGGACCCGGCCCGCCGCCTGGCGGTGCGCACCTCCCTGGGCGTCCCGGCCGACGCCCCGGTGGTCGTCTTCGCGGCCCGCTACGACGGCATGAAGAACGTGCCGCTGTTCCTGGCGGCGGCCAGGGAGTGGCTGGGCTCCGTGCCCGGCGGGCACGTCCTGATGTGCGGGGCGGGCATGACGGCGGTGAACCCGGGCCTGACCGCGGACATCGCGGACGCGTTCGGCGGGCAGGACCGGGGCCGTCTGCACCTCCTCGGCGTGCGCCACGACATGGAGACGGTGTACGCCGGCGCCGACGTGGTGGCCCTGACCTCCTCCTGGGGCGAGGCGGCCCCGCTGTGCCTGATCGAGGGCATGATGTGCGGCGCGGTCCCGGTCGCCACGGACGTCGGCGACAGCGCGGCGATCGTGGCCGGCCACGGCCTCGTGACCCCGCCGGACCCGGGGGCGATCGCGGCGGCCTGGACGGAGGCGGTGGCGAACCGGGACACGTACGCCCCCGCGCTCACCGCGAGCCGCGAGCGCTTCAGCCGTACGAGGATGATCGCGTCCTACGCCGCGCTCATCGACCGGGTGTACGCGGGCGACGCGCTGACGGTCGGTTCCCCGGAAGAAGGGTGAACGCACGAAGAGGGGCCGACGGTCACCGGCGGCCCCTCTTCTCCCCTCCTGATTCCGCCCCGGTCCCTCACTAGCGGGGCAGCACCACGACATACGCGGCAGGATCGCGGTCCCCCGAGGCCATCAGGGCCGTGCGGATCACCGCGGCCTGCTGTTCCATCGCGTCCCGCAGCTTCTTCGGTGTGATGTACACGACGGTGATGCCCAGCCGCTCCAGGTGCTCACGCTTGCGGGCGTACTCCGACCACAGCGCGTCGTCGTCCTGCCGATGACCCTGCCGAGGTGCGCGGGTGTCCAGCTCGACCGCCACCGCCTGCTCCGGCCAGTACGCGTCCAGGCCGCCCAGGTGCGGTCCGCCCGGCAGCCGCAGGTCCACGTTCCAGACCGGGTCGGGCAGGCCGTACTCGATCACCATCCGGTAGAGGCGGTCCTCCGCGATCGCGCGGCCCTCGGCCAGCAGCGAGTCCACCGCGTCCACCACGTGCGGGCGGCTCAGCAGCTTGGCGTTGTTCAACTCCCGTACGACGGAGGCCGGTTCGCAGTGCCACCCGCGCACCGCCTCCGACAGCAGCCGTCGTACCGCCCCGGCGTCGGTCAGCCCCGCCACCGCGTCGGCCAGGGCCCGGGGGACGGGAGCCACCGGAAGGCCCGTCACCAGCTCGGGGTCCGGCAGGGACGCCGTGCGGACGACGCGGGCGCAGCCGGTCGAGCGCAGCCGGCGCAGCCGGGGGACCAGGATGTCGATCTGCTCCAGGGAGGGGAGCGGGGGAGCCGAGGTGAAGCCGTGCAGGGTGAGGGCGGCCAGCCCGGTGATCATCGCCTCCTGGTACGTCGGGCGGTGCGGTCCGTCGGCGTCCGGCTGGGCCGGCACCCCGTTCGACGGCGTCACCTCGCGGGCCGCGTACAGCAGCACCGCGTGCAGCCGCTCCTCGCTGGTGGGCGGTCCCGGGTGGAGCACGTACACGCCCGGCAGGAGCTGCTGCCAGGGGCCGCCGGGGCGGCACTGGTCGGCGGTCTCGGCCGGGGAGACGCCGTGCGAGCGGAGCTGGGCCGCGGTCAGGACACGGTGGCGGCTGTCGTGGGAGAGGTGGCGCAGCGGGCGGGGGGAGGCCGGGGGGAGCGGCGTGTTGTGGTTCATGCAACGGGGATTCCGCGCCCGATCCACCCTTTAACCGCTGTTACACGCCTGTCGACAAACCAGGACAAGCTCGTCCTAAAGGACGGGTGTTCGGATGCCGAGTAGGCGTCGAAACCCCTGGTCCCGTCGGGCGGGGCCAGGGGTTACGGGTCTGATTGCCTGAATTCCGTAACGGTCACCTCCGGCAGAATCCATGGCCATGGCTACCCGGTGGCATCCCCGCGGACGGTGATCTCCGTCTTCATCCCCAGTTCCTTGTGGTTGCCCACGGGGCAGTACAGCTCGTAGCCGCCGTCCTTCAGCGTGACGTGGAGCCGCGCCGACTGCCCCGGCCGGAGGTCACGGGGCAGCCGGACCTCGGAGCCCTTGCCCTCGATCTCCAGCGAGTGGACGGTGTGCCCCTCGTTCCTGGCCACGATCGTGTGGTCACCGGCCGTGAACGTCCTGGTCGACAGGGCCAGCCTGTAGTCGGTCATCGTCACGATCACTGTTGTCCCTGCCGCCTTGCGGCCGTTCTCGGGGGTGGACAGGGACGCCGTGCCCCCGCCGCCCGATCCTCCGCACGCCGCGAGAACCCCGGCGGCCAGCGCCATCGCACAGGCCGCCGCCGCTCCACTCCGACTCGGCTTTCCCGTCATGGCCCGACCCTCCTCGCCGTTTTCGCTCTGCACCGGATACGGCGGGGCGCGCGCGAGGGATTGCGGTTCCCGCCGGGTCCTGCCCGCGAAGCGGTGACGATCAAGAACCATTTGCCGGCCCGTGACGTACACCTCACAGGTCTGGATAGATCCGGCCGCCGAAGTCACTCACCAGGAGGCCCGAATGTCTTCCGATGTCACTGAGTCGTCTGTCACCGAGTCGTCACTTCGATGGGCGGGCGCCGCGGCCGCTCTCCTCAGTGCCGTGGTTCATCTCCTGCTCGTCCCCGAGCACCTCGATGAAGTGCCTTACATGGGAACCCTGTTCCTCGTCGGCGGTGTCGCGCTGGTCCTCGCCGCCTGGGGCCTGGCGCTGCCGAATCCCGTATTCGCGTGGTGGGGCGGCGCGCTGGTCAGCGCCGGCATGATCCTCGGCTTCGCACTGTCCCGCACCGTCGGACTGCCGGACTACCACGAAGAGGGCTGGGATCCCCCTTACGGGACCCTGTCCATGATCGCCGAGGTGGCGTTCCTCGCCGCCTTCGCCGCCTGGTACGCCGTTCGCAGGGCCCCGGCGCCCACCGCTCCCGAACGCGCCCGCGTGCCTGCGGGCAGGTAGCGGAACGGGGAGACAATGGGAGCGTGGGCTTCCGTGGCCGCCAGGCAATCTCCTGGCCGGGACGGACCGTATATACGGGTATGCGAAGGTTCCGCTTCCCGGCAGGCCGTCTCCCGGACGAGGCGCTGCTGTCCGGGCTGGCCACGGGCGACCCCGAGCTCGCCGTCACGTTCGTACGCCGGTTCCAGCACACGGTCTTCGGCGTCGCCATCGCCGTCCTGGGTGATCCGCAACTCGCCGAGGACGTGGCGCAGCAGACCTTCGAGCGAGCGTGGCGGCACGCCCAGATCTACGACTCCCGTCGCGGATCGGTGACGACATGGCTGACCACCATCGCGCACAACCTCGCCATCGACGCCGTCCGCGCGCGCCGGTCGGAGCCGGTGGCCCCCGCGGACATCGAGGCACTCCTCGATGTCGTCACCGACACCCCCGAGGACCACGCCCTGGCCGACGAGGCGTCGGCGGGCTTGCGGGCCGCCGTGGCGCGGCTGCCGCGTGCACAGGCCCGCGCCCTGGTGATGGCGGGTGTCTACGGGATGACGGCACAGCAGATCGCCGACCTGGAGCAGATCCCGCTGGGCACGGCGAAGACACGGATCCGGACGGCCATGGGAAGGCTGCGCGACACGCTCAGACACCCCGCGTCTCCCCCGCCTTCGAAGCGAGGCGACCATGCGTAACGACATGACCTGCGGGCAGCTGCAGGAGATCGGCGCCGAACTGGCTCTCGGCATTCTGTCAGGCCGGGAGCGGGCCGACGCGATCGCGCATCTGGACCACTGCGCGGACTGCCGGGAGCATGTCGCGGACCTTTCCCTCCTCGGCGACGGGCTGCTCGGTCTGCTGCCCGGCAGTGAGCCTCCCGTCGGATTCGAAACCCGGGCGTCGCAGCGGCTGAGCCAAGCCGCGGCAGCGGCGGCGGCACATGACGAACGCGCGCACAGGACCGGTCTCAAGCTGTCGCGCAAGGGACTGCGCGGACGGGTCCGGCTCAGGGCGGCCGCCGCCGCGGCCCTCCTCGCGCTCGGCTTCGGGTTCGGGGGCTGGGCCCTCGGCACGTCCTTCGAGAGCGCGACGACCGCCCCCTCGCAGCCTGCCGAAGCGGAGATGCTGCTCGCCGATCTCACCACAGCCGGGCACGAACCGGTCGGCGAGATCTACGCCCACGCCGGTGCCCCCGGCTGGATCTACATGACCGTCGACCTCGCCCACGCCGGAACCGCCTACCACGGCCGGGCCACCTGCCTGCTGGAACGCAAGGACGGCAGCACGGTCCGTATCGGCACGTTCGCGCTGCGCGACGGCAAGGGCTCCTGGGGAGCCCCGGCTCCGGTGGACCCCGCCACCCTCACCGGCGCCCGTCTCACCTCCACCGACGGCACCGTCCTCGCCACCGCGCGCTTCACGGCGTGAGCGACAGGACGCCTCCTAGTGGTGCTCCTCGGCCCTCGCGTCGCACGCCTGTCCGCGCAGGCCCCGTGCCAGGTCGTCCCAGGCCTCCAGAACCAGCCGGCGCAGGGCCGGGGGCGCCGAGTCGTGCGCGGCCAGCCAGACGTCCGTCTCCACCAGCGTCTGGGGGGAGTCCTGGAGGGAGGGGAACAGGCCCTTGACGACGGTCATCGCGATCTGGATGGACCGCTCGGACCACACACGCTCGATCGACGCGAAGTACTTCTGCGCGTACGGCGCCAGCAGCTCCCGCTGCGAGGGCTGGTTGAAGCCGGCGATCGTCGCCTCCACCAGGGCGTTGGAGAGGGCCTCCGACTCCACCACCTGGGCCCAGGCCTGCGCCTTGACCGCCGCCGAGGGGCGGGCGGCGAGGCAGCGGACCTGGTGGCGCTTGCCGGACGCGGTGTCGTCACGGGCGAGCTCCGCCTCCAGCGCCTTCTCGTCGGCGTACCCGTGTGCGACCAGCGGCTCCAGGAACGTCCACCGCAGCTCCTGGTCGACCTCCAGCCCCTCGATGGCCGAGGTGCCGTCCAGCAAGCCCTGCAGCAGCTCGAAGCCCGCCGGGTCCTCGGCCGTCTGCGCGAAGAACCGCGCCCACGCCAGCTGGTGCTCACTGCCCGGCGCGGCCGCGTACAGCTCGCGCTCGGCGCCCTCCGCCAGCAGCCGCGCACCCGTGCCGCGCAGCGGCGGCGCCACGTAGTGCACCAGCGCCGACTCCGCCCACGCGTGCAGCATCTGCAGCACCCCGATGTCCGACTCGCGCCCCGCGAACCGCAGCACCAGGGCGATGAAGTCCCGCGCGGGCAGCAGCGCGTCCCGGGTCATGTTCCACAGCGCCGACCAGCACAGGGCGCGGGCCAGCGGATCGGTGATGTCGCCCAGGTGCGACCGCAGGGTGTCCAGCGAGGTCTCGTCGAAGCGGATCTTGCAGTACGTCAGGTCCTCGTCGTTGACCAGGACCAGCTCCGGGGCCGCCTCGCCCACCAGGTCCGCCACGACCGTACGCGGGCCGTCGACGTCCGCCTCGGTGCGCGCGTACCGCACCAGACGGCCCTCCTCCCGGCGGTACAGGCCGATCGCCACCCGGTGCGGCCGCAGCTCGGGGTGCGACTCCGGGGCCTCCTGCACCACGGCGAGCTCGGCGATCCGGCCCTCCGGATCCAGCAGCACCTGCGGAGTCAGCGAGTTCACGCCGGCCGTCTGCAGCCAGGACCGCGCCCACGTCCCCATGTCCCGGCCGCTGGTCTCCGCGAGCACCGACAGCAGATCGCCCAGGCGCGTGTTGCCGTACGCGTGCCGCTTGAAGTAGCGGCGGGCGCCCTCCAGGAACGCGTCCTGGCCCACGTACGCCACCAGCTGCTTGAGCACGCTGGCGCCCTTGGCGTAGGTGATGCCGTCGAAGTTGAGCTTGGCGTCCTGCAGGTCGCGGATGTCGGCGGTGATCGGGTGGGTGGAGGGCAGCTGGTCGGCGCGGTACGCCCAGGCCTTGCGGCGGTTGGCGAAGGTGATCCAGCCCTCGGTGAAGCGGGTGGCGTTGACCAGCGAGAAGGAGCCCATGAAGTCCGCGAAGGACTCCTTCAGCCACAGGTCGTCCCACCACTCCATGGTGACCAGGTCGCCGAACCACATGTGGGCCATCTCGTGCAGGATGACGTTCGCCCGGCTCTCGTACGACAGCCGCGTCACCTTCCCCCGGAAGATGTACTCCTCCCGGAAGGTCACCAGACCCGGGTTCTCCATCGCCCCCAGGTTGTACTCGGGGACGAACGCCTGGTCGTACTTCCCGAACGGGTACGGGTAGTCGAAGTGGTCGTGGAAGAAGTCCAGGCCCTGCTTGGTGATCAGGAAGACGTCGTCGGCGTCGAAGTACGGCGCGAGGCCCTTGCGGCACAGGGCGCCGAGGGGGATCTCCAGGGTCGTACCGTCCCCGAGGTCACGGGTGTAGGAGTCCGTGACGTAGTGGTACGGGCCGGCGACGACACAGGTGATGTACGTCGAGATCGGCTTCGTCTCCGCGAACCGCCACACCCCGTCGGCGCGCTCGCCGGCGCCGTTGCTCCACACCGTCCACTCCTCGGGCGCCCGCACCTCGAAGCGGAACGGGGCCTTGAGGTCCGGCTGCTCGAAGTTCGCGAAGACCCGCCGGGAGTCGGCCGGCTCGTACTGCGTATAGAGGTAGACCTCGCCGTCCTCGGGGTCGACGAAGCGGTGCAGGCCCTCACCGGTGCGGGAGTAGGCGCACTGGGCGTCGACGACCAGCTCGTTCTCGGCGGCCAGGTCCTCCAGCAGGATCCGGGAGCCGTCGAAGACCTCGCCGGGGTCCAGATCCCGGCCGTTGAGGGAGACGGAGGTCACACTCGGCGCGATCAGGTCGGCGAAACTGGCGGCACCCGGCTCGTTGCAGCGGAAGCGGATCGTGGTGACCGAGCGGAAGGTGCGCGGCTCGCCGTTCCCTTCGGCGATCGCCGAACGCACGTCGAGGGACACGTCGTACCCGTCGACGGACAGCAGGACGGCCCGCTCCCGGGCCTCGTCGCGGGACAGGTTCTCACCGGGCACGGGCGGTACTCCCTCGTTGATGGCCGGACGGTTTCCAGTCAGCAGCGATCCTGCCATGCACCCCTGACCGCGGGCAGCAGGGAATGCGCGGCACGGACGACGGTGTTGACGCGGGGAAGGCCTTTTCTCTTGAAGATCTCTTGAGGAGACACATGTCCGAGAAGACCCCCGTCGACTTCTGGTTCGACCCGCTGTGCCCCTGGGCCTGGATGACCTCCCGGTGGGTCCTGGAAGTCGAGAAGGTCCGTGACATCGAGGTGCGGTGGCACATCATGAGCCTCGCCGTCCTCAACGAGAACAAGCTGGACGAGCTGCCCGAGGAGTACCGCGAGATGCTCGCGGTGAAGGCCTGGCAGCCGGTGCGCGTGGTCACCGCCGCCTGGCAGCTGCACGGCGCCGACGTCCTCGGCCCGCTCTACACCGCGCTCGGCACCCGCATCCACAACAACGGCGAGGGCCCGACCCTGGAGGCCATCGCGGGCGCCCTGAAGGACGTGGGCCTGCCCGCCTCCCTCCTCGACTACGCCGAGCAGACGGACTTCGAGTTCGACGCCCAGCTGCGCGCCTCCCACAAGGAGGGCATCGACAAGGTCGGCCAGGACGTCGGCACCCCGGTCATAGCCGTCCCCGGCCCCGACGGCGAGCAGATCGCCTTCTTCGGCCCGGTCGTCACCCCCGCCCCCAAGGGCGAGGAGGCCGCCCGCCTCTGGGACGGCACCGTCGCGGTCGCCTCGGTCCCCGGCTTCTACGAGATCAAGCGCACCCGAACCAAGGGCCCCGACTTCAGCAATCTGTAACAACTCCTGCGCACGAACACCCCCGCGAGGCACCCTCGCGGGGGCACCATTGGCTCCATGACGGAGATCGACACCTCGGTACCCCACTCGGCCCGCATCTGGAACTACTGGCTGGGCGGCAAGGACAACTACCCGGTGGACGAGGCGGCGGGTGACGCCTACACCGCCGTCTTCCCCGGCATCGTCACCATCGCCCGCAGCAGCCGCGCCTTCCTCGGCCGCAGCATCCGGTACCTGGTCCAGGAGGCGGGCGTCCGCCAGTTCCTCGACGTCGGCACCGGACTGCCCACGGTCGACAACACCCACGAGGTCGCCCAGCGCCTCGCCCCCGAGTCGAAGATCGTCTACGTCGACAACGACCCCCTGGTCCTCACCCACGCCCGCGCCCTCCTCACCTCCACCCCCGAGGGCGAGACCGCCTACGAGGACCTCAGCCTCTACGAGCCGGAGAACATCCTCGAGGCGGCGGCGAAGACCCTCGACCTCACCCACCCCACCGCCCTTATCCTCAGCGGCATCCTCGGGCACGTCGACGGCTACGACCGCGCCCGCGACCTCGTCCGCGCCCTCCTCGCCGGCCTTCCCTCCGGCAGCTACCTCTCCCTCAACGAGGGCTCACGCGGCACCGACCCCGCCTACGAAGAGGCCCAGGACGCCTACAACGAGACCGGCGCGGTCCCCTACTTCCTGCGCCCCGTCGAGCAGATCGAGGGCTACTTCGAGGGGCTGGACCTGGTCGAGCCGGGCGTCGTCTCCGTCCCCCTCTGGCACCCGGAGCCGGGCACGACCCCGACCCCGATCGGCCAGCACGGCGGCCTGGGCCGCAAGCCCTGACCCGACACCGCACGAGGGCCCTCACGTGTCTCCCACGTGAGGGCCCTCCGCCCGGTACCGGCCGTGCCTACGCCGCCACGGACGTGTAGTGCGCCGCGTCGCCCTCGATCGAGTAGCTCTCCTTGCCCTCGATGCCGACCGGCACGTCACCCGCGACGGTCACCCGGTGCAGCCGGCGCGGCAGGTGGTCGTAGTTGTCGATCGCGTAGTGCTGGGTGATGCGGTTGTCGAACAGCACCAGCTGGTTCTCCGACCAGCGGTGCCGCAGCACGTTCTCCGGGCGGGTCACGTACGACTGGAGCAGATCGAGGATCTTGCGCGACTCGGCCACCGACAGCCCCACGATCCGCTGCGCGAACCCGCCGATGAACAGGCCGCGTTCACCGGTCAGCGGGTGGACTCGGACCACCGGGTGGACCGTGCGGTACGTGATGGAGGTGAACTGGGCGCGGGCGGCGGCCTGCTCCTCGTCGACCGCCTCCTCCGGCACGGCGTAGTCGTAGTCGTTGGTGTGCTCCGCCCACAGCGTGTCGGCCAGCCGGCGCAGCGGCTCGGGCAGGTCGCGGTAGGCGGCCGCGGAGTTGGCGATCAGGGTCTCGCCGCCGTACGGCGGGATCGTCAGGCTGCGCAGGCTGGTGGCCTGCGGCGGGTTGAGGACGAAGGTCACGTCGGTGTGCCAGTGGTTGGCGGCCCGGCCGCGCTCGCTGTCGACGGGCAGCACGTTGGGGGTGCCGTCGACGGAGGGCACGGTGGGGTGGGCGGTGGTGATGTCGCCGAAGTGGCGGACGAAGGCCTGCTGGCCCTCGTCGTCGAGGCCCACCTCGTCGAACACCAGCGCCTTGTGCACGTTGAGCGCCTCGCGCAGGGCGGCGTGGGTCTCCTCGCCGAGGGGCTCGGAGAGGTCGACGCCGGACACACGGGCGCCGATGCGGGCGGTGACCTTGCGGATGTCGAGGGACATGCGAGGGGTCCTTTCAGACGGTGGCGAGTGCGGGGCTGACGTACTGGTTGGCGGGGCGGGGGAGGCCGTAGCGCTCCCGCAGGGTCCGGCGGGGGCCGTACTCCGTTCTCAGCAGGCCGCGGGCGCGCAGGATCGGGACGACGTGGTCGACGAAGGCGTCCAGGCCGGACGGCAGGACGGCCGGCATGATGTTGAAGCCGTCGGCGGCACCCTGCGTGAACCAGGTCTCGATCGTGGCGGCGACCTGCTCGGGCGTGCCCGCGAAGGTGAGGTGCCCGCGCCCGCCGCCGAGCCGCCCGATCAGCTGCCGCACGGTCAGCCGATCGCGCCGGGCCAGCTCCACCACGAGGGTGTAGCGGCTCTTGGCGCCCTCGATGGCGTCCTCGGAGGGCAGGTCCGCCGGCAGTTCGGCGTCCAGCCCCAGCGAACCCTCCGGCAGCTGCAGCAGTCGCTCCAGGTTGGCGACCCCGTGCCGGTGCACGATGTGGTCCTCCAGCACCTGCTCGTTCGCCCGCGCCTCGGCCTCCGTCGAACCGAGCACCGGGACGATGCCGGGCAGCACCTTGATGTGCTCGGGGTCCCGGCCGGCCGCCGCCGTACGGGACTTGAGGTCGGCGTAGAAGGCCTGCGCGTCGGCGAGCGTCTGCTGCGCGGTGAACACCGCCTCCGCGTACCGCGCCGCGAACGCCTTGCCGTCCTGCGACGACCCCGCCTGCACGAGCAGCGGGTACCCCTGCGGGCTGCGCGGGACGTTGAGGGCGCCCTCGACGCTGAAGTACGTCCCCTGGTGCCGGGGCGGGTGGATCTTGTGATCGTCGCCCCAGACGCCGGTCGCCTTGTCGGCGAGGATCGCGTCGTCCTCCCAGCTGTCCCAGAGCTTCAGCGCCACGTCGAGGAACTCGGCGGCCCGGGCGTACCGCTCGGCGTGCGCGGGCTCCGCGTCGAGACCGAAGTTGCGGGCGGCCTCCGCACCGGCCGTCGTGACGATGTTCCAGCCCGCCCGGCCGCCGCTGATGATGTCCAGCGAGGCGAACTTGCGGGCCAGGTTGTAGGGGGAGTTGTAGGAGGTGGACGCGGTGGCGATCAGACCGATGTGCTCGGTCGCCGTCGCCAGCGCGGTGAGCAGCGTCAGCGGCTCCAGCGCGCCGGCCGGCCGCTGGGCGATGTTCCCCCACAGCTGCGGCCCGTCGGCGAGGAAGAGGGAGTCGAACGTGCCACGCTCGGCGATCCGGGCGAGCCCGACGTAGTGGTCCAGCTCGACATGGGCGTGGGGGTCGCTCTCGGGGAGCCGCCACGAGGCCTCGTGGCGGCCGGTGTTCATGAGGAAGGCGTTGAGGTGGAGTTGGCGGGGCATGGGTGGTCCTTTGCAACGGCGGGACTTGCGAACGCCGGCCGTGTATTCCAGCCCGTCCGGCGCTTGAGGACGAGGCCCGTTCAGGGCCGAAGCGGGGGTCTGGGGGCGGCAGCCCCCAGCAGGGTCACCTGATGTCCTCGGTCACACCGAGCGCGGCCAGCAGCCGCAACCGGTACTCGCCGCGCGCATGCGCATCGCGGTCGATGGCCACGTCGACGCTGATGCGGCCGTGGTCGAGGACCAGGACACGGTCGGCAAGGGCGATCGCCTCGTCCACGTCGTGGGTCACGAGCAGCACCGACGGCCGGTGGCGCTCCCACAGCTCGCGCAGCAGGGCGTGCATCCTGATCCGGGTGAGCGCGTCGAGCGCCCCGAACGGCTCGTCGGCGAGGAGCAGTTCCGGCTCACGGACCAGCGAGCGGGCCAGCGCGGCACGCTGTGCCTCACCGCCGGACAGTTCGTTGGGCCAGGCCCGCTCACGGCCCTTCAGCCCCACCTCGGCGAGGGCCTCGCGGCCCTTCTCCTCGGCCTGCCTGCCGTCGAGCCCCAGGAGTACGTTGTCCAGCACCCGGCGCCAGGGCAGCAGCCGGGAGTCCTGGAAGACAACGGACACCCGCTCCGGCGCGGTCAGCTGTCCGCTCCCGGCGACCTCGTGGTCCAGGCCGGCGACCGCCCGCAGCAGGGTGCTCTTGCCGGAGCCGCTGTGCCCGAGCAGGGCGACGAACTGCCCGGCGGGGATGTCCAGATCGAGGCCGTCGAGGACGGTACGCCCGTCGAAGGACCGGGTCAGGCCGCGCAACCGCACGGCGGGACGGGTCAGCTGCTCAGTGTGCGGCGCCACGACAGCACCCTCCGTTCGATGAGACGGACCGCGCTGTCGGAGACCAGGCCGAAGACGCCGTAGATGAGGAGGCCGACCAGGATGACGTCCGACTGGCCGTAGTTCTGGGCCTGGAACATCATGTAGCCGAGGCCGCTGGTGGCGTTGATCTGCTCCAGGACCACCAGGCCGAGCCAGGATCCCGTGACGCCGAGCCGGAGTCCCACGAAGAATCCGGGGAGCGCGCCGGGGATCACGATCTGCCGGATGAACTGGACCCGTGACAGGCCCTGCACCTCGGCGAGTTCGACGAACCGGTTGTCGATGCCGGACAGCGCGGCATGCGTGTTCAGGTAGATCGGGATGTAGACGACGATGGCGATGATCGCGATCTTGAAGGTCTCGCCGATGCCCAGCCACAGGATGAACAGCGGGATCAGACCGAGGACCGGGATCGCCCGGTTGAGCTGCACGGTTCCGTCGATCAGCGCTTCCCCTGCCCGGCTGAGACCGGACGCGAGGGCGAGGGCCACTCCGGCGGTGAGGCCGATCGCGAAGCCGTACGCCGCGCGTTCGAGGGAGGTGAGGACGTCGGTGGGCAGGGTCCCGTCGGTCCACAGGTGGACGCCGGTCCTCAGGACCGTCCAGGGCGCCGGGATCGCGCCGGGGTCGAGTCGTCCGGCGGCGGAGGCGGCGGCCCACAGGGCGAGGAGGACGAGGGGCCCGATCAGACGGGCGGCGGGGAGGCGTTTGCCGGGGGCGAGGCTGCGGCGGCGCCTGCGCGACCGTTCGGCGGTCGCGGCCACGGGAGCGGCCGTGCCCAGCGTGGTGGTGGTCATGGCGGTATCAACTCCGGTACTCGGCGGGCACGGACTTCGCGGCGATGCCTTCGAAGCGGTGGTCGAAGAGGGAGGAGACGTCGAACTTCTTCACGAAGCCGCCCTCCGCGAGCAGGTCCGCGGTCTCCTGCTCCCAGGCGATGGCCTCGTCCCAGCTCGGCGCGAACAGCGGCTTGTTGGCGAGCTCGGAGATCGCCTTCGCCTGGGCGAGGGTCAGGTTCTGCGTCTTGACGTAGAACTCCTCGTTCCAGATGTCGGGGTTCTCGTACTGCCACACCTGGCCCTTGGCCCACTGCGGGATGTACGCGGCGACCGCGGCCGCCTTCGCCTCGTCGTTCAGCACGGACACCGGCGCCCACAGCAGGTTCAGCAGGTCGACGACGTCGGTGGTGATGGTGCGGGCGCCCTTGGACTCGTACTGCTGGAGGTAGGCGGGCGCCTGGCTGTTGCTGAGCGGGGCGATGTCGACCTGGCCGGACTGCAGCGCGGTGAGGAACTGGTTGCTGGTGAGCGGGACCAGCTTCACGTCGTCGTACGCGATGCCCGCCTTCCTGAGCGCCCGCAGCAGGACGACACCCTGCGCCTGGCCCTGTGAGAACGCGAGCTTCTTGCCCTTGAAGTCCTCGACCGAGCGGATGTCGCTGCCGGGCTTGGTGGCGAAGAGGTAATTCGGCTTGCGGGTGATGTTGATCGCGACGATCTTCGCGTCGTAGCCCTGGTAATGCGCCTGGATCGGCGGGATACCGGCGTTGTTCGCGAGGTCCAGGGATTTCGCCCGGAAGGCGTTGATGACATCCGGGCCGGCCCCGATGTTCACCCAACTCGACACCGTGAAAGGCAACTTGGGCAGCTTCGCCAGCTTGAACTGCAACTGCTGGACGTTCTGGAACGAGGCGATCTTCAGGCTGGTGCCGGCGGGCACCTTCTCGGCGAGAGGAGCGGTGGACGCGCCCTTGCTGCTGCTGGCGGCGGCGCTGCTCTCGGCGCAGCCGCTGAGACCGGCGACACCGGCGGCGGCACCGAGCAGGGAGGCGAGAAACACCCGACGGTCATAGGTCGAAGGCATGGGAGAACCCCTCAGGGGAAAGCGGCGAAAAATGGCATGCGGAATTCAGACCTGGGCAAGGGAATTCACGCGTGAAAGACCACGTCTGAAAGACGGGGAGAAGGGTGCGCTCCCGGCGCACCGGGGCGTCAGCAACAGAAAGTGCGACAGCTCATGGAACGATGGTCCTGTTCTGGTGCGGGGCCTGTCAACATTCGGAGTTTCTGAATTAAGTCGCCCGCGACGACAACGCGAGTGGGTCCCGGTACAGCACGTCCAGAGCCACGGATCCGCCCGCCATGGCGAGGACGGAATCCGGGAAGCTCGTCGGCATGACAGCGGTGGCGCGCTCGTCGCCGACCCCCGCACGCAGCGCGTCGAGGCAGTCCTTCCGGTGGATGACGCCGACCTCGGTGACGACCACGGTCTCCGGATTGAGCACGTCCAGCAGAAGCCGCGCCGCCCGGCCGACCGCTCCCGCCCGGTCCGTCAGCAGCTGTACCGCTGCCCGGTCACCGGCGGCCGCTGCCGCGACGACGTGCAGGGGGTTCACGCCGCCGATGACGCCCGCATCCCGCGCCCGCCGGCACAGCGTCCGCTCGCTCAACTCGGCCTGGAGGCATCCGACGCGCCCGCACCCGCACGGCTCGGTGCCGCCCGGCACCGGCAGATGGGCGATGACGCCCGCCTGCGAGCGCGGCCCGTGGTGCACCTCGTCATGGGTGGCGAACGCCGCGTCGACCACGTTCCCCACGAACAGGTGCAGCACGCTGCGGCTGCCGCGCGCCCGTCCGAACAGGCGCTCCGCGTTGACCAGCGCCCGCGCGTGGCCGTCGACATGGACCGGCAGTCCGGTGTGCGCCTCGACGACCTCCCGCACCGGCACCTCGCGCCAGCCGAGCAGCGGATGCTCGACGACGGTCCCGGAGTCCCGGTCCACCCAGCCGCCGGCGGCGAACCCGACACCCAGCGGCCGGCTGTCCGGCGCCTCGGCGAGCAGCGCCGCCAGCCCGTCGGCCGCCCGCGCCAGCACCTCGTACGGCTCGGTGCCGTGGTGCTTCAACTCGCGGCGCGCGACGACCCGTCCGCGCAGATCGAGCAGTGCGACCGTGGTGTACGGCACGGCCACGTGCATCCCGCCGACGACGAACCGCGAGTCGTCCAGGTCGACGGGGACGTGCGGGCGGCCGACCCCGTTGCTGCGCCGGGGCGCGGCCGACTCCCGGATCAGTCCGAGCGCGGTGAGCCGGGTGCAGTGGTCGGTGACGGCGGCCGGGGACAGCCCGGTCAGCCGGGCGATGGTGGAGCGCGCCACCGGACCGTGCTCCAGCACGGACCGCAGGATCACACTGGCGCTGGTGCGCCGCCGGTCGCTGTCGGCGACACGGGGGACAGGGGACTTGCGGACAGGGGGTGGTGCCGCGGTACGGGGCATGGTTGACCGTCCTCGGGAACGGGGCCGACACGTCTCGGAAGCCGAGGCGGTGCCGTGACCCCGCCTCAGACCGGGCGGCGACAGGTGGCCGTGCCCTGGCGTCGCAGATCGACATAGCGACGCGACGTGAAGTTCCGGGCCTGGGCAACCATGTCTGGAAGAGTAGGGCAGGAAAGGTGAATCCGACCAGAGCGCTAGGATTCCTTTGGTGGGAGTTCACAATCCGTTGACGGGGCGCCAGGTGAGCGAAACCTCTCCACCTCAGTGATCGTTGTCACGCCCCTGCCGGTGTAACCGACATCCTTTGTCTGGAGCCCACCAACCTTCCGTCACCCTCTTTGTCGAGCGCTGACGGTGGGTGGCCCCTGGGCGCTGGGATAGCGTCGCGGTGTCCCCAACCGTCCTCCTCCCCGCGGAGTCCCCATGAGCACCGCTGCCGCCAGCGCCGCCCGTCCCGGAGAGGTCCTCGCCGACCTCCTGCCCGCGTCCCGCGTCCGTGACGTCGCGCTCGTCCTCGGCGGTGCCGCGCTCACCGGTCTCGCGGCGCAGATCGCGGTGCCGGTCCCCGGCTCCCCGGTCCCGGTGACCGGCCAGACCTTCGCCGCGCTCCTGGTCGGCACCTCCCTCGGTGCCCGGCGCGGTGTCTCCGCGCTCGTCGTGTACGCGCTGGCCGGCCTCGCCGGTGTGCCGTGGTTCGCCGGCGGCGCCTCCGGGATCTCCGTCTCCTTCGGCTACATCCTCGGCATGATCCTCGCCTCCGCCGCCGTGGGCGCCCTGGCCCGCCGGGGCGCGGACCGCAGCGTGTGGCGCACGGCCGGCGCGATGCTGGTCGGCGAGGCGATCATCTACGCCGTCGGCGTCCCCTACCTGGCCTACGCGGCCGACCTCTCCTTCTCCACCGCGATCGCGGTCGGCCTCACCCCGTTCCTGATCGGCGACGCCGTCAAGGCGGCCCTGGCGATGGGCCTGCTGCCCACCGCCTGGAAGTTCGCGGGCCGCTGATCCCTCAGTCCCTCCGGAAGAGGTTCGCCGGGTCGTACCGCGACTTGATCTCGGCGAGCCTCTTCCGTGTGTCCGGGTCGAACAGCCCGTCGGCCCGGTCGCCGGCCCCAAAGGCGAAGTTGGCGGCCCGCCCGAGGGTGTGCGGGGCGAGCACCGCGAAGGCCGGGTCGAGCAGGGCCCGCGCCGCCTCCCGCTCGCCCATGGTCAACAGCCGCACCAGGAAACGCCCTTCGCGGTACGGCACCGCGTTCGTCGCGGCCTTCGCCAGCGCCCCGCCCAGGTGGTTGACCTGCACGACGCACATGGCCCCGGCGTCCGGCCCGGTGAGCCCGAGCAGTTCGCCGCCCCGCTCCACGTCCAGTTCGCTCAGCACCGCGGCCTCCCCGTAGTAGGCGTGCGGGAAGTCCGGATCGCTGTGGATGGTGTGGCTCTCGGAGTACGGCATCTCCCGCAACGAATCGGCGAGCACCGGCCCGATCCCCCGCAGCGGCGCGACGAGCCCCTCCCCGTCCTCGCCCGTGTACGCCACCCGCACGGCCACGACGTACCGCCCCCGCAGCCGCGGCGGCAGGGCCGGCAGATCCGGATACGGTACGGCGGCGAAGGACGAGGTCAGCGTCTCGGGCACGGTCCGCGTCCACGCCTCGTACGCCCGTAGTACGGCCGCCGCGCCGACCTCCCGCCCGTCGAACGCGAGCGAGCCGCCGTACAGCGTCCTCACCGGTACGAGCCCGATCTCGAGGGCGGTGACGACACCGAGGCCCTCGGTGCCGCCGCCGAGCAGCGCCCCGTACAGGCCGGGCTCGGCCTCGGCGGTGACCGTCCTCGCCCGCCCGTCCCCGGTGACCACGTCGAGGGAGCGGACGTGGTCGGCGGCGTACCCGAACTCCCGGGCCAGGATGCCGAGTCCACCGCCCAGCGTGTACCCGACGGCCCCCACGCTCGGCGCGCTTCCGTTGAGCGGCGCCAGACCGTACGGCTCCGCCGCCGCGACGACATCACCCCAGCGCACGCCCGCCTCGACGCGGACGGTACGGGCCACGGGGTCGACACTCACCCCGTCCATGCGTCGGGTGGTGATGAGCAGTCCGCCCTCCGAGGCGCCGGGCAGCCCGTGCCCGGTGGCCCGGACCCGCAGGGGCAGCCCCCGGGCGGCCGCGTACCGCACGGCACCGGCCACGTCGGCGGCGGTCCGGGCGGCCACGACCACGGCGGGCCGCTGGGTGAACCCGGTCTGGAATCCGGCGAGTTCGTCCTCGTAGCCGGGGTCGGAGGGGTGCAGGACGGGGAGGTCGGCGGTGGCGGTCACGGTGTCCATACGGAGGATGCTGCCCGCATAACCTGACAGCCCCCGTCAGGTTATGCGGGGCCCTCGGTGGGACGTGCGAGGCCTGCGAGGGGCGTCAGCTCTCCGGTCGGCGACGGGCCCACCACAGCCCGGCCGTGCCCGCCGCGAGCAGCGAGACCCCGGCCGCGCCGAGCGGCAGCAGGTCCCGTCCGACGCCAGTCTTCGGCAGTTCGTCACCGCTGGGCGCGGCGGGTGTGTTGTCGGTGCCGAGGAGCAGCGGGGTGGCGGGGGCGTTCGGCGACGGGTTCGTCGTGCCGAACGGCACCGGGCCCTGCTGCCAGAACGTCTTCTTCCCGTCGCTGGTCTGGACGGGCAGACAGATCTTCCCGGTCTTGTTCAGATCGAAAGTCGCTTCGACGTCGTAGGACTTCGACGCCCCGGCCGCGAGATTGTCGATGGGACAGGAGAAACCGCTGTTCGAGCCCTCTGGGAGGTTTTTCTCCGCGATCGTGGTGCACCCCTGGACGTTTTTCACGGTCAGGCCGTCGAATCCGACGACCCACACCCTGATCTTTCCGCTGTCCTTGGTTCCCTCGTTCTTCACCGTGGCGGTGATCGCCGTTTCCTGTGAGGCGTTGTCGACCGAGATCCGTTCGGGCAGCAGCGTGGTCAGCCGCACCCCGGCCGGTGCCTCGTCCACCGCCTTTCCTCCCTTGGCGCTCCCGGGTCCCGTGTCGTCCGCACCGGCCGGGAAGGAAAGGATCAGCACCGCCGAGAACGATGCAGCGACCAGTGATCCGGTGATGGCCGTCGCATGACGAGAACTCATGTTCGCCCCCCTTTGCTGCGCCTGAATTCGCAGTACTTGAAGAGGTACCACAAGATTTCTCCGCACTATGCTGGTACGGCATGAATTGGTGGGGCCGGGCAATGGAGGGGGTGCAGTGAATTGCCGGGGAATTCAGGGAGCGGCGGTGTTCCGGGTCTGCTGGTGACGGGGCGCTACCGATTGGTCGAGAGTATCGGCCAGGGGGGAATGGGGCGGGTGTGGCGGGCCGTCGACGAGATACTCGACCGGCAGGTCGCGGTGAAGGAGATGCGCATCGACGGCCTCGACCCCGAGGACGGCCGCACCCGCCGGGAACGCACCCTGCGCGAGGCCAGGGCCACCGCCCGCATCGACCATCCCAACGTGGTGCGCGTCTACGACGTCGTCGACGAGGGTGAACGCCTGTGGATCGTCATGGAGTTGGTGGCGGGCCGCTCCCTGGAACGGGTCATGGCCGAGGAGGGCCCGCTCACCCCGCGTGAGACGGCCAGGGTCGGTCTGGGGCTGGTGGAGGCACTGCGGCAGGTGCACGCGGGGGGCGTCCTGCACCGGGACATCAAACCGGGGAACGTGCTGGTGGAACGTGGCGGCCGGGTCGTCCTCACCGACTTCGGCATAGCGGCGATCCAGGACGCCAAGGCGTTGACCATGGTCGGCATGCTCGTCGGCTCGCCCGACTACATGGCCCCCGAGCGCATCTCCGGCCGCCCGCAGGGACCGCCGTCGGACGTCTGGTCCCTCGGCGCGACCCTCTGCGCGGCCCTGGCCGGCCACTCCCCGTTCTCCCGCGACACCACCCTGGCCACCCTGCACGCCGTCCTCTACGAGGAGCCCCGACTCCCCGCCGCGGCGGGCCCACTGACCGAGATCCTCCGCACCCTCCTGACCAAGGACCCGGCATCCCGCCCGTCCCTACCCGACCTGGAATCCACCCTCCACCCCCTGGCCTTCCCGGAAGAACCACCGACCCGCCCCCTGTACCCCGGCATCTCCGCCGAGGGGCCGGCCGAGTCCGGTGGCCGGCCGGGTGCGTCGGGGGGCGGACAGGGTGTTTCCGCCGGTGGGGCGGGTGGGTCTGGGGGCGGGCAGGGTGTTTTCGGTGGTGGGGCGGGTGGGTCTGGGGGCGGGCAGGGTGTTTTCGGTGGTGGGGCGGGTGGGTCTGGGGGCGGGGCGGGTGTCGCCGCCTTTGGGCCGGGTGAGTCTGGTGACAGGGCGGGTGTCGCCGCCTTTGGGTCGCGTGAGTCTGGGGACGGGCAGGGTGTCTCCGGTGGTGGGCCGGGTGAGTCTGGTGACGGGGAGGGTGTTTCCGCCGACGGGCCAGGTGTGTCTGGCGGCCGGCCTGGTTTCTACGGCGGCGGGCCTGGTGTTTCTGACGGTGGGGCGGGTGTCGCTGGCGGGGAGCTCGGCGAATCCGCCGACGGGCCCGGTGTCTTCGGTGCTCCGCCGGGTGGCTGTGGTGCCTCGCCGGGTGGCTCTGGTGCCCCGCCCGGTGTCTTCGGTGCTCCGCCGGGTGGCTCTGGTGCCCCGCCCGGTGTCTTCGGTGCTCCGCCGGGTGGCTCTGGTGCCCCGCCCGGTGTCTTCGGTGCTCCGCCGGGTGGCTCTGGTGCCTCGTCCGCTGGCTCCGGCGTCCCGTCCGCTGGCTCCGGTGCCACGTCCGCCGGCTCCGGCGATCCTTCGCAGGTGCCGACCGAAAAGGGGCCGGGGCTCACCTCCCGGCTCCGGTCCGTGGCGGTCCCCGCGGGGCCCGCCCGTCGCCGGTCGAGCCGTAGGGGGCGGATCGTGGTCGGCGTCGGTGGTGTCGCCGTGGGGATCGTCGTCGCGGTGGTGCTGGTCGTGGCGCCCGGCTCGGGGGAGGGCGACGGGCGGGCGGCCGGTGGCTCCTCGGCGGAGGGGGCCCCGACCCCCTCCGCCGGCGGCAGCAACTCGCCCACCGTCGAGGGCACGTCCAGGCCGCCGAGTCTGCCGCCCGGCGCGCACCAGGAGGCCGGGGGGTTCGCCTGGGCGACGCCCAAGGGCTGGCGGCGGGACGTGCAGACGGGCGCGGAGGTGCACTACACCTCCCCCGACGGCACCCAGGAGCTCGTCGCCAAGTCCTCCCTGGCCCGCGGCGACCTGATGGACACCTGGCGGACCTCCGAGCAGAACGCCCACGAGGGCCGCGACTACCGCAAGATCCGCCTGGAGGAGACGACGTTCCGGGGCCGCCCGGCGGTCGTCTGGGAGTACACCTTCACGCTTCAGGGCACCCGCTGGCATGCCCGGTTGCTCGGCTTCGACCAAGAGGGGAAGTCGTACCAGATCAACACCTGGTACCAGCCGGAGGCGGAGGCGGATGCCCTGAAGACGTACGACAAGGTGAAGGAGAGCTTTACGGTGTGGTGAGCGTCTCCGAGCCGTCCTGCGCCCGTGCGGCCCTGTCCTTCGCCATCTTCTCCTTCACGAGGGCGACGGCGACGACCACCGCGGCCACGAGCACCGACAGCAGCACGGTCGTACGCCCGCTGCTCTCGCCCTCGGTGTCGGTCAGCATGTAGCCGAGCACGAACACGATCAGCGCGGCCGTCGCCCAGGTCAGATACGGGTACAGCCACATCCGCACGACCAGCTTCTCGGGCGCCTCCCGCTGGATGATCCGCCGCATGCGCAGCTGCGAGAAGCAGATGACCAGCCACACGAACAGGGCCACCGCCCCGCTGGAGTTGACGAGGAAGAGGAAGACGGTGTCCGGGGACAGATAGTTGAAGAAGACGGCGACGAAGCCGAACACGACGGAGGCGAGGATCGCCGGCATCGGCACGCCCCGGCTGTTGACCCGCGCGAACGCCTTCGGCGCGTCACCGCGCCGGCCGAGCGAGAACGCCATGCGGGAGGCCGTGTAGAGGCCGGAGTTGAGACAGGACAGCACCGAGGTCAGCACGATGAAGTTCATGATCTGACCGGCGTGCGCGATGCCGAGGGAGTCGAGGGCGGCGACGTAGGAGCCCTGTTCGGCGATGGACTTGTCGTCCCACGGCAGCAGCGTGACGACGACGAGGATCGAGCCGAGGTAGAAGACGCCGATCCGCCAGATGATGCTGTTGGTGGACTTGGTGACGGCCCGCTGCGGGTCCTCGGACTCACCGGCCGCGAGGGTCGCGATCTCGCTGCCCATGAAGGAGAACACGACGAGCAGGACGCCGGTGAGGACGGCGCCGGGGCCGTTGGGCAGGAAGCCGCCGTGCGAGGTGAGGTTGCCGAGGCCCGCCTTGTCGCTGTCGACGCCGGGCAGCACGCCGAACACCGCGAGCCCGCCGACGACGATGAACGCGCCGATCGCCACGACCTTGATCCCGGCGAACCAGAACTCGAACTCGCCGTAGGAGCCGACGGAGACCAGGTTGGTGGCGGTCAGCACCACCATCACGATCAGCGCCCACCCCCACTGCGGTACGGCGGGGATCCACCCTTCGAGGATCTTCGCGCCGGCGGTGGCCTCCACGGCCAGCACCACGACCCAGAAGAACCAGTACAGCCAGCCGATGGAGAAGCCGGCCCAGCGGCCGAGCGCCCGGTCGGCGTGCGCGGAGAACGACCCGGAGGTCGGGTTGGCCGCGGACATCTCCCCGAGCATCCGCATCACCAGCACCACGAGCGTGCCGACGAGGGCGTACGAGAGGAGGATGCCGGGCCCGGCGGTGGCGATTCCGGAACTGGATCCGACGAACAGTCCGGCACCGATGACACCGCCGATGGCGATCATCGACAGATGCCGGTTCTTGAGACCTGCCTGGAGGCCGGAACCGGGATCTCCGGGGCCTCCGTGGCCGCGGTCGGCCTTGGTGAGGGTGGGCTGTGAAGTCATGGGACGCCAGTGAAACGGAGGTGGATGGATTCTTGAACCTATGATTCCGGATCGTTACTTGAGGTTTTCCTGAGGTTCCATGGTTCCAGCGGGGTTCTCGGGCCCCGACACCCCGGGCTGCTACCCGGCAACACGCATGACACACTCATCCCATGCGCGTGTATCTCGGCTCGGACCATGCCGGCTTCGAACTCAAGAACCACCTCGTCGAATGGCTCAGGGCGGCGGGCCACGACCCGGTCGACTGCGGCCCGCACATCTACGACGCCCAGGACGACTACCCGCCCTTCTGCCTCCGCGCCGCGGAGCGCACGGCCGCGGACAAGGACGCCCTCGGCATCGTCATCGGCGGCTCCGGCAACGGTGAGCAGATCGCGGCGAACAAGGTGAAGGGCGTCCGTGCGGCCCTGGCCTGGAGCGAGGAGACCGCCTCCCTCGGCCGCCAGCACAACAACGCCAACGTCGTCGCCGTCGGCGCCCGTATGCACTCCACCGAGGAGGCGACGAAGTTCGTCGAGACCTTCCTCGGCACCCCGTTCTCGGGTGACGAGCGCCACATCCGCCGCATCGACATGCTGGCCGACTACGAGACGACCGGCGACCTCCCCGCGATCCCGGCCCACCACCCGCAGCAGGACTGACCGCTCCGCAGGGGGGCTGGAAAGGAACAGGGACCGTGCCAGAGGGGCACACGATCCACCGGCTGGCGTTGGACTACGCCGACCGTTTCTCCGGCACGGCACCACGCGTGACCAGCCCCCAGGGCAAGTTCTCCGACGCCGCCGCACTCCTCGACGGCGCCGGACTCACCCGCACCGAAGCCCACGGAAAGCACCTCTTCCTGGGCTTCCGCGACGACGACTGGATCCACATCCACCTCGGCCTCTTCGGCAAGGTGGCCTTCGGCGACGCCCCCGCGCCCCCGCCCACGGACACCGTCCGCCTCCGCCTGGCCAACAGCACCGCGTACGTCGACCTGCGCGGCCCCACCACCTGCGCCCTCGTCACGGGCGCCGAGAAGCAGGCCATACACGCCCGCCTCGGCCCCGACCCGCTGCGCGCCGACGCCGACCCCCGAGCGGCCTACGCCCGCGTCTCCCGCAGCCGCACGACGATCGCCGCCCTCCTCATGGACCAGAAGGTCATCGCCGGCGTCGGCAACGTCTACCGCGCCGAGGTCCTCTTCCGGCACCACATCGACCCGTACCGCCCCGGCAGGGACATCACGACCGCCGAGTGGGACGCGATCTGGAGCGACCTCGTCGCCCTCATGCGCGAGGGCGTGCGCAACAACCGCATCGACACCGTCCGCCCCGAACACACCCCCGAGGCGATGGGCCGCCCGCCCCGCGTCGACGACCACGGCGGCGAGGTGTACGTCTACCGCCGCACCCAGCAGCCCTGCCACCTCTGCGGCGACGGGATCCGCACCGCGGACCTCGCCGCCCGCAACCTCTTCTGGTGCCCGACCTGCCAGAAGAACTGAGGCAGAGCCAAGGACCCGGGCGGCTCTAGAAGCCGTGCGGCAGCCAGGGCGCCACCGGTGAGCCGAAGCCGACGGCCGCCTCCGCCAGCGCCCCCTGCCGCAGCTCGCGCACCCTCCCGGCCGCACCGAGCGCGGCCAGGCCCACCCCGCCCAGGTACGCCGCCCCCAGCTCCCGCACCGACAGGGCGAGATCGGCCGGGTCCGTCGTACGCGCGCACACCGCGCCCTTCGGGTCGCCGGACAGCCGCCAGCGCCCCGAGTTCCACGGACAGAAGGCGTCCTCCACCTCCAGCACCACGTCCACCGGCGCCTGGTACGTCCGCGCCTGAAGCGCCGCACCCACGTCCACCAGCCGTACGTACAACGCGTCCCGCACCCGCAGCCCGCACCGGCGGATGTCGGACACCTGGTACTGCCACGCCTCGTCCAGCGGCCGCCCGCGTACCTTCAGCGAGGTCGTCAGGTCGATCCCGAACAGGAACCGCCACAGGGCCGCCTCCGACACCGGGTCGACCCCGGCCAGGTCCTGCAGCAGCACCTGCCCGTTGTGCCCCGCGTCCGTGTACTCGGGCCGCACCCGGTAACGGGCGTACCCGGTCACCTCTCCGTCCCGCTCGGCCAGCACACACTGCAACGGCGAGGCCCCGTCCTTCTCGGCCTCCGCCTCCATCACCCACAGCCGCTCCCAGCCCGGCCGCCGGTCCAGCATCCCCGGCCGCCCGGCCACCGTCCGCGCGTACACCGCCTCGCACGCGTCGAGCCCGGCGCGCGGATCGACGTACCGCAGCCGTACGCCGTCCGTGCCGGCCGGGACGGACAGCCGTACCCGACCGGTGTCGATCTCGGCATGCAGACTGAAAGTCGCCGCCGCGTACCCGAACCGGCCGTAGATCACCGGCTCCGAGGCGGTGAGCACCGCGAGCGGCTCGCCCCAGGCCCGTACGTCGTCCAACTGCCGCCGCATCATGGACGTCAGCAGCCCACGCCGCCGGTGCGTGGCGCTCACCCCGACCATCGTCACGCCCGCCGTCGGCACCGAGGCCCCGCCCGGCACGGTCAGCCGGAACTCGAACGCCCCCGCCGTGCCCACCGGCTCCGCCCCGTCCCAGACGCCGACCGACCGCTCGCACGGTGTGAGCTCCGACCACAGCTGCCGTTCCTCGGCCGACTCCGGGACCCCGCCGAAGGCCCGCAGCAGGGTGTCGTACCACTGGTCCCACTCGTCCTGCCGCAGCACCCGCAACTCGGCAGCGGAAGTCACGGAAGAGGTCGCGTGGCCCGTCTGCCCTGTGGGCCCTGTCGGCGTCGCCCGAGTCGTCATGCATCCATGCCTAGCAGTCCAATGCGGGACGAGCCAGGGAATTTCTCCCTCCGCGCCACGTGAGCGCTTTCCATGAAGTTCACTGTGAAGTTGAACCTCGGACGGGGGACAAGTGGGACCTCCCGTGCCAAGCGGTGGGTTGGATGGATAGGGTCCCGAACTAATGGCAGAAGGACGACAGCGGCGCGCGGAAGCCGAGACGTTGACGGCCCGGTTGAAGCATCTGATGCACCGGGTCCGCACCGGCGTGCGCCGAAGCGCCGTCGACTACTTCCGCGGCGACGGATCCGACTGGATCGCGCTGGCCTTCCTGCTGCTCACCGTCCCGGTCATCGCGGCCACCACCCTCGCCAACTCGGTGTGGTGCTCACCCGCCGCCCTGGTCCTGCCGATCGTCGCCGGCGGCCTGCTGCTGCGCCCGTCCAGCCTGCTCGGCCTGTACGCGGCGGCGGCCACCGCCCTGATCGTGGAGTCCGTCCAGCTCGGCCCCTACACCCAAGGGCCCTCCAGGGTCACCCCGGGCGTGGTCCTGGTCGTCGCCGCATGCGGTTTCTTCGGGCTGCTCATCGCCCAGTTCCGCAGCCGGGTCGGCGTGCCCTGGCGGCGCGGCGGCACCATGCTCTTCGACCTGCGCGAGCGCATCCGGGTCCAGAGCAAGCTGCCCAAACTGCCACCCGGCTGGCACCGCGAGATGGCCCTGCGGCCGGCCGGCGGCCAGTCGTTCTCCGGTGACTTCGTCGTCGCGGCCCGCACGAACGGCGGCCGCACCATGGAGGTCGTCCTCACGGACGTCTCCGGCAAGGGCATGGACGCGGGCTCACGAGCCCTCCTGCTGTCCGGCGCCTTCGGCGGCCTCCTCGGCTCCCTGCCCCCGCACGCCTTCCTCCCGGCGGCGAACGGCTACCTCCTCCGCCAGGACTGGGACGAGGGCTTCGCGACCTCCATCCACCTCGTCCTCGACCTCGACTCCGGCGACTACGAGCTCTACTCCGCCGGCCATCCGCCGGGCCTCCAGCTCAGCGCCGGCAGCGGCCGCTGGGAGGAGAAGGCCGCCGAGGGCCCGCTCCTCGGGGTGTACGAGGGCGCCCAGTTCGACCCCGTGAAGGGCTCCCTGCGCCCCGGAGACGTCCTCATGCTCTTCACCGACGGCCTGGTGGAGACCTCCGACCGCGACATCGTCGAGGGCATCGACCGCCTCACCGGTGAGGCCGACCGCTATGTCGCCGGCGGCTTCCAGGGCGCCGCCTGGCACCTGATCGAAGCGGTCGCGAAGGACGTCAACGACGACCGGGCCCTGCTGCTGGTCTGCCGCGAAGGCCCGACGGCGACCTCGGCGACGATCATTCACTGAACTTTGATCCGCAATGTCCGGATATCATCCGCGACTTGCTCATCCGTTTGTGCCACCCCTGTAACTACCGCCGCTTCGCGATTGCATCGGCAATCGAGGACTTGCTACAGATGAGATGCGTACGGACGTGACAGGCAGACCTCACCGGGGGAGGCGAGTTCGACATGAAGTTCGACATGGGTGCGCAGACGTTGTCGTCGTTGCAGCGTGATTCGCGTGGGTCGAGTGATGATCTGGGGTCGTTGATCAAGCAGTTGGTGCAGGCGGCGACGCCGTTGGAGGGAAAGTTCAACGGTTCGGGTCGGGTGATGTTCGATCAGTTCAAGGCGCGTGCCGACCAGATCACGGGCGACCTGAACGCCTCCCTCGCCGCGATCCTGGGTGGTCAGTCGGGGATGGACTCGGCGTTCTCGTCGGGTGATCAGGAGCAGGGTGACAACGCGCGGCAGCAGATGTCGGCGGCGAACTTCGACGCGGCGCGGTTTGGCGCGCGCTGAGTCCGGGTTTCAGTTCGGTCCGGTTTCTTCGGCTTTGACGGGGAGTGGTTTGTGATGGCTGGTGCGGGTTCGGATCGTCGGTCGTACGACACGGGTGCGTCGGCGGATGCGCAGGGGAACATCCAGGCGGTGGTGGCGCGGCTGGAGGAGGTGATCGGTCAGCGTGACCGTCAGGTGAAGGCGGCGATGGCGGACTTCACGGCGGATGGTGTGGCGGAGGAGTACCACGGCAAGGAGCAGCGGTGGAACCGTGCGTCGAATGAGGTGCGGAACATCATCACTTTGCTGAAGACGACGTTGGAGCAGAACGACGGTACGGCGCAGTCGACGATCCAGCGGGCGAAGGCCGCGGTCGACAACATCGGCTGACGGACGAGAACGACGGGGGTTTGACGGATGCCGGGCTGGGATCTGAAGCCGCAGGGTATTTCGGGTGTGCTGAAGACGACGGGTGAGACGGCGTCGAATCTGCAGAAGCACGCGACGGCGTTCGGTGAGCATCTGACGTCGGCGGCGTCGAGCGCGGGGACGATCTCCGCGGATGCGCCTGCCGCGGGTGGTGAGCAGGCGCAGGGTGGTCTGGTCGCGCTGGCGTTGTCGCAGTACGCGGAGCGGGCGTCGAAGGATCTGTCGTTCGTGGCGGCGCGTGCCGGCAAGTCGTTGCAGGGCGTGGTCGACGCGACGACGGCTTACCTCAACGGTGACGAGCAGATGGCGCTGGAGGCGCAGCGCAACACGTTGAAGGCGCCGAAGCTGGACATGCCGGGGACGGGCAAGGCGTGATCAAGCCCGACGAGATCCCCCAGTTCACCGGCGACCTGGCGCAGCTGGAGCTGGACCACGCGGATCTGAAGAAGGACGCCGGCCACGTCCGGGACACGGGCAAGGACGTCAACACCCAGTTCCAGGGCCTGTCGGCGTTCTATCACGCGCCCGAGGCCGAGCAGCTCTTCGCCACCACCAAGCCCGTGCAGGACCGGGCCGACGACTTCGCGACGGACCTGGAGACGGTGTCCTCCGCCCTCTCCTCCTACAGCACCGAGATCCGGCCCCTCGTCTCCAAGCTCAAGGAGCTCAAGACCAAGGCGCAGACCTTCGTCGACTCGGTCAAGGACGACGACGAGTGGGAGTACGACGGCGACAAGGTCGACGAGCACAACCGGATCCGGGACGACATCACCACCACCGTCGCCGCGTTCTGGGCGGCCGAGCGGACCTGCCACAACAAGATCACGGCGATCTGGGGCGGGACGCAGATGGTCGCGGGCGACGGCTCCGACCGCAAGGACCAGTACGGCTTCAACGCCGAGGACCTCAAGAACGCCAAGCTTCCCTGGGGTGACCCGGTGGAGGAGAAGCACCACTGGTACGAGGTCGGCCACTGGGTGAAGTCGTTCGTCTGGGACGGCCTGATCGTCGATGGCATCTGGGGCACGATCAAGGGCCTGGGCACGCTGGTCGGCTTCGGCGGCTGGGACGCGATGGGCCAGGCGTGGAAGGGCCTCGCCCAGCTCGCGACGGGGCTCGCCCTCGCCTCCATCCCCGGCGTCGGTACGGCGTTCTGGCTCCTCCCGGACGACAAGCTGCCCTCCTGGATCCGCGACTCCCGTACGGCGATGAAGGAGACCGGCAAGGCGCTGGTGGCGTGGGACGAGTGGGGCAAGAACCCCGGCCGCGCGGCCGGAGCGGTCACCTTCAACGTCCTGACCACCGTCTTCACGGGTGGTGCGGGAGGCGCGGCGGCCGGGGCCGGCAAGGCGGGCGCGGTCGCGAAGGCCCTCTCCATCGCCGGCAAGGCGGGCAAGGTCATCGACCCGATGACCTACATCGCCAAGGGTGCCGGTGCCGGGCTGTCGAAGATCGGCGACATCGCGAAGGGCCTCAAGGGTCTCGGCAAGATCGACATGCCCACGCTTCCGGACGGTTCGGTCCATCTTCCCGACGGCCGTCTGCTGGAGCCGAACGGCAACCTCGTCTCGCCCGACGGCACCATCGACACCACACCGGTGCCGCACGAGTCCGTCCCGGCGTCGTACCAGACACCCTCCGGGCTCCCGTCCCACTGGACGATCCAGACCCCGGACGCGACACCGTCGTACGCGGGCGCGGCCCATACGGCCGACAGCGGGGCGTACGCCGGGACGCACGCGACGTCCGACGGCGTCCACGGCGGCACCCCGCACTCGACGGGCACGGGCACGGGCACGGGCAGCGGGACGTACACCGGCGGCGCGCACGCCACGTCGGACGGCATCCACGGCGGGCTCCCGCACAGCACGGGCGACGCGGTGTCGGCGGGTACGCACTCCGGTACGACCCCGTCGGCCTGGTACCACGACACTCCGGCGACCGGTGCGACGCACGACGTCCCGACGACCACGCCGCACGACACCCCTGCCGCCACGCCGCACACGGGCGGCCACAGCCCCGACGCGCCGCACGGCACCGGCCACGACACCCCCGACGGGCACCCGCACGACGGCTCCCACGGCGCCGGCCACACCGACGACGCCTCCCACGGTGCCGGGCACACGGATGACGCGGCGCACGCCGGTGACCACGCGGACGCCTGGGACCACGTGGACGTCGGCGACGGGGCCGTGGACGCCGGTGCCCATCACGGTGCTGATGTTCCGGTCACGTCGGGCCACCCGGGCGCGGACGTGCCGGGACACCCCGGGGCCGGGGAGCCGTTCGAGTACCAGCCGGCCATGTCGGACACGGCGTTCGACGCCCTCAGCGACGCCGACAAGCACGCGGTGGCCGAGGCCGAACTGGCGCGCGGCACGAACCCCGGGCCCAGTGTCACCGACGACGCGGGGCTGGCGTACGGCAACTCGTACTGGAACAAGTTCCTGGACGATCTGCCCCCCGAGTCGCGGGAGGCGCTGAGGACGTACAGCGGCAACGAGTACGACCTGATCAACGGCCACCTTCGCTTCGGCGGCGGTCTGGACGACTCGCTCAGGCACACCATCGACGAGATGGACCGGGTCATGGACACCCGCCCGGTGCCCGAGGACATCATGGTCGTACGTGGCACCGGGGTCGACCACGTCAAGGTCGACGGCCTGCCGATCGACTCACCGCTCGACATGCTGGGCGGGACCTTCGACGACAAGGCATTCACGTCCACGGCGCTCGGCAGGACACCGCCACCCCCGTTCGACGGGAAGCCCGTGTGGATGCACCTGCGGGTGCCGAAGGACACGCCCGCCCTGTGGATCGACCATCTCTCCAAGTACCCCGGGGAACGCGAGCTGCTCCTCGCCAGGGGCTCCGAGTACAAGGTGACGCGTGTGTTCTTCGACGAGGCGCACGACAAGTGGCACATCTACGGAGAGGTCCTGCCGAGGCCGAAGCCGTAGTGGCGGCCGCGTTGAGGATCAAGCAGAGTCAAGGGAACCTGGATTTCATGAGCAGTGAACGACCGATCAACCCGCGCTTCGACGAGGACGTGCACTTCGACCTCGTGGCGCCGGGGCCGGCGAGGTACCGGACGCGCACCGACAAGCCGGTGCGGTACCTGACGGTGGTCGACAAGGAGGGCGGCGCGGTCCTCGGGTACGTGTGGGCGAGCGACGAGGACGACGCCGCCGCGTGGGTACCGCGCAGTGCCGCCGGAGGCCGGGCCCTCGCCGAGGGCGGTCACTGGCACGCCCGGCTGCAGGAGGCCAAGGGGCGGGGCATTCCGCCGTCCCAGGCCCTCGCGGAGATCCTGGCCACCCCGGAGGGCAACCGAGGACGGGCCCTGCCCGCCCCCCTCACCGACGCCCCGAACACGGACGCCGTCAAGTCCCTCGCCAAGGGTGAGTAGAGAGCAACCGCTCCCGGTACCCCTCCCCGACCCCCGCCACCCGCTCTGGTACTTCCCCGTCGCCGCGCCCGACGGGGAGGTCGTCGGGTACGTGTGGGCCGATCACGCCGCGGGGGAGGTCGGCTGGGTGCGTCGTGCCGCGCGGAGTTCCCGGGTGCGGGAGCTGGAGGAGAAGTGGTCGCGCGAGGTGTTCGAGGCCGGACAAAGGGGTGTCGCGCCGGTCGTCGTGGTGGCGGGACTCGCCCGGGCGAAGGGCGCCGGCACGGTCGTCGGTGCCTCCTCGACGGACGTCGTCGAGGCAGTCGCCCGTACGGTCACCGAGGCTGACGACCAGCGGCTGCTGGACCAGCTCCACCGCGATGACACCGGAGCCTGGCGCGAGCTGGCGGACGCCTTCGACGCGCTCACCGAGGAGGACCGCCGGGTCGAGTGGGTCGGCGGCGGGCAGCAGCCGAACGGGACGTACCACGTGGCGTATCCGCGCTACGGCCGGGCCCTGCTCCGTGCCGTCGCCGCGCTGCGCACCGTGGGCGCCGTCACGCCTGAGCACCGGTGGGCGGAGTGTCCGCTCCCCAGGCCCTCGCCCGACGGCCGGCTCGCCCCGGCGGACGCCGTGCGCGCCGCCACCTCGGTGGTGGTCGGGGAGCGGGCCTGCGACGGCATGATCGCCGACGCGGCGAAGGACGGCCTCCTGGACGCGATCGCCGTCTCCCTCCGCGCCTGGCACGCACGACAAACCCGTCGACCCCCGCACGACCTACGGAGAACACCCACCCCATGACCACCCCGCCCCAGGGCAACCCCTACGCCACCACCGCCCCGCAGACCGGTCCCAACCCCTATGCCCAGCAGGGTGGTTACCCGCAGACGGCGCCCGTACCACCGCAACAGGCCGCCCCGTACGGGTACCCGGCACAGGCCGCCCCGTACGGGTACCCGGCACAGGCCGGTCAGCCGGGGTACCCGGCGCAGGCGGCCCACCCCGGCTACGCGGCACACCCCGGCCACCCCCAACCCCCCGCCCCCACGTGCATGTTCTGTGGAGGTTCGCCGGCCGTTCACGTCACCTTCCGGGCCCACCGGGGGCTCCTGATCCTCATGACGTTCGGGAAGCGGAGCGGCATGATGTGCGCGACCTGCGGGCTCGCGGTGTACCGGGAGCTGACCACGCGGACGCTCTGGCAGGGCTGGAGCCCGTTCTCGCTGTTCCTGTTCACGCCGTTCACGGTCGTCCACAACCTCTTCGTCGCCCGCAAGGTGAAGAAGCTTCAGGCCCCGGCGCCGGGGCAGCACGGGCCACAGGTGGATCCCGGTGTGCCGGTGCACCGGCGGCCGCTCGCGTACGTCGCGCTCGTCCCGGTGCTGTGGGTGCTGTTCATGATCGTGACGGGGCTGACGCAGGGATCGTGAGAGGGGCGGCGCAGGCACGGTGACGCAGGCGGCGGGGAAGGACGAACCCGCACCCCGGGTGTACGCCCCCGCCTCCCGTGCCTTATGTTGCACGGGCAAAGTAAGGGGGAGTTTGCATGCCGCACCACGGGCACCAGGGAAGGCGCGCGCCGTGAGGATGAGCCTCGCCGAGGTCGAGGCCCTCGCGTGTGCCGCGCACGCCGAGCAGACGGACAAGGCCGGACGGCCGTACACCGAGCATCTGCGGGCCGTCGCCGAGGGCGTGCGCGCGCGGGGCGGGGGCGAGGAACTGATCGCCGCGGCCTGGCTGCACGATGCCGTGGAGGACGGAGTGCTGAGCGAGGAGTGGCTGGAGACGGCCGCCCTCGACCGGCGGACCAAGGACGTCGTACGGGCCGTGACCAAGCGGTCCGGTGAGTCGCCCGAGGCGTACGCGGGGAGGATCCTGGCGACGCCGGGCGCCCGGCTGGTCAAGACGGCCGACCTCGCCCACAACGCGGACCCGGACCGGCTCGCGGTGCTCGACGAGGCGACCGCGCGGCGACTGGAGCGGAAGTACAGCGCCATGAGGCAGTACCTCGGCCTCACCCCGCACGACTGACGGCACATCAAGAGCCAGTACCTACAGGACGACGACGAATGGCACGGGACTACGACAGCCAACTGCTCGAGTCGGTGGCGGTGCGACGGCGCCGGATGCGCGACGCGCTGCTGTTCGGCACCCAGCGCGGCCGGCGGACGCTGGACGAGCGGCTCGGCAAGGTGTTCGCGGGCATCGCGATCGCGGCCGTGCTCTGCGCGGGCTGCGTCGGCTGGTCCTTCCTCCAGGCCACTCTGGCGAAGCAGAAGGCCGAGCAGGAGAAGCAGCAACAGCAGCAGGGGCAGGTGTACGACCCCGCGAGCAGCAGCCCGTCCGCCGGCGCAAAGGGGGAGAAGCAGTGAAGAGGTCGAACATGGGTGACGGGTTCATGGCAAATGCGCCCGGTGGCCGAAATGACGCGATGATAGGTTCCGGTGAGTGGTGAGCACTGCAACGACGTCCCGGACTCAGCTCAGCCGTATCACCCTGATCGGTGAACGGCGGCGCGCCGACCTGGTCCTGCCGTCGGACACGCCGATCGGTCAACTGCTCCCCGACATACTGCGGTTGCTCGACGACCGGGTGGCCACCCGGCCGACCACCCGCCAACTGGTCACCTCCGACGGCTCGGTGCTGCCGAACGACGCCACCCTGTCCTCGGCGGAGGTCGCCGACGGCGCCGTACTGCAGCTGGTGCGGGCGCATGCCGCGCCCCCCGCGCCGGTGGTGCACGACGTGACCGACCAGGTCGCCGACGACCTCGACCTGCGGTCCTGGCGCTGGCGCCCGGCCGCGCGCCGGGTCAGCGCCGGCGTCGCCACCTTCGTCTTCGCCGTGGCCGCCGCCGTACTGGCCCGCCGCGAGTTCGCGCCGGAGTCCGTCGCCACCGTGCTCGCGGTCGTCACCGTGGTGTTCCTGCTGGCCGGTGCGGTCGTCGCGAAGGTCGGCGACGGCAACCTCGGTCTCGCCACCGCGCTGCTGTCCGCATCCGGCGGTCTCGGTCTGCTCACCGCGTGGACCGCGGCCGACGCCTACGACTGGTCGGGCGAGGCACGACTGGCCGGTGTGGTCGCCGCGTCGGTGCTCACCCTGGTGCTGCTCGCCTATTTCTCGCCACTCGGCCGGGGCGGGCTCATCGGGGCCGGCGCGGCCGTCGCCATGGCCGCGGTGTGGGAGGCCGTCGCCGCCGTACAGGACCGGCCGGACCGGCTCGGTGCCGTGATGACCGTGTTCTCCGTGGTGCTGCTCGGGATGCTGCCGCGGCTCGCGCTGATGGCCTCCGGGCTCACCGGTCTCGACGACCGGCGGTCCTCGGGTGTGTCGGTCAGCCGGCACGAGGTCTCCAACGCGCTCGCCGCCACGCACCGCGGGCTCGCCCTGGCCACCGTGGTCACCGCCGCCTCGGCCGCCGCCGGCGGCTGGCTGCTGACCACCGCCGACGAGCCGACCGTGTGGACGGTGACCCTGGCCTCGCTCACCGCCGTGGTGCTGCTGTCCCGGGCCCGGGCCTTCCCGCTGGTCGCGGAGGTCGTGGCGCTGTTCGCCGCGGCCGCCGTCCTCGTCGTACGCCTCGCGGTGCTGTGGCTGGACCACGCCGGGGGTGCCGGTGCGCTCGCCCTGCTGGGAGCCGCGGCGCTGCTGCCGCTGCTGGTCCTCGCGATCGAACCGCCCGAGCACGTACGGGTCCGGCTGCGGCGGCTGGCCGATCTCATCGAGTCCCTCGGGGTGATCGGGCTGTTCCCGCTGGCCGTCGGCGTGTTCGGCATCTACGGGCAACTGCTCGACAAGTTCTGAGGAGAAGGGCGACATGCCGAGCGGTGAGAACTGGCAGAACGACGTGCTGCGCGACCTGAGGGGCGGCGCGGCACCTCAGCGGCCCCCGGCGGAGCAGGACGACTCCGCACCCCCACAGGCACCGCAGCCGGGCGTGCCCGCACAGCAGCCTCCGGCGCCGGGCGCCCAGAGCGCGCAGAACATCCAGAACGCCTCGGCGGAGACGCCCGGGTACGGCCACCCGCACCAGCAGCAGCCGGCACCCGCCTACGGCTACCCCCAGCAGCAGCCCGCCCAGCCCTACGCCGCCCCCTCGGCCCAGCAACCTCAGCAGCCTTACCCCCAACAGCCTTACTCCCAGCAGCCGTACGCCGAGCAGCCGTACGCCGAGCAGCCGTACGCCGAGCAGCCGTACGCCGAGCAGCCGTACGCCGAGCAGGCCGCGCCGCAGGCGGCCGTCGCGGGCACCGCCGCGCGCCGGGCCGCCCCCGACACCCGTCCCGTCGTGGACAAACGGCTCGCCGCCGTCGGGCTCAAGCCCCGCCGCGGGGAACCGTTCGCCGCCCGCGCCCTGCGCGCCGTACGCCGTACCGTCTCCTCCTCCGCCGCGCGCGAGGTCGCCGAGACCACCGCGACCGCCGAGGTGCTCCAGCGGCCGGTCACCACCGGCCGGCAGATCGCCGTGACCTCCATCCGCGGCGGCTCCGGCAAGACCACGATCGCCGCCCTGCTCGGCGCCACCTACGCCCACTACCGCCAGGACCCGGTCCTCCTCGTCGAGGCCGACCCGGCGCTCGGCTCGCTGCCGCTCAGGCTCGGCGCGGAGAGCCTGCGCTGGACCACCGGCGACCTCGCCGCCCTCGTCGAACCGCAGATGTCACTGCTGGACATCACCGGATACCTGGTCCAGCTCCCGGAGAACGCCTGGCTGCTGCCCGGCAGCCAGGGGCAGGTCGGCGCCATGCTCGACACCAAGGGTTACGAGCGGGTCATGGTGTCGCTGCGCCGCTACTTCGGGGTGACCGTCGTCGACTGCGAGACCCTGCCCGCCGAGGTGGCCCGCACCGCGCTGTCCGCCGCGCAGGCCCGGGTGCTCACCGCGCCGGCGACCCTGGAGGGCATCGCCAGCACCCGCTCGGTGCTGGAGTGGATGCGCGCTCTGCCCCGGGACATCACCACGTCGACCGTCGTCGTCCTCACCGAGACGGCCCCGCACCCCCGTCTCGACCTGGACAAGGCGGTCGAGCAGCTGAAGGCGACCGGGGCGAGCGTCCGCGTCCTGCCGTACGACCGGCATCTCGCGGCCGGCGGCGCCATCCGCACCGACCTGCTCGCCCGTGCGACCCGGCAGGCCGCCACCCGGCTGGCCGCCGAGGTCTTCGAACTGTCCCACAAGCGCCGTTGATCCGCCTCGAAGGGACCCCACGAAGGACAAGGCGATGAGTACCCGACTGATCCACCGCCCGGCGCGCACCACCCGTCCGCCGGCCGCCTCCGAGCCGCGCACCATAGAGGCCCCGCCCAACCTGCCCGAGGGCAAGGCGGGTTCCGTCGCCACGTCGCTGCTGCCCGTGGCCGGGGTGATGTCGTCCGTCGTGATGATGACGGTCGTGCGCAACAGCCAGTTCGCCGGGCTCGGCGCGATCATCCTCGTCGTCACCCTCGTCGGCTCCCTCACCCTGGTCTTCTCCCAGCGCGGCAAGGCCCAGCGCACCCGCCGCACCCAGCGCGAGGCCTACCTCGCCTATCTGGAGGACCTGCGCGAGGAACTGTCCGGGGAGGAACGCGAGCGCGCCGAGACCGCCCAGGTGCTCAACCCGCCGCCGGACGCGCTGTACGACATCGTCCGCGACCCGGCGCGGCTGTGGGAGCGGCGCCGACTGGACGGCGACTTCCTGCGGGTGCGGGTCGGCACCGGCGAGATGCCGGTCCGGGATCTGAAGGTCGGCCAGCAGGGCTCGTCCGTGCTGACCCCGCCGGACCAGTTCATGCTGAACGAGGCGTCCGCGCTGATGGCCCGCTTCCGCACCGGCACCGACCTCCCGCTCACCGTGCCGCTGGACCGCGTCGGCAACATCAGTGTCATCGGCGACCGCGAGGACACCCTCCGCGTCGCCCGCGCGCTGCTCGTCCAGGCCGCCGCGACGCACGCCCCCGACGACGTGGCGTTCGCGCTCGCCGCGCCCGGCGACCGGATCGGCGACTGGGAATGGGCCAAGTGGCTGCCCCATCTGCTCGACTCCGAGCAGTACGACGGCCCCGTCGCCGCCCGCCGCATCGCGCCCTCCGTGCCCCAACTGGCCCGGCAGATCGGCCCCGAGCTGCGCCGCCGCGCCTCCTTCGCGGCCGAGGTGCGCCGCGGTCTGTCCGGCAAGGACGCCCTCGGCATGACCTCCCGGCTGCTCGTCGTCGCCGACGCGCACGGCGAGGACGCTGTCGACCTGCCCCGCCCCGACGACGCCGTCGGCCTGCGGGAGATGGGCATCACCATCCTGCACCTGCTCGACGAACGGGTGCAGGAGCCCGGCAGCGTCGGGGTGCGCATCACCGTCGACGGCGAGCGGATCGCCATCGAGGACCTGCGCGAGGAGGAGCCGATCGGCGCCCACGGCACCGTCGACGAGATCGGCGTCCCCTTCGCCGAGGGCTTCGCCCGGATGCTCGCGCCGCTCAGGCTCTCCGCCGACTCGATGGCCGCCGACGCCCCGCTCTCCGGCCCGGTCGACTTCGCCGAACTCCTCGGCATCGAGGACGTCGCCGACCTCGACCTGACCCGGCTGTGGGCGCCGCGCGCCGAGCGGGCCTTCCTGCGCGTGCCCATCGGCGTCAGCGACTCCCACGAACCCGTGCTCCTCGACCTGAAGGAGTCCTCCGAACTGGGCATGGGCCCGCACGGCCTGTGCGTCGGCGCCACCGGCTCCGGCAAGTCCGAGCTGCTGCGCACCCTCGTCCTCGCCCTGGTCGCCACCCACCCGCCGGAGGACCTCGCCATGGTCCTCGTCGACTACAAGGGCGGCGCCACCTTCGCCCCCTTCGCCGCCCTCCCGCACGTGGCCGGCGTCATCACCAACCTGGAGAACCAGGCCGGCCTCGTCGAGCGCGTCCACGCCTCGCTGGCCGGCGAGGTCAAGCGCCGCCAGCAGGTCCTCAAGGACGCCGGGAACGTCGCCGACATCGGCCACTACGCCGCCCTGCGCGCCGAGAAGCGCCCCGACCTCGACCCGCTGCCGCACCTCTTCGTCGTCATCGACGAGTTCGGCGAACTCCTCACCGCCAAGCCGGACTTCATCGACCTGTTCCTGTCCATCGGCCGCATCGGCCGCTCCATCGGCGTGCACCTGCTGCTGTCCAGCCAGCGCATCGAGGGCGGCAAGCTCAAGGGCCTGGACACCTATCTGTCGTACCGGCTCGGCCTGCGCACCTTCTCCGCCGACGAGTCCCGTACGGTCCTGGACACCACCGACGCCTTCCACCTCCCGCCGCTGCCCGGCTTCGGCTACCTCAAGGTCGACACCAGCCACTACGAGCGGTTCAAGGCCGGCTATGTCTCCGGCGCCTACAGCGGCCCGGTGCGCCGCGAGGAGGAGGACACCGGACCGCTCGCCCTGGAGTACGAGGCCTACAACACCCTCGGCCAGGACGAGAACGCCTCGGCCGCGCAGGAGCCGCAGATGCGGCGCCGGGAGACCGGGCCGACCGAGATGGGCGTCATGGTCGGGCAGATCGAGAACGCCGGTGCCCGCCCCGTACGCCAGATCTGGCTGCCCCCGCTGCCCGAGGCGATCGCCCTCGACAAGGTGGCCGGTCCGGTCGAGGTCGGCGCGCGCGGCATGCAGCTCGCCAAGCGGCGGGGCCCGCTCCAGGTGCCGCTGGGCGTCCTCGACGACCCCACCAAGCAGTGGCAGGGCCAGTGGTACCTGGACCTCACCATGGCGGGCGGCCACGCTGCGGTCATCGGCGGCCCGCAGTCCGGCAAGACCACCCTGCTGCGCACCCTCGCCCTCTCCCTGGCGCTGACGCACACCCCGCAGGAGGTCGGTGTCTACGGCCTCGACCTGGTCGGCGGCGGCCTCCAGGCCCTCTCCGGTCTGCCGCACGTCGGCGGGGTCGCGGGCCGTGCCGACCGCGAGCGGGCCGCCCGCACCATCGACTCGGTGCGCGGCATGCTCGACCAGCGCGAGGAGCTCTTCCGCGTCCACAACATCGACTCGCTGGAGCAGCTGCGCACCCTGCGCGCCGCGGGCCGCCTGCCCGAGCTGGCCTCCACCGAGATCGTGCTGCTGATCGACGGCTTCGGCGCCCTGCGCGACGACTTCGAGGAACTGGACGACGCGGTCGTCGACATCCTCAAGCGCGGCGGCGGCTACGGCATCCACGTCGTCGCGGGCATGCTGCGCTGGAACGACGTGCGCATCGCCACCCAGTCCCAGTTCGGCACGCGCGTCGAGCTGCGCCTGAACGACCCGAGCGAGTCCAGTATCGAACGCAAGCTCGCCCAGACCCTCGCGCCCGAGGAGAAGGGCCGCGTCCTGACCGACGGCAAGCTCTTCGCGCAGGTCGCCCTGCCCCGCACGGACGGCCTGGCCGACACCGCCGACCTCGGCGCGGTCCTGGAGCGCACCGCCCGCACGATCCGCGCGACCTGGACCGGCGAGGTCGCCCAGCCCGTCCGCGTCCTGCCGCACGTCCTCGAACCGCACATGCTGCCCGGCCCGTCCGCCGAACCGCGCCGCGTCGCGATCGCCCTGGACCAGACGCACCTGGCGCCGGTCATGCTCGACCTGTTCCACCACGACCAGCACCTGCTGATCATGGGCGACAGCGAGTGCGGCAAGACCAACCTGCTCAAGGTGATCGCCCAGGGCCTGATAGAGCGCTACGGCGACGACGAACTGGTCTTCGGCATCATGGACCCCCGGCGCGGCCTGCGCGGCGCCATCCCGGAGGAGTACCGGGGCGGCTACGCCTACAACGCCAAGCTCGCCGCCGGTCTCGCCGCGGGCATCGCCACCGAACTCGACAAGCGGCTGCCCGACGAGAGCACGGACGCCTCCGACCTCGAGCCCGGCAGCTTCTCGGGCCCGCGGATCGTGATCCTGGTCGACGACTACGACGTCCTGACCACCGCCGGCCAGCAGCCACTCGCCCCCTTCCTCCCGTACATCCCCTCGGCCCAGGACATCGGCCTGCACTTCGTCCTCACCCGACGGGTCGCGGGCGCCTCCCGGGGCCTGTACGAGCCGCTGATGATGGGCCTGCGCGAGTCCGGCGCCGCGGCCCTGGTGATGTCCGGCGACCGCAGCGAGGGCCAGCTCTTCACCGGTGTCTACGCCTCCCAGCAGCCGCCCGGCCGTGGCGTGCTGATCCGCAGGGGCGAGCCGAACCGGCTGATCCAGACCGTCTACGGGGGGACGAGGTAGAGAAGCCATGACGAAGGACGTCGTCGCACTCACGAAGAAGATGCCTGACCCGCTGAGCGTGATCGCGGGCCTGCTCTCCGGCGGACCCGACAAGCTGGTCGGCGCGGAGGCCGACGGCGCGCTGGTCCGGCTGCACGACGAGCAGGGCCGCCCCCTGCTCTCCGTCGAGGCCCCGCTGCTCGTCCAGGTCAGGGGAGAGGCACAGCGGCTGCTCGGCGCGGACGAGCCGGAGGTCCCCTACTGGTGGACCGAGGTCCGCGCCACCACCGGGGTGAAGGAGGCCGAGGCGCTCGCCGGGACCTTCGCGGCCCGGATCGCCACGCTGGTCGGCGGCACGGCCTGGCCGCGCGGGGCCGCGACCTCGCTCGCCGTCGTCGACACCGAGGGCATGACCGCCGTACCGGTCCCGGCCGCCGCGCAGCCCGCCGTCGACGTGCTCACCGACAAGGTCGCGGTGGTGATCCAGGACCGCCCGGTGGTCGCGATGACCGCCTGGCTCGCGAACACCTTCAAGGCGGCCGCGGACGCCCGGCTGGGCCTGCAGATCGTCACCCCCGCGGGCACCCGCCTCTCGCCGACCGTGCGCAACGCGCTGCCGGGCTGGCCCTCGCGCTGGGTGGTCCAGGACGAGAAGTGCGGCTACTACGACGGCCTGTCCGGCGCTGTCCTGACCTGGGCGAACGGCCTGTTCGTCACGGTCGAGTCCCCGGAGGCGACCCCCGAGGACCCGCGCACCCCGGTCGCCGAGACCTTCACCCGGCAGATCGCCGACTCCGGCGAACGCCAACTGGCGATCTCCTTCCGCTGCGTCCACCCCGCCGACGACCGGCTGGTCCTCGGCGGCGCCCTGGAAACGGTCTGGCGAGAGATCACCGGCGAGCCGCCGGCCGGCTGGGGCACCGAGGAGCCCGCCAACCTGCCCTGGTCCCTGCGACAGGTCACGGACGTGGCCTTCGAACGCTCACCGGAGCCGACCTGGCTGGTGGTCGTCGGCGCACCGGAGCGCCCGGCCCTGGCGACGGTCCGGATCAGCCGTACGAAGGGAGGCGTCGAGGAGGACGTCACCCTCGCCTTCGGCTACGGCCCCGGCGAGGAGGTCCCCTCCGACGCGGCGATCATGGCGGCGGCGGAGGCCCTGGCCACCCGCCACGACCTCCAGTCCATGCTCATCCAGGTCCGCAGGGCCCGCCGCGACCTCGCGGTCCCGCCCCGCTTCGAGGGCCCGGGCGTGCCGTACGCCTTCGTCCTGGGCGCCGAGGAGGTCCGCACCATGCCGGGCGACCGAGCAAGGCGCACCCCCCTCCGTGAAAAGCCCCGAGAACTGGGCCCGAAAACCCGCCCGGCCCTCTACTACCCCTTGCCGGGCAACCCGTCGGACCTGTCGGGCTGGAAGGACTTCGAGGAGCTGATGACGCACTTGAAGGGCTAAGACGCCTCAGGGCAGCCAACCCAAAGGGGCGCGGGGCTGTGTCGATATGCGGCTCCGCCGCGTGGGCGCGAGCAACCACGAACAACCCGCACTCGCCAAATGCGCAGTCCCCACCCCCCGCTCAGGCGGACACTTTCTCCCGCTCACGCTCCTGAGCAACGCGCACCGGATCTCCCCTGAACGCCCACTCCATCTTGGGCTCGATCACGAACCGGAACACCCGCCGCACCGGCGAAGTGCACAACAGCGTGACGGCCACGGCAATCCCCGCACTCACGGCGATCTCCCCGACAGGCGCATGCAACCAGGCACGGTCGAACGACCCGCGGTACTCCGCGGCCTTGAGCAGGAACCCGTGCAGCAGATAGCCGTACAGCGTGCCCGCCCCCAGCGCCGTGAACCACATCGTGCGCCCCGGCACCCAGGAGAAGAAGCAGGCGGTCAGCAGCAGCGAGCAGCCGAACAGGGCGAGCTGCATGACGGGCCCGACCCACCAGGGCGCGCCCAGCTCCTGGGCGGAGTCACGGTGGTAGAACCACGCGCCGTTCATCCGCGGCACCGCCCACCAGGCGAAGGCCAGGGCGAACGCGAACACCGGCACGGCCGCGATCCGCACCGAACGGCGGCGCACCAGCCGGAAGTGCTCCGGCCTCAGGCACAGGCCCAGGACAAAGAACGGCAGGAACTGCAGGACCCGCTGGAGGTCCAGGTCGTCCCCGATGTCCGGGCTGACGGAGGCCAGCACGGCGATGCCCAGCGCGACCGGCAGCGGGTGCCGCAGCGCCTTCCAGAGCGGGGTGGTGAGCCGCCAGATGAACAGCGCGATCAGGAACCACGTCAGGTAGTACGGGTCGAGGAGGCTGATCTCCTGACCGGGGGTGTGGTCGCCGTAGCGCTTGAAGAGCGAGTAGGCGGTCTCGAACACGACGTACGGGACGACGACCCCGCTGACCAGCCTCTTCAGCCGACCGGGGCTGCCGTCGAAACTGCGGGAGAAGAACCCGGAGACGATGATGAACGCCGGCATGTGGAACGCGTACACGATCATGTACGCGGCCTGCAGCACCCGGCTGTCCCCCTTGAGGGGCTCCCAGGAGTGGGCCACGGCCACCAGCACGATCGCCAGGTACTTGGCGTTGTCGAAGAACGCGTCGCGCCGCGGGGCGGATCTGTCCCGGGACGGGTGGTGCTGGTCGTTCAGGTTCTTCGGCGAGCGTGGGCTTGGAACGAGAGACGAGGCGGCGTGGAACATTTGAGGCACCCTAGCGTTGCTTGTGGGTATTCGTAAAACGCCCCAGGTCATTCTCCTAATTGCTTCCCGGTGCATGCGGCCGCATCTCTTCTCCACTCCCAACTGCCCGTGATGTCGGTATTCATCCCGACTAAAAGGTGCATAACGCCGGTTTTGCGCCCGTTGTTGACGTACCTGCGGCCACAATTCCAATTACCTGCACGCACGTTGTGTGGAGATGGAAACGATCTCCGTCAATTCGTCGTGGGGTGCGCCCTCGAATTGTCGTGCGGCGCATCGGTGCTCGGGCGGCTGCCGCGATGATGCGTCACGGGCCGCATGAGGCGGCCCTGTTGGTGGCACGATGGTCTCGGGAGTGCGGACCTAACCGAGGGTGTGTGATCAGTCGTGGCGATTTCACTGTCAGTGGTGCTGCTGTTGGCGATCATCCTGGTGGTGCTGATCCGGGGAGGGAGCATCAAGGCGGGCCCCGCCATAGTCGCCATCCTCTTCGGCTTCTTCCTCGCCTCCACCGGTATGGCGCCGTCGATCAATCGTTTCCTCAACTCTCTTGCGGACACGATCAATTCGATCAGTTTCTGACGCGGATCCGGCCATCTCCCGCCAACCCGACTGCCGTTGACGGGCTGCGGCGAGGGGCGCGGCGGTGTTGTGCGGCGCCGCCACATGGGTGATGTGTGTGGGTGATGAGGGCCCCGGCCGACGCCGGTGGTCCTGCTTCCGACCGGGGCGGAACACGCCGAAGGCCCGGGGAGGAGGATCACACCCCTCGTCCGGGCCTTCGGTGTACAGAGCGGGCGACGGGAATCGAACCCGCGTAGCTAGTTTGGAAGACTAGGGCTCTACCATTGAGCTACGCCCGCACGCGTCGCGCCGCAGGTCAGCCGACCGCGGCACTGCACGCATCGTAGCGGGTCGGTGCCCCTGCCCGCACACCCCTTCCCCGAGCGTTCCCCCCACGCGCCCCCATCAGCTCCCTGTGCTCCGCAAATGCGGCGGTCAGGCGGCCTGCGGGCATGTACCCTACGTGTCGCACCAGACGGGGTGTGGCGCAGCTTGGTAGCGCGTCCGCTTTGGGAGCGGAAGGCCGTGGGTTCAAATCCCGCCACCCCGACCACCTGCGCGATCATCTGCGCTCCCCAGGTGCGATCACTTCGCGCACCTGGCCGGTGATCGTCTTTTGGGCGGCTCCGTCGCTGCGGTTACTATGCAAGCTGCGCGCCCGTGTGTCCCGGCCCACTCGGCCTGAGAACTCTCCCGGGCGGCGATCGCCGGACCTGTCGGGTCCCGGCGAACCCCAAGAAGTCAGCCACAAGGAGACCGAACCGTGAAGAGCGCCGTGGAGACCCTGAACCCGACCCGGGTTCGGCTCACTGTCGAGGTGCCCTTCGAGGAGCTCAAGGACAGCCTCGACGCGGCGTACAAGAAGATCAACCAGCAGGTCACGGTGAAGGGCTTCCGCAAGGGCAAGATCCCTGCCCGCGTCATCGACCAGCGGTTCGGCCGCGGTGCGGTCCTGGAGGAGGCGGTCAACGACGCGCTTCCGAAGTTCTACACCGAGGCGGTCAACGAGGCCGAGATCGACGTCCTCGGCCAGCCCGAGGTCGACATCACGGAGCTGAAGGACGGCGAGACGCTGAACTTCACCGCCGAGGTCGACGTCCGCCCCGCCCTGGAGCTCCCCGAGGACTTCTCCTCCATCGAGGTCGAGGTCGACGCCGTCGAGGTGACCGACGAGGACATCGAGAAGTCCGTCGAGCAGCTCCGTGAGCGCTTCGCCTCCACCTCCCCGGTCGAGCGCGCCGCCGAGGACGGCGACGTCGTGACCGTGGACCTGCAGGCCAAGGTCGACGGCGAGGTCCTGGAGGACGGCGTCGCCGAGGGCGTCTCCTACACCATCGGCTCCGGCGAGCTCCTCGAGGGCATCGACGACGCCGTGACGGGCCTGGAGGCCGGTGGCGAGGCCACCTTCACCTCCGAGCTCAAGGGCGGCTCGGCGGCCGGCAAGGAGGCCGAGGTCACCGTCAAGGTCACCCAGGTCGCCGCCCGTGAGCTGCCCGAGCTGGACGACGAGTTCGCGCAGCTCGCCTCCGAGTTCGACACCCTGGAGGAGCTGAAGGCGGACAGCCGCAAGCGCCTCGAGAACATGAAGCAGTACGACCAGGCCACGCAGGCCCAGGAGCGCGTCCTGGAGAAGCTGCTGGAGCTCGTCGAGGTGCCCGTCCCCGAGAAGCTGCTCGAGGACGAGATCAACACCCGCAAGCACAACCTGGAGCACCACCAGCTCGGCCAGATGGGTCTGACCCTCGACAAGTACCTGGAGATCCAGGGCAAGACCGCCGAGGAGTTCGACACCGAGACCCGTGAGGCCGCGGTCAAGGGCATCAAGACCCAGTTCGTCCTGGACGAGCTCGTCAAGCGCGAGAAGCTGAACGTGAACCAGGAGGAGCTCACCGAGCACCTCATGCGCCGCGCCGCCTCCTCCGGCATGTCCCCCGACCAGTTCGCCCAGGCGGTCGTCGAGGGCGGCCAGGTTCCGCTCCTGGTCGGCGAGGTCGCCCGCGGCAAGGCCCTGGCCACGGTCGTCGAGTCCGCCACGGTCAAGGACACCAACGGCGAGATCGTCGACCTGGACGACGAGGACGAGGTCGAGGCCGCCACCGAGACGGTCGAGGCCGCCGAGGGCACCGCGTCCGAGGGCGAGGGCGACGAGAAGGCCGACGCCTGATCCCCGCACCGCTCCCGTAGCGTCCGACGAGCCCCGGAACCTTGTGTTCCGGGGCTCGTTCCGTTGTCCGCGCGGCTTCGCGCCGCTACGCCCCCGGCGAACACTCACCTCTCCGGGATTCCCCGGCGGGACCCGCGCGTTAGGGTCCATGAATACGAGGGCAGGGGAGTCTCCGTTGCCCCCGGCAGTACACGTGAGACGGCCCGGCGCCGTCGTAAGACGAGCAGGTGGAGACGTGACGAATCTGATGCCCTACGCCGCCGGCGAGCCTTCCATCGGTGGTGGCCTCGGCGACCAGGTCTACAACCGGCTGCTCGGCGAGCGGATCATCTTCCTCGGCCAGCCGGTCGACGACGACATCGCGAACAAGATCACCGCACAGCTGCTGCTCCTTGCCGCCGACCCGGACAAGGACATCTACCTGTACATCAACAGCCCCGGCGGTTCGATCACCGCGGGCATGGCGATCTACGACACCATGCAGTTCATCAAGAACGACGTGGTGACCATCGCCATGGGCCTCGCGGCCTCGATGGGCCAGTTCCTGCTCAGCGCGGGCACCCCCGGCAAGCGCTTCGCGCTGCCGAACGCCGAGATCCTGATCCACCAGCCCTCCGCCGGCCTGGCCGGCTCGGCCTCGGACATCAAGATCCACGCCGAGCGGCTGCTGCACACCAAGAAGCGCATGGCGGAGCTCACCTCGCAGCACACGGGTCAGTCGGTCGAGCAGATCACCCGCGACTCGGACCGCGACCGCTGGTTCGACGCCTTCGAGGCCAAGGAGTACGGCCTCATCGACGACGTCATCCCGACGGCCGCGGGCATGCCGGGCGGCGGCGGGACCGGGGCGGCGTAGAACCACGCCCGACGGCACCGGCACCCCGCCCGACGGCTTCCGGCACCACCGGAATCCACGGACGGCCCGGCCCCACGGCCACGATCGCCCCTCCGGGACTGCGGAACCATGGGACCTCGGCCCTCCGGGACTGCGGAACCATGGGACCTCGGCCCTCGGGGACCGCGGAACCACCGGGACCTCGGCCCTCCGGGACTGCGGAACCCCTGGGACCTCGGACCTCCGGGACTGCGGAACCACCGGGACCTCGGCCCTCGGGGACCGCGGAACCACCGGGACCTCGGACCTCCGGGACTGCGGAACCCCTGGGACCTCGGCCCTCCGGGACTGCGGAACCACCGGGACCTCGGCCCTCGGGGACCGCGGAACCACCGGGACCTCGGCCCTCCGGGACTGCGGGCCCATAGGGGAACCGTTGGGACTTCGGCCCCAAGGGAGTCGGCCCCAGGGGAGCTCGGGCCTTCCGGGCCCGTGGACCCACGGACTTCGGCCCACTGGGACCAGCGGCCCCAGCGGTCCCACGGCCCACCGAGGCCTCTCGGATCCCACCAGGATCTCCGAGAACCCGACCGGGACCTTGGCCCCGACGGGGTTCGCGTGATCCCGCCCGGGTCTTGGAGACTTGTGGTGAGACGCGAGGCCTCACCGGGTTCCGGGAATCCATCGGGTTCCGGGAGTCCCCGGGCTTCGGAAGCCCCCAGGGCTTCAAAAGTCCAGCGGGCTTCGGGAGTCCACCGGGTTCCGGGAGTCCACCGGGCTCTGGGCCCCCAGGGTTCCGGGAGTTCCCGGGGGCCCGGGAGTCCAGCGGGGTCGCGAGGCCTCGCCGGTCCCCGGAGGCCAGGAGGGCCGTCCGGGGCCCGAGGTCCGGCAGGGTCCTGTGGCCCCGCAGGGGCTCGTGGGTCCTGGGGAGCCCGCCGGGTCCCGCAAGGGCTCCGGAAGCCCCGTGAAGGCCGTCACAGGCCCTTACGGAGGCTTACGGAGGCCGCGAGGGCGCCGCGGAGCCCCGAGGCCCCCGAGGCCCCGTGGAGCCCACCAGGGCCGCCACGGAGCCTCCGGAGCCCCGAGGGTTCCGTGGAGCTCGTGGACTCCATGGAGTCCGTGGAGCCCAGGAGGCCCCAGGCGGGTTCCCGGCCCCCTTCCGGGGCCGAGGCCCGCAGGTGCCGTCGGAGCCTCGCGGACGCCGGCGGCACGGCCCCGCGGGGACGTCGCCGCCGAGGCCCGGTAAGGACGCCGCCGCCGAAGACCAGCAGGGACCCTGCCGTCAGAGTCCCGACCGCCCCTCACAGACCACCGCCCCACCCTCTCTCCAGGAGACACCGTGAACGACTTCCCCGGCAGCGGCCTCTACGCCCGCACGGAGGCCGAGTACACCGGCCCCCGCGCCGAGTCCCGCTACGTCATCCCCCGCTTCGTCGAGCGCACCTCTCAGGGCATCCGCGAGTACGACCCGTACGCGAAGCTCTTCGAGGAGCGCGTGATCTTCCTCGGCGTGCAGATCGACGACGCCTCCGCCAACGACGTCATGGCCCAGCTGCTGTGCCTGGAGTCGATGGACCCCGACCGGGACATCTCGGTCTACATCAACAGCCCCGGCGGCTCCTTCACCGCGCTGACGGCGATCTACGACACGATGCAGTTCGTCAAGCCCGACATCCAGACGGTCTGCATGGGCCAGGCGGCCTCCGCCGCCGCGATCCTGCTGGCCGCCGGCACCCCGGGCAAGCGCATGGCCCTGCCGAACGCGCGCGTGCTGATCCACCAGCCGTACAGTGAGACCGGTCGCGGTCAGGTCTCCGACCTGGAGATCGCCGCCAACGAGATCCTCCGGATGCGTGCGCAGCTGGAGGAGATGCTGGCCAAGCACTCGACCACGCCGATCGAGAAGATCCGCGAGGACATCGAGCGCGACAAGATCCTCACGGCCGAGGACGCCCTGTCGTACGGTCTGATCGACCAGATCATCTCCACCCGGAAGATGAACAACAGCACTCTGCGTTGACGCACAGGGCCCTCTCGTCCGTACCCCTTGGCACGGTGTGACACGGTCCACGCGGAAGTGAACCGTGCCAAGGGGGGCCCGAACGGGGGTCCCGGCAAGGTACCGTCGGAATAAGGCAGCACCAGGAGCCGCTGGATTCGAAAGTGTCCAGGCGTCTCCCAGGCGAAGGGGAAGCACACCGTGGCACGCATCGGTGACGGCGGCGATCTGCTCAAGTGCTCGTTCTGCGGCAAGAGCCAGAAGCAGGTCAAGAAGCTCATCGCAGGGCCCGGTGTGTACATCTGCGACGAGTGCATCGATCTCTGCAACGAGATCATCGAGGAAGAGCTCGCGGAGACGAGCGAGGTCCGCTGGGAGGAACTCCCGAAGCCGCGCGAGATCTACGAGTTCCTCGAGGGCTACGTGGTCGGCCAGGAGGCCGCCAAGAAGGCCCTGTCGGTCGCGGTGTACAACCACTACAAGCGGGTCCAGGCCGGTGAGAACGGCGGCGCCCAAGGCCGCGACGACGCCATCGAGTTGGCGAAGTCCAACATCCTCCTGCTCGGACCCACGGGCTCGGGCAAGACGCTCCTCGCACAGACCCTCGCGCGCATGCTGAACGTCCCGTTCGCCATCGCCGACGCCACGGCCCTCACCGAGGCGGGGTACGTGGGTGAGGACGTCGAGAACATCCTGCTGAAGCTGATCCAGGCCGCCGACTACGACGTCAAGAAGGCCGAGACCGGGATCATCTACATCGACGAGATCGACAAGGTCGCCCGGAAGAGCGAAAACCCCTCCATCACGCGCGATGTGAGCGGTGAGGGCGTCCAGCAGGCCCTGCTGAAGATCCTGGAGGGCACCACGGCCTCGGTCCCGCCGCAGGGCGGCCGCAAGCACCCGCACCAGGAGTTCATCCAGATCGACACGACGAACGTGCTGTTCATCGTGGGCGGTGCCTTCGCGGGCCTGGAGAAGATCATCGAGTCCCGGGCCGGCGCCAAGGGCATCGGCTTCGGCGCGACGATCCGCTCCAAGCGCGAGCTGGAGGCCAAGGACCAGTTCGAGGACGTCATGCCCGAGGACCTGGTCAAGTTCGGCATGATCCCCGAGTTCATCGGCCGCCTCCCCGTCATCACGAGCGTCCACAACCTGGACCGCGAGGCCCTGCTCCAGATCCTGGTCGAGCCCCGCAACGCCCTGGTCAAGCAGTACCAGCGCCTCTTCGAACTCGACGGCGTGGAGCTGGACTTCGAGCGCGAGGCCCTGGAGGCCATCGCCGACCAGGCCATCCTCCGCCAGACCGGCGCCCGTGGCCTGCGGGCCATCATGGAGGAGGTCCTGATGTCGGTGATGTACGAGGTCCCGTCCCGCAAGGACGTGGCCCGTGTCGTCATCACGGCGGACGTCGTCCACTCCAACGTCAATCCGACCCTCATCCCGCGCGAGGCCCGCGGCGGCCGCGGGCCGGGTGAGCAGAAGACGGCGTGACGCCGACGCAGTACAGCCGAAGGGGCCCCGGTCGACCGACCGGGGCCCCTTCGCGGTCGCGGCGTCAGGCCTTGACGCGCGCTTCCTTGCGCACGTCGGCCGCGATCTTCGCCGACTCGTCCAGCGTGTAGGTCTTGGCGCCCGCGGTGGGCTCGACCACGCCCATCGTGCTGTAGTCCGCCCAGATGCACATGTAGGTCTTCTGCGTCTTCTGGGTGACCGCGTTCTCGGTCTCCGCCTGCTGGCACTTCATCACCGCGCCGTCGAGGCCGTCCGGCTCGACGCTCTCCGCGTCGCCGATCAGCTTGACGTCGTCGTCGGACTCCGCCTTCATCTGGGCGATGGTGGTGTCGAGCGCCTTCTGCGGGTCCGCCACCTTGCCGTAGATGCCGAAGAACGTGACGTTCTCCGCGGTCTGCGTCTTCGCCAGCGCGTCCGGGTCACTGGTGTCCAGGGACGTCAGGTCCACGGTCGAGTACAGGGCGCCGACCGAGGTCGCGTCGGTGACGCCGGCCTTCGCCAGGTCCTTCTCGTCACTGGAGCTCGCCTTCTCCTCCGCCGAGTCGCCCATCCGCTTGTACTTGTCGGAGAGCAGGGAGGCCGGAGTGGTCAGCTTGTGCGGCCCGTCGTCCTCGAGGCCGCCGGCGCCGCCGCTGCTGCCGAGGACGAAGAACGCGCCCACGCCGATGGCCGCGACGACCGCGACCGCGCCGATGATGATGCCGGTCTTCTTCTTGCCGCCGCCCGGCACCGGAGGCTGCGGGGCGCCGTAGGGGGCCTGGCCGTAGGGGGGCTGCTGGCCGTAGGCCGCGGTCGGCGGCTGCTGGCCGTAGGGACCGGCCTGCGGCTGCTGGCCGTAGGGACCGGCCTGCGGAGCCTGGGCCGGGTAGCCGTAGCCGGGCTGCGGGGCGGGGGGCTGCTGGGGGTAGCCGTAGCCGGGCTGGGGTGCCTGCGGCGGCTGGCCGTACGGGCCTGGCTGGGCGCCGTACGGTCCGGGCTGCTGGGGCTGCCCGCCGTACGGGCCCGGCTGGTTGTGACTCATTCTGGGTTCCCCTCCAGATGCTTATGTGATTTTCACATCCTGGCTCAAACCCAGTACCTGCTCGGCGGCGGGGCCCCGACCGTTACACAGCAAACACGTTTCGGGACGGCGCCGTGACACCCCTAAACTGGCCCCGTGACCGAGAACGCTCAGCAGCAGCCACCAGCGCCCAACACCGAACTGCCGACCCAGTACGCGCCGGCCGACGTAGAGGGGCCGCTGTACGAGCGCTGGGTAGAGCGGGGTTACTTCGAGGCCGACGCCAAGAGCGAGAAGCCCGCGTACACCATCGTCATCCCGCCGCCGAACGTCACGGGCAGCCTGCACCTCGGCCACGCCTTCCAGCACACGCTCATGGACGCCCTCACGCGCCGCAAGCGCATGCAGGGCTACGAGTCCCTCTGGCTGCCCGGCATGGACCACGCCGGCATCGCCACCCAGAACAAGGTCGAGCAGCAGCTCGCCGAGGAGGGCAAGTCCCGCCACGACCTGGGCCGCGAGGAGTTCGTCGAGCGCGTCTGGCGGTGGAAGGAGGAGTACGGCGGCAAGATCCTCGGCCAGATGCGCCGCCTCGGCGACGGCGTCGACTGGAGCCGCGAGCGGTTCACCATGGACGAGGGTCTCTCCCAGGCCGTCCAGACCATCTTCAAGCGCCTCTACGACGACGAGCTGATCTACCGCGCCGAGCGCATCATCAACTGGTGCCCGCGCTGCCTCACCGCCATCTCCGACATCGAGGTGGAGTACCAGGAGGACGACGGCGAGCTCGTCTCCATCAAGTACGGCGAGGGGGACGAGACGCTGGTCGTCGCCACCACCCGCGCCGAGACGATGCTCGGTGACACGGCCGTCGCCGTCCACCCCGACGACGAGCGCTACAAGCACCTGGTGGGCAAGCGCATCAAGCTGCCGCTCACCGACCGCTCCATCCCCGTCGTCGCGGACACCCACGTCGACCCGGAGTTCGGCACGGGCGCCGTCAAGGTCACCCCGGCCCACGACCCGAACGACTTCGCGATCGGCCAGCGCCACGGCCTGGAGTCCATCACGGTCATGGACGAGCGCGCGGTCATCACCGCCCACGGCCCCTTCCAGGGACTCGACCGGTTCGAGGCACGCGCCTCGATCGTCGCGGCGCTGCGCTCGCAGGGCCGGATCGTCTCCGAGAAGCGGCCGTACGTCCACAGCGTCGGCCACTGCTCGCGCTGCAAGACCACCATCGAGCCGCGCCTGTCCATGCAGTGGTGGGTCAAGGTCGCCCCGCTGGCGAAGGCGGCCGGCGACGCCGTCCGCGACGGCCGGGTCAAGATCCACCCCGAGGACATGTCGAAGCGGTACTTCGACTGGGTCGACAACATGCACGACTGGTGCATCTCGCGGCAGTTGTGGTGGGGCCACCGCATCCCCGTCTGGTACGGCCCCGACGGCGAGGTCGTCTGCGTCGGCCCCGACGAGGAGCCGCCCACCGGCGAGGGCTGGCGTCAGGACACCGACGTCCTCGACACCTGGTTCTCCTCCGGCCTGTGGCCCTTCTCCACGCTCGGCTGGCCCGAACAGACCGAGGACCTGCGGAAGTTCTACTCGACCGACGTCCTGCTCACCGGCCACGACATCATCTTCTTCTGGGTCGCCCGGATGATGATGTTCGGCCTGTACGCCATGGACGGCGAGGTCCCCTTCCGCACCATCGCGCTGACCGGCCTGGTCCGCGACGAGCGCGGCAAGAAGATGTCGAAGTCCTTCGGCAACGTCGTGGACCCGCTCGACTGGATGGACAAGTACGGCTCCGACGCCGTCCGCTTCACCCTCGCCAAGGGCGCCAACCCCGGTACGGACGTCCCGATCGGCGAGGACTGGGTCCAGGCCTCCCGCAACTTCGCCAACAAGATCTGGAACGCCACCCGCTTCGCGCTGATGAACGGCGCGACGGTCGAGGGCCCGCTGCCGGACCCGTCCGAGATGACGGCGACGGACCGCTGGATCCTCTCCCGCCTGAACAAGACGGTCGCCGAAGTCGACGCGTTCTACGACGACTTCCAGTTCGCCAAGCTCGCCGACGCCCTCTACCACTTCGCGTGGGACGAGGTCTTCGACTGGTACGTCGAGCTGTCCAAGACGACGTTCCAGGCGGGCGGCGAGCCCGCGAAGGTCTCCGGCCGCGTCCTGGGCGAGGTCCTCGACGTCACCCTGAAGCTGCTGCACCCGGTGGTCCCGTTCGTCACCGAGACCCTCTGGACCACGCTGACCGGCGGCGAGTCGATCGTCATCGCCGAGTGGCCCACGGCTGTGTTCGTTCCTGGTGCTGACGCACCGGGGGGCTTCCGGGACACGGCCGCCGAGAAGGAGATCGAGACCCTCCAGTCGGTGATCACCGAGGTCCGCCGCTTCCGCGCCGACCAGGGCCTGCAGCCGGGCCAGCGCGTCCCGGCCCGCCTGACCCTGGACGGCACGGCGCTCGCGCCCCACGAGGCCGCCATCCGTCAGCTCCTGCGTCTCCAGCCGGAGGGCGAGGGCTTCTCGGCGACGGCCACCCTCCCGGTCGCCGGCGCCACGGTCGCCCTCGACCTCTCCGGCACGATCGACGTGGCGGCCGAGCGCAAGCGCCTCGCGAAGGACCTCGCGGCAGCCGAGAAGGAGAAGGCCCAGGCGAGCGCCAAGCTCGGCAACGAGGCCTTCCTGGCGAAGGCCCCGGACAACGTGGTGGAGAAGATCCGCGGCCGCCTGGCGAAGGCGGACGAGGACATCGCCAGGATCCGGACCCAGCTGGACAGGCTGCCCCAGCAGTAGCCGACCCAGGGGCGCGGGGCCGTATCAAGATGCGGCTCCGCGCCCCTGGGCGCGATCAACCGCAGACTCCCCGCGCCCGCCGGACCGGACCAGCCACCCTCCTCCGTAGGCACCGTCCTAGACTGACCCCGTGAGCGACAGCGACCCCTTCGACGAGATCATCGAAGCCGAGACCGAGCGCGACCCCGACCTGGCGGTCATCGAAGCAGGCAGCCGTACCCTGCGGACCCAGGGCGGGCAGCCCATCGCAGACGTACCGGCCCGCCCCGAGGACCCCGAGGTCGACAAGGCTCTGCGCGAAGTCGAGGCCGACCTCGCCACCCGCTGGGGCGAGACCAAGCTGGAGCCGTCCGTCAGCCGGATCTCCGCGCTGATGGACGTCCTGGGCGACCCGCAGCGCTCGTACCCCTCGATCCACATCACGGGGACGAACGGCAAGACCTCCACCGCCCGCATGATCGAGGCCCTGCTCGGCGCCTTCGAACTGCGCACCGGCCGCTACACCTCGCCGCACGTGCAGTCCATCACCGAGCGGATCAGCCTCGACGGGGCGCCGATCTCGGCCGAACGGTTCATCGAGACGTACCAGGACATCAAGCCGTACGTCGAGATGGTCGACGGGCAGCAGGAGTACCGGCTGTCCTTCTTCGAGGTGCTGACCGGCATGGCGTACGCCGCCTTCGCGGACGCGCCGGTCGACGTCGCCGTCGTCGAGGTCGGCATGGGCGGCTCCTGGGACGCCACCAACGTCATCGACGGTGACGTAGCCGTCGTCACGCCCATCGACCTCGACCACACCGACCGGCTGGGCGAGACGCCGGCCGAGATCGCGGGGGAGAAGGGCGGGATCATCAAGCAGGACGCGACGGTCATCCTGGCCCAGCAGCCGGTCGACGCGGCCCAGGTGCTGCTGAAGAAGGCCGTGGAGGTCGACGCGACCGTGGCCCGTGAGGGCCTGGAGTTCGGGGTCGTCGCACGTCAGGTCGCCGTCGGCGGACAGTTGGTCACCCTGCGCGGACTGGGCGGCGAGTACCCCGAGGTGTACCTCCCGCTGCACGGCGCGCACCAGGCGCACAACGCGGCCGTCGCGCTCGCCGCCGTCGAGGCGTTCTTCGGCGTCGGCTCCCAGCGGCCCGAGCCGCTCGACATCGACACGGTCCGCAAGGCGTTCGCGGCCGTGTCCTCGCCGGGCCGCCTCGAAGTCGTCCGGCGCTCCCCGACCGTCGTCCTGGACGCCGCCCACAACCCGGCCGGCGCGCGGGTGACCGCCGAGGCCGTCGGGGAGGCCTTCGACTTCAGCCGGCTGATCGGCGTGGTCGGGGCCAGCGGCGACAAGAACGTGCGGGGTCTGCTCGAGGCCTTCGAGCCGATCTTCGCGGAGGTCGTCGTCACGCAGAACTCCAGCCACCGCGCCATGGACGCCGACGAGCTGGCCGCGATCGCCGTCGAGGTGTTCGGCGACGAACGCGTGCAGGTCGAGCCGCGGCTGCCGGACGCCCTGGAGGCGGCGATCACGCTCGCCGAGGAGGAGGGCGAGTTCGCCGGCGGCGGTGTCCTGGTCACCGGATCCGTCATCACGGTCGGCGAGGCCCGACTGCTCCTGGGGAAGGGCTGAGTACCCAGCCATGCGTACGCTCTGTTCCTCGACCTTGATCGGCGAGTTCTTCGTCATCGGCTTCGCCGGTCTGGTCGCCATGAAGGATCCCGACCTGGCCACGTCCACGGTGTGGACGGTCTGCGGGATCGCGATGTTCCTCAGTGTGCTGCTGTGCGGTGTGGTCACCCGGCCCGGGGGCGTCGCCCTCGGCTGGGCGCTGCAGATCGCGCTGGTCGCGTCCGGTTTCTTTGTCCCGATGATGTTCGTCGTCGGGGTGCTCTTCGCGGGTCTGTGGTGGGCGTCGGTGCACTACGGACGCAAGGTCGACGAGGCGAAGGCCCGCTTCGCGGCCCAGGCCGGGACCTGATGATCGGATCCTGCTGACGCTGTGTGACAGGTTCACGGACACGCCCTGTAATCTCGTCCCACCGCACCCCGGCAGTAGTGCATCTCAGCAGTCCTAAGGAGTCCCCCGTGAGCCAGCGCACCCTCGTCCTCCTCAAGCCCGACGCCGTCCGTCGTGGCCTGACCGGCGAGATCATCAGCCGTATCGAGCGCAAGGCCGGGTGGCAGATCACCGCGCTGGAGCTGCGCACGCTGGACCAGGACACGCTGGAGCAGCACTACGGCGAGCACAAGGGCAAGCCCTTCTACGAGCCGCTGGTGGAGTTCATGGCGTCCGGTCCGGTCGTCGCGCTGATCGTCGAGGGCGAGCGGGTCATCGAGGGCCTGCGCGCCCTGGCCGGCCCGACCGACCCGATCGCCGCCGCACCCGGTTCGATCCGCGGCGACTACGGCGTGATCGTCCGCGAGAACCTGATCCACGCCTCCGACTCCGAGGAGTCCGCGGAGCGCGAGGTCAAGATCTTCTTCCCGGGTCGCGCGTAACGCCCTCCGAGGACGACTGAGACGGGCGATCGAGGGAACGAGATTCCCCGAACGCCCGTCTCCAGAAGCGAACCCACACAGCATCTGCTGACAATGGCCAGGACCCTTCCGCAGTGTCCGTGAAGGCGCGTCTACGATGGAAGCCTTCACGTCACCGCACCCACTTCGCCAACCTGAAAAGCCCTCAAAAGCTCATGGGAAGGCCAGTCGAATCCTGATGGGGAACTCAATGTCGTTCATCGGCCGTGACATGGCTGTCGACCTCGGGACCGCCAACACGCTGGTGTACGTCAGGGGTCGCGGGATCGTACTCAACGAGCCGTCCGTCGTCGCGATCAACACCAACACCGGTGGCATCCTCGCGGTCGGCGCCGAAGCGAAGAAGATGATCGGCCGGACGCCGGGCAACATCGTCGCCGTGCGGCCGCTGAAGGACGGCGTGATCGCCGACTTCGAGATCACCGAGCGGATGCTCCGCTACTTCATCCTGAAGATCCACAAGCGGCGGTATCTGGCTCGTCCGCGGGTCGTCGTCTGTGTGCCCTCGGGCATCACGGGCGTCGAGCGCCGTGCCGTCATCGAGGCGTCGACCCAGGCCGGCGCCCGTCAGGTGCACATCATCGAGGAGCCCATGGCCGCGGCCATCGGTTCCGGCCTGCCGGTCCACGAGGCCACGGGCAACATGGTGGTGGACATCGGCGGCGGCACGACGGAGGTCGCGGTCATCTCGCTCGGCGGCATCGTCACCGCCCAGTCCATCCGCGTCGCGGGCGACGAGCTGGACAACGCGATCATCCAGCACATCAAGAAGGAGTACAGCCTCCTTCTGGGTGAGCGGACGGCCGAGCAGATCAAGATCACCATCGGCTCGGCGTACGACCTCGACTCCGACGAGCACACCGAAATCCGCGGCCGGGACCTCGTGTCCGGCCTGCCCAAGACCGTCGTCATCTCGGCCGGTGAGGTCCGCAAGGCGATCGAGGAGCCGGTCAACGCGATCGTCGACGCCGTGAAGACCACCCTCGACAAGTGTCCGCCGGAGCTGTCCGGCGACATCATGGACCGCGGAATCGTTCTGACCGGCGGCGGTGCGCTGCTGCGGGGTCTGGACGAGCGGCTGCGGCGCGAGACCGGCATGCCGATCCACATCGCCGAGGACCCGCTGGACAGCGTGGCGCTCGGCTCCGGCAAGTGCGTCGAGGAGTTCGAGGCGCTCCAGCAGGTCCTGGACGCCGCGCCCCGCAGATGACGTAACGCTTCGGTTCCGCCGTACGAGATGACCTCCTCTCGTGCGGCGGATCGTTGATATTCAGGCATAAGCTCCCACAAAGCGCCCTTGGTCATCTTGGCCCGGGGCTACCCGAATTCCTGTGTAGTGATTTCTCTATCGAGGAAGGGCACGGCCGCCGCACGTGAGGGACACACGAGAGAGCCGGCTGCTCCTGGTGCTGCTGATCGCCGTCGCGTTCGCGCTGATCACGGTGGACATCCGCGGCGGCGAGGACTCCCCGGTCGACGGTGCCCGGCAGGCCGCGGCCGCGGTCTTCGGTCCGATCGAGGACGGGGTGTCGTCGGCGGTGAACCCCGTCGGCAACGCCGTCTCGGCGGTACGCGATTCCGGTGAGCGCCATGACCGGCTCGCGGAGCTGGAGAAGGAGAACGCGGCTCTCAAGGCGAAGCTCGGCAGCGACGACCGCAACCGCAGCCGGCTGAACCAGCTCGACAAGATGCTGAGGATCGCGGGCGAGGGCCAGTACGGCATCAAGGGCGCGGAGGTCATCGCGATCGGCGCCGCCCAGGGCTTCTCCTGGACGATCACCATCGACGTGGGCGCGAGCGACGGCATCAAGCGCGACATGACCGTCCTGAACGGCGACGGGCTCGTCGGGCGCGTCACCACCGTCGGCCCGAACACGGCGACCGTACTCCTCGCCAACGACCCCGACTTCACCGTCGGCACCCGCATGGAGGGCAACGACGAACTGGGCTTCGCCTCCGGGCAGGGCGACCGCCCGCTGCGCGTGGAACTCCTCAACGGCAAGGCGGACGTGAAGAAGGGCGACCGGCTGGTCACCTTCGGCTCGCAGGCCGACAAGCCCTTCGTGCCCGGTGTCCCGGTCGGCGTGGTCTCCCGGGTCGACCCCTCCGGCGGCGACCTCACCCGCACCCTCTACGTCACGCCGTACGTCAGCTTCACCAAGCTCGACGTCGTCGGTGTGGTCGTCGAGGCCCCGAAGAAGGACCCGCGCGACACCGTGCTCCCGGCCAAGCCCAAGCCGGTGCCCACCCCGACGGTCACCGTCACGGTGACCCCGAACGCCGACGGCCAGCAGCAAGAGCAGCAGTAGGAGCTGACACCCCCCATGCGCGTCAACCGGATCCTGCTCTCCGTCCCGCTGGTCGTCGTCGCCCTGGTGATCCAGGTGAGCGTCCTCGCCCGCCTCCACCTCCCGGGCGCCGTCCCCGACCTCCTGCTGCTCACCGTCCTGGGCCTCGCCATGGTGTACGGCCATGTCGGCGGCGCCCTCATCGGCTTCGGCGCCGGACTCCTCGCCGACCTCGCGCCGCCCGCCGACCACGCGGCCGGGCGCTACGCCCTCGTGCTGTGCGTGATCGGCTATCTCGCCGGGCTGGTCAAGCCGGAGAACGGGCAGATCAAGTCGGCCACCGGCCCGATGGCCGTGGTGGTCGCCTCGGCCGTCGGCTCCACCCTGCTGTACGCGGGTGTGGGCGCCCTCGTCGGCGACACCGCCGCCCGGCACGTCGGCCTGACGGGGCTGCTCTTCTCCGCCGCCCTGTACGACCTGCTGCTCGCCCCGTTCGTCGTCCCCGGCGTCATGTTCCTGGCCCGGCGCGCCGAGAACGACCCGCTCGCGGAGACCAGTTCCGCGTCCAAGGCGTCGGACATCTCCTCGGGCTGGCTGTCCTCCGGGACGGGCCTCAGGATCGGCGGGCAGCGCGGCGGCCTGAAGTTGAAGGCGGCGAAGTCGCGCGCGACCCGGGCCGGCCGCATCAAGGGGGTCAAGCGGCTGTGAGAGCGGGAGAGTTCACCCGAACGGGGCAGTTCCGGCGGAACGCGGCCTCACAGGCTGATCGTTCATCATTCGTACGCACACACGGCCGCGCACACACGTTCGTGCACTGAAAGGGGGAGGCAGCCGCAGTGACCAACATTCCCGAGACCGGTCGGACGCCACGTGTCCAGATCCGGCTCGTCGTGATCCAGATCCTCGTCCTCTCCCTCCTCGGCACCCTCGGCGGCCGCCTGTGGTACCTCCAGATCCGCGAGGGCGCGGAGTACGCCAAGGAGGCCTCCGGCAACCACGTCCAGCAGGTCGTCGAGCCCGCCGTCCGCGGCTCCATCCTGGACGCGCGCGGAGTGCCCCTGGCGGACAACGAGACACGGCTGGTGGTCTCCGCCTCCCGCACCGACCTGCTCAAGCAGAAGGACGACGGCAAGGCCGTCCTGACCAAGCTCGCGGGCGTGCTCGGCATGGACCCCACGGAGGTCATGCAGAAGGTCCGCCTGTGCGACGCCAAGACCCCGCAGCCGTGCTGGAACGGCTCGCCGTACCAGCCGATCCCCATCACCGACGAGGCCACCGCCAAGCAGGCCCTGCAGATCCGTGAGCGCGCCGAGGACTTCCCCGGCATCACCGCCGAGCCGGAGGCCGTGCGCCGTTACCCGAGCCCCGGCAAGTCCAACACCGCCCAGGTCCTCGGCTATCTCTCCCCGGTCACCGACGAGGAGATCACCAAGGCCCAGGACACCGACTCGCCCTACCTGCGCTCCGACATGGTCGGCCGCAGCGGCCTCGAGCGCGAGTACGACAAGGTGCTGCGCGGCAAGGCCGGCGTCACCCGCTACGAGGTCGACAACCTCGGCCGGGTCATCGGCCAGGCCGAGGCGGACGCGGCCGAGCCCGGCTCCAACCTGGTCACCAGCATCGACTCCCGCGTCCAGCGCGTCGCCGAGTACGAGCTGAACAACGCGATGAAGGTCGCCCGCCAGCAGTTCGACAAGATCACCGGCACCAACTACAAGGCCGACTCCGGCGCGGTCGTCGTGATGGAGGCCAAGACCGGCCGGATCGTCGCCATGGCGTCCGCCCCGACCTACGACCCGAACGTCTGGGTGGGCGGCATCTCCGCCAAGGACTACAAGAAGCTCACCGGCAAGAAGTCCGACTACCCGCTGCTGAACAGGGCCATACAGGGTCAGTCGGCGCCCGGCTCGACGTTCAAGGTGATCTCCACGGCCGCCGCGGTCGAGGCCGGCTACGACTTCAACGGCCGCTACCCCTGCACCAGCTCGTACTCGGTCGGCGGTCAGGTCTTCAACAACTTCGAGGGGGAGAGCTTCGGCCCCATCCCGCTCGGCCGGGCCCTCGAGATCTCCTGCGACACCGTCTTCTACGGCCTCGCCCACAACGAGTGGAAGAAGGACGGCGGCATCAACCCGAAGAAGGGTGAGCCCAAGGACTACTTCTTCAAGGCGGCCCACCAGTTCGGCCTCGGCAAGGAGACCGGCGTCGACCTCCCCAACGAGGTCACCGGCCGCGTCCCGGACCGCCAGTGGAAGGAGTCCTACTGGAAGGCCAACAAGGACGCCTGGTGCAAGTCCGGCAAGAAGAACGGCAGTTACGTCGAGAAGATCGCGTACGAGAACTGCCTCGAGGGCAACAAGATGCGCGCCGGTGACGAGATCAACTACTCCATCGGCCAGGGCGACACCCTCGTCACGCCGATCCAGGAGGCCGTGATCTACGGCGCCCTCGCCAACGGCGGCACCATGTACGAGCCGACCATCGGCAAGGCGATCATCAGCGCCGACGGCAAGACCGTCGAGGAGATCAAGCCCAGGAAGGCCGGCAAGCTGCCGATCAGCAAGGCGACCCTGGCCGGCATGGACGACGCCCTCGCGGGTGTGGTCACCCGGGGTACGGCCGCGTGGAAGTTCGGCGGCTGGCCGCAGGACGAGATCGAGCTGCACGCCAAGACCGGTACGGCCGAGGTCTACGGCAAGCAGACCACGTCCTGGCTGGCCACCTACAGCAAGGACTACACGGTCATCATGACGATCGCCCAGGCCGGTACCGGTTCGGGCGCCTCCGGTGAGGCCGTGCGCCACATCTACAACGCGCTGTACGGCGTCTCCGAGGACGGCACGATCGACAAGAAGAACGCCCTGCTGCCCACCCCGCAGAAGGGCCTGCCGGCCATCCAGACGGACGGCACGATCAAGTCCCCGAAGGTCGCCAAGGACCCGGCCAAGGACCAGCGCGCGAGCCAGCAGTCCGCGCCCGAGCCCGACGAGTCGCAGCCGGCCGGCACCACCCAGCAGAACACCACCAACCAGAACACCCGCAGACGACGTCGCAGGAAGCAGGCTCGGAGGTCGCTCACATGACCGGCGTGAACAGCTTCTCCGTCTCCGGGTACGGGCCCGAGCGGGCCGGCTGGACCCGGGTCTTCGCCCGTGACTCGCTGGCCCGGCGGCTGGACTGGCCGATACTGCTGGCGGCCGTCGCCCTCTCCCTGATCGGTTCGGTACTGGTCTTCTCCGCGACCCGCAACCGCACCGAGATCAACCAGGGCGACCCGTACTACTTCCTCATCCGGCATCTGATGAACACCGGCATCGGGCTCGCCCTGATGATCGGCACCGTCTGGCTCGGCCACCGCACCCTGCGCAACGCGGTGCCGGTCCTCTACGGGCTCTCGCTGCTCGGCATCCTGGCGGTGCTGACCCCGCTGGGCTCGACGGTCAACGGCGCGCACTCCTGGATCGTGCTGGGCGGCGGCTTCTCGCTCCAGCCCTCGGAGTTCGTGAAGATCACGATCATCCTGGGCATGGCGATGCTGCTCGCGGCGCGGGTCGACGCGGGCGACAAGACGTACCCGGACCACCGCACGGTCGTACAGGCGCTCGGCCTCGCCGCCGTCCCCATGCTGATCGTGATGCTCATGCCCGACCTCGGGTCGGTCATGGTGATGGTGATGATCGTGCTGGGTGTGCTGCTGGCGTCCGGCGCCTCCAACCGCTGGGTCTTCGGGCTGCTCGGCGCGGGCGCGGCCGGCGCGGTCGCCGTCTGGCAGCTGCACATCCTGGACGAGTACCAGATCGCCCGCTTCGCCGCGTTCGCCAACCCGAGCCTCGACCCGGCCGGTGTCGGCTACAACACCAACCAGGCGCGCATCGCGATCGGTTCGGGCGGGCTGACGGGCGCGGGCCTGTTCCACGGCTCGCAGACCACCGGCCAGTTCGTCCCCGAGCAGCAGACGGACTTCGTCTTCACGGTCGCCGGCGAGGAACTGGGCTTCGTGGGCGCGGGCCTGATCATCCTGCTGCTGGGCGTGGTGCTGTGGCGCGCCTGCCGCATCGCCCGCGAGACGAGCGAGCTGTACGGCACGATCGTCGCCGCGGGGATCGTGGCGTGGTTCGCGTTCCAGACGTTCGAGAACGTCGGGATGACCCTCGGCATCATGCCGGTGACCGGCCTGCCGCTGCCGTTCGTGTCGTACGGCGGTTCGTCGATGTTCGCGGTGTGGGTGGCGGTGGGGCTGCTGCAGTCCATCCGGGTGCAGCGGCCGATGTCCGCGTAGGCCTCCGGCGGTCGGGCCGTTCCGCGGTGACCGCCGGACCGGACGGGCCGTAATCCGGACGTTCGTCGTGAATTCAACGGAAGTTGGCACTGCCGTCCCGGCCCGACTGGCACTAGATTCATTTCATGGCGGAGACGAAACGCGAGATCGAGCGCAAGTACGAATCCGACGACAGTGGGCTGCCCGACCTGACCGGTGTCGCCGGGGTCGCGAGCGTCCTCGACAAGGGCACCGCGGACCTGGACGCGACCTACTACGACACCTCCGACCTGCGGCTGGCCTCGGCCTCCATCACCCTGCGCCGCCGCACGGGCGGCTCCGACGCCGGATGGCATCTCAAACTCCCGGTCGGTCCGGGGACCCGCGACGAGATCCGGGCGCCGCTGTCGGACACGGTCCCGGACGAACTCGCCGGACTCGTGCGCTCCCGGGTGCGTGAGGGGCAGCTGGTGGCGGTGGTCCGGCTGCGTTCCGCCCGGGACGTGCGGGACCTGGTGGACGCCGACGGCAGGCTGCTGGCCGAGGCGAGCGTGGACACCGTACGGGCGCAGCGGCTGTTCGGCGGCGAGGGCAGCGCGCAGTGGAGCGAGATCGAGGTGGAGCTGGCCGACGGCGGTGACCCGGCCCTCCTCGACAAGGTGGAGAAACGGTTGCGCAAGGCGGGCGTACGGCCGTCGAAGTCCGCGTCGAAGCTGGCGCGGGCGCTGGCGGAGACCAAGGGCGGGCACCCGCGGCCCAAGGACAAGGGCCCCGCCAAGCCGGTGACCGCCGGGGATCACGTCCTGGCGTACGTGCGCGCCCAGCGGGACGCGATCGTCGAGCTGGACCCGGCGGTGCGTCAGGACGCCGAGGAGTCGGTGCACGACATGCGGGTCGCCACCCGCCGGCTGCGCAGCACGTTCCGCTCGTTCCGCAAGATCCTCGACCGGGAGGTCACCGACCCGATCGGCGCCGAGCTGAAATGGCTGGCCGGGGAGCTGGGCGTGGGCCGCGACCACGAGGTGCTGGCCGAGCGGCTGGGCGCGGCCCTCGACGACCTGCCGTCCACCCTGGTCGACGGCCCGATCCACGAGCGGCTGCGGACCTGGGCGAAGGCCGGGGAGCGCGGCTCCCGACGCCGGCTGCTCGGCGTCCTGGACTCCGGGCGCTATCTGGCGCTCCTCGACACCCTGGACGCGGTGGTCGCCGATCCGCCGCTGCGGAAGGCGGCCTCGAAGAAACCGAAGAAGGTGCTCGCCAAGGCCGTACGCAAGGACTTCGGGAAGGTGGCCGCGCTGATCGAGGAGGCCGTCGAGCAGCCGCCCGGCAGCGACCGCGACCTCGCGCTGCACGAGGCCCGCAAGAAGGCCAAGCGGACCCGGTACGCGGCCGAGGCGGCCGGGCCGGCTCTCGGCCGCCCGGCGAAGGACCTGGTCAAGTCCATGAAGTCGCTCCAGAGCCTGCTCGGCGACCACCAGGACAGCGTCATGGCCCGCACGACCCTGCGCGAGCTGTCCGCCGTGGCGCACGCGGCGGGGGAGAACACCTTCACGTACGGGGTCCTCCACGCCCGCGAGGAGCGGCGTGCGGAGCGGGTCGAGGAGACGGTACCGGGGGAGTGGAAGAAGACCAGCGGCTCGATGAAGGTCTGAGGTCCTGGGCCTGTCCTGCGGCATCATCCGCCTGTCCAGCCGCATGATCCGCCGGACAGGCCCCTGGGGCGGCGTTCGTGCGGGCGGGGGAGCCGTCGGGGCGCGTTAGGCTTGATGGTCATCCCTGTCAGCTCAGCTCACGAAGGTAACCCCGCGATGTCTGTCGAGTCGGTCTTCCCGCAGCTCGAAGCCTTGCTCCCGCACGTGCAGAAGCCGATTCAGTACGTCGGAGGAGAGCTCAACTCCACGGTCAAGCCCTGGGAGTCCTGCGATGTCCGCTGGGCGCTCATGTACCCGGACGCGTACGAGGTCGGTCTGCCCAACCAGGGCGTCATGATCCTCTACGAGGTGCTGAACGAGCAGGAGGGCGTCCTCGCCGAGCGCACCTACAGCGTGTGGCCGGACCTGGAGGCGCTGATGCGGGAGCACGGTGTCCCGCAGTTCACGGTCGACAGCCACCGCCCGGTGAAGGCATTCGACGTGTTCGGCCTGTCCTTCTCCACGGAGCTGGGCTACACGAACATGCTCACGGCCCTGGACCTGGCCGGCATCCCCCTGGAGTCCAAGGACCGTACGGTCGACGACCCGATCGTCCTCGCGGGCGGCCACGCGGCCTTCAACCCCGAGCCGATCGCCGACTTCATCGACGCGGCCGTCATCGGCGACGGCGAGCAGGCCGTGCTCGACATGACGCGGATCATCAAGGAGTGGAAGGCCGAGGGCCGCCCCGGCGGCCGCGAGGAGGTCCTCCTGCGCCTCGCGAAGACGGGCGGGGTGTACATCCCGGGCTTCTACGACGTGGAGTACCTGCCGGACGGCCGTATCTCCCGTGTCGTACCGAACCGCTCGGGCGTACCGTGGCGCGTCTCGAAGCACACGGTCATGGACCTCGACGAGTGGCCCTACCCCAAGCAGCCCCTCGTCCCCCTCGCCGAGACGGTCCACGAGCGCATGTCCGTGGAGATCTTCCGCGGCTGCACCCGCGGCTGCCGCTTCTGTCAGGCCGGCATGATCACCCGCCCGGTGCGCGAGCGCTCCATCACGGGCATCGGCGAGATGGTGGAGAAGGGCCTGAAGGCGACGGGCTTCGAGGAGGTGGGCCTGCTGTCGCTGTCCTCGGCGGACCACTCGGAGATCGGCGACATCGCCAAGGGCCTCGCGGACCGCTACGAAGAGGACAAGATCGGCCTCTCCCTCCCCTCCACCCGCGTCGACGCCTTCAACGTCGACCTGGCGAACGAGCTGACGAGGAACGGTCGCCGTTCCGGCCTCACCTTCGCCCCCGAGGGCGGCTCCGAGCGCATGCGCAAGGTCATCAACAAGATGGTCTCGGAAGAGGACCTGATCCGGACCGTCGCGACGGCCTACGGCAACGGCTGGCGCCAGGTGAAGCTGTACTTCATGTGCGGCCTGCCGACGGAGACCGACGACGACGTCCTGCAGATCGCCGACATGGCGATGAACGTCATCCAGAAGGGCCGCGAGGTCTCCCGCTCCAACGACATCCGCTGCACGGTGTCGATCGGCGGCTTCGTCCCCAAGCCCCACACCCCCTTCCAGTGGGCCCCGCAGCTCTCCGCCGAGGAGACGGACGCGCGCCTGGAGAAGCTCCGGGACAAGATCCGCGGCGACAAGAAGTACGGCCGTTCGATCGGCTTCCGCTACCACGACGGCAAGCCCGGCATCGTCGAGGGCCTGCTCTCGCGCGGCGACCGCCGGATCGGCGCCGTGATCCGCGCGGTCTACGAGGACGGCGGCCGCTTCGACGGCTGGCGTGAGCACTTCTCCTACGACCGCTGGATGCAGTCCGCCGGCAAGGCGCTCGCCCCCTTCGGCGTCGACGTCGACTGGTACACGACCCGTGAGCGCACGTACGAGGAGGTCCTGCCCTGGGACCACCTGGACTCCGGTCTCGACAAGGACTGGCTCTGGGAGGACTGGCAGGACGCCCTCGACGAGACGGAGGTCGAGGACTGCCGCTGGACACCGTGCTTCGACTGCGGCGTGTGCCCGGCGATGGACACCAACATCCAGATCGGCCCGACGGGCAAGAAGCTGCTGCCGCTCACGGTCAAGAACACCGCTCCGACCGGCTGAATCGGGGGAGCGGGGTAAGTGAGGCGCTGCGGCGGATGAGGCTCTGAGCCCCCTCTCCTTGCAAGGGGAGGGGGCTCAGCCGTGTCTGATCAGTTCTGGCAGCCGCAGCCCGATGCTGCCCTTCGCGGCGCTGACACTGAGGGCCGGCCAGGCGGCTTCGCAGGCGCCGGGGCGTGGTCCGGCCGGTGGTCCTGGCCGACGGGTCGATCCTGCGGACCATCGCCGAGGAGCTCGGCCACACCCGGCTCCTCGTCGGCGGGTTCAGCATGGGCGGCATCGTCGCCCGCTACGCGCTGGCGAAGATGGAAATGCGCCGCAGCAGGTCGGCGGTTGATGTGGCCCACTGCGACGCGTTACGCGAGTTCCAGTCGGGACGGTCGCCGGAATCGGGACGGTTCTCTGCGCGCGAGAGACGTTCGGATGCGAGGGAGCTGGCGGACCGCTTCAGCGAACTGCGTTCTAGTGGTCAGGGGTATCTCGAAGTTCGGTTGCCGGATAGGGAGTTTCCTCAGTTGAGCCTCGGCTTCCGAGGTGATCACGCGGTGATCCATTTGATCGATGACGCTGAGCGGATGTCTCTGCTCGTGGGCCCGCATGGGCCCTGGTAGGCAGCTTCATCCGGACGGGAGCGGCCGGCGATCTGGGCGTGTGGTGTGTGGTGTAGCCCCGTGCGACACGTGGCCACAACTGAGCAACAGCGGCAAAACCCGGACGACGAATCCGCACTTCGTTCGGTGGAATTCGTGCATCCAGTGGGGTGGTTGCGGCGTCTACACCTGTATGGACCTGCAGAAACCGCGCGTCGAAGAGCGGCAGCCGGAAGGGTGCCTCGTGGTCGCGATCCGGCTGCCCGTGCGGATCGTGGTGCTTGTGCTGGTCGTGCCCGTGCGGATGGTCTGGGACGCGCTCGTCGTCGCCGGACGGTTCCTGAGGGACACGGTGCTGCGGCCGGTCGGCCGGGCGCTGTTGTGGGTGGGGCGGGTGTTGTTCGTGCTGCCGCTGGTGGGGGTGTGGCGGTACGTCCTCGTCCCCGCAGGGCGGGCGCTGGGCTGGCTCGGGCGGGTGTTGGTGGTCGTGCCCGTGGTCTGCCTGTACCGGTACGTCCTCACCCCGGTCGGGCACGCCGTCCTGTGGCTGGCGCGCGGGGTCGGCGCCGGGCTGGCGTGGCTGTACGCGCGCGTACTGACGCCCGCCGGGCACGCGGTCCTGTGGCTGGTGCGGTACCTGGCCGTCGTACCCGCCCTGTGGGTGTACGAGTGGATCCTCGCGCCCGTGGGACGGGCCGTCGTCTGGACCCTGCGGATGCTGGTCACCGGGGTCGGGATGGCCGCGTACTGGATGGGCCGGGTGCTGCTGGTGCTCCCCGCGCTCGCGCTGTGGCGCTGGGTGCTCGCCCCCGTCGCGCGCTTCCTCGGCGTCGTCGCGCGGGAGGTCGGGGACGCGCTCGGGCACGCCTGGCGGATCGCGGGGCACCTCTCGCTCGCCGTCGGACGGTTCCTCGCCACCCTCTTCCGGTGGGTCTTCGTCGAACCGGTGCGATGGGTGTACCGGACCGTCCTCACCCCGGTCGGGCACGTCGTACGCGACGTCGTCCTGCGGCCCGCCGCCGAGGCCGCGCGCGCCGTGGGCCGGGTGACCCGGCAGGCCCTCGCCACCGCGCGCGAGACGGTCCGGCAGGCACGTGCCGACGTACGGCGGATGCTCTTCGGGGAGGAGCGGGAGAGGGAAGCAGCGCTCCGCGGGGAACCGAGGCCGCTCGGCACACGTACTCTTGATAGCAGTACGACCGCTCTCACGAAACTCACGAAGGACTGAACGACACTGGGCAAGCGACAGCCCGAAGGCCCGCCGCCCGCACCCGCGGTGCAGCGCATCCGACTGCGCTACACCAAGCGCGGCCGCCTCCGGTTCACCAGCCACCGTGACTTCCAGCGTGCCTTCGAGCGCGCGTTGCGCCGTGCCGAGGTGCCGATGGCGTACTCGGCGGGGTTCACGCCGCACCCGAAGGTGTCGTACGCCAATGCCGCACCCACCGGCACGGGCAGTGAGGCGGAGTACCTGGAGATCGCGCTCACCACGGCGCGTGAACCGGAGACGCTGCGAGTCCTGCTCGACGAGTCGCTGCCCACCGGGCTCGACATCGTCGACGCCGTCGAGGCCCGCACCTCGGGCCTCGCCGACCGGCTCACGGCCTCCGTGTGGGAGCTGCGGCTCGACGGAGTCGACCCGGCCGACGCCGAAAGCGCCGTCCAGGCCTTCAACACCGCCGAGTCCGTCGAGGTCCAGCGCATGACCAAGAACGGCATGCGGACCTTCGACGCCCGCCCGGCGGTCGTACACCTCGAAACACAGAGTGAAACGGCTGATAGGCCGACCGACCAGCCCTGTGCGATACTGCGGCTGGTTGTTCGGCACGTGACGCCTGCCGTACGACCCGACGACGTCCTGTCCGGTCTCCGCGCCGTGGCCGACCTGGCGCCGCCGGTCCCCGCAGCGGTGACCAGGCTGGCGCAGGGGCTGCTCGATGAAGAGACCGGCGCGGTGACCGACCCGCTCGCGCCCGACCGCGAGGCAGCCGAGGCCTTCACTACGGCCGACGCGACTGCCGCCGCGACGGCGCCGGCGTAAGGAAGGTTCCGCACAGGGACGGACGTCGTAGCGCCGCCCTCGTACTCGGGAGCCACCTGGGTCGGGCAGCGCACCGACCAGAAGACTTTCGCCAGGCCGTACGCAACAGGGCTACGGAACCGGCGAGACAGGACACAGAGAGCTCCCGTGCGGCGGCCGCGCCCCGGACGGCGGCAGCGCGCAGGCGCGCGAGCCGCGGACGTCAACGGTGACCGATCCACCGTGATCGGTGCCGGACCAGCGCGGCGCCCGGGAGCCTGACGGGAGACACACCCGCATGCTCGAGCCGACCGAACCCACCAAGGGTTCCGAAGAACAGAACAACACCCCCAGCGACACCCTGCCGCCGCGTCGTCGGCGCCGTGCCGCTTCCCGCCCGGCCGGTCCGCCGGCCGGCGCCGCCGAGGCCCCGGCCGAGATCACCGCGCCGGCCATACCGGCCGTGGAGACCGCCGAGCAGCTGGCCGAGGAGGCCGTCGAAGGCGTCACCACCGGCACGGAGGTCGAGGCCGACGAGGCCGCTGCGGCTGCCTTGGCCGAAGAGGTCGAGGTGACCGAGGAGGTGGCGGAGAAGGCCGAGGAGGCCCTCGCCGAAGCCGCTCCCGCGCCGCGCACGCGCCGTCGTGCGACCCGTCGCGCCTCTGCGCCTGCCGGGGCTCCGGCGTCTGCCGAGGCCGTCGAGGCCGCGGAGACCGTGGTGCCCGCGGCCACCCCCGCCGAGGTCGCCGAGCCCGTCGCGGCCGCGGCCGTCGAGGAGAGCGAGCCCGCCGCCGAGGACGCCGCCGCCGAGGACGCCGCTCCTCGCCGTACCCGCCGCCGGGCCACGCGCCGCGTGTCCGCGCCGGCCGGGACGCCGGTGTCGGGCGAGGCCGCCGAGACGGTCGTTCCCGAGACCGCCGCTGCCGAGGAGGCCGCCGTGGAGACGCCCGCCGTGGAACCCGTCGCACAGGCGTCCGAGGAGGCCGCACCCGCGCCGCGTACGCGCCGTCGGGCCACCCGCCGTGCGTCCGCGCCCGCAGAGGTCGCGGTGAGCGCGGAGGCTCAGGCGGCCGGCGAGGCCGAGGTGCCCGCCCCTGCCGCAGAGGCCGTTGCCGCCGCAGAGACGCCCGCCGTCTCCGCCGAGGCGCCCGTCGAGGCCGCCGCGCCGCGTACCCGTCGTCGGGCCACCCGCCGTGCGTCCACGCCCGTCGGTGCCGACGCCGAGACCCAGGCTGCCGCCGAGCCCGCCGTGGCCGAGGAGAAGGCTCCCGAGGCCGCCCCCGCCGCACAGGCCGCCGTCGCCGAGACCGAGGCCCCGGAGGCTGCTCAGGCCCCGGCCGCCCAGCCCGCCGTCGCCGAGGCCCCCTCCGAGGAGGAGGCCGGTACCCGGCGTGCCCGCCGTCGTGTCGTACGTCGTGCCGCCGGCGGTTTCTCCGAGCCGGAGCCCGTGCGGGGCAACGGCGAGGGGGAGGCGCCGCGCCGGCCCGCGCGACCCGCGGTCGCCGTGTTCCAGGCGCCCGTGTTCACCGAGCCGCAGTTCCAGACGCCGCAGCGCGCCGCCGCCGAGGCAGCCGCCGCCGTGGCCGAGGAGGCCCCGGAGGTCGAGGAGACCGAGGAGACCGAGGAGCTTCCGGTGGAGGAGACGACGGGTTCGCGCCGTCGCCGTCGCCGCCGGGGTGCCGCCTTCGCCGAGGAGACCGAGGCCGCCGAGCGGCCGGCCCCCGCGCCCGTCGCCGAGGACGAGACCGAGCCGGAGGAGGCCGACGAGGCCGCCGAGGACGCCGTCGAGGGTGACGAGGAGAGCGAGGAGACCGGTTCGCGTCGCCGTCGCCGCCGTGGCGGACGTCGTCGCCGCCGGGGCGAGAGCGCCGACGGCGAGGCCGAGGGCGACGCCGAGTCCGACGAGTTCGCCGCCGAGCAGGCCGCGCAGGACGCCGAGGACACCGCCGAGCAGGAGGAAGAGGACGCCGAGGACGACGAGGGCGTCGGCTCCACCGCCGGCAGCCGTCGCCGTCGTCGCCGCCGTCGTCGCGCCGGGGACACCTCCGTCGACACCGAGCCGGGCGAGGGCGACCCCGAGCGGACCGTCGTCAAGGTCCGTGAGCCCCGCAAGCCCTCCGAGCCCTCCGACGAGGTGCAGTCCATCAAGGGCTCCACTCGTCTGGAGGCCAAGAAGCAGCGCCGTCGCGAAGGCCGTGAGCAGGGCCGCCGCCGCGTCCCGATCATCACCGAGGCCGAGTTCCTGGCCCGCCGCGAGGCCGTCGAGCGCGTGATGGTCGTCCGCCAGAGCGGTGAGCGCACGCAGATCGGCGTCCTGGAGGACGGCGTGCTCGTCGAGCACTACGTCAACAAGGAGCAGTCGACCTCGTACGTCGGCAACGTCTACCTGGGCAAGGTCCAGAACGTGCTGCCGTCGATGGAGGCCGCGTTCATCGACATCGGCAAGGGGCGCAACGCCGTCCTGTACGCCGGTGAGGTCAACTTCGAGGCGCTCGGCATGGCCAACGGGCCGCGCCGCATCGAGTCCGCGCTGAAGTCGGGGCAGTCCGTCCTCGTCCAGGTCACCAAGGACCCGATCGGGCACAAGGGCGCCCGACTGACCAGCCAGGTCTCCCTTCCGGGCCGTTATCTCGTATACGTTCCCGAGGGCTCGATGACCGGCATCAGCCGCAAGCTGCCCGACACCGAGCGGGCCCGGCTGAAGACGATCCTCAAGAAGATCGTCCCCGAGGACGCGGGCGTCATCGTGCGCACCGCCGCCGAGGGCGCGAGCGAGGACGAGCTGCGCCGTGACGTCGAGCGGCTGCAGGCGCAGTGGGAGGACATCCAGAAGAAGGCCAAGAACGGCAACGCGCCGACGCTGCTGTACGGCGAGCCGGACATGACCGTCCGGGTCGTGCGCGACATCTTCAACGAGGACTTCTCCAAGGTCGTCGTCAGCGGCGACGACGCCTGGTCGACCATCCACGGGTACGTCTCGCACGTCGCGCCCGACCTGGCCGAGCGGCTGTCGAAGTGGACCTCCGAGGTCGACGTCTTCGCCACGTACCGGATCGACGAGCAGCTCGCCAAGGCGCTGGACCGCAAGGTCTGGCTGCCCAGCGGCGGTTCGCTGGTGATCGACCGGACCGAGGCGATGGTCGTCGTCGACGTCAACACCGGCAAGTTCACCGGCCAGGGCGGCAACCTCGAGGAGACGGTCACCAGGAACAACCTGGAGGCGGCCGAGGAGATCGTGCGCCAGCTGCGGCTGCGCGACCTCGGCGGCATCATCGTGATCGACTTCATCGACATGGTGCTGGAGTCCAACCGCGACCTGGTACTGCGCCGACTGCTGGAGTGCCTGGGCCGCGACCGTACGAAGCACCAGGTGGCCGAGGTGACCTCGCTGGGCCTCGTGCAGATGACCCGCAAGCGGGTCGGGCAGGGTCTGCTGGAGTCCTTCTCCGAGACCTGCGTCCACTGCAACGGGCGCGGTGTCATCGTGCACATGGAGCAGCCGACCTCCGCCGGTGGCGGCGGCAAGCGCAAGAAGCGCGGCCGTGGCGGCGACGCCCATGAGCACGAGGCCGTGGCCGTGGAGGCCGTCGAGCCGCTGGTGAGCGTGGAGGAGGAGGCCGAGAGCGAGGCCGAGGTCGCCGCCGAGGTGGCCGAGCCCGTCGCGCTGGTGGCCCCGGACTTCGCGCCGGACGAGGAGCTGTACAGCAGCGTCGCCGAGGCGGAGGCCGCGGCCACCCGTGGGCGCAGCCGTCGTAGGGCGAGCCGTCGGGCGTCCGCTCCGGCCGGTGCGCCGAGGGGTGCCGCGCGCAAGGCGGGCGGTGCCGAGGTGCTCGTCACGGCGGAGCCCGCCGAGCCGGCCGAACTGGTCGAGGTGCCCACCGCGCAGCAGGTGACCGCCGAGGCGGAGGCCGAGCGTCCGGTGCAGCCGGCCGAGGCGTTCGTCGCGCAGGCCGAGCCGGTCGCGGTGGAGGACCCGGTGGTCGAGACCCCGGCCCCCGCCGAGGAGGAGGCCGCGCCCAAGGGCCGTACCCGTCGTCGCGCCACCCGTAAGGTGTCCGCGCCGGCCGGTTCGCCCTCCGGTGCGGAGGCCGCCGCGGTGACCGTCGTCGAGCCGGCCGCCGCCGAGACCCCGGAGGCTCCGGTGGAGCCGGCCGAGCCGGTCGCCGAGGCCCAGCCGGTCGTCGAGGCCGAGCCGGTCGTCGAGAGCGCGGCCCCGGCCCGCCCGCGGCGCCGTGCCGTGCGCAAGGCCACCGCGCCGACCGCGTCCGAGGAGACGGCCGTCGTGGTCGTCCCGTCGGCGGGGGAGGCCACGGAGGTCACGGAGGCGCCGGAGGCTCCGGAAGCGGAGGCCGTCGAGCCGGTCGCCGACGAGGAGGCTGCTCCCGTCAAGAAGGCGGCCGCCCGCAAGACGGCCAAGAAGGCCACGGCGAAGAAGGCCGCCACCAAGAAGACGGCGGCGGCCAAGAAGACGGCAGCGAAGAAGACCGCCGCCAAGAAGACGACGGCCAAGAAGGCCGTGAAGGCGACGGCGGCGAAGAAGACGGCGGCGGCGCAGCAGAGCGTCCCGGCCGTCTCGGCCTCGACGGAGGACTGACCTCCGCCGCGGTGCGGCAACGGCGCGGGCGCCCGGAGAGATCCGGGCGCCCGCGTCTTTGTCCCGGCCCCGGCCCCGGCCTCCGGCCCCCGGCCTGGCCCACTTCTCACCTCGCGTCGCACAGTGTTTACCGCAGAGTTACGCTGTGTCTTGCTTGTGATCGAGGGCACCCAGGGCGGTGGTTTCTCTGTGGTAACGCTGGGGAAAATTGCCGTCCGCGTGCTGGTAACGTGCAGTCTGGTCCCGGTGGCCAAAGACATGCACACCGTGACCGCAGCCGATGAGCACATCCGGTCCCGTACCGGGTACGGCTGACTTCCCGCAAGGAACCCTCGGGGGGCGGGGTCCTGTGTACAAGCCGTCCATCCGCCTACAGGCGTCGGTGGACAACCAGGGATGCGGCCGTGCTGAGCATCGACATGGCCCTTCCCGACCGCATGACGTGGTGCGCCTTAGAGGTCGCCGTAGAGGAGGGGATGTCGATGACCGACGCCCATGAGTTCATACCGGCCGCCAGACCCGTGATCGACGAGGAGGAGATCGAGGCCGCGGTGCGCGTTCTGCGCAGTGGCCGGGTCGTCCAGGGTCCCGAGGTGGCGGCTTTCGAGGAGGAGTTCTCGGAGCTGGTCGACGGGCGCCACTGTGTCGCGGTCAACTCCGGCACCTCCGCCCTGCACCTTTCGCTGATGGCCCTCGGCCTCGGCCCGGGCGACGAGGTCATCGTCCCGTCGTTCTCCTTCGCCGCCTCCGCCAACGCGGTGCGGCTGGTCGGCGCCGACGTGGTCTTCGCCGACATCGACGCCGACACCTTCTGTCTGGACCCCGCCGCGGTCGAGGCGGCCATCACGCCGCGCACCGCCGCGATCATGCCGGTCCACCTGTACGGCCACCCCGCCGCCATGGACAGGATCATGGCGATCGCCGAGCAGCACGGCCTCGCCGTCGTCGAGGACGCCTGCCAGGCCCACGCGGCCGCCCTGAACGGCACCCCGGTCGGCGCCTTCGGTGCCGCGGGCACCTTCAGCTTCTACCCGACCAAGAACATGCACAGCCTCGAGGGCGGCATGATCTCCACGGGTGACGCCGAGATCGCCCGCACCCTGCGCCTGCTGCGCAACCAGGGCATGGAGCAGCGCTACGCCAACGAGATCGTCGGCGCCAACGTGCGCATGACGGACGTCTCCGCCGCGATCGGCCGTGTGCAGCGCGGCAAGCTCCCCGCCTGGACCGAGCAGCGCATCGCCAACGCCGCGTACCTCACCGAGCACATCACCGCGTCGAACGTGGTCACGCCGAAGGTCGCCGAGGGCGCCCGGCACATCTACCACCAGTACACCGTGCGCATCCGGGGCGACCGCGACGCCGCCATGGCGAAGCTGACCGAGGCCGGCGTCGGCAACGCCGTGTACTACCCGACCCCCATCCACCGGCTGAAGCCGTACTGGGAGCCGGACCAGAAGGCCGGCCGCACCTGGGACCTGCCCGAGACGGAGCGCGCCGCCGCCGAGGTCGTGTCGCTGCCCGTCCACCCGGCGCTGTCCGGATCCGACCTCGAGCGCATCGTCGCCGCCGTGAACGCGCTGGAGGGGCAGCTGTGAGCACCGGGAAGCCGCTGCGCGCGGGACTCGTCGGCCTCGGTTCCATGGGGCGTCACCACGCCCGGGTCCTGTCCGGTCTGGAGGGCGTCGACCTGGTCGGCGTCGTCGACCCGATGGGCGACAAGTTCGGCGCCGCCCAGGGCGCGCCGATCCTGAACACCGTCGAGGAGCTCATCGCCCTCGGCGTCGACTACGCGGTCGTGGCCTGCCCCACCCACCTCCACGAGGAGGTCGGCCTGGCGCTCGCCGAGGCCGGGGTGTGCGCGCTCATCGAGAAGCCGGTCGCGGAGTCCGTGGACGGCGCCCGCCGTCTCGTCGAGGCGTTCGAGTCGCGCGGTCTGGTGGCCGGTGTCGGTCACATCGAGCGGTGCAACCCGGCGCTGCGCTCGCTGCGCGCCCGGCTGGAGGCCGGCGAACTGGGTGACGTCTACCAGGTCGTGACCCGCCGTCAGGGCCCCTTCCCGCACCGCATAGCGGACGTCGGCGTGGTCAAGGACCTCGCGACCCACGACATCGACCTCACCGGCTGGGTGACCGGACGCGAGTACGTGTCCATCGCCGCCCACACCGTCTCCAAGAGCGGCCGCGTCCACGAGGACATGGTCTCCGCGGTGGGCCGCCTGGACGACGGCACCATGGTCAACCACCTGGTGAACTGGCTGAGCCCGCTCAAGGAGCGCTTCACGTCGGTCACCGGTGAGCGCGGCTGCTTCATCGCCGACACCCTCACCGCCGACCTGACGTTCCACTCCAACGCCGCCGTGACCACGGAGTGGGAGGCGCTCCAGGCCTTCCGCGGGGTGTCCGAGGGCGACATGATCCGGTACGCCATCCCCAAGCGTGAGCCGCTGCTGGTGGAGCACGAACTGTTCCGGGACGCGGTGCTCGGCAAGGACGCCGACATCTGCACCCTGCGCCAGGGAATGCGCACTGTTCAGGTGGCGGCCGCCGTGCTGGAGTCGGCTACACAGAACCGCAGCGTTTCCCTTCAGGTGGAGGACCTGGCAACTCATGGCAGCTGAGAACACGTCGGCGGAGTCGACGGTGCGTGGCCGCATCGTCATGCTCGTCGACAACGGGGTGAACGGCGACTCGCGCGTGCAGAAGGAAGCACGCTCGGCCGCCGAGGCCGGGTGGGACGTGATCCTGCTCGGCAAGGGCAAGGGGAAGTCGGAGACGACCTGGGAGATCGGCAAGGCGCAGGTGCGTCTGCTGCCGGTGCCGGGTCCGATGCACCGTCGCCGCCATGAGTACCGCCGGGCCGTGCTGCGTTCGCCGCTGGCGTACAAGCCGGGGCCGCTGGCCGCGTACCGCCGGCAGAAGATCAAGGCGTGGCGTGCCGATCTCAACATCCGGCTGATCCTCGCCCAGCAGGAGGGCTCGTTCCTCACCAAGCTGCGCCTGGTGCTGCCGCGGCTGGCGTCCCGGTTCGTGCAGAACTGGGTGAACCTGCGGGCGCGCAAGACCGCCAAGCTGGAGAAGAGCCGCAAGGAGATGGAAGGTCCGCTGGACCGGTTCACCACCGCGTTCTGGCACAGGACCATGGGCACCCGCAGCTGGCGCAGGCTCGACCCGCACCTGTGGGACCTGGAGCTGGCGTACGGCAAGGTCATCGACGAGCTCGACCCGGACCTGATCCACGCCAACGACTTCCGCATGCTGGGCGTCGGCGCCCGCGCCACCCTGCGCGCCCGGGCCCGCGGCCGCAAGGTGAAGCTGGTGTGGGACGCGCACGAGTTCCTGCCCGGCATCAAGCCGTGGAACTCCCACCCGCGCTGGCACAAGGCGCAGTGCGCGCACGAGCTGGAGTACTCGCGCTTCGCCGACGCCGTCACCACGGTGTCCGACACGCTCGCCGGGATGCTCCAGGAGCGGCACAACCTCAAGGAGCGCCCGTCCGTGGTGCTCAACGCGCCCGACGCGGAGATCTCCCCGGAGCAGGCCGCCGAGCCGGTCCCGGACCTGCGCGAGCTGTGCGGTATCGGCCTCGACGTGCCGCTGACCGTGTACAGCGGTGCCGCCGCCCCGCAGCGCGGCCTCGACATCATGGTCGAGTCGCTGCCGCAGCTGTCGGACGTGCACACCGCGTTCGTCGTGCTCAACACCGAGTCCGAGTACATGCGGAGCCTGCGCGAGCGCGCCGAGGAACTGGGCGTCTCCGACCGGCTGCACATCCTGCCGTACGTGCCGCACTACCAGGTGGTGCGCTTCCTGGCGGCGGCGGACCTCGGGGTCATCCCGATCCACCACTGGCCGAACCACGAGATCGCGCTCATCACCAAGTTCTTCGAGTACTCGCACGCCCGGCTGCCGCTGATCGTCTCCGATGTGAAGACGATGGGCGAGATGGTCCAGCGCACCGGCCAGGGCGAGGTCTTCAAGGCCGAGGACGTCGAGGACTACGTGCGCGCGGTCAAGTCGGTGCTCGGTGACGCGGACCGCTACCGGGGCGTGTACGACCGGGACGGACTGCTCGACGAGTGGACCTGGGAGGCCCAGGCCGAGCTGCTCGACAAGGTCTACACCCGGCTGGTTCCCGGCAGCGCGGTCCGCCCGGCGGCCGAGCGCAGACCGGTGGAGGCGGGAGCATGAGCGGCACACCGGACGTCAGCGTCGTCGTCGCGGTGTACAACACGATGCCCTACCTGACGGAGTGTCTGAACTCCCTGGTCGGGCAGAGCATCGGCCGAGAGCGCCTGGAGGTCGTCGCGGTCGACGACGGCTCCACGGACGACAGCGGCCGCGAGCTGGACCGGTTCGCGGCGCTGTACCCGGACACCGTCAAGGTGATCCACCAGCCGAACTCCGGCGGCCCGGCCGCGCCCAGCAACCGCGCGCTGGACGTGGCCACCGGCCGTTACGTCTACTTCATCGGCTCCGACGACTACCTCGGCGAGGAGGCGCTGGAGCGCATGGTGAAGTGCGCCGACGAGAACGACTCGGACGTCGTCGTCGGCAAGATGGTCGGCACCAACGGCCGGTACGTGCACCAGGCGCTGTACAAGGAGAACGTCGCGGACGTCAGCCTGTACGACTCGGCGCTGCCGTTCACGCTCGCCAACACCAAGCTGTTCCGGCGGGACATGGTGGAGAAGTACCACCTGCGCTTCCCGGAGCACCTGCCCGTGGGCAGCGACCAGCCGTTCACCATCGAGGCGTGCGTGCGCGCCCGGAAGATCTCGGTGGTGGCCGACTACACCTGCTACTACGCGGTCAAGCGCGGCGACGCCAGCAACATCACCTACCGCGCCGACCATCTGGCGCGGCTGCGGGCGGCGGCCGAGATCGTGGAGTTCACGGCCGGTCTGGTCGAGGAGGGCCCGAAGCGCGACGCGGTGCTGCGCCGGCACTTCACCTGGGAGCTGGCCAAGCTGGTCCAGGACGACTTCCCGTCCCTGGACCGGGAGCTGCAGCGGCAGCTCTGCTCGGGCATCGGCCGGCTCGCCGACACGTACTTCACCGACGGCATCCGGGACGCCATGGACGTCAAGCGCCGGGTGCGGATCGCGCTGGCGCAGGCCGTCGCCATCGACGAGCTGGCCGAGGCGATCTCCTCGGAGAAGGAGCACGGGGCGCCCCCGTTCGTCGTCGAGGGCGAGCGTGCCTACGCCCGCTACCCGGGCTTCCGCGACCCCCGTATCGGCGTGCCCGACCGGGTCTACGAGCTGGTCGGGGAGGCCGTTCCCGGCCGCCTCGCCACGGGCACCGAGCTGCTGGCCTCCGCCTGGGAGCAGCAGGGCGAGGCGCTCACCTACACGGCGTCCGTACGGGTGCCGGTCCTCGGCGACGTCGACGGCGCGGCCCTGCGCCTGATCAAGGGCGCGATGCCCAAGTCCGCGGACAAGCCGGGCGCGCGCCGGCTGAAGGCCGAGCACGAACTCGCCCCCCTGGTGGGCGAGATGAGGGTGGAGCCGGCCGCGGACGGCGCCGCCAGCGTGCTGCACGCCCGGGTCCCGCTGGAGCCGGTCACCGGCAAGCGGGGCGTGCGCGTGTACGTGGACGTGGCCGGATCGACGTACGAGATCCCCGTGCGCGGCAAGGGGCTGCCCATGCCGCTGGCCCGCAAGTGGGGCCGGGACGACGACCCGTACCGGGCGTCGGCGATGGTCAACCCCAAGGGGCGCGTGGTGATCGACACGGCCCAGATGTACCCCCCGAAGAGGACTGTCGTCCGGCGGGCGCTGGGGGGCCTTGTCCGGAATCTCAAGTCCCGTTCCAAAAGGAAGAAGTAGCGACCCTCCATGAACATCTGTGTAGTAGCGCTCGGCAAGATCGGGCTCCCGCTGGCGGTGCAGTTCGCCTCCAAGGGCCACCGGGTCATCGGCGCGGACGTCAACGAGAAGGTCGTCGAGCTGGTCAACGCCGGTGTCGAGCCGTTCCCCGGTGAGCACGACCTGGACGTCAAGCTGAAGCAGGCCGTCGACGCCGGTCTGCTGAGCGCGACCACGGACACCGCGTCCGCGGTCGCCGAGTCCGAGGCCGTCGTCGTGGTCGTCCCGCTGTTCGTGGACGCCGAGGGCACGCCGGACTTCGGCTGGATGGACTCCGCGACGAAGGCGATCGCCCAGGGCCTCAAGCCCGGCACGCTGGTCTCGTACGAGACGACCCTCCCGGTCGGCACCACCCGCACCCGCTGGGCGCCGATGCTCGCCGAGGGCTCGGGCCTGACCGCGGGCGAGGACTTCCACCTCGTCTTCTCCCCGGAGCGGGTCCTCACCGGCCGGGTCTTCGCCGACCTGCGCCGCTACCCCAAGCTGGTCGGCGGCATCGACGAGGCGTCGACCGCCCGTGGCGTGGAGTTCTACGAGCAGGTCCTCGACTTCGACGAGCGCGCCGACCTGCCGCGGGCCAACGGCGTGTGGGACCTGGGCACCGCCGAGGCGTCCGAGCTGGCCAAGCTGGCCGAGACGACCTACCGGGACGTCAACATCGGTCTGGCGAACCAGTTCGCGCGCTTCGCCGACCAGAACAACATCGACGTCAAGAAGGTCATCGAGGCCTGCAACTCGCAGCCGTACAGCCACATCCACCAGCCGGGCATCGCGGTCGGTGGCCACTGCATCCCGATCTACCCGCGGATGTACCTGTGGAACGACCCGTCCGCGACCGTCGTGCGTTCCGCCCGTGAGGCGAACGCCGCGATGCCGGAGTACGCGGTGGACCTGCTGGCCGCGGCCTACGGCGACCTGACGGGCGTGAACGTCCTCGTCCTGGGCGCCGCCTACCGCGGTGGCGTGAAGGAGACGGCTTTCTCGGGCGTCTTCCCGACCGTCGAGGCGCTGAAGGCGCGCGGGGCCGTCCCGTTCGTCTCCGACCCGATGTACACGGCCGGGGAACTGGCCGCGCACGGCCTCACCCCGCACGCCGGTGAGAAGGTCACCGCGGCGATCCTCCAGGCCGACCACGCCGAGTACCGCACCCTGACCCCGGCCGACCTGCCGGACGTCACGGTCCTCGTCGACGGGCGTCGTACGACGGACCCGGAGGCTTGGAAGGGTGTGCGTCGGGTGGTCATCGGGGGCTGACACAGCCGACCGTCGTAGGATGCGGCCCTGGCCAGTCGGCCGGGGCCGTTCTCCTTCTCTGCCGGGGGTGCCCGTCCCATGTCGGGGGATCCTTACGTGTCGGACGTCCGCACCGCGCCGGCCACGGCGCGCATCCTCACCCGCCCGCGCCGACTGAGAGCCGCCCTCCCCCTGCTGGTCTGTGTCGTGTACGCCGTCCTCCAGCTTGCCGCCGGCCCCCAGTGGACGCTCTTCCCCGACTCCTACCGGTACGCCCGCGCCGCCGAGCAGTACCTGGGCGCCTCCCGCGAGGAGGCCCACCGCACCGCGCTGGCGGCGTACTGCACCAGCCGGGCCCGCCGCGAGGCGCACGAGGCACGGCTCCAGCCGACGAACCGCAGGAGCGAGCGCGCGCTGGAGACCGCTGCCGACCGCAAGTGCTGGAAGCACTGGGCGAAGGCGCGGGACATCACCACGGCGGACCCCCGCTACCAGGCCATCTTCGCCGCCCGGCCCGCCTATCCGCTGCTCGCGGCGCCGTTCGTCGGCGCCTTCGGTGTGCTCGACGGCATGCGGCTGCTCGGTCTGCTCACGGCCCTGGGGGGCTCGCTGCTGGTCTTCGGGATGTTGCGACGCGGGGCCGGGTTGAGCCGGTCGGCGGCGCTCACCGGGCAAGTGATCTTCCTCGCCTGCCCGCTCGGCTGGTGGAGCGACCAGGCGCTGAGCGAGGGGCTGTTCACGGTGTGCACGCTCGGCGCGCTGTGGGGCGGCCTGATGCTGCTGCGCCGCCGCTCCCTGCCGACGGCGGCCGCCGTCACCGCGCTGGCGTACGGGGTGGGCGCCTTCACCCGCTATTCGTCGGTCCTGGTCCTGGCCGCGTTCGTGGCGGCGGCCGCGACCGGCGCCCTGTGCTTCTCACGCCCGCTGCGGCACCGGGGCACGGTCGTCCTGGCGGGGGTGTCGGCGGTCGCCGCGGCCGCGGTGGCCGTGGCGATGAAGGCGCTGGCGCTGCCGTCCTCGCAGGTGACTCTCCAGGACACCTTCACCCACCACTTCCGGCTGCCCGAGGTGGCCGACCCCTGGGGCGAGCTGCTGGGCCTCGCAGGCCGGTTCTGGCGGGACTGGGCCGCCCAGCAGGCCGGGCTCCCCTACTTCCTGGCCCTGACGGCCCTCGCGGTCTGGGCACTGTCCCGGTACGGCGAGGGGCTCGGCTGGCTGGTCGCGGCGACCGCGCTCACCGGGGCGTTCGTGGTCACCGACCATCCGCTCGTCCAGGAGGCGGACCGCCTCGGCGTCCTGATGTGGATGCCGGTCGTCCTGGGCCTGCCGCTGGCCGTGGACCGCCACTGGGCCTGGCGCCCGCTGCCCGAGCGGCCGGCGCCGCGCCCGGCAGGGTGAGGGCCCGCGGGCGTGGCGGCCGACGGGCATCTCGTGCCACGTCTGTCGAGGCGCAAGGACCCCGCGCCACGTCCGTCGCGGCGCGGAGTACCGCCGGGCGGGGCGGCCCGTACGGCAGCCGGGGCTGGGCCTGGCTCGGCCGGGTGGGTGTACCGCCGCTCAGACCGCGCGCTCGGTGAGGACGCCGTCCTTCTCGTCGTACAGCTCGCCGGTCTTCGGGCACTCCCACACGCCGCTCTCGCCCTCGCGCTCCGTCAGGCGGACGCCGGCGCGGCCGACCCAGCCGATCCGGCGGGCGGGGACGCCCACCACGAGGGCGAAGTCGGGGACGTCCTTGGTGACGACGGCGCCCGCGGCGACCATCGCCCAGCGGCCGATGGTGATCGGCGCGACGCACACCGAACGCGCCCCGATCGAGGCGCCGTCGAGGATCTTCACGCCGACGGCTTCCCAGTCGCCGCCGCGCTTCTGCTTGCCGTCGGGGTCCACGGAACGCGGGTTGTGGTCGTTGGTGAGGACCACGGCCGGACCGATGAAGACACCGCTGCCCAGCTCGGCCGGCTCGTAGACGAGTGCGTAGTTCTGCAGCTTGCAGTTGTCACCCATGTGCACGCCGGAGCCGACGTACGCGCCGCGGCCGATCACACACCCCTCGCCGAGGCGGGCGCCCTCACGGATCTGCGCGAGGTCCCAGACGCTGCTGCCGGCGCCGATCTCGGCACTCTCGTCGACCTGGGCGCTGGGCTGGACCCTGTAGTTCACTTCTCTGCCTTCCGGTGTACGTCCTTCGTCCGGCGAGCATACGGGGAGGGGACACCCGCCCGGGGCGGGCGGCCTGCTGGCAAGCACCGTGGTCAGTGCCCGTCGGTGGTGCCCTGGTTCGCGGGGCTGAAGATGACCTTCTTCGTGCTGAGGATCACGCCACGAGCATGGCGCGGGGCCGCCGAGGCCCTGTCGCGAGGGCTCGGCGGCCCCGGAGAGATACGGGCTACCAGCCGTAGCCGATATTTTGCCGGGTGCTGAAGGCGGTGGCGGTGCGGGGGTAGAGCCACAGGTCGCCGCTGGCATCGCGGGCAATGACGTCGGGATTGCCGTCGCTGTTGAAATCGCCGATGCCGGCGAATGTGTAGGGGGTCCAGCCGCTGCCGATCTGGCTGCGGGTGCCGAAGCCGTTGCTGCCGTTGCCGGGGTAGAGCCACAGGTCGCCGCTGGCATCGCGGGCAATGACGTCGGGGTTGGTGTCGCTGTTGAGGTCGCCGATGCCGGCGAATGTGTAGGGGGTCCAGCCGTTGCCGATCTGGCTGCGGGTGCCGAAGCCGTTGCTGCCGTTGCCGGGGTAGAGCCACAGGTTGCCGTCGGGGTGGCGGCCGATCAGATCGGGTTTGCCGTCACGGTTGAAGTCGGCGACGCCCGCGAAGGCGTAGCCGGTCCAGCCGCTGGGGAAGTCGCTGACCGGGGTGAGCAGGTCGTGCCCGACGTCGCCGGGGAACAGGCGCAGGGTGCCACCGGGTGCCATGGCGATGATGTCGGCGTAGCCGTCCATGTTGAAGTCGCTGATCCCGGCGAAGGTGTATCCGGAGAAGCCGGAGCCGATGTACACGGACGAGGTCGACCAGCCGCCGCTGCCGTTGCCGGGGTAGAGCCACAGGCTGCCGGTGGCGTCGGCGGCGACCACATCCACCTTGCCGTCGCCGTTGTAGTCGGCCACGTCGGCGAAGGTGAACGGAGCCTTGGGGAGGGTGACGTTGGCCATGATCGCGACCTGGTTCCTGGTGAGAGCCGCCCCGTTCCAGACCTGTACGTCCGCGAGGCTGCCGCGGAAGAAGGCGGCGCGGACGTCGTTGGCCAGGTCGTTGCCCAGGGTGAAGTTTCCGGTGAAGCCGGAGATCGCGGTGTGGGAGCCGCGGGCCACTGGCCGGTCGTCCACGTACAGCGTCATGGCCTTGGTGGTCGGGTCGTAGGTGATGGTCAGGTGGGTCCACTGGCCGATGATGGCGGTGCCGCCGGCGATGCAGTCGTAGGCGCGGGTGGCGTCGGAGGTGGCGAGGCAGAACGCCCATTCCTTGTTGGACTGGGTGTAGAGCAGGAAGCCGGAGTTGTGGACGCCGTCCTGGGAGGCGATGACGCCGCCTACGGCGGCGGGTTTGACCCAGGTGGACAGGGTGAAGGGGCTCGACAGCGACAGTGCCGCGCTGGAGGTCATCGAGCTGGCGGCGGTGCCGTCCAGCGCGAGGTTGGAGGGGAAGGAGACGTTGTCGTCGGTGTCCCAGGTGGCTGCGGAACCGCCGGTGAGGCTCAGGTCGGCGGAGGTGTCGGCGGCGGTGGCCGCGGTGCCCTCGGTGCCGTCGTTGAGCGGCCAGGTGTGGCTGGGGGCGATGAGGGTCTGGGCGGTCTGGGCGGTCAGGGTGTTGGCGGTCGCGTTGAAGATCCGGGTGGTGCTGGTTCCGTCGGCGGAGACGGTGCGCAGGTCCGGGGTGCCGTTGCTGTCGAGGTCGGCTGCCTGGACGACGGGCAGGGCTGCGGAGCTGTAGCCGCTGCTCGCGAGCTGCACCGGAGTGACCGTGCTGCCGTAGGCGAGGTCCTGGAGCTGTTGCGGGGTGTAGTAGTAGAGCGCGCCGGTGCTGGTGTTGCGGGCGAAGAGCGCGGGCAGTCCGTCGATGAGACTGGAGGCGATGCTCCAGCCGGCCCAGTCACCGGAGCCGGTGGGGTTGGTGCCGGTCAGTGGCAGCGCGTTGTCGACGCCAACGAAGTATCCCGGGGTGGGGGCACCTGGCTCGTCCCACAGTTGCCCGCCCACGATTACGAGCAGGTCGGGGTAGCCGGTGACGGGTTCGCCGTTGAGGGTGTTGTAGAGGCCGCCCCCGCTCGCGACACTGGTGGCTCTGTTGCCGTTGCCGTCGGTGAAGGCGGTGCCGTTGACGTTGACCTGATCGCCGCTGAAGGGGCGCAGCAGGGAGCCGTCACCGCTGCCGAACAGCACCGCGCCGCGGCCGGTCGCGGGATCGTAGTCCAGGATGTCGTTGAAGCCGGCGCCGCTGTTGAAGTGTCCGGTGATGGCCTGGGTGCCGTTCCAGTCGGTCGGTGAACCCGCGGAATTGACACCGGTGCCGGCAGCCCCCAGGTTGGTGGCGCTGGTGGTGAGCTGTCCGTCTGTCGTGCCGTGGGCCAGCCACAGCCCGCTGGCCAGGCCCGCCTGGGCGCCCACGGCGGTCAGGTCGGGCAGGTCGTCGCCGGTCAGGTCGCCGTCGGTGGCGGTGGCAGCGGGCGCGGCGATGAGGATGCAGTTCACGGTGTCGCCGATGTTGCCGCCGGACGAGACCGCGGTGACGGTCAGTACGTTTGTCCCCCGGGTGGGGGTGACGCTGATGGATGTACTGGCACCGGCGCTGGCCACGGAGACGGGGGTGGCGCCATTGAGCTGGTAGACGTAGCTGGCGGTGGTGCCGCCTGAGGCGTTGGGTGCGAGGGTGAAGCCGGCAGCGTTGCCGACCTGGTAGGTGGTGCTGCTGGCGTCGTCGCCGCAGTCGTTTGAGGAGGCGTCGGTGATGACCGGGGCACCGGGCCTGCTGGGGTCGAACTTGAATTTGCAGGTGGACGACGCCGCCGAGGAATAGGTGCCGTCGGAGGAGGTCACGTTCCACGACACGCCAAGGACTGAGCCGCCGGCTGCGGCCTCCAGCACCGACTTCTTCAGTGTGTAGGCGGCGTTCTTTCCGGATGCGGCGGAAACGGTGGGTTTGGCGATCTGTGCGCCGCCGGACGTCTTGGTGACGTTGAAGGTGTTGGACAGGGTGCCGCCGTCGGGATCGGAGACCTTCGCGTAGAGCATCACGTCGCCGTCACCGGTGGTCTTGATGGTGCTGGTGCAGGTGGTGGCCGGTGAGGTGACCAGCGACGAGGGCTTGTTCGGCTTGTGGTCGTACGTGGTGGACATGGAGATGGTGGCGTGGTCGAACTTCTTCCACCCGTACTTGTCGAGTTCGTCGTCGGCCCGCAGCCCCAGGGTGACGTTACTCAGATCCCCGGCGTCGGCGATGTCCTGCATGTGGGAGGTGACGTCGAAGCCGAGCGACTTCGCGGGGCAGGAAGGGGAGTAGCCGTAGGCCACGGTCTTCGTGCCCCACTGGGACTTCCAGGCGGGCTGGTCGTTCCAGGTGGTGCCGGAGTCGATCGAGTCGGTCTGCCAGAGTTCCACCGCCGTCGCGGTGCACGAAGGCGCGTAGGTCTCGGTGGCGTAGAAGTTCGAGTCGATGATCGTCGCGCCGAAGATCCGGCTGTCCACCGAGAGCTTCGCGAACGCCCGCGACTTGTGGTACGGGGTCTCCCAGCCCTGGTAGCCCACGTGCAGCCCGGTGGCGCTGGTGTCCTTCCAGTAGCTGACGTCCGGGTAGGCGGAGTTGACCCAGGTCCAGCTGGTGAGCGTGCCGCCTGCGGCGCTGTAGGTCGGGTCGATGTAGACCGGGTAGACGGTGGAGGAGGCGGTCAGCAGATCCTGGTCCGGGGTCAGGCGGATGTGGCCGGAGGTGTAGGACGCTGCGACCGGCGCGATGTGCGCTCCCGCGCCGGGCTTGTTGGCGGAGGAGGCTACCGGCTCGCCGGTGTCGGAGGCGGCTTGCTTGCCGGTGGCGGAGAGCGCCTGCTTTCCGGAGGAGCGCGCGATCGGGGCGGCCGTCTTCGTGGTGGCGGAGTCCCACATCAGCGGCGCCGGGGCGGAGAAGACTGTGCGCTTGGCGTCGTCCATGGCCGTGATATTGCCCGCTTCGTCCGTGGACAGCGCCACGTTCTTCGTCTCGGCGGGGAAGGCCAGCGTGTCCAGGGCCGGGTCGGCGGCCGCGTCGGCGTTCTTGACGACGAGGACCTCGGAGAAGCCGCCCTGGGTATCTGCGGTGACTTTCAGGTCTACCCCGTCCAGGACGTCGGGGTAGGTGGCGCTGGAGCCGTCCAGGGTCGGGGCCGGCAGTGCGCCGATCGAGGTCGGCACGGTCAGGGACAGTGAGCGGCCGTGGTCCTTCATCACTGCCAGCGGCCCGTTCCCGCCTCCTGACAGGGTGAGATCCACGGTGGTCAGGGCTGGGGCGATGGTGCCGTCGTCGTGCCGGACCAGGGTGGCGTCCAGCGTCTTCCAGTCTCCGGACTCGTACTTGCGTACTGGGGCGACCGACTGGGTCAAGGTGAATGTGCCGTCCGGATTGGCGATTTCCGACTCTGTCGACGTGCTCGCCGCGTCCACGGCAACTGCCTTGCCGGTGGCCTGAGCCCGGGCCGAGGCCCGCGCCTCGTCCAGAGGCAGTTGCGGTGACGAAGTCTCAGATGCGGTATCAGCGCGGGCGGTTGTCACCGCAGCGGAGAGGGACAGCGCGCTCAGCGCGGCAGCAAGCGCCGCACTCAGCATCCTGCTGCGCAGGGTCGGTCTCACCTTTGGATACCCCCAGGTCAGGTCGGACAGGACCGGTCATGTCGATCGGTGCTCCAGTGGACCGGCTTTTCGCTGTCTGTGGCAGACCTGATTGATGCGCGGATGACCGTACATGTCCGAGTCGAGAGTGAAGTTTTGTGAATTCTTGGTGTCCGGATGTGAACAGTTGTCGGAATTGGTCACTGTCCCGTGGCTCGCATCTTCTGCGATAGTCGCCCGCGCAGCTGCGGCTTGATCAAGCCGCGGTGCCGTTGTGCCTGCATGCGGGGCGAGTTGGGGGGATCGATCATGGCCAGGACAGAGTGGCTGAGACGGACTGCGCGTCAGATCGGCGCGCGGGAACGGATCGTCGGTGCTGTGGTGGCGCTGACTCTGGCCGTGCCTACCGCGGTCCCGGCGGCCGCTGCGACCAAGGACCGTGCCGGTGCCCCGGCAGTGCAGCAGACCCGGTCGGTCAAGGGGGTCACGACCCTCACTCCCCGCAAGCTCACGGTCAAGGACCAGACCAAGAAGGTCTTCCGTGCGGCGAAAGCCCACTGGCCGGCCGCCGCGACCGGTACGGTCACGCTGGCCGCCCCGAAGACGGGTGCGAAGCAGGGAGCCAAGGCGTCGGCAGCCGGTACGCCGGTGTGGGCCCGCTCGGTGGGCTCGGCCAAGGACTCGTACCAGGGACCGAACAAGGTCTCTGTACGCGTGCTGCCGCACCAGGACGCCACCAAGCTCGGCGTGTCCGGCGTCGTTCTCGCTGTGCAGCCCGCGACAGGTGGCCGGGGCAAGGTGCAACTGGGCCTGGACTACAGCGCCTTCGCGGGAGCCTACGGCGGTAATTACGCCGACCGCCTCCATCTGGTCAAGCTTCCCGCCTGTGCACTGACCACGCCGAAGCGAGCCGCCTGCCGCACCCAGACCCCTCTGGCCACTGAGCAGGACCGTTCGGCGCAGGAGTTGGCCACCACCCTGACACTTCAGGGCTCCCAGCCTCAGACACCCCCCTCCCAGGCTTCAGCGTCCGGCCGTACAACCGCCGTGCCCGCCTCGTACGCCGCATCTTCTGTCACCGGAGCCGAGACGATGGTGCTGGCGGCGACCGCCGACAGCACCACGGAAGGCGGGGGAGCCGGCAGCTACGACGCGACCGCCCTGGCGCCCTCCGGCTCCTGGACGGGCGGCAGCTCGTCGGGCTCGTTCACCTACAGCTACCCCATCGCGCCGACGAGTTCGTCGGGGTCGCTCAACCCCTCGGTGGGCCTGGCCTACGACTCGGGCTCGGTGGACGGACAGACCTCCTCCACCCAGGCCCAGGCCTCCTGGGTGGGCGACGGCTGGGCCACACCCGACTCCTACGTTGAGCAGAGTTTCACCTCCTGCTCGGACAACCCGGGGGGCAGCGCCTCACCGGTGTCCAGCGACGACAAGTGCTACGACGGGCCGGTACTCACCCTGTCGCTGAACGGCTCGTCCACCTCCCTGGTGAAGGACGGCAGCACCGGGACGTGGAAGCCGGCCGACGACAACGGCTCGACCGTCAAGCACGTCACAGATTCGAACAACGGATCCGGTACCTACAACACGGACTACTGGATCGTCACCCAGCGGGACGGCACCCAGTACTACTTCGGGCGCAACCAGCTGCCCGGCTGGTCCTCCGGCAAGGCCACCACGAAGTCGGTGGACACCGTCCCGGTGTACTCCGCGCACTCCGGCGACCCCTGCTACAAGTCGTCCGGGTTCAGCGACTCGGTGTGCACCATGGCCTACAAGTGGCACCTCGACTACGTCGTGGACCCGCACGCCAACGCCATGGCGTACTACTACACCCAGGACACCAACTACTACGGCGAGGAAAACGGCGCCCGCAACGTCTCCTACGTCCGGGATTCGTACCTGGCCAGGATCGACTACGGCTTCCGCGACACCGGCGCATACGGCACCGTCCCCGACCAGATCGTCTTCACGACCGCCTCCCGCTGTGTCCTGGCCTCGTGCGACGTGCTCTTGCCGGGCAACGCCTCCAGCCAGTACCCGGACGTGCCCTATGACCTGGTCTGCGTCTCGGGCGCGATCTGTCCCGCACACGCGCCGTCGTTCTTCTCCACCGTCCGCCTGGCATCGATCAAGGTGCAGCAGTACAACGTGGCGGCCGCCAAGTACCAGGCGGTCGACACGTACACCCTGCACCAGACGGAGCCGGCCACCGGGGACGGCACCTCGCCCACGCTCTGGCTGGCCTCCATCACTCACGAGGGCGACGACACCACGGCCGGCGGCTCCGCCTCGCCGATCACGCTGCCGGACGTGAAGTTCGCCGGCGTGGACCTGAAGAACCGGGTCGACACCTCCAACTTTCCCGGCCTGTACCGCTACCGCATCTCTGGCATCACCAACGAGATGGGCGGGCTGACCTCCGTCACCTACGACACACCGGACCCCTGCACCGCCACGTACGTAGCCTCGGCCGACCCCAAGACGAACACCAAGTCCTGTTATCCGGTGTCCTGGACGCCCAAGGACTACCTCAACCCGATCACCGACTGGTTCGAGAAGTACGCCGTCACCCAGGTGCTGGAGACCGACAGCACCGGCGGCGCGGTGGTCAAGCAGACGAACTACATCTACAACGGCGGCGCGGCCTGGCACCACGACGACAACGAGGTCGTCAAGGCCAAGTACCGCACCTGGGGCCAGTTCCGCGGCTACGCAAGCGTCGAGACCCGCACCGGCGACGGCGCCAACGACCCCCAGACCAAGTCGGTCACCTCGTACTACCGCGGCATGGACGACGACTGGCTCTCCTCCTCCAGCCGCCGCTCGGTGAACGTCACCGACTCCCAGGGCGGGGTGCACACCGACAGCGACCAGCTGGCGGGCAATGCGCTTGAGACCACCGCCTACACCGGGGTCGGGGGCAGCGTGGACAACTCCACCGTGACCTCGTACTGGGTCTCCGCCGCCACGGCCACTCGAACCCGCTCGGGCCTGCCGGATCTGACCGCCCGAACCACCGCTGTCGCCGAGACCTGGACCCGCCAGGCGATCACCAGCGACGGCACCACCACCTGGCGCGTCACGGAGACCGACAACACCTACGAGGCCACCCGCACGGCCGACAACTTCGGGCTGCTGACCTACAGCTACACCCACACGGTGCCGGCCGATGCCAAGTACGACCAGTGCACTTCGATCACGTACGCCCCGGCCAACACGACCGCCAACCTGGTCGGACTGGAAGCCTCCAAGGAGACCGACTCGGTCGCCTGCGCCGGCTTCACCCAGAACAGCTCGGCCACCGTGCCGAAAACCCTCAACAGCCTCACCGCGCCCACCAGCGTCTCCCGCCCGGACCAGGTTGTCTCCGCGACCCGGACCTACTACGACGACACCAGCTTCGCCACCGCCTTCCCGCAGACAGCCGCGCCCACCAAGGGCGAGATCACCATGACCCGGCACGCCTCGGGCTACAGCGGCGGCGCGTTCGCCTGGCAGACCCAGACCCGGGCCACCTACGACACCTACGGCCGCCCCAAGGACGGCTATGACGCAGGCGGCAACAAGACCACCACGAACTACACGGTGGACAGCGTCGGCCTGACCACCGGCGCGTCGGTCACCAACGCCAAGAACCAGAGCACCAGCACCACCATCGATCCCACCCGCGGTCTCACCCTGACCTCCACCGACGCCAACGGGATCACCGACACAGTCCGCTACGACGCACTCGGCCGCATCACCGAGGTCTGGCAGCACAACCGGGCCACCACCGCCCCCGCTGACGCAAAGTACACCTACACGGTTTCGCAGACCGGCCAGTCCGGCACCACCACCCAGGCGCTGAACGACTCCCTGGGCTACGTCACTTCCTACACCCTCGTCGACTCCCTCGGCCGTACCCGGCAGAGTCAGACACCGACCCCGCAGGGCGGCCGGCTGATCACCGAGTCGTTCTACGACTCGCACGGCTGGGTCTGGAAGAAGAACAACGCCTACTGGGACTCCACCACCCTCCCCGCCCTGGCGGTGGCCTCGGTGCAGGACTCCCAGGTACCCAACCAGAACCGCTACACCTTCGACGGCCTGGGCCGCGTGGCCATCGACGACTCCGAGCAGTACTCGGTGCTCAAGCAGCGCACCACCACGGTCTACAGCGGTGACGCCACCACCGTCATCCCCCCCGACGGCGGCACGGTCAAGACCACGCGCACCGACCCTCTGGGGCGCACGACCGAGGTCGACTCCTACAGCGTCCGACCGACCCTTGCCACCCCGCTCAACACCTTCACCGGCCGGTTCTCCGTCACCGGCGGCACCTACAACGCGATCACCTACGGCTACGACGGGCACGGCAAGCAGAACACGGTCACTTCCAAGAGCAGCACGTGGAGCACCGTCCAGAACCTGTTGGGCCAGGTGACGTCCAAGACTGATCCGGACGCCGGCACGACCAGCATGGTCTACGACGCCGCAGGCAACCTCACCCAGACCACGGACTCCCGCGGCAAGAGCGTCTCCTACACCTACGACATTCTGAACCGCAAGACGGGCCAGTACGCCTCTACGGTCGCCGCACAGACCCCGGGCGCGAGCGGCAACCAGATGGCGGCCTGGACCTTCGACAACGACAATGCCGTCTCCGGTGTCACCAACCCCATCGGCCGGACCACCACGGCCACTTCGTACAACGCGGGCAACACGTACACCACCCAGCAACTGGGCTTCAACGCCTTCGGTGAATCCCTCGGCCAGTCCGTCACCATCCCGGCCGTGCACGGCGCGCTGGGCGGCAAGACGTACACCTTCCGCCACACCTACAGCGCCGACACCGGCCTCCTGTACTCCGACAACTACCCCCTCGGCGGCGGCCTCCCCAGCGAGATCATCGGCCACACCTATGCCACAGCCCTGGACCTGCCCAACGGACTGGGCAGCACCTCTTACGGCTACGCCCAGAACACCACCTACAGCGCCTCCGGCCAGGTGCTGCAGGAGACCCTGGGTATGAGCACCAACCTGGCCTACCTCACCAACACCTACGACGCGCACACCGGAGCACTCAAAGACCAGCTGGTGACCCGTTCCACCACACCAGCCAAGGTCGACGAACAGAACTACACCTACGACCCCGCCGGCAACACCACCAAGCAGATCACCACCCGCCTGGGCGCCACAGCGGCCTCCGAGACCCAGTGCTACCACTACGACGAACTCGACCGCCTCACCCAGGCCTGGACCGCCACCGACGACTGCAACGCCGCCCCCACCGAGAGTTCCCACGCCCAGGTCGGCGACCCGCTCGCCGGCGGCACCGCGTACTGGACCAGCTGGGACTTCGACGCCCTCGGCCAGCGCCAGCACCAGGTCGAGCACTCCACCACCGGCGGCAGCGACACCACCACCAGCTACGCCTACGACTACAACGGCAACGGCACGGTCCAGCCCCACGCCCTGGCCTCCACCCAGGCCAGCGGCGCAAGCACCGCGACTACGAGCTACGCCTACGACAAGGCCGGCAATACCACCGGCCGCACCACCATCGCCTCGGGCAACCAGACCCTGACCTGGAACGACGCCGGGCAGCTCACCCAGGTCAGCGGCGGCAAGACGGGCACCACCAGCTACATCTACGACGCCGACGGCAACGTCCTGCTCCAGACCGACCCTTCCAGCACCACCCTCTACCTGCCCGGCGAGCAGCTCACCCTCACCGGCAGCACCACCACCGGCGTGCGCTACCTGCCCCTCCCCGGCGGCGGCACCGTGGTCCGCACCGGCACCGGCACCAACTACAAGTTCGAGATCAGCGACCCCCACGGCACCAGCGGCCTCTACCTGGACAACACCGCCCAGACCCCCACCTGGCGCCAGTTCACGCCCTACGGCGGCACCCGCGGCACCACGGTCAGCTGGCTCGACAACCGGGGCTTCCTCAACGCCCCCGACAACGCGAACACCGGCCTCACCCAACTCGGCGCCCGCCAGTACGACCCCACCCTCGGCCGCTTCGTCAGCCTCGACCCGATCTTCGCAGCCACCGACGACCAACAACTCGCCGGCTACGCCTACGCCCGCAGCAACCCCATCACCAACAGCGACCCGTCCGGACTGTGTGCCGGCCCCGACTGCCCGACGCGCAACTGCCCGTCCTGCATCAACTCCACCCCGGGCGACGAGGCCGGCACCAAGAAGGCGATGGATGACTACCCCGGCTCGGGTAGTACCCCCACCAATACCGGTGGGAGCAGCAAGTCCGGCACCCATCAAAGCGGAGGCGACAGCCACAACGGGAGCGGCGGCCACAGCGGTGGCAACAGCCACCCGAGCGGGCTCGGCGGCTTCCTCTCCGGACTCGTCGACCAGACCACGGACATGGCCACCGGCTATGTCAACCAAGCTCTCGGCATCCTCGATACGGTCGGGGACTGCCTTCTTGGAGACGGCTGGCGAAGCTGTGCCGAACTCACCACGCCAGGCATCATCGCCACCCAGGGCATTCCTGCCATCGAGGGCATGTGGGACACCGGCGTCAGCATCTACACCGAGTACAAGCAGGGCGACGGCGCCCACGCCAGCGGCCGCGTCAGCGCCTTCGTAGCGGTGGCTCTACTCACCCGTGGACGAGGAACTGCGGCGGAGGCCGAAGAAGCAGGCGCGGTAGCGAGAGCCGGCAAGTGCAGCTTCACTGCCGCCACGCGCGTCCTGCTCGCTGATGGCACAACCAAGGCCATCGGCAAGATCAAGCCTGGCGACAAGGTCGCGGCCGCAGACCCCGAGACCGGAAAACACCAAGGCTCCCGCACAGTCAGCGCCCAATTCGTCAACAACGACGAAGACCTCATCGACCTCACCGTCGAGGACGGAAAAGGCCACACCTCCGTCCTCCACACCACAGCGCGGCACCCCTTCTGGGACGACACCATCCACAAATGGGTGCCCGCAGCCAAGCTGACGCTGCGCCATGCGCTCAACACTGCCACCAATGGTCATGTCTACGTGGTCGCAATTCGCGTCGTGGTCGGCGCAGCGGACATGTACAACCTCACCGTTGAGCAGCTTCACACGTACTATGTCCTGGCGGGCTCAGTGCCGGTCTTGGTTCACAATTCATGCCCACTGGTCCGCAGGCCTGACTTCAATTCGAGCTATTCGGCGGTCCGGCATTACGCAAAGCATGTGCTGGGCATTAAGGCCGGAAAGAAGGGTAAGCTTGCCGCTTTGGAGGGCGCTGACATGCCTGAGTTCAGGGGCTCACGCGGATTCGCGCGGTATCGCGAGGCTGCGAGAGACTTTATGTCAGGTGCAGGGCCGGAGGGTTCGATATCGCTACCCAGTTCGAGCGGTGGAATGTTCCGGGTTGACCCGCAAAGTGGATATTTCGGTTACATGAATTCATCCGGCTCGATATCCACTTTCTTCCGTCCTAAAGGTAGTCCTGTGGAGTACTTCTGGAGTCAGTTTCGGTGATGTCTGAACCGCATGGATTTGCCGACAGGTTTCAGTGGATTGCTAGATCTGAGGGGTGGGTAAATCCTGCCCTACCTGGAGGATTTATCAGGATGTGGGAGGAGTTTGTTGAGGAATGTGTGAGCGGATATGAGTTCGATTTGGCCGAATATCTCAATGACCTGTCAATCCGTGGGCTGCTGCAAAAAGCAATGGATGACATCGAGATGAAGCTGCTCGAGCAGTACTCGTGGTTTACTGGGGAGGTTCGTCGAGTTGATGAAAGATTTCGCGAGGCTGTGGAAGATGGTCCGGTGGTTTGGCCGGACGGGGAATTCTGGTGGAGGCGGAAAATTCCCCCCATTGGGTCAGAGGATTTCGTACGCGATGTTCGCGACAGGTTCTCGGTTGAACTGAGACTTGTTGACTGATGATTTCCTCTCATTCGGCTTCGATTGGGCTGAGACTTTGGGGGTGACTGGTGCATTGTAGAGGGCCTCATTGGTGCGCTCACGGCTCTGGGCGTGTGTGAGGAAGTGCTGTTTTCCGAGACCGTAGCGGCGCGTTTTGATATTGTTGGTGCGTGCTTGGTTGGCGTCGACCATTTCGTCTGCCTTCCGGGCGTTGAAAACTTGCGTGCCAGTGCAGGTCAGATGCTGGCCAATGGGATCGCGATGAAACGGTCCGGCTGATCAGTTCGGCGGTGTTCGCAGGTTGGCTATCAAAGCAGCGAGTGGGCCTTTGCCGGTGGCCAGGCAGGCCTCAGGTTCGTCGCTTTCCCGGAGGAGGATGGCTCCGGTGGAGGCGGCGGCGAGGCAGATGCAGGCGGAGGCCTCCTGGCTGTACGTGGACTTCTGCCAGTGCAGTTCGGGCATGGAGGGCCCTACCTTTCTGTTCGGGTTGATCGAGCCATTCGTAGGGTTGGGTCACCCAGGGGCCCGGGGTATGGCTGGCATAGGGGAGCCGTCTGATGGCTCAAGGAGCTTGGCCGCCGCGGGCCCCGCGACGACTCGACCGCTAATTGGGAAACGCGACTCGATCGCTGTGTAGGGCCACGTCGGCGAGGTCGTCTGCGGGATCGATGCGTGACGACGAGCTGGCGGAGGTGACCGTGCCCCAGATCTGGGCCGGCGTGGACATCGGCAAGGAACAGCATCACTGCGTGGTGATCAATGCTGAGGGTGACCGACTGTTGTCCCGGCGCGTGCAGAACGATGAGACCGCGCTGCTGGAGCTGGTCGGCGACGTCCTGGCCCTGTCCGAGGACGTGCTGTGGGCCGTGGACATGAATCACGGTGGCGCCGCGCTGCTGATCGGGCTGCTGCTCAGCCACGACCAGCCCATGGCCTACATCACCGGCCTGGCCGTCCACCGCGCCTCCGGCACCTACCGCGGCGAGGGAAAGACCGACGCGAAGGACGCCTTCGTCATCGCCGACCAGGCCCGCATGCGCCGGGACCTCGGCCTGCTGCGGCCAGGCGATGAGATAGCCGTCGACCTGCGCACCCTCACCACTCGCCGGACCGATCCGGTCTGCGACCGCACCCGGCAGATCAACCGGCTGCGCGGTCAACTGCTGGAGATCTTCCCCGCGTTGGAGCGAGTCCTGGACCTGACCAACAAAGGACCGGTCCTTTTGCTGACCGGGTACCAGACCCCGGCGGGCATCCGCAGGTCCGGGACCAGGCGCATCGAAACCTGGCTGAGGAACCGCAAGGTGCGCGGGGCTGCCGCGCTGGCGAAAGCGGCCGTCGACGCGGCCGAAGCGCAGCACACCGCACTGCCGGGAGAGAAGCTGGCCGCCACCATGGTCGTCCGGCTCGCGAAGGGGGTGATGGCCCTTGATGAGGAGATCGCCGAGCTTGACGCACTCATCGAGGCCCGGTTTCGTGAGCATCCCCACGCGGAGGTGATCCGCAGCCTGCCCGGCATGGGAGCCAGGCTCGGCGCCGAGTTCATCGCCGCGACCGGCGGCGACATGGATGCCTTCGGCAGCGCGGACCGCCTGGCGGGATACGCCGGCCTGGCCCCCGCTCCACGTGACTCCGGACGGGTCAGCGGCAATCTGCGCAGACCTCGTCGCTACCACCGCGGCCTGCTGAGGTCCTTCTGCTTGTCCTCGCTCGCCAGCCTGAAATCCTGCCCGGCCTCGAAGGCGTACTACGAGCGGAAGCGCGCTGAAGGGAAGGGACACAAGCAGGCGTTGCTGGCACTCGCGCGCCGCCGCGTCAACGTCCTGTGGGCCATGATCCGCGACGGATCGTGTTACCAAGCCACACCACCAGTCACGGCTGCGGCTTGACATCGTCATTGGGAAGCTCCTTCAGAGGTCTTGGGCGAGTTGGGAGATGAAGTCGCGGGACTTCGCCGGGGGGAGGGCTGCCTGAGTGGTGCGGTCCAGGATCAGGCGGTAGCGCTCCACCTGGGCGGGGGAGTCGATGAGTTCCGCGCCGTGGTCGGTGTCCAGCTGGACGGTGTCCAGTTGGTGCACCGGGCCGTGAAAGTAGTCGATGCCTTGGCCCGAGGTGTGAAAGGGGCCGCTGTCGAAGGGGATGACGGCGATGGTGACGTTATCTAGTTCACTGATCTTGTTGAGGTGGTGGAGTTGGGCCTGGACGGTGGGCCGGTCGCCGAAGCGCATGCGGAGTGCGGCCTCGTGGATGACCGCCGTGTAGGGCGGGGGCTGTTCGCGATGCAAGAGTTCCTGGCGCTTGATTCGGTGTGAGACACGGTGCTCGATCTCATGTGGCTTCAGCGGTGGCACTGTCTGGCTGAACAGTGCACGGGCGTGGTCGGGGGTCTGGAGCAGGCCGGGGATGTTGATGACGTGGGCCACGCGGAGGGTGGCGGCATGGTGCTCGACCTCGGTCAGGTCCAGTACACGCGGGGGCAGGATGTCCCGGTACTCCTCCCACCAGCCGCGCCGGCGTTCGCCGGTCAGCGCTGAGAGGGCTTCGATCAGGGGCTCATCGGTGCAGTCGTAGTGCCGGGCGATGGTGCGGACGCGGTCGGCGCTGACTCCGTATCGGCCTGCTTCGATGTTGCTCACACGCGACTGGGTCGCTCCGATCAGCGCTGCGGCCTGGGTGGCGGACAGATCGGCCCGCTCGCGGAGCCTGCGCAGCTCGACCCCGAGGCGGCGGCGCCGGGCGGTGGGGAGAGGGCTTGGTTGCGGCATTGGCTGCGACTTCCCGTTCGTACGTACGTCGTGCGGGTCACTCACACGAAGGTAGTAGGGGCTACTTTCCCTGTATTGCATGGAATGTAGTCCATGAAATCCCTACGGTGAGGGTCAAGCCGCTCAACTGGCCCCGGCGGCAAGCCGGAAGTGCACCGCGTCGCGGCACTGCCGCCGCTGCCCAGCCGGGTCGTCGAGCGAACCAACACCCCTCACCGCAGGAGGCGTTCATGGTCACCGTATCCCCGTCGGAGTGCGAAACGTCACCAACTTGGGCGTACGCCCTCCAACTCCCCCATGACCCACGGGCGGCCCGTATCGCCCGCGTCACCCTCAAGGCCGTCCTCGCCGGTCACGACATGACCCAACTCCAAGATGCCGCCGAACTGTTGGCCACCGAGCTGGTCACCAACGCCTACCGCTACTCCACCAGCCCCGCCACCCTCCGCCTGCGCGGCCTCGCCCGCACCCGGCTCCGGGTGAGCGTCTGGGACGCCAATCCGCATATCCCGCCGCCCTTCGACAAGCGGTCCGGGCCCGTCGGTCCCGTCCCGCCGGAGGCGGACCGCGGGTGCGGTCTCTTCCTCGTCTGTCATTACGCCCAGGCGTGGGGTGGCTATCCGCTCGGCGGTGACCTCTCCGGGCGGGGCGGGAACTGCTGTGGTGCGAGGTCGGGGCCTCGGCCGTGGACCGGGCGGCTGTGGCGTGAGGGTCGGCGAGGGGCAGGCGACTGTCCTGGCCCGGCGCTATCGTGGTGAAGGTGACACGCTCTGTGACCAGTGGAGGATCGTGGTGACCATCATGACCGAGCGCCCCCGGGCCATAGACGCCCCGTCGAGCGGCTCCTACGAGGAGATGCTCCAGATCGTCGAGGAGATGGACACACCTGTCGGCTACAGGGCCGAGCTCATCCGGGGGAAGATCGTCGTGTCGCCGTGGTCGAAGCTGCGTTACAAGCGGGTCATGAAGTCGCTGCGGCTTCAGCTGGAGCCACACGCTCCGGAGGGGCACGACGTCGACGTCGCTCCATTCCTCTTCACCTTTCCCGGCTCCGAGCGGGCATGCGGCCCTGACCTGCACGTCGCCGACGAATCCGCCTTCGAGGCCGCCGGTCGTCATGCCGATGCCTCCGCCCTCTCTCTCGTCGCGGAGCTGACCTCCGACTCCACGAAGGACGTCGACTGGCTCGACAAGATGGCGACGTACGGACGGATCGTCCCGGTGTACCTCCTGCTCGACATGCGGATCGGGGAGATCAACGTCCTGTGGGATCCCTCTCCCAAGGGATACCGGTCGCGGACCAATGTGCCGTTCGGGCGGCCGGTGCGGATCCCGGCGCCGTTCGACTTCGAACTCGACACGTCGGAGTTCGTCGTGGAGGAGTACGTGGACCCGGAGGTCGAGCAGAGGTAGTGGTGGGGCGGGCGCAGCTCGGGTTGACCCCTCGTGGGGGCAGGCCGGGTTGAGCCCGCCGACGTTCTTGCCCTGATGCTGTCGGCCCCGGGGCCCTGTCGGGTGTGCTCCGTCGCTCGCGCGGACGCTCGGACGGGCTGAGGGTTGTGTGTGCGCCTCCTGTGATTCTTGTCATGCCCTGTGGGTCGAGTTCATGTATTGCATGTGCACTTCAAGCAAAGGGATGATTCCTTGACCTTATTTAGGTTCTCTTTAAGTACGGGGCGAGAGTGTCAACAACGGGGAAAGTGTGGCGGCGTGCTGCCGTCACCGCTGCGGCAGGGGCATTGCTGACCTGGGGGCTCGGAACCGGCGGCACGCCCGCCGCGGCCGCCGTCGCGTGTCCTTCGGGCGTCGAGTCGGACTTCAACGGTGACGGCGTCAGGGACACGGCGATAGCCGACCCCGAGGCGACCGTCGACGGAGTGGCCAAGGCGGGGGCCGTACATGTCGTATACGGCGGCGGCAAAGGGACTTTGACGGTCACTCAGGCACCGGACAACATCCCGGGCGCCCCCGAGAGGGGCGACCAGTACGGCTACTCGATGGCCGTCTACGACGCCGACCTCGACGGGTGCAGCGACCTGGTGGTTGGCATCCCGTACGAGGATCTCGGCACCGTGCCCGACGCGGGACTCGTGCAGGTGATCTACGGCGCCACGACCGGGCTGGGTTCCGGCAAGGCCGTCAAGGAGTTCCTGCAGGGCAGCGACAAACCGCTGGGCGGCGGCACGGAGGCCGAAGACTGGGTCGGTTACGCCGTCGCAGCCGGAAAGACCTCCGCCGGTACGCCGTACCTGCTGATCGGCAGCCCCGGCGAGTCGATCGGCACGGTCGAGGACGCGGGTGCCTTCTACTACATCAGCGGCACCGCGCAGACGGTCGTCGGCGTCAACCAGGACACCGAGACCGCCGGTGCCGTCCCCGGTGTCGCCGAGCGTGACGACCGCTTCGGCTCGACGCTCGCCGCCACCCCGACCCACTTCGCCGTCGGTACGCCCGGCGAGGCGCTCGGCACCGTGGCCTTCGCCGGCGGCGCCGCCTACTTCAGTCACGCGCTGACGTCCAACTACCCGAAGCCGCTCGGCGGTCTCGGCCAGGACCAGGACGAGATCAGCGGCGCCGAGGAGGTCGGCGACCAGTTCGGCGCCGCGCTCGCCATGGTCCCGTACCGGCCCTCCGGCGCGACCTCCACCACCGAGTCGCTGCTCGTGGTGGGCGTCCCCGGCGAGGACCTGTCGACCACCGTCGACGCGGGCGCCGTCCACGTCTTCCGCCTCACGGCGAGCGGCACCTTCACCCAGCTCGCCTGGATCGACCAGAACACCGAGAACGTGGAAGAGGCGGCCGAGGCCGGGGACCTCTTCGGCAAGCGCCTCACGGCCGTCAACACCTCCCCGAACGCCACCTCCACGGCCACGACCACCAAGGTCGCCATCGGTGTGCCCGGCGAGGAGTCCTCCGAGGAGCACTCCGACAAGGGCGGCGTGCAGATCGTCCCGCTGGTCGGTGCGCCCGGCGCCTCCGACCAGTGGATCGACCCCGGCTACGGCATCCCGGGCACGCCCGCGCCTCGTATGCTCACCGGCCTCTCCCTGGCCGCCACCCCTTCCCTGCTGTACGTGGGCGTGCCCTACGGCCCGGCCGACGGCCACGCGGTCTACGGCTTCCCGTGGAGCGTGACCTCCGGTGGGGCTCCGACGCAGACCATCAAGCCCGGCGAGGGCGGCATCCCGGCGGGCGACGTCGCCTTCGGGGCGACCGTCCGCTGATCACTGCCCGCTCGGTGCGTCGGTCGACGACGAGGCCCGAGGGCGGGGCGGCCGGGGTACGGACGCCTGCCCACCGGGCCGGCGGGTCCGCCCACCGCACCCGGCCCGTTCGTCGGCCGGGTGCGGTGGGCCCGTCAACCGACTCCGAGCGCCCCAGGGCACCCGCACACCAGCGCACCCGCCGACGGACCGTCGGGGGGGGGGGGGGGGCGGGGGCCCCCCCCCCCCCCCCCCCCCCCCCCCCGCCCAGGGGGGGGGGGGCCGCCCCCCCCCCCCCCCCGCCCCCCCCCCCCCCCCCCCCCCCCCCCCCCCCCCCCCGGGCCGGGGGGGGGGGGGGCCCCCCCCCCCCCCCCCCCCCCCCACGACACAGGCAACGGGCAAAAAGGGGAGGAGACCCATGCCCGCACACGGACAGATGACGGGGCCGCGCCGCGCCGCCCCCGGCGGCAGACAGGGGCCGCTCACGAGGCGGAGCCGACGGCGGGGTGCCGCATGCATCCTGGCGGCGGCGCTGCTGGGGCTGGTTCCGGGAGTCGCACAGACCCCGGCGGTGGCGGCGGACTCCTGCGCAGGCGCGCAGTCCGACTTCAACGGGGACGGCATCCGGGACACGGCTGTCGCGGACCCCCTGGCCACGGTGTCCGGCAAGGAGAAAGCCGGCGCGGTCCAGATCGTGCTCGGCGGCGGCAAGGGCGTCACCACGCTCTCGCAGGACACGCCGAACGTGTCCGACGGCGCCGAGGCCGGCGACCAGTTCGGCTTCTCCCTGGCCGTGTACGACGCGAACCTCGACGGTTGCAGCGACATCGCCGTCGGGATCCCCTACGAGGACGTCGGCACGGTCAAGGACGCCGGTCTCGTCCACCTCGTCTACGGCTCACCGGCCGGCATCGGCCAGGGAACGCCCAGCATCGGATTCCGGCAGGGCGCCGACGGCAGGCTGGGCAACGACTACGAAGAGGGCGACTGGGTCGGCTACTCGGTGGCCGGTGGTCTGTCGGTGACCGGTGTGCCGTTCCTCGTCATCGGGATCCCGGGGGAGGACAGTTCGGGCCTCACCGACATGGGGTTCGCGGCGTACGCGTACGGTGTGAGCCCCTCGGTGTCGACGTTCCATCAGAACAACGTCGGGGTCTGGGAGGACGCGGAGGCCTACGACCGCTTCGGATCCGTGGTCGCGGCGACGGACCGGTACTTCACGGTCGGCGTCCCCGGCGAGAGCATCGGCACGGTCGCCTTCGCGGGGGCCGTCAACGTGTTCAAGCCGTCGCTCAACACCGACGGCATCCCCGCCCCCCTCTTCGGCATGGGCCAGGGCCGCACCCCCGGCCCGGACTCCGCCGCCCAGACCGACGACCGGTACGGCGCCGCCCTCGCGATGGCCCCCTACCGCCCGTCGGGAGCGACCACCGCCACCGACGCGCTGCTCGCCGTGGGCGTCCCCGGAGAGGACCTCGGCACCACCGTCGACGCGGGCGCGGTGCACGTCTACCACATCAAGGCCGACGGCACGGTGGCCCTGCTCAACTGGATCGACCAGAACATCGACGGGGTCGAGGGAGAGGCCGAGGCCGGCGACTTCTTCGGCCAGCGGCTCACGGCGGTCAACACCACCACCAACGTGGTGAGTACGGCGTCCACGATGCGGCTCGCGGTCGGCGTGCCCGGCGAGGAGTCGACGGAGGCGGCCCCGGAGGCGGGCGGCGTTCACATCCTCCCGATGATCGGGGCGCCCGGCGCCTCGGACGCGTGGATCGAACCGGGCAACGGCATCCCCTCCGGACCGGCGGCCCGGACGTACGCGGGCATCGGCCTGGGCAGCAGCCCGTCGCTGCTGTACGTGGGTGTGCCCTACGGCCCCGCCGAGGGACGGGCGGTCCACGGCTACCCGTGGAACACCGCCACGGGCGGCGCGCCCACCCAGACGTACAAGCCCGGTGAGGGCGGCATTCCCGCGGATGGCGTCGCCTTCGGCGCGACCGTCCGATGACCGGACCCGGACCTGAGACAGACATGAACCAACGGGAGAGTGGACGCGTGTCCGCAGACAGACAGAGACCGATACGGCGTGGCGTGCTGGTGCGCGCGGCCGTCGCGGCCGCCGTCGCAGGCGCGGTGACGGCCGGCACCCTGGCCGTCCTGCCGGGCGGTGGCCCGGGCCACGACCAGGCGACGGTCGCCGACGACCAGCCGACGGTGACCGAGCAGCAGGCCATGGCGGTGGCCAAGGACAGCGGCAAGAAGACCGAGGTCGTGGGCCTGCGCACCGAGCGCCGGGAGATCTTCGCCGAGCCCGACGGCACCTTCACCGCTCGCGAGTACACCGAGCCGGTGCGCACGGTCCAGGGCGGCAAGTGGGTCCCGGTCGACGCGACGCTGGTGAAGCGTGCCGACGGCACCTGGGGCCCGAAGGCCGCCACCGTCGACCTCAGCTTCTCCGCCGGCCAGGCGGGCAAGCCGTTCGTGACGATGCAGCGTGCGGGCCGCGAGTTCGCCCTGACCTGGCCGTACGGCAAGCTGCCCGCACCGAAGGTGGAGGGCGACACCGCCACCTACGCCGAGGTCCTGCCCGGCGTCGACCTGACCGTGCGGGCCGAGGCCGACGGCTTCGGTCATCTGCTGGTCGTCAAGACGCCCGAGGCGGCAGCCGACCCGAGGCTGGCCAAGGTCGACCTCGGCATGACCACCGACGGCCTGAAGGTGGCGGAGGACGCCACCGGGGCGATCCTCGCGGAGGACGCCGCCGTCGGCGGCACCGTCTTCCAGGCGGGCAAGCCCTCGATGTGGGACTCGGCCGCCGTCGAGGAGGCCGCGACCAGGAAGCAGGGCCCGAAGGCCGTCGCGAAGGCGCTGAAGGCCGCCGCGGCGGAGGTGGATGCGGCCACCCCGACGGCCACCCCCGGCCCGCACACGGCCCCCGAGCCCGCCCTCGAGGGCCCGGGCGGCGGCGGCAAGGTCGCCCCGCTCGGCGTCGAGGTCGGCAAGGGCAAGCTCAGCCTGGTCCCCGACCAGAAGCTCCTCAAGGGCGCGGACACCGTCTTCCCGGTCGTCATCGACCCGATCTCGCGCACCACCTCGCGCACCTCCTGGACCGGCGTCATGTCCGGGATGCCCAGTGAGCAGGACTGGAAGTACTCCGGCAGCGCGGGCGTCGGCAAGTGCCCGACCGACTACAACCCGGTCTCCTGCAACGGCGTCGGCGTGCGCCGCGTGATGTTCACGATGCCGCTCTCCTTCTACAAGGGGAAGCAGATCCTGGGCGCGACCTTCTCCGCCCGGGTCGAGCACATCTACAGCGCGTCCCCGACCGCGGAGCCCATCCGGCTCTACCGGATCGGCGGCCAGAACTACTCGCTCACCTCGTCCAGCAACTGGTCCAACACCTCGGACGACTGGGACGACCACATCGCGACCGTCGACAAGGCGATCTCCCCGACCTCCTGCTCCAGCCAGGCCAACCTGCACTTCGAGAGCAGCGCGACCGGCGAGCTGACCAGCGAGATCAAGACGGCCGCCGCGGGTGGCTGGAACTCGATGACGCTGGGCCTGCGGGCCGCCGACGAGTCCCGTTTCGCCGAGTGGAAGCGGATCTGCGGCAACGCCTACCTGTCGGTCAAGTACAACAACCTGCCGCGGCAGATCAAGACGTCCGACATGACCACCGACCCGGGCGGTCTGTGCAAGTGGGGCTCGAGTCGCGAGTACTCCGAGGTCCCGCCGAAGCTCCAGGCCATCGCGAGCGACCCCGACCACGGCAACGGCCAGACCGACAAGGTCCAGGTCGAGTTCAAGGTGGAGTGGACCGACCCCACCACCAAGGAGGCCAAGTCCTACACGTACAAGACGGGCTTCCTCTCCCCGACGAGCGGTACCAAGTTCGAGCACACCGTCAAGTCGAGCATCCCGCAGAACACCGTCATCTACTGGAGCGCACGCGCCAACGACGGTGACGGCGACGGCCCGTGGAGCTACGACGGCGACACCGCGCAGCGCTGCGAGTTCATCTACGACAAGACGCTGCCCGGCAAGCCCAACGTGCTGTCCAAGCAGTACCCGTCCGACACGGTCTACCACGACGGTGTGGGCACGTACGGCACGTTCACGTTCGCGCCGAACCCGAACGACACCATCCCGGACACCGACGTCGTCAAGTACCGGTACGCCTTCGACAGCACGGCGAGCCCGGCGACCGTCGCCACCCCGTCCGCGGCGGGCGGCTCCGTCTCCGTGCAGTGGATGCCGACCCGGTCCGGGCGGCACTGGGTCGACGTGATCGCCGTCGACAAGGCGGAGAACCCCAGCACCAAGGCGCACTACGAGTTCCTGGTGAGCGAGGGCACGCCGGTCGTCGCCCAGTGGAACCTCGCCGACCAGGCGGGTGACACCGAGGCGCACGACGAGAGCGGCGACTTCTCGGCGACCGCCGGCACCGCCGTCGCCTTCGGCGCGGACGGCCCCGGCGGCAAGGTCGACAAGGCCGCCCACTTCGACGGCAGCTCCGAGGCGTACCTCGACGCCAGTGAGACCGTCCTCGACACCGCCAAGAGCTTCAGCGTCAGCGCGTGGGTGCGGCCCACCGCGCTCGACAAGGACATGGTGATCGTCAGCCAGGACGGCACCGGCGAGCCCGGCTTCACCTTCGGCTACGACGCCTCGGCGCAGACCTGGAAGTTCTCCGTCCCGGTCAACGACGTGGACTCGCTCGGCGAGTGGAAGGCCGTCTCCACCGGAGTGGCCCCGGTCAAGGACCAGTGGGTGCTGCTGACCGGCGTGTACGACGCGCAGAACAGCAACGGCCCCCTGCTCCAGCTCTACATCAACAAGGACCTGAAGGGCTCCGCCACCCGGCGCTCCACCTGGAAGTCGTACGGTCCGCTGCAGATCGGCCGTGCCACGGCCAAGAGCGGCTACCGCGACAACTTCACGGGTGACCTCGCCGAGGTCCGCGTCTTCGACCGTGTCCTGCCGGCGGCCCAGGTCGCCGAGCTGATGACCATCAAGCCGGAGCGCAAGGCCTACTGGCAGCTGGACGACGCCACCAGCGGTGCCTCCGCCGAGACCGGCGGCGGCCAGGCGCTGACCCTCGCGGGCAACGCCTCGATCTACCGCCCGGCCGACCCGCTGTTCGACACCGCCGCCCTGGTCGGTGACGGCAACCTGGTCCTGGACGGCGACGGGGACTACGCGTCCACCGCCTCCGCCCCGGTCACCGGCAACAGCAGCTTCACCGTGACCGCCCGCGCCCAGCTCACCTCGCTGGACCCGGAGAAGTCGCAGACGGTGCTGTCCCTGCCGGGCGCCAGCGCCAACCGTCTGCAGGTCCGCTACCAGGCGAGCACGCAGCAGTGGGAGCTGGCCGTCGCCAAGACCGACGCGGCCGCCCCCGAGGTCGTCACCTTCACCGACGACCAGGAACTGCCCGACACCGGCGGCTCCGGCCAGCACCTCGCGGTCGTCTACGACGCCTTCGCCAACTCGATCCGCCTCTACGTCGAGGGTCAGCTCGTGGCCGGTGCCTACGGCACGAACGACACCCTGTGGTCCGCCACCGGCGGTCTCCAGGTGGGCCGTTCGCTGCGCGGGGCGAGCGAGTACTTCGCCGGCGCGATCGACGAGGTCCGCGTCTACAGCGGCGCGGCCGACCAGATCGCGGTGCAGCAGATGGCCGCGCTGACGGCGCTGCCTGATATGTGACAGAGCGTCACTTCTTAGGTGTGCCGGGTCCGTTGAGGGCTCGGCACACCTGGTCCCGAGCCTCACCCTCCGTGCCCTTCATGACGTTCTCCTACGATCAGGAAGTTGCCGAATGTTCTTCCGTGGCCGCTCTCTGAGCCGCCGCATGCCTCGACAGACAGTCGTCGCCACAGTGCTGGGGCTCTCCCTCGCGCTGTCGGCGTCGTCGGTTCAGGCGTCGGTGCTCGACGACGGTGACCGGGGCCGCACCAGCCGTCCCGGTGTCCAGGACGACGGGGATCCCGCCCAGGGGTCCGATGCCAAGAAGAAGTCCCGCCCTTCGGATCCGGCGCGTAAGGCGGCGGTCAAGGCGCTGGACAAGGCGGTGTGGCCCGAGCAGGGCGGCGCCGAGGTGAGGACGGGCGCCACCGCGGAGGCCGGCGGTCTGCCGGTGAAGGTCACCAAGGCGAAGGGCAAGATCAAGGCAGGACAGGCCGCGGACAGCGTCCGGGTCGACGTCCTCGACCCGAAACGTGCCGACAAGCTGGGCGCCGATGTGCTCCTCGGGGTGGAGCGCGCCGACGGAGAGCAGCAGGCGGGCAAGGTCCGCCTCACGGTGGACTACTCGGAGTTCGCGGAGGGCTTCGGCGGTTCCTACGCTTCCCGCCTCCGCCTGGTGCAGCTCCCGGCGTGTGCCGTTGTGGCCACTCCCGGCAGCAAGGACTGCCCGGAGCAGCCGAAGGCGCTGCCCACGGCCAACGATGTCAGGGCGGGTACGGTCTCCGCCGACGTGACCGCCGCTCCGGCTTCCGCCGAGGGCGTCTCGACCATGGCGACGGACGCGACCTCCCTGGTCGCGGTCGCGGCCGGCCCCTCCGGCGCGCAGGGCACCTACAAGGCCACGGCACTGTCCCCCTCCGCAAGCTGGACGGTCTCGAACTCCTCCGGCGGCTTCTCCTGGAACTACCCGTTGCGGACGGTCCCGACCCCGGGCGGTCTGACCCCGACGGTGGGCCTCGGATACTCCTCCCAGTCGGCGGACGGCCGCACCGCGGCCACCAACAACCAGGGTTCCTGGATCGGTGAGGGTTTCTCCTACGACCCGGGTTACATCGAGCGCCGCTACAAGCCGTGCTCGGAGGACGGCCACGACGGCTCCGGCGAGCAGTGCTGGGCGTTCGAGAACGCCACGATCATGCTCAACGGCTCCTCCTCGGAGCTCGTCAAGGACGACACCACCGGCAAGTGGCACCTGTCCGGCGACGACGGCAGCAAGGTCGAGAAGCTGACGGGCGCCACGAACGGCGACAACGACGGCGAGTACTGGCGGGTCACGACGACCGACGGCACGGAGTACTACTTCGGCCAGAACCGTCTGCCGGGCTGGGCCACGGGCAACGAGGAGACCAACTCCACCTGGACCGCTCCGGTCTTCGGCGACGACTCCGGTGAGCCCTGCTACAACGCCACCTTCACCAGCGCCCACTGCCAGCAGGCGTGGCGCTGGTCGCTGGACTACGTCAAGGACACCCACGGCAACGTGATGTCCTACTTCTACGACCGTGAGACGAACTACTACGCGCTCAACGGCAAGACGGACGTCAACGGGACGGCGTACCACCGCGGTGGTTACCTCAAGCGCATCGACTACGGTCAGCGCGACGGTCAGGTCTATGCGGCGAAGGCCCCGGCCCGGATCGTGTTCAACACCGCCGAGCGCTGCTTGACCACCGCCGACTTCGACTGCGCGGAGAGCAAGCGCACCACGGCCAATGCCTCCCACTGGCCGGACGTCCCGGTCGACCAGGAGTGCAAGTCGGGCACGAAGTGCACGGTTGGCCAGACCTTCTGGACGACGAAGCGGCTGACGTCGGTCGTCACGCAGATGCGCAAGGACGCCACGACCTACGACGACGTGGACGCCTGGACCTTCACGCATCTGTTCACGGACAACGGCGACGATTCCAAGACGCTGTGGCTGTCGAAGATCGAGCACGAGGGCCGCATCGGCACGGCGGTCAAGCTTCCCTCCGTCGATCTCTTCGGCGAGCAGCTCGCCAACCGCGTCGACGCGATCGGCGACAACATCGCCCCGTTCTACCGCTTCCGCCTGTCCATGGTCCTCAGCGAGACGGGCGCCCAGCTCGACGTCAACTACGCGCCCACCGACTGCACCAAGGCCGCTCTGCCCAAGCCGGGCGAGTCCACCAAGCGCTGCTACCCGGTGAAGTGGTCCCCGCCCGGCTACACCGACCCGATCACGGACTGGTTCCACAAGTACGTGGTCGCCGAGGTCGTCGAGTCCGACCGCACCGGCGGCGGCGACCAGCTCGTCACCCGCTACAGCTACCAGGGCGACGCTGCCTGGCGTAAGGCGAAGCCCGACGGCATCACCGACGACAAGTACCTCACCTGGGGCGCCTGGCAGGGCTACGGCAAGGTCACCGTGACCTCCGGCAGCGCCGACGACCAGAAGACCCGGGTCGACTACACCTACCTCCAGGGCATGAACGGCGACGCGGACCCCGACGGGGGCACGCGCTCGGTCTCCGTCACGGACTCCACGGGCGTCTCCTACACCGACTCCGAGGAGTTCACCGGCCACGAGCTGGAGGTGTCGACCTACGACGGCAGCAAGCTGATCTCGAAGGCGATCAGTGAGCCGTGGAAGCACACGACCGCGACGCAGACCAAGAGCTGGGGCACCACGCGCGCCACCATCGTCAAGGCGGACACGGAACGCGGGTACAGCCTGCTGTCCAACGGCACCTGGCGCCAGACGAAGTCGACCACGAAGTACGAGACGGACCTCGGCACCGGCCGGGCGACCGAGGTCGACGACCAGGCCGACGTCTCCAAGACCAATGACGACACCTGCACCCGCCTGTGGTACGCGGACAACACCGCGAAGAACATCCTGGCGCTGCCCTCACGCAGCGAGTCGGTGTCGGTCAAGTGCTCCGCCACTCCGGACCGCAAGACCCAGGTCCTGGCCGACGAGCGCACCTCGTACGACGACCTGGCCTTCGGCGCGGCGCCCACCAAGGGCGACGCCACGAAGACCGAGCGCCTGACGGCCCACGACGGCACCACCGCCACATACCAGGTCACCGGCACCACCACGTACGACGACTTCGGGCGACCGAAGATCCAGAAGGACGCGAAGCAGAACCCGACGCGGACCGACTACGTCGAGACGAACGGCCTGCTCACCCAGACCAAGCTGACGAACGCCCTCGGCCACATCACGACCACCGACTACGCCTCCGCGTGGGGCCTGTCCACCGGCCAGACCGACCCGAACAGCAGGCGGACGGACCTCGCCTACGACGGTCTCGGCCGCCTGGTCTCCGTATGGCTGCCGGACCGGGCCAAGTCGCAGACGCCGAGCATCAAGTACTCGTACAACGTCCGCAAGGACAAGGTCACCTCGATCAAGACCGAGAAGATCGAGAACGACGGTACCTACGGCGCCGAGTACCAGCTCTACGACAGCCTGCTGCGTCCCCGTCAGATCCAGACCGAGGGCGCGGATGGCACCCGCATGGTCGCGGACTCGTTCTACGACGGCGCGGGCAAGGTGAAGCAGACCAACGCCACGTACAACGCGGCCGGTACCCCCACGGACGAGCTGCTGCTCGTGCACAACGGCGAAGTCGGCGGGCAGACCCGGCTGGAGTATGACGCCCTCGGCCGCCCCACGGCCGACATCTTCGCGGTCTCCGGCGTCGAGCAGTGGCGTACCACGACCACATACGACGGCGAACTCACCAACGTTGACCCGCCGGTCGGGGGCGTGCCCACGACGACCGTCTCGGACGCCGCGGGCAACACGACCGAGGTCCGGCACTACAAGGGAGCATCCCCCACGCCGCTGACCGCCTACGACTCGACGAAGTACACCTACACGCCCGCGGGCAAGCTGGAGACGGTCACCGACGCCAAGGGCAACGTGTGGCGGTACGAGTACGACCAGCTCAGCCGCAAGAAGACGACCATCGACCCGGATGCCGGCACCTCCCGCACGGAGTACGACGAGCTTGACCGGCCCGTGGCGGCCTGGGACGGACGCAACAAGAAAACGTCCACGTCCTACGACGCGCTCGGCCGGATCACCGGCACCTGGACCGGTGACGTCGGCACCGGGACGAAGCTGACCGAGACCCGCTACGACAAGGCCGGGTGGCTGGGCCAGCCGTACGCCAAGCTCAGCTATGTCTCCGCGACCGAGTACTTCGCGTCGGTCGTCCAGTCGATGGACGAGTTCTACCAGCCGCTGAAGACGGCCTACTCTGTGCCCGCGTCGCAGGGCTCCCTGGCCGGTACCTACGTCTTCACGTCGACCTTCAACCGGGACGGCACCGTCCAGTCGACGGGGCTACCCGCGGCCGGCGGTCTGGCCGCCGAAGCCGTGACCTACGGGTACGACGCGCTGCAGCGTCCGACCACACTGACGGGCACGACCTCGTACGTCACCAACACGGTGTACTCGAAGAACAGTGCCCTCCAGCAGCTGGAGCTGTACACCGGATCCGGCAAGAAGGTGTGGCAGACCTTCGACTACGAGACCGGCACCGACCGCCTCACCCGTTCCACCGTGGACGTCTACGGCGCGACGGCACCGGCGAAGCAGTCGACGTACTCCTACGACCAGGCAGGCAACGTCCTGTCGATCGCGGACACGGCGAACTCCTCGTCCCCGGACGTGCAGTGCTTCGCCTACGACAGCCAGCAGCGGCTGTCCGAGGCATGGACTCCCGGGTCCTCGGCGGCGAATGCGGCCGGCTCCGGCACCGTCGGGTCGACCGCGCCCGTCGAGGGCTCCCGCCCGAACGCGTGCACGGCCGCCCCGGGCTCGACCACGCTCGGCGGTCCGGCCGCCTACTGGAAGTCGTACGTCACCGACGCCATCGGCAACCGGCAGTCGGAGACCAACCACGACACCGGGCTCAACGCGTCCAAGGACGTCACGCGCAACTACGAGTACGGCGGCGCGGGCGCGCTCGGCGACGGCCCGCACCAGGTCACCAAGATCACCGAGAAGACCCCGACCGGTGAGAAGCAGTACGCGTACGAGTACGACGACGCGGGTGCGACCACCAAGCGGACGATCGGCGGTGACGCCCAGTCCCTGGAGTGGGACGACGCGGGCCGACTCACCAAGGTGCAGGAGGCGAGCGGCTCCGAGACGACGTACCTGTACGACGCCTCCGGCAACCGAGTCCAGCGCAAGGACTCCTCGGGCACCACCGTCTACCTGCCCGGCATGGAGCTGAAGCTCTCCGCCGATGGCACCAAGAAGTCCGCGACCCGCTACTACTCGCACGCCGGGCAAACCATCGCGATCCGCACCGACGACGGCAAGGTGTCGTTCCTCGGGGCCGACCACCACGGCACGGGCGAGATCGCCATCGAGGCGGCCACGGGCGCGATCTCGCAGCGCCGCTTCGATCCGTACGGCGTCGAGCGTGGCACCGCCACGGGTGTATGGCCGGGTGAGAAGGGCTTCGTCGGCGGCACGATCGACGCGTCGACCGGTCTGACCCACCTGGGGGCGCGTGAATACGACGCGGTGATCGGCAAGTTCATCTCGGTCGACCCGATCATCGACTACACCCAGCCGCAGCAGATCAACGGCTACGCCTACGCCGACAACAGCCCGGTCACGCTGTCCGACCCGAGCGGACTGCTGTCGTCGACGACGTGTGCCCTCTTCCCGAATGCGGTCGGCTGCGGGACACCGGACTGCGGCATGCTGTGCGCGCCGGGCTCCGAAGGGGCGAAGGTCACCGAGGCGCAGAACGAGGTCAACCAGGCGCAGAAGCAGCAGTCGTCGGCCAAGAAGCGCATCCAGTCAGCCGGCAAGGAACTGGTCAAGATCGTCCGGGACATTCTCGGTGTCGACGCGGCCCTCGACTGCATCTCCACCGGTGACGTCGGCGCCTGCGGCGAAACGCTGCTGAACATCGCCGGCAGCTTTGCAGGCGGCCTCGCCGGCAAGATCATGGCGAAGTACGGAATGCCTTGGAAGTGGGCCAAGGGAGTCAAGCTCGCCAAACGGGTCGTGGGCCTCGTCGGTGATCTCATCGGTGGAGTCAAGGGCCTGCTCAAGGCGAACAAGGCACTTGCCAAGGCCAAGGACGGGCTGGCACTGGCCCGTTCGAAGGCCGCGGCGGCCCTCAGGAAGCTGAGAAAGACCGAGTGCCACAGCTTCCTGCCCGGCACGAAGGTCCTTCTCGCCGACGGCTATACCAAGCCGATCGAGGACGTCGAACCCGGCGACAAGGTGACGGTGACCGACCCGAAGACCGGGAAGACCTCCGTCCGCGAGGTCGCGGGAACCATCGTCACGGAGGACGACAAGGAGTTCTCGGACCTCACGGTGACGACGGACTCCGGTACCGAGGAGATGCTGGTCGCCACGACCACGCACCCCTTCTGGGCCGAGTCCGAACAGGCGTGGATCAAGGCCGGCGACCTCGAACCCGGCATGAAGCTGCGTACCCCGTCCGGCGACACGGTGGAACTCACGGCCAACCGGCACTTCGACAAGCGCCAGCGGACGCATGATCTGACGATCACGGGGATTCACGCGTACTACGTCCTGGCCGGGGCGACACCGCTGCTCGCACACAACTGCGACGTCGCGTTGGGTTGGCAGTCCGAGGGACTCGACGCCTGGGCGAAGAAGAAGGAAAACGGCTTCGAGACCTTCTCCGACGTGCCCGGGGACGGCTGGAAGATGGCGGCGCGCAAGGCCATTGTCGATCCGAATGTGACGCTGCACGTCAACAAGTCCGGATTGGGGGACTTCATGGAGGCAGCTCAGCGTGGCCTCCACGACGTCAACGAAACGGGATACGCCACCGACCTGGAAATGGCCTGGATCGCCCGAGCCCTTTCCAACGGCCAACGCTCATGGGAGTCGATCAAGTGGTACTCGCCGGTCAAGGGCGGAGGCGTGAAATTGGACGCGCCCACGGACATGCCCGACCTGTCGACGTTGAGCGGAGCCATGGACCGGGTCAAGGGCGGCGTGCTGCCGCACTGTTCCTGCTAGGGCTGGGGCGCGAACCATGGAGGTGAAACTGATGGATCTCTATCCGGATGTGGCTGCGGCCGGCGGCCTGGGGGCCGCTATGGCGGCGGTCGCCGAACGACGCCGGTGCGATATCGGACCTGTCGCTTCAGCGGCCGTGCCTGTCCGGATCGGGACCGACCGGGGCGTCGTCTCGGTCGGCCTTGCCGCGGAGGAGCGGTTGTTCCTGATCGGTATTCATACCCCGGGCTTCACCTGGGCCCTCGGTTCCACGGACGATCTTGGTCGGGCCGTGGAGGCGGTGGCCGCATGGCGTGCGGGCGTTCCTCTTGTTGACTTCGAAGGGGCTTTCGAGTTCATGGAACTCGACGAGTTCGCTCCGGCGCTCGAAGCGGGGAATCCCGCTCCTCTGCAGTGGTCGCGCCTCCTGTCATCCGATTTCCATGCGGATCAACGGAGCCTTCTGAACCGAATCCATGAGGACGACAGACTGCGGCTGCTGTTTCCCACCATTACGCACGGTGTCGTTCGCCTCCGAGTGGACGCGATGGACGGAGGTAGCCGCCAGTTCCTCGTACGGGAACTGCCCGGAATGCGCTACGAGGTCATGACGGTCGGTGCCGAGACCGATTGGCTCGAGGTCTCCGCCGCGGATCTGATCGCCCATCTGAGAGGCCTTCAAGGCGAAGAGCAGGAGTAGGGGTGAGCGGAGGTGTGCAGGGGACGCGGCGGGCTTTCCGCGTTCCGCGGTACACCTGTCCCACGCCTTTCCCTTTCCTCTTCTTTCGCGCTGTTTCCCTACGATCAGGAAGTTGCCGAATGTTCCTTCGTGGTCGCTCACCAGGCCGCCGCATACCCGGACCGGCGTTCGCCGCGACAGTGCTCGGGCTCACGCTCGCGCTGTCCGCGTCGTCGGTCCAGGCAGTGGCGCTCGACGACGGTGACCGGGGCCGTACCAGCCGCCCCGGCGTCCAGGACGACTGGGATCCCGTCGAGGGGTCTGATGCGAAAGCGAAGTCCCGCCCTTCGGATCCGGCGCGCAAGGCGGCGGTCAAGGGCTTGGACAAGGCGGTGTGGCCGAAGCAGGGCGGCGCCGAGCTGAAGACGGGCGCCACCGCGCAGGCCGGCGGTCTGCCGATGAAGGTCGGCAAGGCGAAGGGCAAGGTCAAGGCGGCGCAGGCCGCGGACAGCGTCCGGGTCGACGTCCTCGATCCGAAGCGTGCCGACAAGCTCGGTGCCGATGTGCTGCTGGGTGTGGAGCGGGCGGACGGTTCCGCGCAGGCGGGCAAGGTCCGTCTGACGGTGGACTATTCGGGGTTCGCGGAGGGCTTCGGCGGTTCCTACGGCTCGCGGCTTCAGCTGGTCCAGCTCCCCGCGTGTGCCGTCATGGCTGTGCCCGGCAGCAAGGCGTGCCCGGAGCAACCGAAGGTGCTGCCGACGGTCAACGACGTGAAGGCGGGCACGGTCTCCGCCGACGTGACGGCGGCTCCGGCTTCGGCCGAAGGTGTTTCCACCATGGCGACGGACGCGACCTCCCTGGTCGCGGTCGCGGCCGGCCCCTCCGGCGCGCAGGGCACCTACAAGGCCACGGCCCTGGCCCCGTCGGCCGGCTGGAACGTCTCGAACTCCTCCGGCGGCTTCTCCTGGAACTACCCGATGCGGACGGTCCCGACCCCGGGCGGTCTGACCCCGACCGTGGGCCTCGGCTACTCGTCGCAGTCGGCGGACGGCCGCACCGCGGCGACGAACAACCAGGGCTCGTGGGTCGGTGAGGGCTTCTCCTACGACCCCGGCTACATCGAGCGCCGTTACAAGGCCTGCTCCGACGACGGTCACTCCGGGTCCGCCGAGCAGTGCTGGGCGTACGACAACGCCACGATTCTCCTCAATGGCTCCTCGACGGAGCTGATCAAGGACGACACGACCGGCAAGTGGCACCTCGCCAACGACGACGGTACGAAGGTCGAGCAGCTGACCGGCGCCACGAACGGCGACAACGACGGTGAGCACTGGCGGGTCACGACCACCGACGGCACCGAGTACTACTTCGGTCTGAACCGGCTGCCGGGCTGGGCGACCGGTAACGAGGAGACCGACTCGACGTGGACGGTTCCGGTCTTCGGTGACGACTCCGGTGAGCCCTGCTACAACGCGACGTTCACCAGCGCGCACTGCAAGCAGGCCTGGCGGTGGTCCCTCGACTACGTCAAGGACACCCACGGCAACGTCATGTCGTACTACTACGCGCGGGAGACGAACCACTACGCGCTGAACGGCAAGACGGACGTCAACGGCACGGCGTACCACCGCGGCGGCTGGCTCAAGCGCGTCGACTACGGCCAGCGCGACGGACAGGTGTACGCCGCCAAGGCGCCGGCGCGGATCGTGTTCAACACCGCCGAGCGCTGCCTGCCCACCGCCGACTTCGACTGCGCGGAGTCCAAGCGCACCACGGCCAACGCCTCCCACTGGCCGGACGTCCCGGTCGACCAGGAGTGCAAGGCCGACACCAAGTGCACCGTCGGCCAGACCTTCTGGACGACGAAGCGGCTGACCTCGATCGTCACCCAGATGCGCAAGGACGCGACCACGTACCAGGACGTGGACGCCTGGACCTTCACCCATCTGTTCACCGACAACGGCGACGATTCCAAGACGCTGTGGCTGTCGAAGATCGACCACGAGGGCCGGGTCGGTACGGCGGCGAAACTGCCCACGCTGGAGCTGTACGGTGAGCAGCTGGCGAACCGGGTGGACGCGATCGGGGACAACATCGCACCGTTCCACCGCTTCCGCCTGTCCACCGTCCTGAGCGAGACGGGCGCCCAGCTCGACGTCAACTACGCGGCGACGAACTGCACCAAGGACGCCCTGCCGACGCCGGGTGAATCCACCAAGCGCTGCTACCCCGTGAAGTGGTCGCCCCCGGGCTACATCGACCCGATCACGGACTGGTTCCACAAGTACGTGGTCGCCGAGGTCGTCGAGACCGACCGCACCGGCGGCAGCGACCAGCTCGTCACCCGCTACTCGTACCAGGGCGACGCGGCCTGGCGTAAGGCGGAACCCGACGGCATCACCGAGGACAAGTACCTGACCTGGGGCGGCTGGCAGGGCTACGGCAAGGTCACCGTCACGAGCGGCAGCGCCGACCGTCAGACCAGCCGGATCGACTACACGTACCTCCAGGGCATGAACGGGGACAAGACCTCCTCCGGCGGTACCCGTTCGGTGAAGGTCTCCGACTCCACCGGCACCGAGTACACGGACGCCAAGGAGTTCACCGGCTTCGAACTCGAAGCGATGGCGTACGACGGAAGCAAGCTCGCCTCCAAGGTGATCAACACCCCGTGGAAGGCCTACACCGCCACACAGACCAAGAGCTGGGGCACCAATCGGGCGGCCGTCGTCAACACGGAGACCAGCCGCGGCTTCAGCCCGCTCGCCTCGGGCACCTGGCGCGAGACCAGGTCGACGACGAAGTACGACACCTCGAACGGCACCGGCCGGGTCACCGAGGTCGAGGACCTGGGCGATGTGTCCACCACCGCGGACGACACCTGCACCCGCTTCTGGTACGCCGACAACACCGCGCAGAACATCCTCTCCCTGCCCTCGCGCAGTGAGTCGGTGTCCGTGAAGTGCGCGACGACACCCGACCGCAAGACCCAGGTCCTCGCGGACGAACGCACCTCCTACGACAGCGGTGCCCTCGGCGCCGCGCCGACGAAGGGTGACGCGACCCAGACGGAGCGGCTGACCGCGCACAACGGCACGACGGCCACGTACCAGGTCACCGGCACCACGACCTATGACTCCTTCGGCCGCCCGCTGTCCCAGACGGACGCCTCCGGCGCCCTGACGAAGACCTCGTACACGGACGCCAACGGGCTGATCTCCAAGACGACGTTCACCAACGCGCTCGGGCACGCCACGACGACCGACTACGCGCCCGCCTGGGGCATGTCGGCAGGCCAGACCGACCCGAACGGCAAGCGCACCGACCTCGCCTACGACGGCCTCGGCCGCCTCACCTCGGTGTGGCTCCCGGACCGGGTGAAGGCCTCGCAGACGCCGAGCATCAAGTACTCGTACAACGTCCGCAAGGACAAGGTCGTCGCGATCAAGACCGAGAAGATCGAGAACGACGGCTCCTACGGCAGCGAGTACCAGCTCTACGACGGGCTGCTCAGAGCCCGTCAGATCCAGACCGAGGGGCCGGACGGCACCCGCATGGTCGCCGACACGTTCTACGACGGCACCGGGAAGGTCAGGAAGGCCAACGAGACCTACAACGCGGCGGGCGCCCCGTCCGACGAGCTGCTGCTGGTCCACAACGGCGAAGTGGCCACGCAGTCGCTCTTCGAGTACGACGGACTGGGCCGGACGACGGCGAGCATCTTCGCCGTCGCGGGCGTCGAGCAGTGGCGCACCACGACCACGTACGACGGCGAGCGCACCCACATCGACCCGCCCGTCGGCGGTGTCCCGACGACGACGGTGCGCGACTCCGCGGGCCGTACCAGCGAGATCTGGCACTACCGGGGCTCCTCCCCGAGCCCGCTGTCCGGCTACGACGTCACCAAGTACACCTACACCCCGTCCGGCAAGCTCCAGACGGTCGTCGACGCGAAGAACAACGTCTGGCGCTACGAGTACGACCAGCTGGGCCGCAACACCAAGTCGGTGGACCCGGACGCCGGCACCTCGTCCGTGACCTACGACGCCCGCGACCTCCCCGTCTCCTCCACGGACGGCAGGGGCAAGAAGCTGTCGACGGCCTACGACAAGCTCGGCCGGGTCGTCTCGACCTGGCAGGGCGACGCCGACACGGGTACCAAGCTGACCGAGACCCGGTACGACAGGGCGGGCACGCTCGGCGAGGCGTACGCGCAGCTGAGCTACGTCTCGCCGACCGAGTACTTCGCGACGGTCGTGCAGTCGACGGACGAGTTCTACCGTCCGCTGAAGACGGCCTACTCGGTGCCCGCCTCCCAGGGTGCGCTGGCCGGCACCTACGTCTTCACCAGTGCCTACAACCGCGACGGAACCGCCCAGTCCGGAGGAATCCCGGCGGCGGGCGGACTGCCGGCGGAGGCCGTCACCTTCGGGTACGACGAATTGCAGCGCCCGACGACCATGACGGGCACCACCTCGTACGTCACCGACACCCGCTACTCCACGCACGGAAACCTCCAGCAGTTGGAGCTGTACGCGGGGTCGGGGAAGAAGGTCTGGCAGACCTACGACTACGAGACGGGCACCGACCGGCTGGCACGTTCGGTCGTCGACGTCTACGGAGCGACCGCCCCGGCGAAGGAGTCGAACTACTCCTACGACCAGGCCGGAAACGTGCTGTCGATCTCCGACACGGCGGGCGCCTCCTCCCCGGACGTCCAGTGCTTCGCCTACGACAACCGGCAGCGGCTCGCGGACGCCTGGACACCGGCCTCCACGGCGGCCGATGCCGCGGGCAACGGGACCCTGGGCACGACGGCCCCGGTCGACGGCTCCGGCCCGAAGGCGTGCGAGGCGGCACCAGGAGCGAACCCGCTGGGGGGTCCGGCTCCGTACTGGAAGTCGTACACCGTCGACGCCATCGGCAACCGCACCGGCGAGACCGTGCACGACACGGGGCTGGTGGCGTCGAAGGACATCGCCCGCACCTACACCTACGGCGGGGCGGGTACCGCAGGTGACGGTCCGCACCAGGTCACGAAGATCGTGGAGAACACCCCGACCGGTGACCGGCAGTCGTCCTACGAGTACGACGACTCGGGCAACACCACCAAGCGCACCATCGGAGGCAACGCCCAGACCCTGACCTGGGACGACTCCGGCAAGCTCACCAAGGCGACCGAGGCCGGCGGGGCGGAGACCAGCTACCTCTACGACGCCGAGGGCGAGCGGGTCCAGCGCAAGGACCCGTCGGGCACCACCGTCTATCTGCCGGGCATGGAACTGCACCTGCCCACGGGTGGTTCACAGGTGTCGGCGACCCGGTACTACACCTACCTCGACCAGACCGTGGCGGTGCGGACCAGCGACGGCAAGCTGTCCTTCCTGGCCGCGGACCACCACGGGACGGGCGAACTGGCGATCGACGCGGTGACCGGCGCGCTCTCGCAGCGGCGCTTCGACCCGTACGGTGTCGACCGCGGCCAGTCGAGCGGCAACTGGCCGGGGGAGAAGGGCTACGTCGGCGGCACCATCGACGCCTCGACCGGTCTGACCCATCTCGGGGCGCGTGAATACGACTCCGTCATCGGGAAGTTCATCTCCGTCGACCCGCTCATCGACTACACACGACCGCAGCAGATCAACGGCTACGCCTACGCGGACAACTCTCCGATCACGTTCAGTGATCCGTCCGGCCTGGAGAGTTGCTATCCGCACGCCTACTGCTCCGGTGACAACGGCACGTACGGCCCGTACAAGCCGAAGAACCCGGAGAAGGACGCGGCCGAGGCCGAGGAGTACGAGGCCGAGCAGTCGGTCTCGAACGCCCGGAGCCAGCAATCCGCCTCCAAACAGCGGATCAAGCAGGCCGGCAAGGCGCTGGTCAAGATCGTCCGGGACATCCTCGGTGTGGACGCGGCCCTGGACTGCATCTCCAGCGGTGACCTGGGCGCGTGCGGCGAGACGCTGCTGAACGTCGCGGGCAGCTTCGCCGGAGGCATCGCGGGCAAGATCCTCGCGAAGTACGGAGCCCCCTGGAACTGGGCCAAGGGCGCCAAGCTCGCCAAACGCGTGGTCGGCCTGGTCGGCGACCTCGTCGGCGGGGTCAAGGACCTGCTCAAGGCCAACAAGGCGCTCGGTAAGGCGAAGGACGCGCTCTCCTCGGCACGGGCCAAGCTCAAGGCAGTGATCAAGAAGGGCAAGAAGGAGGATTCGGGAACCTGCCCGACCAACGCCCTGCCCAACCACAGCTTCCTGCCGGGGACGAAGGTCGCTCTCGCCGACGGCGGCAGCAAGCCCATCGAGGAGGTGGAACTCGGCGACGCGGTGCTGGTGACCGACCCGGAGACGGGTGAGACGACGGCCCGTCAGGTCGTCGGCACCATCGTCACCGAGGACGACAAGCACTTCGTCGACCTCACGGTGCGAGGCGAGTCCGGTGAGCCGTCCGGCCTGGTCTCCACCACGACCCACCCCTTCTGGGTGGAGTCGGAGCGGGCCTGGATCGAGGCCGGCGAGCTCGAACCCGGCATGCGGCTGCTCACCGCGGACGGCGGCCTCGCCACGGTCGAGGCGGTCAGCCCCTTCGAGCGGCGGCAGCGCACCCACGACCTCACCGTCGAGGACATCCACACCTACTACGTGCTGGCGGACGAGGAACCACTCCTCGTACACAACTGCGGCACCGGCGGCGGGAGCGGCGGCAGCCGCAGCAGCGGCGACCCCGAGCGCTCCGACCACGGTGACTCCGACCCGAGTTCCGTTCCCGACCTCTACGACCCGAACGACGCCGACTACAAGCCCGTCAAGCGCAAGGAGGCCGAGGGCGAGACGCGCCGTGCCTCCGAGTCCGTCGGTGACGCGGCCAAGCAGCGGCAGAGTGCCCTCTCCGGCGCCTCGACCAACGCCGGGAAAATCCTGAAGCCCTTCACCCATCAGGCCGGAGCGGCCCCTGGGATAGTCGAGGCCACCATCGCCACGGCACTCGTGATCGCGAGGATCGGGCAGGCTGTCAAGAAATGGAAGAGGGGCCGCGGTGCGCCTTAAAGCAAGGGAAATTCTCGCTCAGTTCCGGCGCGACGGGTTCATCGCGCCGGAAAGCGAGTCGGCGGCGGAATTCGGCGTATGGGACCGGCTGACCCCTGGCCGGGTCCTCCTCACGGCCCTGCAACTGGAGCTGAACGACCGCAGGACCGAGGGCCATTCACCCGAGCGCATCGCCACGGACCTCGGACACGAGGAGGCCGTATCCGTGATCACCGGTCTGCTGGGGGACGTCGCCGCGCTCCGGCACGCCGACCAGCGGGGCGCCCTCGCGCCGAGCGCCGTGCTGACCCTGCTGGGGGCCGTGATCGAGGCCGAGGGCTACACCCAAGCCGAAGTCGACGAGTTGCTGGGCTTCGCGGAGGAGGCTGTCCGCGCGGCACTGCGGGGCCCCGCCTCCGGTCCCTGGGACGCCGGCTCGCCCGGCGTCCCGGAAGGGGAGTACACCGACCTGGGCGGCCTGCGCGTTCCCGACCGGCCGGACATCGAGCTCAAGTTCGTCGGCGACAGGAGCGGCGCCGACGGCGTCCTCGCCGTCACCGTCGTCCACGGCCGGACCGCGCTCCAGCTCCAGGCCTACCACCGGACCCCAAGCCGCTCCTGGGACACCGTGCGCGCCGACCTGCTCGCGAAGCTGAGCAGGGACGGCGCGTCGGTACGGGAATGGGCGGGCCCCGCCGGAGTCGAACTGCGGGCCGACGTGCCCGTCGTGCGCCGCGACGGCACCCCCGCCACCATGCACTCGCGGTTCCTCGGCTTCGACGGCCCCGGCTGGCTGCTGCGCGGAGTCGTCACCGGCGCGGGAGCCGCGCCGGACAGCACCGACGACTGGCCGTACGAATTCTTCGGGAACACCGTCGTGGTCCCGGAATTCTCCGGCCCCGCGGAATCCCGTTCCGTGGAGAGGGACACCATTCCGCTCCGCATCCCCTGACCTCTTCTCTCTTGTTGCCGCGGCGCAAGCCATGCGCCGCGGCAAGTATTTCCTGTCCACAAACGGAGATCATTGATGTATCGGAAGAGTCGGCCGTTGAGCCGACGAATACCCAGACGCATTCTCGGCACGACGGTGCTGAGCCTGGCCCTGGCGCTCTCGGCGTCCACGGTCCAGGCGGTGCCGCTCACCGGGGACGACCGGGGCCGCACCAGCCGCCCTGGCGTCCAGGACGACGGTGATCCCGCCAAGGGGTCGGACGCGAAGTCCAAGTCCCGTCCCTCGGATCCGGCGCGCAAGGCGGCGGTCAAGGGCTTGGACAAGGCGGTGTGGCCGAAGCAGGGTGGCGCCGAGCTGAAGGTCGGCGCCACCGCTGAGGCGGGCGGTCTGCCGGTGATGGTGACCAAGGCGAAGGCCAAGGTCAAGGCGGCGCAGGCGGCCGGCGAGGTCCGGGTCGACGTCCTCGATCCGAAGCGTGCCGACAAGCTCGGTGCCGATGTGCTGCTGGGTGTGGAGCGGGCGGACGGTTCCGCGCAGGCGGGCAAGGTCCGTCTGACGGTGGACTATTCGGAGTTCGCGGAGGGCTTCGGCGGTTCCTACGGCTCGCGGCTTCAGCTGGTCCAGCTCCCCGCGTGTGCCGCTTTTGGCACGCCGGGCAGCAAGGAGTGCCCGGAGCAGCCGAAGGTGCTGCCGACGGTCAACGACATGAAGACGGGCACGGTTTCGGCGGATGTGACGGCGGCTCCCGCCTCCGCCGAGGGTGTCTCGACGATGGCGGCCGAGGCGACCTCCCTTGTCGCGGTCGCGGCCGGCCCGTCGAGCGCGCAGGGTACTTACAAGGCCACGGCGCTCGCCCCGTCGGCCAGCTGGAGCGTCGCCACTTCCTCCGGCGCGTTCAACTGGAACTACCCCTTCCGCTCGGTCCCGACCCCGGGTGGTCTGACCCCGACGGTGGGTCTCGGCTACTCCTCCCAGTCGGCGGACGGCCGTACCTCGGCCACCAACAACCAGGGTTCCTGGATCGGTGAGGGTTTCTCCTACGACCCGGGTTACATCGAGCGCCGTTACAAGCCCTGCTCGGAGGACGGCCACGACGGCTCGGCCGAGCAGTGCTGGGCGTTCGAGAACGCCACGGTCATGCTCAATGGCAGCTCCGGTGAGCTGGTCAAGGACGACACCACCGGTGAGTGGCACATGTCGTCCGACGACGGCTCGAAGGTCGAGAAGCTGACCGACGGCACCAACGGCGACAACGACGGCGAGTACTGGCGTATCACCACGTCGGACGGCACCGAGTACTACTTCGGCAAGAACCGCCTCCCGGGCTGGGCGACGGGCAACGAGGAGACCAACTCCGTCTGGACCGCTCCGGTCTTCGGCGACGACTCCGGTGAGCCCTGCTACAACGCCACCTTCACCTCGGCGTACTGCCAGCAGGCGTGGCGCTGGAGCCTGGACTACGTCAAGGACACCCACGGCAACGTGATGTCCTACTTCTACGACCGTGAGACGAACTACTACGCGCTCAACGGCAAGACGGACGTCAACGGCACCGCGTACCACCGCGGCGGCTACCTCAAGCGCATCGACTACGGTCAGCGCGACGGTCAGGTCTACGCGGCGAAGGCCCCGGCCCGGATCGTGTTCAACACCGCCGAGCGCTGCTTGACCACCGCCGACTTCGACTGCGCGGAGAGCAAGCGCACCAAGGCGAACGCCTCCTACTGGCCGGACGTCCCGGTCGACCAGGAGTGCAAGTCCGGCACGAAGTGCACCTCGCCCGTGCCGACGTTCTTCACCACCAAGCGGCTGACGTCCGTCGTCACGCAGATGCGCAAGGACGCCACGACCTACCAGGACGTGGACGCCTGGACGCTGACCCACCTCTTCACGGACAACGGCGACGACTCCAAGACGCTGTGGCTGTCGAAGATCGAGCACGAGGGCCGCGCCGGCACGGCGGTCAAGCTTCCGTCGGTCGACCTCTTCGGTGAGCAGCTGGCGAACCGCGTCGACGCGATCGGCGACAACATCGCCCCGTTCTACCGCTTCCGCCTCTCGATGGTCCTGAGCGAGACGGGCGCCCAGCTCGACGTCAACTACGCGGCCACCGACTGCGCCAAGGCCGCTCTGCCGAAGCCGGGGGAGTCGACGAAGCGCTGCTACCCGGTGAAGTGGGCCCCGCCCGGCTACATCGACCCGATCACGGACTGGTTCCACAAGTACGTGGTCGCGGAGGTCATCGAGACCGACCGTACCGGTGGCAGCGACTCGATGGTGACCCGCTACGACTACCAGGGCGACGCTGCCTGGCGTAAGGCGAAGCCCGACGGCATCACCGACGACAAGTACCTCACCTGGGGCGGCTGGCAGGGCTACGGCAAGGTCAAGGTCACCAGCGGCACCGCGGACGTCCAGAAGACCCGGGTCGACTACACGTTCCTGCAGGGCATGAACGGCGACAAGGACGCCGACGGCAACACGCGTTCGGTGTCGGTCAAGGACTCCACGGGTGCGTCGTACACGGACGACGAGGAGTTCACCGGCCACCAGCTGGAGGTCGCCACCTACGACGGCGCCAAGCTGATCTCCAAGTCGATCAGCACCCCATGGAAGCACTACTCCGCCACCCAGACCAGGAGCTGGGGCACCACCCGCGCGGTGATCGTGCACGACCAGGTCGGCCGTGGCTTCAACCTGAAGTCCGACGGGACCTGGCTGGAGACGAAGTCCACGACGACGTACGACACGTCGAACGGCACCGGGCGCGTCCTGACGGTCGACGACCAGGGCGATGTCTCCACCACCAAGGACGACACCTGCACCCGCACCACGTACGCGGACAACACGGCGAAGAACATCCTGGCGCTGCCGGCGCGCAGCGAATCGGTGTCCGTGAAGTGCGCGACGACCCCCGACCGCAAGACCCAGGTCATCGCGGACGAGCGCACCTCCTACGACGGCGGCGCCTTCGGCGCGGCGCCCACCAAGGGTGACGCGACCAGGACCGAGCGTCTGACAGCACACAACGGCACCACGGCGACGTACCAGGTCACGGGCGTCACGACCTACGACGACTTCGGCCGTCCCCTGTCACAGAAGGACGCCAAGCAGGTCGGGACGACGGACGAGACGAAGACCGTCTACACCGAGACCAACGGTCTGCTGACGAAGACGAAGGTCACCAACGCCCTCGGTCACGGAACCACCACCGACTACGCCCCCGCCTGGGGCATGTCGTCGGGCCAGACCGACCCGAACGGCAAGCGGACCGACCTCGCCTACGACGCGCTGGGCCGCCTTACCTCCGTGTGGCTGGCGGACCGGGCCTCGACGCAGACGCCGAGCATCAAGTACTCGTACAACGTCCGCAAGGACAAGGTCACCTCGATCAAGACCGAGAAGATCGAGAACGACGGCTCCTACGGCGCCGAGTACCAGCTCTACGACAGTATGCTGCGGGCCCGCCAGATCCAGACCGAGGGCGCGGACGGCACCCGCATGGTCGCGGACACCTGGTACGACGGCACGGGCAACCTCAGGAAGACCAACTCGACGTACAACGCGGCCGGGGCGGCTTCGGACGAGCTGCTGCTCGTGCACAACGGCGAGGTCGGCGCGCAGAGCCTGCTGGAGTACGACGGCCTGGGCCGTACGACGGCCGAGATCTTCGCGGTCTCCGGCGTCGAGCAGTGGCGCACCACGACCAGGTACGACGGCGAACTGACCCATGTGGACCCGCCGGTCGGCGGCGTGCCCACGACGACCATCACCGACGGGCAGGGGAACGTCTCCGAGATCCGGCACTACAGAGGCTCCTCTCCGGGCGCCGGAGTGCCGTACGACTCGACCACGTACACGTACACCGCGGTCGGCCAGCTGGAGACGGTGACCGACGCCAAGGGCAACGTGTGGCGGTACGGATACGACCAGCTGGGCCGTCAGCGGACGAGCGTGGACCCCGACTCGGGTACCTCGAGCACGGAGTACGACGAACTGGACCGTCCGATCGTCACGTACGACGGACGCAACAAGAAGATCTCCACGGTCTACGACAAGCTCGGTCGCGCCATCTCCACCTGGCAGGGCGACCCGGACACCGGAACCAAGCTCACTGAGACGAAGTACGACAAGGCGGGTTGGCTGGGCCAGGCCTACGGGCATCTGAGCTATGTCTCCCCGACCGAGTACTTTGCGGTGGCCATCCAGAGCCTGGACGAGTTCTACCGTCCTTTGAAGACCGCCTACCAGGTGCCCGCTTCGCAGGGATCACTGGCCGGCACGTACGTCTTCACCTCGGCGTACAACCGTGACGGCACCCTCCAGTCCTCAGGGCTGCCGGCCATCGGCGACCTGCCGGCGGAGGCGCTGACGTACACGTACGACGACCTTCAGCGTCCCAAGACGATGACGGGCACCTCCTCGTACGTCACCAACACCGTCTACTCCCAGGACAGCAACCTCCAGCAGTTGGAGCTGTACGCGGGCAGCGGCAAGAAGGTCTGGCAGACCTTCGACTACGAGAAGGGCACCGACCGCCTGACCCGCTCGGTGGTCGACGTCTACGGCGCGACCGCTCCGGCCAAGGAGGCGAACTACTCCTACGACCAGGCGGGCAACGTCCTGTCCATCGCGGACACGGCGAACGCCGCGTCTCCGGATGTGCAGTGCTTCGCCTACGACAGTCGGCAGCGGCTCGCGGACGCCTGGACTCCTGCGGCCACGGCGACGAGCGCGGCCGGCTCCGGCACCCGTGGCTCCGTCGCACCGCTGGACGGGACCGGCCCGCAGGCGTGTGACTCCGCCGCCGGCACGAGCGCGCTCGGCGGCCCCGCACCGTACTGGAAGTCGTACGAGACCGACGCCCTCGGCAACCGGACCGCGGAGACCATCCACGACACCGGCCTGAACGCGGCGAAGAACATCACCCGCGATTACGAGTACGGCGGGGCGGGTGCCCTCGGCGACGGACCGCACCAGGTCACCAAGATCACCGAGAAGACCCCGACCGGCGAGCGGCAGTCGTCGTACGAGTACGACGACGCGGGCAGCACCACCAAGCGCATCATCGGTGGCGACGCCCAGTCGCTGGCGTGGAGCGATTCCGGGACGCTGACCGACGTCACCGAGGCGAACGGCTCGAAGACGAGCTACCTGTACGACTCGACCGGCGCCCGGATCCAGCGCAAGGACCCCTCCGGCACGACCGTCTACCTGCCGGGAACCGAGCTGCGGCTGTCCGCCGACGGCACCAAGAAGGAGGCAACGCGCTACTACGACTTCGCCGAACAGACCGTCGCGGTCCGCAGTGCCGGCAAGCTGTCCTTCGTCGCATCCGATCACCACGAGACCGGTGAGCTCGCCATCGACAGCGCGACGGGCGCAGTGTCCCAGCGGCGCTTCGACCCCTTCGGCGTCGAACGGGGCGAGAAGACCGGTGTCTGGCCCGGTCAGAAGGGCTTCGTCGGCGGCACGATCGACGCCTCGACCGGCCTGACCCGCCTGGGGGCACGGGAGTACGACGCGGCCATCGGCAAGTTCGTGTCCGTCGACCCGGTCATCGACTACACCCAGCCTCAGCAGATCAACGGCTACGCCTACGCGAACAACTCCCCGGTCACCCACGCCGACCCCAGCGGCATGATCATCCCGGAATGCCGGGAGGGACTGATCGAGTGCCGGGGCGGCCTGCCGGTCATCCACCAGACCCAGGAGGAGAAAGCACAGTCGGAGTACGACAACGCCTCCCGGAACGTGTCGGCGGCCGAGGGGCAGCAGTCCGCGGCCAAGCAGCGCCTCAAGTCCGCCGGCAAGGCCCTGGTCAAGATCGCCCGGGACATCCTCGGTGTGGACGCGGCCCTGGACTGCATCTCCAGCGGTGACGTCGGCGCCTGTGGCGAGACGCTGCTCAACATCGCCGGCAGCTTCGCGGGCGGTCTGGCGGGCAAGATCCTCGCCAAGTACGGCGCCCCGTGGAACTGGGCCAAGGGCATCAAGCTCGCCAAGCGGGTGACCGGCCTGGTCGGCGACCTCATCGGCGGCGTCAAGGATCTGTTCAAGGCCAACAAGGCACTCGGCAAGGCGAGGGCCGGCCTGTCCAAGGCAGGGGAGAAGCTGGCCGCCGCGAAGAAGAAGGCGGCGCAGGCCCTCAAGAAGAACAAGACGTGCGAGATCGAGAACCACAGTTTCCTGCCCGGTACGAAGGTTCTCCTGGCTGACGGCACCACCCGCCCCATCGAGGACGTCAAGCTCGGTGACGAGGTCGTCGTGACCGACCCGGAGACGGATGAGACGACGGTCCGGGAGGTCGTCGGCACCATCGTCACGGAGGACGACAAGCACTTCGTCGACCTCACCATCACGACGGAAGCCGGTACCTCGGCGAAACTGGTGTCCACCACCACCCATCCCTTCTGGGCGGAGTCCGAGGGAGAGTGGGTCGACGCCGGTGACCTGAAGCCGGGCATGACCCTGCGCACGCCCGAGGGAGCCTCGGTCGACCTCGTGGGTGTACGTCACTTCGAGGAGCGGCAGCGCACGCACGACCTCACCATCGCGGGCATCCACACCTACTATGTGGTCGCGGGCCGGTCACCACTCCTCGTGCACAACCGCGGCGGTGACCTGGGGCCGGACGAGATCTACCTCTGGCGGGCGGTCAAGGGCATGGAGCGCGACGACATCCACAAGAGCCGTGCCTTCAGGAGCACCCAGGGCGTGAAGTACTTCTCCTTCACCGAAAGGGGTGCGGCGGAGTACGCCCGCCGGGCGTACAAGGCGTTCAAGAAGGAGGGGTCCTACACGATGACCCGTACCAAGGTCAGCCTGTCCGACCTTCCCGAGTCGGCCCGCATGGCCTACACGGCGGACGTCGTGGATGGCGGTGTCGCTGTGACGGACGACGTGCTCCCCAAGCTGAGCAGGCCCCAGATCATGCCCAGCATGAGTTGTGGGTGATGCGGTCGTGAAGGCGGACTACGTGATCGCCTCGGGGACGGAGGAGGTCGTCGCGGCGTGCCGGGCGGCACTGGGGGGCATCCCCGGGGTCGACATCCGGACGGGCTCGGTGCCCGAAACCGGATGGGACTGCGACGCCGCGATCCTGAACGGCCCCCTTGCCCATGAGCGCTACGGGGGAGTGCCTCGCAGGGGGGTGGTGCAGGTCCTGGCGAATCGCCTGACGGACGGCGCGCCGCCGGTCATCCTGGCTGCGGCTCCCCGGGCGCTGGACGGGGCGGTCACCGATCCCGATGACGCCGAGATCGAGGACTACGTCCAGGACGTTCTCGCCTCGTGTGTCTCGGCGTTCGCGGCGGCGTTTCCCGACCGCGACGAGGTGCGTGTTCTTGTGCACCTGGAGGGCGCGGCGCTGGATCGCCCCGCCGTCGAGGCGCCCCTGAGAGGCATCCGGCGGTTCCTCACGGAGTCGCGCCGCAGCTAGGCCGGCACCATCCGCCCACCGTGTGACACCGGGGCCCGGTTTGACCCCTCAAGCCGGGCCCCGTAACCTTGACCGTCGGCGTGTCGAGTGGCAGGCCACATCCCCGTAAACCTCTTCCTCCCGGATGCCGGTCCGCCGGTGGCCAGGGAGAGGCCGTCCGTGACTGTTCCCGGGCGGCTGGACTGCGGGGGTGCCGTTTCCGAGCGAGAGAGTGAGATCCGCGTGTACGCCATCGTGCGCAGCGGTGGTCGCCAGCACAAGGTTGCTGTCGGCGACATCGTTGAGGTTGACAAGATTTCCACCGCCCAGGTTGGCGACACGGTCGAGCTCTCGACCCTGCTCGTTGTCGACGGCGACGCTGTGACCAGCGACCCGTGGGTGCTGGCCGGCATCAAGGTCCAGGCCGAGGTCGTGGACCACCACAAGGGCCAGAAGATCGACATTCTGCGCTACAAGAACAAGACGGGCTACCGTCGTCGTCAGGGCCACCGCCAGCAGTACACGGCGATCAAGGTCACCGCGATCCCCGCGGCTGCGAAGTAAGGACTGAGGAGACATGGCACACAAGAAGGGCGCATCGTCCACCCGGAACGGTCGCGACTCCAATGCCCAGCGGCTCGGCGTGAAGCGCTTCGGCGGTCAGGTCGTCAACGCGGGTGAGATCCTGGTCCGCCAGCGTGGCACCCACTTCCACCCGGGCGCCGGTGTCGGCCGCGGTGGCGACGACACGCTGTTCGCGCTGCAGGCCGGTTCGGTGCAGTTCGGCACCCACCGTGGCCGCAAGGTCGTGAACATCGTCCCGGTCGCCTGAGTCCTCTGATCGTCCTCTGATCAGGGCTTTGACCGAACGCTTCGCGAGGCGGACCTCACTTCCCGTACGGGAAGGCGGGTCCGCCTTTCGCGTGTTACCCAAGTAATACCCGTACTGCTCTGGAGGCACCCACCATGACCACCTTCGTGGACCGCGTCGAACTGCATGTCGCCGCGGGTAACGGAGGTCACGGCTGTGCCTCCGTCCACCGTGAGAAGTTCAAGCCGCTCGGCGGCCCCGACGGGGGCAACGGCGGACGCGGCGGCGATGTGATCCTCACGGTCGACCAGTCGATCACCACGCTTCTCGAGTACCACCACTCCCCGCACCGCAAGGCCACCAACGGCAAGCCGGGCGAGGGCGGGAACCGGTCGGGGAAGGACGGGCAGGATCTCGTTCTGCCCGTGCCGGACGGGACCGTCGTCCTCGACAAGGCGGGGAACGTGCTGGCGGACCTCGTGGGCCACGGCACCTCCTTCGTCGCCGCCCAGGGCGGCCGCGGCGGCCTCGGCAACGCGGCCCTGGCCTCCGCCCGTCGCAAGGCGCCCGGGTTCGCGCTGCTCGGTGTGCCGGGGGACCTGCGGGACGTCGTACTGGAGCTGAAGACGGTCGCGGACGTGGCCCTGGTGGGCTACCCGAGCGCCGGGAAGTCCTCGCTCATCTCGGTGCTCTCCGCCGCCAAGCCGAAGATCGCCGACTACCCGTTCACCACGCTCGTGCCGAACCTCGGCGTCGTGACCGCGGGTTCCACCGTCTACACCATCGCCGACGTGCCGGGGCTCATCCCGGGCGCCAGCCAGGGCAGGGGGCTCGGTCTGGAGTTCCTGCGGCACGTGGAGCGGTGCAGTGTGCTGGTCCACGTCCTGGACACGGCGACCTTGGAGTCCGACCGGGATCCCGTCTCCGACCTCGACATCATCGAGGAGGAGCTGCGGCAGTACGGCGGGCTCGGCAACCGTCCCCGCATCGTCGTCCTGAACAAGATCGACGTACCGGACGGCAAGGACCTCGCCGAGATGGTGCGGCCGGATCTGGAGGCGCGCGGCTACCGCGTCTTCGAGGTGTCCGCGGTGGCGCACATGGGGCTCAAGGAGCTGTCGTTCGCGCTGGCCGAGCTGGTCGGCAAGGCGCGTGCCGCCAAGCCCAAGGAGGAGGCGACGCGGATCGTCATCCGGCCCAAGGCCGTGGACGACGCCGGCTTCACCGTCACGCTGGAGGAGGACGGTCTCTTCCGGGTGCGGGGCGAGAAGCCCGAACGCTGGGTGCGGCAGACCGACTTCAACAACGACGAGGCCGTCGGCTACCTCGCCGACCGGCTCAACCGCCTCGGTGTGGAAGAGGAGTTGATGAAGGCGGGCGCCCGGTCCGGTGACGGTGTCGCCATCGGCCCCGAGGACAACGCCGTCGTCTTCGACTGGGAGCCGTCCGTCATGGCCGGCGCGGAGATGCTGGGCCGGCGCGGCGAGGACCACCGCTTCGACGCCCCGCGGCCCGCGACCCAGCGCCGCCGCGACCGCCAGGCCGAACGCGACGAGGCGGCACAGGAGTTCGACGGCTTCGAGCCCTTCTAGCGCCTGCCGGGACCTCTGGACCCGTTGCGGCAAGGTCAGGTTTCACCGCCTGTTCCCTGAGCGCAACGGGTCCTCTCCTGTCTCTCTGCTTGTCATGTATGCGCGGCTCTCTGTTCAGCAGGCCGACTGGCTGCGCATGCCATCTTTCCTTGCGTCAAGACGCCAGCGACGCAAGGGAGTTCCCCCATGTCCCCCGACCGCCGCCGTCTCCTCACCACCGGTGCCGCCATGATCGGCGCCGCCGCCTCCGCCCAGCTGTGGCTGCCCGCCACCGCGCACGCCGCCGCGAGCACCCTGCCCGAGAACGTGTTCAGCCTGGGCGTGGCCTCCGGCGACCCGCTGCCCGACGGGGTCGTGCTGTGGACCCGCCTCGCCCCCGACCCGCTGAACGGCGGCGGGATGCCCCGGCAGAACGTCGGCGTGCAGTGGGAGATCTCGCCCGACTCGCGGTTCGCCTCCTCCGTGCGCCGGGGCACCGCGACGGCCCGGCCCGAGTACGGGCACAGCGTTCACGTGGATGTACGAGGGCTGAAGCCGGGCCGCGACTACTGGTACCGCTTCCGCGCCGGTGGCCGGACCTCCCCGGTCGGCCGCACCCGTACCGCGCCCCAGCCCTTCGCCTCGGGCGGCTCACTGCGCCTCGCGCTCGCCTCCTGCCAGAACTGGCAGCACGGCTGGTTCACGCCGTACGCCGACATGGCGGCCCAGGACCCGGACGTCGTCCTCTTCGTCGGCGACTACATCTACGAGTCGGGGCCCTCGGCGACGGCCGTACGCCGGCACGAGGGGAGCGGTGAGCCGTACACGCTCACCCAGTACCGCAACCGGTACGCCCAGTACCGCGGCGACCCCGACCTGAAGCGGATGCACGCCCGCGCGCCCTGGGTGGTCACCTTCGACGACCACGAGGTGGACAACGACTTCGCCGGGGAGATCCCGCAGGACCCCGACAAGCAGTCCCACGACGCGTTCACGGCCCGGCTGACCGCGGCCTACCAGGCGTACTACGAGCACATGCCGGTCCGGGCCACGGCGATCCCGAACGGCCCGCACATCCGGATGTACCGCGCCCTCAGGTTCGGCCGCCTCGCCCGGCTCAACGTGCTGGACACCCGGCAGTTCCGCAGCGACCAGGCCGTCAGCCAGGAGGGCGCCCAGGACCCGGCGCTCACCATGCTGGGTGCCGAGCAGAAGCGGTGGCTGATCGACGGGCTGAGGAACTCGGGCACCCAATGGAACCTCATCGCCTCACAGATCATGATGGCCGAGACCGATCTGCTGGCCGGCCCCGGCAAGCTCTGGTACTACGACGCCTGGGACGGCTACCAGGCGGAACGAGGCGCGCTGCTCGGGGAGCTGGCGTCCGTGCGCAACCCGCTGGTGCTCAGCGGCGACCGGCACCTCACCATGATCAGTGACCTGAAGCGGGACTTCGCCGACCCCTCCTCCGCGGTCGTCGGCGCCGAGTTCGTCGGTACGTCGATCTCCAGCAACGGCGACCAGGACCAGGCCGCCTTCCACGCCCAGTGGGACCCGCTGAAGGCCGACAACCCGCACTGGAAGCTGATCGACGCCCACCGCGGCTACCACCTCTTCGACATCCGCCGGGACGCCGTCGACGCCCAGGTCCGGGTGGTGGACACCGTCCTCGAGGCGAAGGCGACCGCCCGCACCCTGGCGAGGTTCAGGGTCACGGACGGCAAGCCGGGCGTCCGCAAGGTGTGAAAACTGTGTGACCGGAGCCTTGGACTCATCTGTGTCCCAGGCTCCTCTCAGCGCACGCTAAGGAACACCTCTTACCGTCCCTTGACCATGGAGACGGACTGTACGAGAGACGACGCCCCGGTGAACGCGCGCGCGGAACTCGCGGCCATGCCCGCGCAACGGACCCCGCTGACCGCGGCACCGGCCCCGCTGCCCGCCGGCACCCGCCTGCTGCACATCGGCCCGCACAAAACCGGGACCACCTCGATCCAGGGCGCCCTCTTCGGGGCCAAGGAGAAGATGCCGGAGTACGGCGTCGAGTTCCCGGCCGCGAGCAGACACCCCATGCAGGCCGTGCTGGCCGCCTGCTCCCGGGGCGGGATGATCGGTGACACCACCCCCACCGAACGGCACTGGCAGCAGCTGCTGGAACAGGTGGACGCCACCGGTAGGAGCACGTCCGTGATCAGCAGCGAGTTCTTCGCCGACGCCCCCGACGACGCCACCATCGAGCGGGTCGTCGAGCAGCTCGGCGGCGAGCGCGTCCACGTCCTGGTCACCCTGCGCCCGCTGGCGAAGATCATGCCCTCGCAGTGGCAGCAGTACGTGCAGAACGGGCTGCGCATGGGCTACGAGGAGTGGCTGGAGCACATGCTCCGCAAGGCCCCGTACGAGAAGCCCAATCCGAGTTTCTGGCGGCGGCACCGGCACGACCGGCTGGTCGAGCGGTGGGTGCGGGTGGTCGGCGCCGACCGGGTCACCGTCGTCGTGGTCGACGACCGGGACCGCGAGGGGCTGATGCGCACCTTCGAGACACTGCTCGGTCTTCCGGCCGATCTCCTGCAGCCGGTTCCGGACACCGCGAATCGTTCTCTCACCCTCGCCGAGACCGAAATGCTGCGGAATCTTAATAAGGAATTCCGGGGCAATGGCCTGCCCGACGAACTTTATTCGAAACTTATTCGCAACGGCGCGGTCATGCATATGAAGAACGCGTGCAGCCCCACGGTGCAGGACGTGAAGATCTCCACTCCCCAGTGGGCGGTGGAGGCGGCCGCCGAGATCGGCGCCGAGATGGCCGAACGCATCACCGCAATGGGCGTACGCGTCGTCGGCGATCCGAAGCTGCTGTCCGCCGTACCGAAACCGGCCTCCCGGGAGGGGGCGGCGGAGGCTCGGATCGCGCCCGAGGTGGCCGCTCAGGCCCTGTACGGGGCGCTCGCGGCGGTGGCCGAGACCCAGTCGACCAGAGCCGGAGCGCGCGGGGTGCACCAGACGTCGTCCAAGGAACTCGTACGCGTCCTCGGGCACCGTTGCCTCAAGCGGCTGCGCCGCCGCTGAACCCACCCCGCCGTCACTCTCAGGTATCGCTTACTCCCTGTGGAGTTACTCACAGGATTTCCAGGGAGCATCCCCATGGGTCCCGCACGCGTCTTACCAATCACCAGCGGTTCAAGGTGAATGGCGGGTAGCGCGCACATATGCAGCGAAGGGCGCTCACCTTGCATCGCGGTAACCGCAAGTGGGACCATTTCCCCGTTCCCTGTCGCCCCAAGGTAGGTCTTCTGGTGTCCCAGCACATAGCCAAGCCCCGTACGACCGCAGTGATCCTGGCCGGCGGTACCGGTCAGCGCGTGGGTCTGTCGATCCCCAAGCAGCTGCTGAAGATCGCAGGCAAGGCCGTCATCGAGCACACCCTGACCACCTTCGAGAAGGCCGATTCCATCGACGACGTCATCGTGCTGATGGCGCCGGGCTATGTGCCCGACATCGAGAAGATCGTCGCCAAGGCCGGGTTCAAGAAGGTCTCCAGGATCATCGAGGGCGGTTCCACCCGGAACGAGACCACCGAGCGTGCCATCACCGCCCTGGGCGAGGGCCTGGCCGAGGGCGAGGACGTCAACGTCCTCTTCCACGACGCCGTACGCCCCCTGCTCTCGCAGCGCGTCATCGACGACTGCGTGGCGGCCCTGGAGCGCTACCAGGCCGTCGACGTCGCCATCCCGTCCGCCGACACCATCATCGTCACCCGGACGCACGGCGAGGACGGCGAGTTCATCACCGAGATCCCGGACCGCTCCCGGCTGCGCCGCGGCCAGACGCCGCAGGCCTTCAAGCTGTCCACCATCCGCCGCGCGTACGAGGTGGCGGCGGGCGACCCCAACTTCCAGGCCACGGACGACTGCACCGTCGTCCTCAAGTACCTGCCGGACGTGCCGATCCACGTCGTCGCGGGCGACGAGTACAACATGAAGGTCACTCAGCCGGTCGACGTCTTCATCGCCGACAAGCTGTTCCAGCTGGCCTCCACCGCCGCGCCCGAGCAGAACGGCGAGGAGGTCTACCGCGAACTGCTGACCGGCAAGACGGTCGTCGTGTTCGGCGGCTCCTACGGCATCGGCAAGGACATCGCCGAGCTCGCCGAGTCCTACGGCGCCACGGTGTACGCGCTGGGCCGCTCCACCACGGGCACGCACGTCGAGAACCCGGAGGAGGTCGACGACGCGCTGTCCAGGGCGTACAGCGAGTCCGGGCGCATCGACTACGTCGTCAACACCGCCGGCGTCCTGCGCATCGGCAAGCTGGCCGAGACCGACAACGCGACCATCGAGGAAGCGCTGAAGGTCAACTACCTCGCGCCCGTGCAGATCGCCCGTTCGGCCTACAAGTACCTCGCGGAGACCAAGGGCCAGTTGCTGCTGTACACCTCCAGCAGCTACACCCGCGGCCGCGCCGAGTACAGCCTCTACTCCTCGACCAAGGCCGCCATGGTGAACCTCACCCAGGCCCTGTCCGACGAGTGGGCCGGCGACGGCATCCGTGTGAACTGCGTCAACCCGGAGCGCACGGCGACCCCCATGCGCACCAAGGCCTTCGGCCAGGAACCCGCGGGCAGCCTGCTCTCCTCCGAGGCCGTCGCCCGCACCTCGCTCGACGTGCTGCTCTCCGAGCTCACCGGGCATGTCATCGACGTTCGCCAGCAGGACCCCACGGCCGCCGCGGGTGAGGCCTCCGGCTTCGAGCAGGCCCTGGCCTCGGTGCTCGACCGACAGGACGGCGTGGCATAATCTCCCGCAAATAGCCATCGAATTTCAGGCCTCTGTGGCTCCCTGTTTACGGAGAATTCACAGAGGCCTGAATCCGTAAAACTCCCGAAACCTTCACAAAAGGATTTTCCGGACCTTCAGGCTTCTATGACCGGCACCCCTCCCAGAGCAGGTTTCTCCGTGATATCCACTGCCATTCGCGTGGCCCGGGTGGGCAGCGCGGCCGAGCTGGCCGCGGCGGTCCTCATGATGCTGGGCTACCCCTGCCTCATGCTGGCCGCGCTCGTCCCGAGCACCCCCGCCTTCGCCGCCGCGGCCGCCGTGACGTACCTGGCGGACCTCTATCTCCACCGCAAGGGCACCTACCTCATCAACCTGCTGAACAAGGTGAGGGCCGGCCTGTCCACCCGGTTCCTGGTCCGCGAGCTGCTGCTCATCCTGCTGCTGGCCAGGCTCGACCTCTCGGAGGAGCCGGTCTTCTACGCGGCGATCGCCTGCTTCACGATCTTCTTCGGTCTCCAGGCCCCGCACGGCGCCCTGGTCACCCTGATCGGCAAGCGCCGCCAGATGCCGGTCGTGACCCGCAACGTCGACCTGGCCTCCCGGCTGACCATCCCGGACGCCCCGCCGCGCCGCCTGCTCACCAGGGCCGCGCAGAAGATGCTCCATCTGGACCTCGCGGCGATCGCCGGCCTGCTCGTCTACGCCCTCACGGACATCGACCTCGCCGGTTACGTCGGCGTCGGCGTCACCCTGGCCCTCGGCGCGCTGTACGTGGTCCTGCTGGTGCCGCACCTGCGCGCCCGGCGGCTGCCGCCGAAGCCCGACAAGGTGCTGGCCACGGTCAGCGCCTGGCTGCGGGAGTACCGCCCGGAGACGGTCCTGTACTTCTCCGGCTCCAAGGACTCCGCCTACCAGGTCAACATGTGGCTGGAGACCATGGAGCAGCTGGACTCCCGGCCCCTGATCGTGCTGCGTGAGCGTTCCGTCCTGGAGCGGATGGCGCCCACGACGGTCCCCGTCATCTGCGTGCCCGGGGGGGTGCACCTGATGAACATGGACCTCTCCATGGTGCGGGTCACGCTGTACGCCGCGAACGTCGGCAAGAACATCCACATGCTGCGCGTGCCCACCATGAAGCACGTCTTCATCGGCCACGGCGACAGCGACAAGCTCGCCAGCGTCAACCCGTTCAGCAAGGCGTACGACGAGGTGTGGACCGCCGGCCGGGCCGGCCGCGACCGCTACGCCATCGCCGACGTCGGCATCCGCGACGAGGACATCGTCGAGGTGGGCCGCCCGCAGCTCGCCCCCATCAAGACGTGGGCGGGCGCGCCGATGGAGCCCCGCGGCGGAGCCGCTGATGGACGCTGCCCCACGGTCCTGTACGCGCCCACCTGGGAGGGCTGGGACGACAACCCGGGCAACACCTCGATCCTGCTGGCCGGCGAGAACATCGTGAAGAAGCTGGTCGCGGCCGAGCCCCCGGTCCGTGTCCTGTACAAGCCGCACCCGTTCACCGGCACCCGCAGCGGGGCGGCCGGGGCGGCGCACCGCCGGATCACCGCCCTGATCAAGAAGGCCGCCGAGCAGCGCGGCGCCGACTCCCGCTTCACGGCCGACGCGGCCGCGCAGACCAGGGCCAAGGCCGACCTGACCCGCCTCAAGGCCCGTCTGGACGACCTCTCGCTCTCCTTCGACGAGAAGGCCGACGAAGCGGTGACCAGCCGCGACGGCATCGTCGACATGCGCAAGCACGAGGAGGCCGCCCGGCTGCGCGCCGAGTGGAACGACGCCTACTGGCGGAGCTTCCCCGACTTCGAGCACCGGGTGATCACCGGCGCCGAACCGCGTCTGTACGACTGCTTCAACGCCTCCGAGGCGATGGTCTCCGACATCTCCAGCGTGGTCTCCGACTTCATCGCGAGCGGCAAGCCGTACGCGGTCACGGACTCCGCCGAGCTGGGGGAGGAGGAGTTCAAGCGGCAGAACACCGCCGTGCGTGCCGCCGTGATCCTCACCAACAGCGCCGCCGAGCTGGACCAGCTGCTCGACGCGGTGCGCGACCCGGCCGCCGACACGCTGGCCGAGGACCGCAAGGAGATCAAGGAGTACCTGCTCGGCCCCGACGAGCCGACCTCCCTGGAGCAGTTCAACACCGCGATCGCCAACCTCGCCCTGAAGGCCGAGGCCCGCAACGTCGGCCAGGAGTCCCGGGCCGCCGCGGCGGAGGAAGCGGCCGGTGGAGGCGCGGAGTTGACCAACGGTGTTACGACCGGCTGACGTCCCTGTTTCGAAAGGCCCGGCCCCCGGAGGCGCTCTCCGGGGACCGGGCCTTTCGGGCATTCTGTGAGGTGGAACACATGCCTGGAGCGAGACAACCTGTTCAGCCTGTCAACCGTCTATCGAGTATCTGAAGAGTGGACTAGGGGGAACCGTTGCGTGATGAGAGGGAAAAGTGACTCTTGCGCAGCCTGACGTCACGGTGGTCATCGGGGCGTACGAAGCGATGCCGTATCTGGTCGAGTGCCTGGCATCCGTCGAGGCACAGACGCTGGACCCGGCGCGGATCGAGGTCATCGCCGTCGACGACGGCTCCAAGGACGGTACGGGGGACTACCTGGAGGAGTTCGCCGCTCGCGCCCCCATGGCGGTCACCGTCATCCGCCAGGAGAACTCCGGCGGCCCCAGCGGCCCGCGCAACGTCGGCCTCTCCAAGGCCACCGGGCGGTACGTGTTCTTCCTCGACGCCGACGACCGCCTCGGCGCCGAGGCCCTGGAGCGCATGGTCGCCATGGCCGACCACAACGCCACGGACGTCGTCCTCGGCAAGGTCGAGGGCGTCAACCGCAACGCGCCCAAGTCGATGTGGGGCAAGAACCGGGACCGTACGGACGTCTTCTCCTCCAACATCAAGTTCACGCTGAGCGCGCAGAAGCTGTTCCGCCGCGCGTTCCTGGAGCGTCACGACATGCGCTTCGACGAGTCCCTGTGGACCGGCGAGGACGCGCTGTTCACGATGGAGGCCTATCTGCGGGCCGACGGCGTCTCCATAGTCGCCGACTACACCTGCTACTACCTGGTCGGCCGCGACGACGGCAAGCACGTGACGAAGAGCGGCAGTTACAAGCTGCGCTTCGACTCCGCGCGCGCCCTGATGGGCCTGCTGGAGCGGATGCTCCCGCCCGGCCCCAAGCGGGACGTGCTCATGGTCCGACCGTTCCTCGTCACGCTGCTGCCGCAGTTCGGCCCGGTCTTCCTCCGGCAGGACGAGGAGATCCGGCGCACCAAGCTCGAGCTCGCCAAGCCGCTGATGGACGCCTACTGGAACGAGGGCGTCGCCCAGCGCCTCAAGGTCCACGAGCGGCTGCGGCTGCAGCTGGTGGCCATGCAGCGCCCGGACCTCCTGGTGGACGTCCTGGAGTTCATGAAGGCCAAGAGCGAGCCCAAGGCCGTCCTGAAGAAGGGCGGCAGCCAGCTCTACCTCGGCTACCCGGGCTACCGCTCCCGCAAGGCCGGCGTCCCCGACCGCGTCTACCTCGCCGAACCGCGCGAGGCCAAGGCCTACCCTGGCTGGCGCGAGACCCCGGCCGAGACCTTCCTGCGCGGCGCCACCCGCAAGGTGCGGCGCAGACTGCGGCGGCTGAAGAAGCGCGTGACGGGGCCGCGCGGCCGGGTGGCCGCCTGAGCGTCGGCTCGCATACGTGGGCAGGGCCCGGTCCCGTGGGGGGACCGGGCCCTGTCGTATACGGCGAGGACGCTACGGCGGACGCAGCAGGGGTTACTTCGACGGCTTCAGCGCGCGTCCCACCACGCGTCTCGCACGGCGGTAGATCGAGGGCGCCGGGACCGCCGTGGCGGCTGCCTTGGCGGCCGCCTTCGCCCCGGCCGTCCGGGACTTCGCCAGCTCCCGCTTCAACTGCGCGTTGGTGGTGTCCAGTTCGGTGATGCGCTGCTGCAGCCAGCCGAACCGGCTCGTCAGCGACGCGAGGTCCGCGTCTATCCAGGGACGTACGCCCGCGGGGAACCTGAGCGCCCGCAGCTCCTTCTCGAAGGCCACGCCGCCGTCGCCGTGGGTGAAGGTGTTCTCCAGCCCGTTCTTGTCCAGGAACGCGGTGAACCGGTCGAACCGCTCCCGGTGGTTGCCGGTCAGCGCCGAGAAGTCGGCCTCCTCGTACAGCTCGGCCGGGTCGATGTCCTCGGGCACCTCGTTGAGCAGGCGGTGCGGGATCTCGAAGTAGCGGCACAGCTCGAGCGTGCGCGAGTCGAAGGCCAGCACGGTCGCCGGCGTGCCCGCCAGCAGCGCCGCGATGTTGCCGTGGATGCGGGAGCCGAACGAGTAGTCGAACTCCTTCAGGTCGTCGATCCAGGTGACCGGGTCGATGTACACCCGGACCTTGTCCTCCCGGTACATCGGGTGGTCGGGGTGGCTCGGCATCTCCCGGACCCTGCCCGCCGGGGAGTCGACGTCGCGCCAGTACAGCTGGCGGGCGTCGGTGAGGTTCTGTCCTATGTACCGCAGGTTCGGGTAGTGCTGGTGGGTGCGGGCGAGGATCTTGCTCAGGCCCCCGCGCACCGCCGTGTGCGAGCCGTTGGTCGAGATCTTCGACTCGCGGGTGAGGGACGCGGCCCGCTTCTCCACCGGGAGCGTGTCACCGTGCATGAACAGCGACGGGCAGCCGATGGTCTCGACGTCCCGGAAGCCCATGTCGGTCAGGTACTTCGCCGTGAACTCGCCGCGGACGCCGATGGAGGCGCTGCGGTCCAGGACCGCGGAGACGAAGGCCCGCACGGTGGGCTCCATCGCCTTCAGTCGCGCCGGGTCGTTGTCCAGGCCGGCCTGCGCGCCGACGCCCAGCACCACCACGGGGATCTTCAGCTTCGAGATCAGCTGCGTCAGCCGCTTGAGCGGCCCCTCGAACGTCGGCCGGAAGGCGTTGGCGAGCGGCACGACGAACGCGTCGTACTCCTCGTTGATCCGCGCCGCGGCGTGGACCTGGGTCGCGATGCCGTTGGACACGACCTCCGCGCTGCCGGGCACGGTGAGGATCTTGTGGGCGGCGTCACTGAAGATCAGGTTGCCGGAATTGGTGGCAAAAACGTCGCGGTGGAGGGCTTCCTCGACGGGGACCACGTCGAAGGGGCTCTTCCCCGACCTGAGGAGTATGCGCTTCACAGGGCGAACTGTAGGTGACACAAACTTCAAAATAAATTTGTATTCCCTTCAGATTCCATGTGGAACCGACACATCCCTTTTGCCGTACGCAACGCGTGAGCAAACGGTTACTGGAGGATGCCCGTCCGGGGAGTGGAACTCGCGCGCGGTCCCGGGGCCCGTTCGCGTAGATTGCCAGAGGAGTCGGCCGGCGGTGCGAGGAGACGAAGAACAAGGTGGCAGGGGCAAGGCAGGCCGTGGGCGAGGCCCGCAGGATCGTCGTCAAGGTGGGCTCCTCGTCGCTGACGACCGCGTCCGGAGGCCTGGACGCCGACCGGGTCGACGCGCTCGTCGACGTCCTCGCCAAGAGCCGCAGCGGCGGCGAACGTGAGATTGTCCTCGTTTCCTCCGGCGCCATCGCCGCGGGCCTCGCCCCGCTGGGTCTGCGCCGCCGTCCCAAGGACCTGGCCCGCCAGCAGGCCGCCGCCAGCGTCGGCCAGGGCCTGCTCGTGGCCCGCTACACCGCCTCCTTCGCCCGCTACGGCGTCCGCGTCGGCCAGGTGCTGCTGACCAGCGACGACATGAGCCGCCGCGCTCACCACCGCAACGCCTCGCGCACCCTCGACAAGCTGCTCGCGATGGGTGCCTTCCCCATCGTCAACGAGAACGACACCGTCGCCACCGACGAGATCCGCTTCGGCGACAACGACCGTCTCGCGGCCCTCGTCGCCCACCTCGTCCACGCCGACCTGCTGGTCCTGCTCTCCGACGTGGACGGCGTCTACGACGGCGACCCCAGCAGGCCGGGCACCTCGCGGATCGCCGAGGTGCGCGGACCCGACGATCTCGCGCACGTCGAGATCGGCAGCGCCGGCAAGGCGGGCGTCGGCACCGGCGGCATGGTCACCAAGGTCGAGGCCGCCCGGATCGCCACCGGCGCCGGCATTCCCGTCGTCCTCACCAGCGCGGTGCACGCCGCCGACGCCCTCGCCGGTGGAGACACCGGCACCTACTTCCACCCCACCGGCAAACGCTCCGCCGAGCGGCTGCTGTGGCTCCAGCACGCCTCCACCCCGCAGGGCTCGATCACCCTGGACGACGGGGCGGTGCGCGCGGTCGTCGAGCGGCGCAAGTCGCTGCTGCCGGCCGGGATCGCGGGCGTCGAGGGGGAGTTCAGCGCGGGCGACCCCGTCGAGCTGCGCGACACCGCCGGACACGCGGTGGCCCGTGGTCTCGTCAACTTCGACGCCAAGGAGATCCCCCGGCTGATCGGGCGGTCCACGCACGAGCTGGCGCGCGAGCTGGGCGCGGAGTACGAGCGGGAGGTCGTCCACCGCGACGACCTGGTGATCCTTCACCCCTGAGGCCGTCGAACGGCTGTCTCCCGAGGGCCCCGAACGGTCCGTACCGGTGGGGGACGTTCCGTGAAACCGCCCCAAGGAGCCGTGCGGCCTGCTCAACTTTGTCTCAGTGACACAACCCGCGGGACACGTTCCGCACGAGCGCTGCGTAAAGGAGGCCGTCGTGAGACGAGTGCGCCCTGGGGTGGCGGCGGCCCGTGGGAGTACGAGCGGTGAGGAGCGGGCCCTCACGAGCGTGGCGGCGGGGGAGCGCTACCGGGCGCAGGAGCGCGAGGAGCCCGAGAGCACGCGCCCTTCCGACGCCCCCCGGCTGTGGCACGTCACTCTCAGCGTCTCCGGTGAGAAGGCCCCGCTCCAGGAGGTCCGGCGGGCCCTCGAACAGCTCGCCCACGACCACCCCTTCCTCCTGACCAGCAGATACGCCCCCGACCATGCGGAGATCCGGTACTGGGAGGAGGCCCGCGACCTGCACGACGCGGCCGCCGTCGCCCTGCGTCTGTGGGGCGAGCACCGGCAGACCGCCGGGCTCCCGCCCTGGGAGATCGTCGGCCTCGAGGTCATCGACCGCCAGACCTACCACCAGCGCATCGCCGAGGGCTACGGCCCGGCGCCGGCGACGCCCGTGGGGGTCCACCCCTTCTGATCCCGGGCCGGTCCCGGCCCCGTCTCGTTTTTTGGGACGGCCCGTGGACGAACATGGCCCCTTCCGCCCGGCGCACTACCCTTCCCGTATGACCACGCTTTCGCCGTACGACTCCATGTCCCCGGTCACCCAGGCCGCCTACCGTGCCAAGGCCGCCGCCGCCGATCTCGCGCCGCTGCCCCGGGCCGCCAAGGACGACGCGCTCCTCGCCATCGCGGACGCACTGGAGGTCCGTACGAGCGAGATCGTCGAGGCCAACGCCAAGGACATCGCCAAGGCCCGCGAGGCCGGTACCGCCGAGTCGGTCGTCGACCGGCTTACCCTCACCCCGGAGCGGGTGCGCGCCATCGCCTCCGACGTCCGGGACGTCGTCGCGCTGCCCGACCCGGTCGGCGAGGTCGTCCGCGGCTCGACCCTCCCCAACGGCATCGACCTGCGCCAGGTCCGCGTCCCGCTCGGTGTCGTCGGCATCATCTACGAGGCCCGCCCGAACGTGACGGTGGACGCCGCCGCCCTCTGCCTGAAGTCCGGCAACGCGGTCCTGCTGCGCGGCTCCGCCTCCGCCTACGAGTCGAACACCGCCCTCGTCCGGGTGATCCGCGACGCCGTCGGCGGCGCCGGCCTGCCCGCCGACGCCGTCCAGCTGGTGCCCGGCGAGAGCCGCGAGAGCGTGCGTGAGCTGATGCGCGCCCGTGGCCTGGTGGACGTGCTGATCCCGCGCGGCGGCGCCTCCCTCATCCGGACGGTCGTCTCCGAGTCCACCGTCCCGGTGATCGAGACCGGCACCGGCAACTGCCATGTCTACGTCGACGCCCAGGCCGACCTCGACATGGCGATCGACATCCTGATCAACTCCAAGGCCCAGCGGGTCAGCGTCTGCAACGCCGCCGAGACCCTGCTGGTCCACCAGGACATCGCCCCCGAGTTCCTGCCCCGCGCCCTGGACGCCCTCGCCGAGGCCGGGGTCACCGTCCACGCCGACGAGCGGGTCATGGCGTACGCCAAGGACTCCAAGGCCACCGTCGTGGAGGCCACGGCCGAGGACTGGGAGACCGAGTACCTCTCCTACGACATCGCGGCGGCGGTCGTCGACTCCCTCGACAAGGCCGTCGAGCACATCCGGCTGTGGACCTCCGGCCACACCGAGGCGATCGTCACCACCTCCCAGCAGGCCGCCCGCCGCTTCACCCAGCTGGTGGACTCCACCACGGTGGCCGTGAACGCCTCCACCCGGTTCACCGACGGCGGCCAGTTCGGCTTCGGCGCGGAGATCGGCATCTCCACCCAGAAGCTGCACGCCCGCGGCCCGATGGGCCTCCCGGAGCTGACCAGCACCAAGTACATCGTCACCGGCGACGGGCACGTACGGCGCTGACGGACCCCTCCCCGCAGGGGCGCATATGCGCGTGGCAGGCGCGTCCGGTCTGCGCGCGCCCCGCGTGAAAGGCGTCTCATCTGGCGGATGAATTTCCATACCGTCTGCCCAAATTGACCCCCCAGGTCTACTCTGGATCCGTGCCGGAGGACGTGGGGGGCACGCCGTTCCCTGACGGCTGGGAGCCCGACGACGACCACGACCGCGGGGTGTCGGACGAAGAGTTCGCCTCCGTGGTCTTCGACGAGGCCTTCGTACGGGCGGCCGTGGTGCACGAGCCGACCGCCGTCGAACGCCTCCTGGCCGCCGCCGAGGCGAGAGCCGAGGCCTCCGAGGCCGAGGCCCGCAGGGCCCGCGCCCGCGGCGACCACTACGACGACGCGTACGGCCCCGGCGATTTCGGCCATGATCCGGACCTCGACGAGCTGGACGACTCCGACTACCCGGAGGGGCGCTACGGCGCCTCCGGGCTGTACGGCAAACAGGTCCGCTGGCACCGCCCCGTCGCCTGGATGCTCGCCGTCGTCATGGGCGTCGGCATGGTCGCGCTGGCCTTCGCCGCGGTCTACCGGGGCGCCTCCTCGGGCAGCCGGGACCCGGTGCCGCCGCCCGCCACGACCGGCCTGGAGCAGGGGAGCGCGGCGCCGCCCTCCGCGTCCGCCGACTACTCCCAGCCACCCGTCTCGGCGGTTCCCCGCACCCCCTGAGGGGGGAGGCGGCCCGGGGGCCGTCCGGCATGGGAAGCAGGGGTCGTCCGGCGCGTCGAACCTGGTGAGAACCTGTCAGAACTTGTCGCGCAGCAGGGCGTTTACCTGGGCTCCGCGCGACCTACTCTGAAAGTATGGCCGGGCCTGGAGACCCACCGGAGGGGACACCCGAGGGCACTCCCGGAGGTGGAGAGGACGAGTACCGATCCGTCGTCTTCGACGAATCGTTCGTCCGTGCTGCCCGCCTGCAGGAGTACTCGGCCCAGGAGCGCATGGCCGACCACGCGCCTGCCGTACGCCGCCGCCCGCCCCTGCATCGGGGCCTGTCCCGGCAGGCCCTGATCCTGGTCCTGCTGATCGCCGTGGCCTTCGGCACCGCGATCTACATGGGCGTACGCAACCCGTACCAGAACTCCGCGACGCGCCGGCCCGCGGAACCCCTGCGGATGACCGTCATCCCGCTCGCCCCGCAGAGCGCCGTGCCCGGCACGGCCGACACCGAGGCGCTGTTCGCCCACAGCCCCGCCGCGCAGTTCCGCGTCGGCGCCGAGGGGATTCCGCTGCCCGCCTCCCGGCGCACCGCCCACTTCTCCGACAGCCAGGTCGTCACCGCCCTGACCACCGCCAAGGAGTACCTCGTACGCTCCTCGCTCTATCCGGAGGTGCTCACCGGGCAGCAGGTGCAGCCGGTGCGCGGGCTGATCGACGCCGGTCAGCTCGACCAGTTCGACGAGAGCTTCAGCCACCCGGCCGCCGACGGCCGGCACGCGCCGACCGGCTGGCTGGTCCGCTTCGACGCCTCCCAGGCCGAGCTGGCCGATCGCAAGATCCGTGTCCAGGGCACCCTGACGGCCGCCGAGACCGACTCCTCCACCCTGGAGGTGACCGCGGACCACACCTTCGTGTACGCCCTGCGGCCCGCCGGTGCCGACGCCAAGACCCCGGCCTCCCTCTTCACCGTCCGCCGCGAACTGCAGTTCCGCTTCGACCGTGACGACCTGCGCACCCACCAGACGCAGCTGATCGTGTCCTACGTCCAGGCGGGCCCGCTCTCCTGCGGCGAGGACTCCACCAACCAGCTGAGGCCCCTGCTGGCCGGCCAGACCGCCAAGGCGGGCGGACCGGCCGGCACCGACCCCTATGCCACGGGCAGCGCGACGGCCCTGTGCGGCTCCTTGGCGACGAACGCCCAGCCGAAGGTGTAGAGCGGGCCGGAGGGAGGGGGAGCCGTCAGTCCTCGTCCCGTCGCGGGGCGTCCGCCGGGCCGTCCGCCGGGCCGTCCGAGTCGCCGCTCGGCGAGCCGTTGGAGCGGTCGTCCGACGAAGGCGAGCTGGTGAAGCCGTCGAAGCCGCGCCGGACCCGGCCGCCGAGGCCGCCGGCCCCGCCCGCGATGTCGGTGACCAGCTTCATCAGCGGGTCCTTGGAGCTCTTCACGCTCGTCGCGTAGTGGGAGGCGGACTCACGGAAGGAGTCCGAGACCGAGGTGTCCTTGTCCTCGTCCCGACGCGGGTAGTGACCGTCCAGGATCCGCTGGTAGTCGCGGGACTCGGCCCACTTCTTCAGCTCCGCCGCCCGGACCGTGGCGAAGGGGTGCGTGCGGGGCAGGACGTTCAGGATCTTCAGCACGGAGTCGCGCAGGTCGCCGCCCGCCTCGTACTCGTCCGCCTGCTGGAGGAACGCGTCCACGTTCATCTCGTGCAGGTGGTTGCCGCCCGCCAGCTTCATCAGGCCGCGCATCGAGGCCCGCAGGTCCTGCCCGGCGAGGAGACCGGCGCGGTCGGCGGACAGCTCCGACTTGCGGAACCACTCGCGCAGCGCGGTGACGATCGCCATGATCGCGATGCTGCCCAGCGGGATCCAGGCGACCCGGACGGCGAGGTTGGTCAGGAACAGCAGGATCGTGCGGTACAGCGCGTGCCCGGACAGGGCGTGGCCGACCTCGTGGCCGATGACGGCCCGCATCTCCTCCTCGTCGAGCAGCTCGACGAGCCCGGTGGTGACCACGATGATCGGCTCGTCCAGGCCGATGCACATCGCGTTCGGCTGCGGGTCCTGGTTGACGTACATCGGCGGGACCTTCTCCAGGTCCAGGATGTAACAGGCGTCCCGCAGCATGTCGTTGAGGTGCGTGAACTGCTGGTCGGAGACCCGCACCGAGTCGGACAGGAACAGCAGCCTCAGGCTCCGCTCGGGCAGCAGCCCGCTGAGCGCCTTGAACACCGTGTCGAAACCGCTCAGCTTGCGCAGCGCCACCAGGGCGGAGCGGTCGGCCGGGTGCTCGTACGCACGCGAGGAGATTCCGGGGAACCGCTTGCGCTGCCTGCTCGGCACGTTCTCGGAGCCGTTGTTCTGGCGGCCGTCGTCGGACATGTACTCCCCCATGTGCGTCTGTGTGGCCCTCGGTTGTGCGGTCCGCCCTTTGCGGACCCTTGTGCGGCCCTTTGCGCCCCCGAAGCAGAGCCCAGCCTAGGCGGAGTTACCGTGGACGGGCACCACACCGAAGGAGTCCCGCGCCATGGAGCACCACCCCGCAGCCGCCTGGCTGACCGAGGCCGCCCAGCAGCAGGGGGCGGGGAATCTGCTCCGTGTCGTACTGATCGTGATGATCCTGGGCTGTGCGCTCACCGCGTGGTTCCTGCTGCGGGGCTACAAGCGGAAAGACGACTGAGGACGCGGCAAGGTTCCCAATGGCGGAGTCGGCGTGATCGCGACCGAGCGCCCCGCTTACGATGGGCCGACATCTTCATCCCGCCCTCACCGGATAGGTCCTGCCGACGATGAGTCTTCACAGCGCCGCTGCCCAGCTGGTCACCCTCGCCGCCGAGGGCGAGGAGCACGGTGGCAACCACGAGAGCCTGAACCCGCTGGTCACCGGCGGCGCCGCGTTCCTCATCCTGCTGCTCCTGCTGTGGGTCACCACCCGCTTCAACCGCGACCGCTGAGGCACTCCATATCCATGCCGTCCATACCGTGGCATTTCGGGCATCGGTCGTCCGGTGCCCTCAGGACGGGCCGGTAGGGTCTGCACGCATGGGAGAGCAGGACATGCCTACCGGCCCGTCGAACCCGGGCAAGCGCCGCCTGGGCGTCATGGGCGGAACGTTCGATCCGATCCACCACGGACACCTCGTGGCGGCCAGCGAGGTCGCCGCGCAGTTCCACCTGGACGAGGTCGTGTTCGTCCCGACCGGTGAGCCGTGGCAGAAGAGCCACCGCAGGGTCTCCCCGGCCGAGGACCGCTATCTGATGACGGTCATCGCGACCGCCGAGAACCCCCAGTTCTCGGTCAGCCGCATCGACATCGACCGCGGCGGCCCCACCTACACCGTGGACACCCTGCGCGACCTGCGGGCCCTCAACCCCGACACCGACCTCTTCTTCATCACCGGTGCCGACGCCCTCGGCCAGATCCTGACCTGGCGGGACAGCGAGGAACTGTTCTCCCTGGCGCACTTCATCGGGGTCACCCGGCCCGGCCACCACCTCACGGACCCCGGTCTCCCGGAGGGCGGCGTCTCCCTCGTGGAGGTTCCCGCGCTCGCCATCTCCTCGACGGACTGCCGTGCGAGAGTCGCCAAGGGCGACCCCATCTGGTACATGGTGCCGGACGGAGTCGTGCGTTACATCGACAAGCGCGAGCTGTACCGCGGCGAGTGAGCCGAGAGGGGTACCGGTGAACGACCGATACGACGCGGGGTACGGGGACGACCAGTACGAGCTCGTCGGCTACGACGAGTACGGCCGGCCGGTCTACCGGCAGGTCACGTCCTCCCAGCCGCCCCAGCAACAGGCCTACGACCCGTACGGGCAGCAGGGGCACCAGAACCCGCAGGGCTACGGGTACGACCCGTACGCCACGGGCGGCACGCAGCAGACGCCCGGCTACGACCCGTACGACACGGGCCGGCAGCCGGCCACCCCCGCGTACGACACCGGCGGCCACCAGGCCCCCACCGGCTACGACCCCTACGGCACCGGCTCCCACCCCGCCCAGGGCGGCCCGGCGACCGCCGCCCCCTACGACCCCTACGGGCAGACCGCCACCAGCGGGCAGCAGCCCCGGGTCGAGCAGCCCCGCACCGCCGAACAGACCGCCTACATCCCGCAGCAGGCCGGCCCGGCCGAGGACGAGGTGGACGGCCGAGGCGGTCCCGACTCCTCCGAGCGGCCCCAACGGGAGTACCACACCGGACAGTTCGCGTTCGTGGAGGAGCCCGACGGCGACTCCGAGGACGTCATCGACTGGCTGAACTTCACCGAGAACCGCACCGAGCGCCGCGAGGAGGCCAAGCGCCGCGCCCGCAGCCGGCTCATCGCGCTCGTCGTCGTCCTCGCCCTGGTCGCGGTCGGCGGTGTCGGCTACCTCTGGTACGCGGGGAAGCTGCCCGGCCTGTCGTCCTCCTCCGGCTCCAAGACCGAGGCCACCCCCGCGAGCGCCGCCCAGAAGCGCGACGTGGTCGTCGTCCACCTCCACAACACCTCCGGGGGCGGCACCGCCACCGCGCTGCTCGTCGACAACACCACCACCGAGCAGGGCACCACCGTCCTGCTGCCCAACTCCCTCGTCCTCACCGACGAGGACGGCACCACGACGACCCTCGCCAAGTCCGTCGACGACGACGGCTCCGCGGGCACCCGGGACGCCCTGGACACCGTCCTCGGCACCGACATCGAGGGCACCTGGCGCCTGGACACCCCCTACCTGCAGAACCTCGTCGACCTCGTCGGCAACATCGAGGTCGACACCGACACCGACGTCCCCGACCCGGCCGCCAAGAAGAAGGGCCAGGCCCCCCTCGTCAACAAGGGCAAGGACCAGACCCTCAGCGGCAAGATGGCCGTCGCCTACGCCACCTACCGCGCCTCCGGCGAGGCCCAGAACGCCCAGCTGGAGCGGTTCGGCCAGGTCATGCAGGGCGTCCTGCGCAAGATCTCCTCCGACGCGTCGGCGGCGACGACCACCGTGCAGACCCTCGCCCAGATCCTCGACCCCTCCCTCACCGACAAGGACCTCGGCACCTTCCTCGCCAAGCTCTCCGACCTCGCCAAGGGCGGCGACTACAAGACCGCCCTGCTGCCCGTCCAGGCCGACGGCACGCTCAGCGCCCAGGCCGGCGCCGACGTCGTCAAGGACGTCCTCGGCGGCACCGCGAAGAGCCCCGACAAGGACGCGGCCGTCAGCGTCTCCGTCCAGAACGCCGGCGGCACCAAGGCCGACACCGAGGACGCGCGCGTGGTCCTCCTCAACGGCGGCTTCACCTTCCTGGACGGCGGCACGGCGTCGAGCACGCAGGGCACCTCCCAGGTGCTCTACACGGACGACGCCGGCAAGGAGAACGCCACCGAGGTCGCCAAGACCCTGGGCCTGCCCACCAGCGCCGTGAAGAAGGGCAAGGTCGCCGGGAACGCCGACGTGGCGGTGGTGCTCGGACAGGACTACGAACCCTCGTCGTCGTAGCCGGGGCCCGGTGATCCCTGAATCACGTGGGGTGCCGTCGGCGGTCCGTGAGACCCTTGAGGGCAAACGACCGCCGACGGAAAGCCACGTAGTGACCGCCACCGACCGCTCCATCGAGCTCATCACCACCGCCGCCCAGGCGGCCGCCGACAAGCTCGCGCACGACATCATCGCCTACGACGTCAGCGACGTGCTGTCGATCACGGACGCCTTCCTGCTGGCCTCCGCACCCAACGACCGTCAGGTCAAGTCGATCGTCGACGAGATCGAGGAGCGGCTCCAGAAGGAGCTCGGCGCCAAGCCGGTGCGCCGCGAGGGCGACCGCGAGGCCCGCTGGGTCCTGCTCGACTACGTCGACATCGTCGTCCACGTCCAGCACAGCGAGGAGCGCGTCTTCTACGCCCTGGAGCGGCTGTGGAAGGACTGCCCGGAGCTGGAGCTGCCCGAGGACGCGCGGGCCACCAAGGGCAAGGCCGCGGAGTACGCCAAGCTGCGGGCCGAGGAGGACGACACCGCCGGGTTCGGGGAGCTGCGGTGAGCGCCCCCGCCCAGCCCGCAGGGGGCCGGCCGGGGCGGGGCCGCCGCGTCATCCTCTGGCGGCACGGCCAGACCGCCTGGAACGTGGAGCGCCGCTTCCAGGGCACCACGGACGTCGAGCTGACCGAGACCGGCGTGGCCCAGGCCCGCCGCGCAGCCCGGCTGCTCGCCTCCCTCAAGCCCGACGCCATCGTCGCCTCCGACCTCTCGCGCGCCGCGGACACGGCCGCCGAGCTGGCCGCGCTCACCGGCCTGGAGATCACCCACGACGAGGCCCTGCGCGAGACCTACGCGGGTGTGTGGCAGGGGCTGACGCACGAGGAGATCGTCGCCCGGCACGGCGAGGAGTACGCGGCGTGGAAGCGCGGCGAGCCCGTCCGCCGAGGCGGCGGCGAACTGGAGACCGAGGTCGCCGACCGCGCCGCGCCCGTCGTGCTGCGGCACGCCGAGAAGCTCCCCGAGGACGGCACCCTCGTCGTCGTCAGCCACGGCGGCACGATCCGCACCACCATCGGCCGTCTCCTCGGCCTGGAGGCGCACAACTGGGAGAGCCTCGGCGGCCTCTCCAACTGCTGCTGGTCCGTCCTCGGCGAGGGCGCCCGAGGCTGGCGCCTGCTCGAGCACAACGCCGGCACCCTGCCGGAACCGGTGCTCGGCGACGACGACTGAGCCGATTTCACTTTCTGGCAGGTCGCAGGCTAAAGTTCTTCTTGTTCGGCCCGCGGAGCGGGAAGAGCAGCGGGGCTATAGCTCAGTTGGTAGAGCGCCTGCATGGCATGCAGGAGGTCAGGAGTTCAATTCTCCTTAGCTCCACAGTTTCACGAAGATCCCGTCCCTGTGGGGGCGGGATTTTTCATTGCTCCTCCGGTGTGTAGACCACGATCCGGCACTCGGGCATCCCGTCGATCGACAGCGACGTGGACGTCATCCGCAACTCGCCCCCCGCCGGATTCCGGAAGATCTTCACCCGCCGCCCCGGCTCCGCCACGTCACCGGTCCTCCACAGCCGCGTGAAGAGCGGGCTCGCCGCGGACAACTCGCGTATGAACTCCTCCCACGACGGCTCCCCGGCATGCAGCCCGTACGCCGCCCGCAGGGTCGCCACCATCATGGGAAGCTCCAACTCGCGGCACAGCACCGGGCAGTCCTCCTCACGCACCGTGAACAGCCGCCACAGCGCGTTGAGCGGCGCCCGCGAGGCGGTGTCCGCCGGGGTGAAGAACAGGTGCCGGTAGACGGCGTTCGCGGCGAGGATGTCGTACCGCGAGTTGTAGACGACCGCCGGACGAGGGGCGAGCGCGTCGAGAATGCCCTCGATCTCCGGGCTCATGCTCCGCACCCGCACCAGGGCCTCCGGCTCCGGGGCGTACGGCACCTCCGCCAGGTGATACAGATGCTCCCGCTCCGGGGCGTCCAGCCGCAGGGTGCGCGCCACGGCGTCCAGGACCTGCGCCGAGGCGTTGATCGGCCGTCCCTGCTCCAGCCAGGTGTACCAGGTGATCCCCACCCCGGAGAGCTGGGCCACCTCCTCGCGCCGCAGCCCCGGTGTGCGGCGCCGCAGCCCCGGTGGCATACCGACGTCGGCCGGAGTCACCCGGGCCCGCCTGCTGCGCAGAAAGGCGGCCAGCTCCGGCCGGCGCCGGTGCGCCGCCCCCGTACGCGCTTGTGTGCCCATCGTCACGCCCCCCATGGTCGATGCCCCACCCGTCCCCTGCCAGGTGCTGTCAGTACCAGCATCGGTGGGCTCTCGGCACCCGTACCGAAGCGTCGTCAGGCTCGACGGCATGACGACGACACCCCGGACGAGCCCGGGTCCCGCCCCCGCTCCACGCCCTGATCCCAGTAAAGACCCCGCCACTGACAACCGGCCCCGGCTGCTCCTGGCGGTCGTGCTGGCGGCCCAGTTCATGGCACTGCTCGACGTCTTCATCGTGAACGTCGCGGCCCCCACGATCGGTTCCGACCTGCACGCCTCCGGCGCCGACCTCCAACTGGTCGTCGCCGGCTACGCCATCACCTACTCCGTCCTGCTGATCACCGGCGCCCGGCTCGGCGACCGGTTCGGCCCCGGCCGGGTCCACCTCGTCGGTCTCGCCCTGTTCACCGCCGCCTCGCTCGCCTGCGGGCTGGCCCGCGGCAGCACCGAGCTGATCGTCTTCCGGCTGGTGCAGGGGGCCGGGTCGGCGGTGATGATCCCGCAGGTGCTCAGCCTCATCCAGCGCACCTTCACCGGCGAGGCCCGGGTGCGGGCGCTCGGCGCCTACGCGGCGGTCCTCGCCGTCGGCGCGGCGGCCGGGCAGGTGGTGGGCGGCGTCCTGGTCAGCGCCGACCTGCTGGGCACCGGCTGGCGTCCGGTGTTCCTGGTGAACGTGCCGGTGGGTCTCGTTCTGCTGGCCGCCGGACGGCGGGTCCTGACGGGCCACGGGGGAGCGGTGCGAGGGGCGCGCGAAGAGGCGCGCGGCCTGGACGTGCCCGGGCTCGTGCTGCTGGGCGCCGCCGTCTCCCTGGTGACGCTGCCGCTCGTGCTCGGGCAGGAGGAGGACTGGCCGCTGTGGTCGTGGCTGTCCCTGGCCGCCGGCGCGCTCCTGCTGGCCTTGTTCTGCGGTTACGAGGCGCGGCTGGCCCGGCGCGGCGGCGCCCCGCTGATCGCTCCCCGGGTCCTGCGCCACCCCGGCATGGCCCTCGCCGTCCTGCGCATCGCGGCCGTCATGGCGGTCAACGGCGGCTTCCTGTTCCTGGTGACCCTGCACGTCCAGGGCGGCCTCGGCTACAGCGCGCTGCGCGCCGGTCTCACCTTCGCGCCGACCGCGGTCGTCTTCGGCGCGGTCGGTCTGACCTGGCGCCGGTGGCCCGCGTCCTGGCAACGGGCCCTGGCCCCGGCCGGGTTCACGCTCACCGCGCTGTCGGTGGCAGGCGTGGGGCTGGCCTTCGAGGGCGGTGACGGAGGGGGCGCGTGGCTGTACGCGGCCTACCTCGGTGTGGGTGCCGGTCTCTCGCTCGCCTTCAGCCCCACGCTCACCCGGGCGCTGGCCGCGGTGCGGCCCGAGGACGCGGCGGACGCCAGCGGGTTGCTCGCCACGGTCACCCAGCTCGGCCAGCTCGTCGGGGTGGCGGTCTTCGGCACACTGTTCTTCGAGCGGCTTGAGTCACTTGGGGCTCCGGAGGCGTATACCTCTTCGGAAGCGCTTCTCACATGCATGTTCGCGCTCGCTGCGACAGCCGCGCTGGGTGCCGTGTCCGGACTGGTACTAAGGCGTCGCTGACCGTATTGGCCCGGCCGTGGCAGAATCAAACGGCCGGAAGGGGGCGCGGCCCGACGGGAGGGAGTAGCGATGCCTGCGAGCATCCTCGGAGAGGTCGGCCACCTCTCCGAAGCGGCGTTGACACGGGACAAGGCCACCCGGCTCAGCTGCCCTTCCTGCGGTTCCGCGTTCGTGGCCCAAGTCCTCGGGGACAACGGCGGGATCTCCTACGTGTGCACGGCCTGCGGCCACAGCTGGAGCTGATCGATGGGTGCACACAGGCGGAAGTGCGACTGGTGCGGCAGTGGCACCCCGATCGTCCGCGACATGGAACCGGTGAACCCCGACTACCAGTACTGGTGCGAGGAATGCGCGCGGGCGCTGATCATAAAAGGCGACCCGATCGAGACGTACCGCGAGCTGGAGGGCGAGCCGATCTACGGCCGGCTCCTCGAGGAGCACTGCACGCTCAAGCGGTTCTATTCGTTCGTCACCGCTTGACCTGAGCTGCTTGACCTGAGCTTTTCGGCGTCAAGTTCCGTCCAAAACGGACAGAACGGAAACGATTTGGTGGTCCACCCCCTGGACCGTGTAATGTTGGCGTCGCCGCCGGGGAAACCCGGACGGACGCCGCAAGGGGCTATAGCTCAGTTGGTAGAGCGCCTGCATGGCATGCAGGAGGTCAGGAGTTCAATTCTCCTTAGCTCCACAAGCAAGATCCCGCCGGATCGGATTCGATCCCGGTGGGATCTTTTTTTGTCGCATTGCGCGCGTGCCGTAATGCCGAAGGGGCCGCCTGCGAAACAGGCGGCCCCTTCCGGGTGTGGGGGCGGTCAGCGGCCGAGGGCGCGGCGGCCGCGGCCCTGGGAGAGGACCGGGAGGTTGCGCGAGGGGGCCTGCGCGCGGGTGTCCTCCTCGAGGCGCAGGGCGAGGGCCGGGCAGCGGCGTACCGCGCGCAGCGCCTTCGCCTCGGCGTAGCGCGGCACCTTCGCCTGCGCGACGGTGGGGAAGCCGTCGGCGCCGAGCTGGAAGACCTCCGGGAGGATGTCCGCGCACAGTCCGTGGCCGCGGCACAGCGTCCAGTCGACGAAGATCTTCTGACGGCTGTCACCGGTGTCCTGGGAGCCTGCGCCGCTCGTGATGGCCGCCGGGGCCATTCCTTCCTCGAAGAGCGGGAGAACGCCCTCCACGGGCCTTCCGCAGCCGTTTCCGAGGACGTGGGCCGCGAGGTCGTCGGTGAACGCCTTGATGGTCGACTCGAGGAACATCGCGGAGCCGTCGGGGTGCGAGCACGCACCGCGCCGCTTGACGTTCTTGGCGACCTGCTTGAGGGCCTCCAGGGCGGCCGGGCCGCCGCCGTTGATGATGTCCTCCATGCCGCGCGCGGCGGCCGGCAGGCCGAGGTAGCAGGGACCGCACTGTCCCGCGCTCTCGTCCGCCAGCCACTGCGCCACGCGCAGCGACTCGCCCAGCGGGCAGGTCTCCTGACTGATCGGCAGGATCGCGCCGGCGCCGAGGGCACCGCCCACCGCGTCCAGCGAGTTGCGGGAGACGACCGCCTCGTTGACCGTCGCCGCGTCGATCCACTTGCCGTGGTAGCCGCCGGTCAGCACGCCCTGGGGGACCGGCGGGGCGCCGGCCAGCTGAAGGACGTAGCGCAGCGGGACGCCGGTGGGGACCTCGATCACCATGGGGCGGGCGACCGCGCCGGAGACGGTCAGCATGACGGTGCCGGGCTCGTCGTAGAGGCCGGTGTTGCCGTAGCGCTCCGGGCCGATGCGGGCGGCGATGGCGAGTTGGGCGAACGTCTCGGCGTTGGACAGCAGGGTCGGCGCGCCGCCGACTCCGCTCTGGGAGGCGCTGGTCTTGCGGCCGGGCGGGATCGCCGGGCCGCCGTCGATGGAGCGGATCAGCGACGCGGCCGCGCCGGTGACCATGCGGATCGGGTTGCGCTGGACGAACGCCTTCAGCGCCGAGCGGCGGCCGTTGCTCAGGCCGCGCTCCGCCAGGGCGGCCTCCATGGACCGCTCCGTCGACTCCCGGGTGACCCCCACCACGAGCGTGCGGGCACCCAGCGCCTCGGCGACCAGCAGAGCGCCGTCCAGGATGAGGTGCGGGGCACGGTTGATCAGCACCGTGTCCTTGCGGCAGGCGGGTTCGTCCTCACTGCCGTTGATGACCACGACCGGCCGTACGCCCCGCTTGATCGCCGCGTCGGCGACCGAACGCAGCTTCTTGTGGAACGGGAAGCCCGCGCCGCCGCGGCCCTTGAGGTTGATGCGCTCGGAGAGTTGCGCGAGCTTCTCTCCGCCCATGGGTTCAAGCGGCCCGTGCACCTTCAGGTGCATGGGCAGATCGAGTCTCTCGACAAGGTCGAAGCCCGACGTGAGCTGCGGAAGGCCGACCACGCGGACTTCTGGGACGTCGGGCAGGGCCTCGTTCACCTATAGCCTCCGGAAGGCGTGTTCCAAGGTTCGCCCGAACCCGGATTGTCGAAGGACGCTCCGGGTGATGGTGCATTGGCGGGACCGCTGTTGTACGTGTCGTTCGAGTTGTACGTGCCGTACTGGGTGTTCGTCTCACCGGTGTTGTACACATCACCTCCGCCGGGTCCGCCGTTGCCCGAATTGCCATAGACCGGGATGTTGAATCCCGTGTCCTGCATCGGGTCGTAGGCCGACGGGGGTGCCTCGCCGACCGGCGGCGGGGACGGGATCGGCCAGCTGCCGGAGGTGCTGCCGGGGCCGTCCATGCGTGGCATCGCCTCGGTGGCCTGCATGTCGAACGGCATGTTCATCCGCCCGGTCTGGTCGGCCGCGCCGTACGGCTGCTGCTGGCCCGGCGTGTTGACGGCGCGGTAGGCGGCCGCGAAGCCGTTCGAGGAGTCCGCGCCGGCGGGCGTGCCGAACAGGGACGAGGTCTGCGGGTTCATTCCCGTGGAGCCCATCGCGTCGGCCGCGGAGGACCGGGACGGCCGGGAGGGGCGGCTCTCGTAGCCGGGCAGGCCGGACTCCGCCACGCGCGCGCGTGACGCCTCCAGGCCTTCCATGCCGTAGCGGTCCTGCGCGCCCAGCATGCCGGTGAGCTGGTCGGCGATGTTGCGCTTGACCGGGCGCGGGGCGGCGCGCAGCGCGAGGGCGGCCATGACGCCCAGCAGGCACAGGCTGTACATGATCACGAAGATCGGCTTGGCCTGGCGACCCGCGTAGAGTCCGTGCACGAGCGCGGCGCACCAGGCCGGATAGGCCAGCATGTGCATGGCCCGCCAGCGGGCGGCGACCTCGGCGGGGGCGGCGAAGTGGTTGCGCAGGGCGCCGGTGATGCCGACGAAGATCATCAGCATGCCGGCCAGGGAGCCGAGGCCGACCAGGAAGCCGATGCCCGTGATTCCGCCGGAGAACGGGATGAGCGCGGCGAGGACCGTGGCGTGTTCCAGGTTGATCTTCGTGATGACGTGGATCAGCAGGAAGCCGATCGAGGCGACCGCCGTGGTCCGGTGGATTCCCTGGCCGATGATCCGCTGGCGTGTGTTGAGGAAGATCCGGTCCTGGGCCACCAGGCCCCAGATCACCGAGCAGCTGAGCGAGACGAGCGACAGTACGCCCGCGCCGAAGTTCAGGAACTCGCGGAGCCGGTCGCCGCCGGACAGCACGATCACGGGTATGGCGACCAGGACGACAGCCGAGACCACGCCGTAGGCCGACCGGCCCGGCTTGGGGATCGAGCTGTTACTGGAAAGAGGGTTCATGGGGGCAACTCCGAGCAGTTTCGGGAAAGCGGTCCCGCTGCCGAACTCTAAGTGGCTCCATACCGATGGGTACGAGGTTTGAGTTATTGCGTTGTTATCAAGAGATGATCAGGGCGGGACGTTGTCCCCTTAGTGGCTGTTACGCGAAGTAATCCTTGACCTTTGTTCAACTTCGGCCGGGTGTGCCCGGTGTCCGTAGGTCATACGTAAGTCCGTCGCAGCTTGCTCAAGCCCTGCGGTACCCTAGCGCCATGCGTGCCGTACGCCTTCTGCTTAGCGAGCCGCGCTGATCAGTCCCGAACGCCGGTGGACCGGACGGTTCGGAATCGGCGCGGCGTCCCCTCCTGTGCGAGGGGATTTTTCGTTTCCAGGCAAGTCGCAGCCGCTGGCAGAGACGATCGATGGAGCTTTGAGGATCATGAGCGAGACGAACCCCGCTGCCGCCACTGGCATGTCGGCGGATGCCGCGCCGAACCGCTACACGGCGGCTATGGCCGCCGAGATCGAGGCACGCTGGCAGGACTTCTGGGACGCCGAGGGCACCTACGCCGCTCCCAACCCCAAGGGCGACCTGGCGGGCGACCCCGCGGTCGTCGCCCGGCCCAAGAAGTTCATCATGGACATGTTCCCGTACCCCTCCGGTGCGGGCCTGCACGTCGGCCACCCCCTGGGCTACATCGCGACCGACGTCTTCGCGCGCTTCCAGCGCATGACCGGCCACAACGTCCTGCACACCCTGGGCTTCGACGCCTTCGGCCTGCCCGCCGAGCAGTACGCCGTGCAGACCGGCACGCACCCGCGTGTCTCCACCGAGGCCAACATCGAGAACATGAAGGCCCAGCTGCGCCGGCTGGGCCTGGGCCACGACAAGCGCCGGTCGTTCGCCACGATCGACCCGGACTACTACAAGTGGACCCAGTGGATCTTCCTGCAGATCTTCAACTCCTGGTACGACGACGAGGCGGCGAAGGCCCGTCCGATCTCCGAGCTGATCGCACAGTTCGAGTCCGGTGAGCGTGCCGTACCGGGCTCCACGCGCGCGTGGAGCGAGCTGAGCGCCGCCGAGCGCGCCGACGTCCTGGGCGAGTACCGCCTGGCGTACGCCTCCGAGGCGCCGGTCAACTGGTGCCCCGGCCTGGGCACCGTGCTGGCCAACGAGGAGGTCACCGCCGACGGCCGCTCCGAGCGCGGCAACTACCCGGTCTTCAAGGCCAAGCTGCGCCAGTGGAACATGCGCATCACGGCCTACGCCGACCGTCTGCTGGACGACCTGGAGGCGCTGGACTGGCCCGAGGCCATCAAGCTGCAGCAGCGCAACTGGATCGGCCGCTCCGAGGGCGCCCGCGTCGACTTCCCCATCGACGGCGAGCACATCACCGTCTTCACCACCCGCCCGGACACCCTGTTCGGCGCGACCTACATGGTCCTGGCCCCCGAGCACCCCCTGGTCGACAAGTTCGTCCCGGCCGCCTGGCCCGAGGGCACCCACCAGGTGTGGACCGGCGGACACGCGAACCCGGCCGAGGCCGTCGCCGCCTACCGCGCGCAGGCCGCCTCCAAGTCCGACGTCGAGCGGCAGGCCGAGGCCAAGGACAAGACCGGCGTCTTCACCGGCGCGTACGCCACCAACCCGGTCAACGGCGACCGCGTCCCGGTCTTCATCGCCGACTACGTCCTGATGGGCTACGGCACCGGCGCGATCATGGCCGTCCCGGCGGGCGACCAGCGCGACTTCGAGTTCGCGCGCGCCTTCGAGCTGCCGATCCACTGCATCGTCGAGCCCACCGACGGCCGCGGCACCGACACCGCGACCTGGGAGGACGCCTTCGGGTCGTACGACGCGAAGATCATCAACTCCGCCAACGACGAGGTCTCCCTGGACGGTCTGCCCGTCGTCGAGGCCAAGGCCCGCATCACCGAGTGGCTGTCCGGCAAGGGCATCGGCGAGGGCACGGTCAACTTCCGGCTGCGCGACTGGCTGTTCAGCCGCCAGCGCTACTGGGGCGAGCCCTTCCCGATCGTCTACGACGAGGACGGCATCGCCCACCCGCTGCCCGAGTCGATGCTGCCGCTGGAGCTGCCCGAGGTCGAGGACTACTCGCCGCGCACCTTCGACCCGGACGACGCGAACACGTCCCCGGAGACCCCGCTGTCCCGCAACGAGGACTGGGTCCACGTCACCCTGGACCTGGGCGACGGGCCGAAGCGCTACCGCCGCGAGACCAACACCATGCCCAACTGGGCCGGCTCCTGCTGGTACGAGCTGCGCTACCTGGACCCGCACAACAGCGAGCAACTGGTCGACCCGGAGATCGAGCAGTACTGGATGGGCCCGCGTGAGGGCCGGCCGCACGGCGGTGTCGACCTGTACGTCGGCGGCGCCGAGCACGCCGTGCTGCACCTGCTGTACGCGCGCTTCTGGTCCAAGGTCCTGTTCGACCTGGGGCACGTCTCCTCCGCGGAGCCGTTCCACAAGCTGTTCAACCAGGGCATGATCCAGGCCTACGTCTACCGCGACAGCCGGGGCATCGCGGTGCCGGCCGCCGAGGTGGAGGAGCGCGACGGCGCCTGGTTCTACCAGGGCGAGAAGGTCAGCCGCCTGCTGGGCAAGATGGGCAAGTCCCTGAAGAACGCGGTGACTCCGGACGAGATCTGCGCCGAGTACGGCGCCGACACCCTGCGTCTGTACGAGATGGCGATGGGCCCGCTGGACGTCTCCCGCCCCTGGGACACCCGTGCCGTGGTGGGCCAGTACCGCCTGCTGCAGCGGCTGTGGCGCAACATCGTCGACGAGACCACCGGCGCGGTGACCGTCGTCGACGTCGAGGACGCCGACATCGACGTGGACACCCTGCGGGCGCTGCACAAGGCGATCGACGGTGTGCGCCAGGACCTGGAGGGCCTGCGCTTCAACACCGCCATCGCCAAGATCACCGAGCTGAACAACCACCTGACCAAGGCGGGCGGGGCGCTGCCGCGCACGGTCGCCGAGGACCTGGTGCTGCTGGTCGCCCCGCTGGCCCCGCACATCGCCGAGGAGCTGTGGCACCGGCTGGGCCACACGGACTCGGTCGTCCACCAGGACCTGCCGGTCGCCGACCCCGCCTACGTGGTGGACGAGTGCGTGACCTGCGTCGTCCAGATCAAGGGCAAGGTCAAGGCCCGTCTGGAGGTGTCCCCGGCGATCTCCGACGAGGAGCTGGAGAAGGTGGCCCTGGCCGACGAGAGCGTCGTCAAGGCGCTGGACGGCGCGGGGATCCGCAAGGTGATCGTGCGGGCGCCGAAGCTGGTGAACATCGTTCCGGCGTGACGCCGTCCGGGGCTGGCTGAGGCTGTCCCCTAGGGGTTCGGTGCGGGCAGGTTCGGGGTACTTCTGGAACTCCGGGCCTGCCCGTCTCGTTTACGGTTTGAAGAGGGATGCAGACCGGAGGAGGAGCTCGTGGAAGCAGTGATCGCAGTCGTGGCCCTGCTGTTCGTGCTGCTCACCGTGCTCGGCGTCTACGCGACGGTGAAGGCGGTCGGCGCCGCCAAGCGCGGGGTGGACCGCACCATCGACCAGGCCCGCCGCACGGTCGAGGACCACACCCTGCGGGCCAAGTCCTTCGCCCAGCCCGGACCGGCCGGCGAGATCGCCCAGCTCCGGCTCAGGCTGCGGTCCTCGATGAGGGCCACCCAGGACGCGCTCCACGCGGGCGTGACCGAGGACGAGTCCCTCAGAGAGTCCCTCGGCCTGTTCCAGCGACTCAGCGCGCATGGTCATGAACTGGACGGCGAGCTCAAGCGCCTGGAGTCCGAGCCCGACCGGGCGAAGCTCGCCGAGCGGCTGCCGTCGCTGCGCGAGCGCACCGAGCGCATCACCGGCTCGGCGGACTCCCTGCGCTGGGCCGCCCAGGACCGCGCCCGCCGTTTCGCCGAGGACGATCTGGACACCCTCAGCGCCCAGATCGACGTCGAGGCCGGCGCCCTGCGGCACTGGACCACGCCGGAGACCGAACAGACTTCGGAAACGGCCGGCTCACCTGCCGCGCAGGAGCCGACCCGGCCCGCCATCACCCCGCCCGGGCCACGCCCCACGTACCCGTGGCAGAAGAAGCCCCGCCCCGAAACGACCGGTATGTGACCGGCATGTGATCGGTACCTGATTCGGTCAAGGGCTGTCCAGGCGAGAGGGGCCGGGCTGCCGTCCACGGGCTACGCCAGGTAACCTCCAGCTCATGTCCCGCCATGTCGCGATCGTCACGGATTCAACGGCCTACCTGCCGCAGCGGACGATGGAGCGCCACGGCATCACCGCGGTGCCCCTGACCGTCGTCCTCGGTGACGAGGCTCTCGAAGAGGGCACCGAGGTCTCGACCCGCTCCCTGGCCCAGGCGCTGCAGAAGCGACGCCCCGTCACCACCTCGCGCCCCAGCCCTCAACTCTTCGCCGAGACCTACCGCAAGGTCGCCGAGGCCGGCGCCACCGAAATCGTCTCCCTGCACCTGTCCGCCGAGTTGTCCGGCACCTACGACGCGGCGGTCGTCGCGGCACGGGAGGCGCCGGTGCCGGTGCGGGTGGTGGACACCGGCATGGTGGCGATGGCGCTCGGCTTCTGCGCGCTCGCGGCGGCCGAGGCCGCGGAGACGGGCGGCACCGTGGACGAAGCGGTCACGGCCGCGGAGAAACGGGCCGCCAGCACCTCCGCCTACTTCTACGTCGACACCCTCGACTATCTGCGCCGTGGTGGCCGGATCGGTGCCGCCCAAGCCCTGTTGGGCTCCGCGCTCGCGGTGAAGCCGCTGCTCCAGCTGGACGGCGGGCGCATCGACCTCCTGGAGAAGGTGCGGACGGCGTCCAAGGCCATCGCCCGCCTCGAGGAGTTGGTGGCCGACCGTGCGGGCAACGCGTCGGTCGACATCGCCGTCCACCATCTCGCGGCTCCCGAGCGGGCGTCCGCGCTGGCGGAGCGGCTGCGGGGGAGGGTGCCCGGAGTGGCGGATCTGCATGTGAGCGAGGTCGGCGCGGTGATCGGGGCGCATACGGGGCCCGGATTGCTGGGAGTTGTGGTTTCGCCGAGGTGAGGGGCTGCTCCTCTCACTCGTGTGAGTGGTGGAGTTATCCACAACTTGGGCTTGATCCCCGGGAATTGAGCAAGATCATCGCGATGCGGTGAAGTGTCCCATCCTCGTGGCATGGCACTTCGATCACGCTCACGCACCACGAACGCGACCAGCGGCCCCGGGCGGGTCCCTGGCTCCGACGGCCGCATCCGACACCGCCGCCCACCCGGCCGGGGCCGCGCCGGACACCGGCACGCCTCGGCGGAGGAGCTGCGCCGACGCGCGGAGACATTGTTCGCCGCACGGGGTGGGGGCCGGGGCGGGGTGGGCGCCCAGAGCGCGGACACGGTGCTCGTCGATACACGGGTGGCGCCGGATGCGCCGAGTCCGCCGGCTGCCGGTGTGGTCGCGGAGGTGGGTCCGTCGGAGTCGGACGCGGTCCGCGCGGACAGGGGCCGGGGTGCGGGAGGCCTGCGGGAGCGGGTCGGGCCGGCTCTGTGGGAGCGGATGCCGGTGTGGGTGCAGACGCGCTGCGGGATGGAACGCAGGAGCGTGCTCGCGCTCACGGTGGTGCTGGTCGTCGCCGCCGGCTTCGCCCTGCAGCACTTCTGGACCGGCCGCGCCCAGCCCGTACGGGCACCGGAGGTGGTGCGGGCGGCGGCTCCCTACGAGGGGGGAGAGGCGGGAGCGGACAAGGAGACGCCCGGACCCGCCGCGTCGGCCGGTTCGCCGGGGGCTGTGGGCACGGCCGGGGCCGAGATCGTGGTGGACGTCAGCGGCAAGGTCCGCAAGCCGGGCATCCATCGGCTCCCGGCCGGTTCACGCGTGGTCGACGCGCTGAGCGCGGCCGGCGGGGTGCGACCGGGGACGAACACCGACGGTCTCAACCGCGCGCGGTTCCTCGTGGACGGCGAGCAGGTCGTCGTCGGGGGACCCGCACCCCCGTCGGCCGGGGGAGCGGCGGCACCGGCCGGGTCCGGCACGGCGGCCGGGCCCTCGGCTCCCGTCTCCCTCAACACGGCCACCGTCGACCAACTCGACACCCTCCCGGGCGTCGGACCCGTCCTGGCGCAGCACATCGTCGACTACCGCACACAGCACGGCGGTTTCCGTTCGGTGGACGAACTGCGCGAAGTCAACGGCATCGGCGAGCGACGCTATGCCGACCTGCGGAATCTCGTGCGGCCATGAGGCGCGGGGAGGACGACGGAGAGAGCGTCGGGGGCGTCAGGGACGGGGAGACCCGGCCCGGTCTCGGCCCCGGCTCCCGGGTCCGTCGAGCCGTGCATGTCGCATCCGGTAAGCGTCTGGGGGACGCTCATCCGCGCCAGGAGGGGCCGGTCGATCTGCGGCTGGTTCCGCCCGCGCTGGCGGCCTGGGGCACGGCGGCACTGACGTTGGACGCGGCGCCGGGGCTGGTGGCGGGCCTTGTGGTGATCTGCCTGATCACGGCGATCGCCCTACTGGCAGTGCGGCGCGGGCGGTCGGCCCCCGGCTCTCGCCGGTGGCCGCGGGCCACCGTGGCCGCCTCGCTGCTCTGTGTCTCCGCGGCCGCGGCCTCGGCCGGGCTGCACGGGGCGGATCTGCGGCGGGGGCCGGTGCCGGTGCTGGCGCGGGAGTACGCGACCGTGACCGCGGAGGTCGAGCTCACCTCCGATCCACGGCTCACCCGGCCCCGGGTCAGAGGGGACCATGTGACGCCGGATTCCGTTCTGGTCGACGCGGAGGTGCGCAGGGTCGAAGGGCCGGCCGGGACGGCGGTCGCGACGCGGGCGCCGGTGCTGATGCTCGTGGATGTCCGTGCGGGGACCGGTGTGCGCCGGGCGTCCGGGCGTGAGCCATTCGGGCGTGTGGCATCCGGGCGGGAGCCGGCCGAGTCGTCGCCGTGGCTGGGGCTGTTGCCCTCGACGCGGGTGCGGGTGAGGGGGCGGCTGACTCCCGCGCTGATGGGAGGGGACCGGATCGCGGCGGTGCTGCGGGTGCGGGGGCAGGCGGTGCCGGCGGTCGTGCGGGAGCCGTCGGCGGCGCAACGGACGGCCGGTCGGCTGCGGGCCGGCCTGCGGGAGGCCACCGACGGGCTGCCCGCGGACGCCCGGGCGCTGCTGCCGGGGCTCGTCGTCGGGGACACCGCGCGGATCACGCCCGAACTGGACGAGGCCTTCAAGGAGACGGACCTCGCGCACACGCTCGCCGTCTCCGGCAGCAACCTCACGATCATCCTCGCCCTGCTCCTCGGGCCGCCGGGCCTGGCCCAGCACGTCGAGCGCCGTGGTCTGGCACCTCGCCTCGGCATCTCCCTGCGGACGACCGCGCTGCTCGGCGGAGCGCTGACGCTCGCCTTCGTGGTCGTGTGCCGGCCGGACCCGAGTGTGCTGCGGGCCGCGGCCTGCGGAGCCGTCGTGCTGCTGGCCCTCGCGACCGGCCGCCGCAGATCACTCGTCCCCGCGCTGGCGACGGCGGTGCTGCTGCTGGTGCTGTACGACCCGTGGCTGGCCCGGAGCTACGGATTCCTGCTGTCGGTGCTGGCCACCGGTGCCCTGCTGACGCTGGCGCCGCGCTGGAGTGCCGCGTTGCGCGGGCGCCGGGTGCCGCCGCGGCTGGCGGAGGCGTTGGCGGCCGCCGGGGCGGCGCAGGCGGTGTGTGCGCCGGTCGTCGCGGTGCTGTCGGCTCGGGTGTCTCTGGTGGCGGTGCCGTGCAATCTCCTGGTGGAGTTCGCGGTGGCGCCCGCGACCGTCCTGGGTTTCGCGGCGCTGGCGGTGGCGCCCGTGGCGATGCCGGTGGCCAAGGCGCTGGCCTGGTGCGCGAGTTGGCCGGCCGGATGGATCGCGGGGGTCGCGCGGGCGGGGGCGGCGCTGCCCGGTGGGGGAGTGGACTGGCCCGACGGTTGGGGCGGTGCGCTGCTGCTGGCCCTGGTCACGGCGGCGGGGGCGGTCCTTGGACGACGGCTGCTGAGCCGCCCGTGGTGGTGTGCGGTCTGCGGGGTGCTGTTCCTGCTCGCCGTGGTGCAGCCGCCGCCACTCACCCGGGTGCTCACGGGCTGGCCGCCACCGGGCTGGCGGCTGGCCATGTGCGATGTGGGGCAGGGCGACGCGACGGTCCTCGCGGCGGGGGAGGGCGCCGGGGTGGTGGTGGACGCGGGACCCGACCCGGAGCCGGTCGACCGGTGTCTGCGCGCGCTCGGCATCACCAGGGTGCCGCTCGTGGTGCTCACCCACTTCCACGCGGATCACGTGGCCGGACTGCCGGGTGTGCTGCGGGGACGGGAGGTGGGTGCGATCGAGACGACGGGGTTCGAGGAGCCCCTGGACCAGGTGGAGTTCGTACGGAGGGAGGCTCGGGCGCGGCAGGTTCCGGTGCTGCGGGCCGTGGCGGGGGAGCGGCGGCGGGCCGGGGCGCTCGACTGGGAGGTGTTGTGGCCGCCCCCGAGCCCGGTGCCGGAACCGGACGGTCCGAACGACGCGAGCGTGACGTTGCTCGTGCGGTCGGCCGGGATGCGGATGCTGCTGCTGGGTGATCTCGAACCCCCGGCCCAGCGGGCGCTGTTGCGGTCGCCGGCGGCCGCGTCGGTGAGCCGGGTGGATGTGCTCAAGGTGGCTCATCACGGCTCGGCCTACCAGGATCCGGACCTCATACGCGTGGTGGCGCCGCGGCTGGCGTTGATCTCCTGCGGCGCGGGCAACCCGTACGGGCATCCGGCGCCCAGTACGGTCGCGGCGCTGCGGGCGGGCGGCGCGGTGGTGCTGCGGACCGACCGGGACGGGGCTCTGGCGGTCGCCGGTACGGGCGGGGCGCTGAGGGTGGCGCGAGACTGAGGGCATGCATTCCACACAGGGTGACGCCCTTCAGCCCGAGGCCCGTCCGGTCGGCGTGGGGGAGCTAGGCATGCGTCAGGTCGCCGGGTATCTCGGTCGCCTCGGCGTCGAGCCCGCGGCCTGGCCCACCGCCCCCACTGCCGCTGTTCTGCGGGAACTGCACCTGAGGCATCTGCGGGCCGTGCCCTTCGAGAACCTCTCGGTCCATCTGGGCGAGGAGATCGTGCTGGAGGAGGAGCGGCTGGTCGAGAAGGTGGTCGGGGGAGGGAGGGGTGGGTTCTGTTACGAGCTGAACGGCGCGTTCGGGGCGTTGCTCGCCACGCTGGGGTTCGAGGTGACGCTGCTCGCGGCGCGGGTGTTCGGCGAGGAGGGGAGGCTCGGGATCCCGTACGACCACATGGCGCTGCGGGTGGGGACGGTGGACGACGGGGTGTGGCTGGCCGACGTGGGGTTCGGGGCGCACAGCCACTACCCGCTCCGCTGGGACGGCCGGGGTGAGCAGAGGGACCCGGGCGGGGTGTTCCGGATCGTCGAGGCGGCGGGTACGGGCGCGGGTGATCTGGACGTCGTGCGGAACGACTCGCCGGAGTACCGACTGGAGGTGCGGCCGCGGGCGTTGGGGGACTTCGTCGCGGGGGCCTGGTGGCACAGCACCTCGCCGGAGTCGCACTTCACGCGGTCGTTGGTCTGTTCGCGGGTGACGGAGGACGGGGGGAGGATCACGCTCAGCGGGCGCCGGTGGAAGGTGACAGCCCCTGAGGGGACGAGCAGTGAGCGGGAGTTGGCGACGGACGAGGAGGTGCTGGGGGTGTATCGGGAGCGGTTCGGGATCGAGTTGGAGCGGGTGCCGGAGGTGGGGCCGAGGGTGGCGGGCGTGCTGGAAAATAGCTTCGTTAGTGAGGGGAGTGGCGTGAGTGATGTGAGACATGTGCTGGTGCTGCCTGATCGTGATGCCGCGGAGGAGGTGGTGGAGGCGCTTGCGGAGCGGTTCGGGGTGAGTGAGGAGCCGCGGATCGTGCGGGATGCGTTGGCGGGGGAGGACGATGCGGAGGATGCGCAGTGGTTGGTGGTGCTGCGGGATGAGGAGGGGCGGCTTGATGCGGGGACGGTGGACGAGTTCGTGGGGGCCTGGGAGGGGTGGCGGGAGGAGCCGTAGGCCGTAGGCGCGCCGGTGTCGGTGCTCGGCGGGGGTGAGTCGCGCGGCCCGGCGCTTACGGGGTGCCGCTGCGCCCACCCGTGCCGCCCCAGCGGCACGACTGCCCGCAGCTACGACGACATGACAGCTGCTGCGGGGTGGGTGCGGCCACGGCGGCAGGACTACCCGCGGTTACGACGGACGCGACAGCTGCTGCCGGGTGGGCGCCGCCCCAGCGGCACGACTGCCCGCAGCTGAGCGACTGAGCAGCCGAGCGGCTACGGGGCCGAGCGGCTGAGCAGTCGAGCGGCTTCGCGTGCTCATCCCCGGTCTCGTTGTCAGTGGGGCGTGGGATGCTGTCAGGGATGGCCAGGAAAGCTGCGAATGATGACCCTCTTGTCTCGGTGACGCTTGCCGTGGGGCAGGAGGAGCTGTTGCTCGATCGTGCCGTGCAGGAGGTGGTGGCCGCCGCCAGGGCCGCCGACGCCGACACGGACGTACGAGATCTGTCTCCGGACCAGTTGCAGCCCGGCACGCTCGCCGAGTTGACCAGTCCCTCGCTGTTCGCGGAGCGCAAGGTCGTGGTCGTACGCAATGCGCAGGACCTGTCGGCCGACACCGTGAAGGACGTGAAGGCGTATCTCTCGGCGCCCGCCGAGGAGATCACGCTGGTGCTGCTGCACGCCGGCGGGGTCAAGGGCAAGGCGTTGCTGGACGCCGCGCGCAAGGCGGGGGCGCGGGAGGTGGCCTGTCCGAAGATGACCAAGCCGGCGGACCGGCTGGCCTTCGTACGGCAGGAGTTCCGGGCCACCGGGCGGTCCGCGACGCCCGAGGCGTGCCAGGCGCTTGTCGATGCCATCGGGAGCGATCTGCGGGAGCTGGCCTCGGCGGTGACGCAGCTGGTCGCCGACGTCGAGGGGACCATCGACGAGGCCGTCGTGGGGCGGTACTACACCGGGCGGGCCGAGGCGTCGAGCTTCACCGTCGCCGACCGGGCCGTGGAGGGGCGGGCCGCGGAGGCCCTGGAGGCGCTGCGCTGGTCGCTGGCCACCGGGGTCGCGCCCGTGATGATCACCAGTGCGCTCGCCCAGGGTGTCCGGGCGATCGGCAAGCTGTCCTCCGCGCGCGGTGGCCGGCCCGCCGATCTCGCGCGGGAGCTGGGCATGCCCCCGTGGAAGATCGACCGGGTCCGGCAGCAGATGCGGGGCTGGACACCGGACGGGGTGGCCGTGGCGCTGCAGGCCGTGGCCGAGGCGGACGCCGGGGTGAAGGGCGGCGGGGACGACCCCGAGTACGCCCTGGAGAAGGCCGTGGTGGCCATCGCGCGGGCGGCCCGGTCCCGGGGGCGGTAGGCGCTCCCGGCGTCCCCGGAGGAGAATCGTCCGTGTCAGCCGTCCATCGCCGGACACGGAAAGGTGGCGATCACCATGGCTGAACACCCGCACGCCAAGCTCGTCCGTGAGGGCTACGAGGCCTTCCAGCGCGGAGACATGGACACCTTGCGCGGGATGATGACCGGGGACTGTACACACCACGTACCCGGCTCCCACCCGCTCTCGGGGGACTACAAGGGGATCGACGCGGTCCTCAACGACTACTACGCGCGGCTCTACTCGGAGACGGGCGGGTCGTTCCGGGTCGAGTTGCGCAACCTGTTCGTCGACGGCCGCGGGCATGTCATGTCCGTGCACCACTTCACCGCCGACCGGGAGGGCAAGCACATCGACGAGATGGGCGGCATCGTCTTCCGGATCGTCGGAGACAAGATCAGCGACCTCGACGAGTGCGTCGCCGACATGGAGAAGGCCGACCAGTTCTGGATGTGAGCCCCAGCACGCCATAAGTCCCGACATACCGAAGGCCCCGGTGCCCGCCCTGGGGAAGGGCGAGGCGCCGGGGCCTTCGGTTCACGCTTCTGGAGCCGCGCCCGCGTGGCGAACGCAGGCCGCGCGCGGCTCCGGGTGCCGGCCGGGAGCGGATGAGAGAGGGCCCGCTCTGGGTCCTGCCGGCGGTCAGATCAGAAGGTTCAGCCCTTGAGGGACGTGACCTGGGAAGCCAGCGCCGACTTCTTGTTGGCGGCCTGGTTCTTGTGGATGACGCCCTTCGAGACGGCCTTGTCGAGCTGACGCGCGGCAGCGCGCTGCAGCTCGGTGGCCTTCTCGACGTCACCCGCGGCAGCGGCCTCGCGGGCCTTGCGGATCGCGGTCTTCAGGGAGGACTTGACGGCCTTGTTGCGCAGCCGAGCCTTCTCGTTGGTCTTGATCCGCTTGATCTGGGACTTGATGTTCGCCACGAATAAGCCTCTTCTTTTTCCTGGTTTCCTATGTGCCTCGCGCTGAGAGGGCATGAGACACAGCTGCCCACGCTACCAGCGGGCCCGAGAATGGCCCAAACCGGCCCCCGGTCGCCGCGCGTGGGACCATGGAGCCTACGTATCGATCCGACCCGAGGCATAAGGCGCCTCAAGAGACAGGACCCTGCGTGCCCGCGACCCCTAACCATGTGCCCGAGCCGAGCCGTACCGACCCGGCTCTGATCCGCAATTTCTGCATCATCGCGCACATCGACCACGGCAAGTCCACTCTCGCCGACCGGATGCTCCAGCTGACCGGTGTGGTCGAGCAGCGGCAGATGCGTGCTCAGTACCTCGACCGGATGGACATCGAGCGCGAGCGCGGCATCACGATCAAGTCCCAGGCGGTGCGGCTGCCGTGGGCTCCGACCCACGACAAGAACAACACGCACATCCTCAACATGATCGACACCCCCGGGCACGTCGACTTCACCTACGAGGTCTCCCGGTCACTCGCGGCCTGTGAGGGGACCGTCCTCCTCGTCGACGCCGCCCAGGGCATCGAGGCCCAGACCCTCGCCAACCTCTACCTGGCGATGGAGAACGACCTCACGATCATCCCCGTACTGAACAAGATCGACCTGCCGGCCGCGCAGCCCGAGAAGTTCGCGGAGGAGCTCGCCAACCTGGTCGGCTGCGATCCGGACGACGTGCTGCGGGTGTCCGCCAAGACCGGCCTCGGCGTCGACGCGCTGCTCGACAAGGTCGTCAAGGACATCCCGGCCCCCGTCGGGGTCAAGGACGCGCCCGCCCGCGCGATGATCTTCGACTCCGTCTACGACTCCTACCGGGGTGTCGTGACGTACGTCCGTGTCATCGACGGCCAGCTCAACAAGCGCGAGCGGATCCGGATGATGTCCACCGGCGCCACCCACGAGCTGCTGGAGATCGGCACCAACTCGCCGGAGATGCTCGGCGCCGACGGCCTCGGCGTCGGCGAGGTGGGCTATCTGATCACCGGTGTGAAGGACGTCCGCCAGTCCAAGGTCGGTGACACCGTCACCAGCCAGGCCAAGGGCGCCACCGAGGCCCTCGGCGGGTACAAGGACCCGAAGCCGATGGTCTTCTCCGGTCTGTATCCGCTGGACGGCTCCGACTACCCCGAGCTGCGCGAGGCGCTGGACAAGCTCCAGCTCAACGACGCCGCGCTGGTCTACGAACCGGAGACCTCCGCGGCCCTCGGCTTCGGCTTCCGCGTCGGCTTCCTCGGCCTGCTGCACCTCGACGTGATCCGTGAGCGACTCGAGCGCGAGTTCGGGCTCGACCTGATCGCCACCGCGCCGAACGTGGTCTACCGCGTGGTCATGGAGGACCGCAGCGAGCACATCGTCACCAACCCGAGCGAGTTCCCCGAGGGGAAGATCGGTGAGGTGTACGAGCCGGTCGTGCGCGCCACCATCCTCGCGCCGACCGAGTTCATCGGCTCGATCATGGAGCTGTGCCAGACCCGGCGCGGCACCCTGCTCGGCATGGACTACCTCTCGGAGGACCGGGTCGAGATCCGCTACACCCTCCCGCTCGCCGAGATCGTCTTCGACTTCTTCGACCAGCTGAAGTCGAAGACGCGCGGCTACGCCTCGCTGGACTACGAGCCCACCGGCGAGCAGACCTCCAGCCTGGTCAAGGTCGACATCCTGCTGCACGGCGACAAGGTGGACGCCTTCTCGGCGATCACCCACAAGGACGCCGCGTACGCGTACGGGGTGCGGCTCGTCGCCAAGCTGCGCGAGCTCATCCCGCGGCAGGCCTTCGAGGTGCCGATCCAGGCCGCGATCGGCTCCCGGGTCATCGCCCGCGAGACCATCCGCGCCATCCGCAAGGACGTCCTCGCCAAGTGTTACGGCGGTGACATCTCCCGGAAGCGGAAGCTGCTGGAGAAGCAGAAGGAAGGCAAGAAGCGGATGAAGATGGTGGGTTCCGTGGAGGTTCCGCAGGAAGCCTTCATCGCCGTCCTGAGCAGCGACGACAGCGGCGGCTCCGCCAAGGGCAAGAAGTAGGCGACAAATCGCCACGGTGGATACCGATTTCCGGGGCCCGTCATGCGACAGCGTGGCGGGCCCCGGGGCTCTTTCCAGGGGAACCCGTGCCGCTCCTCGGGTGAAATCCACGGTCCGAGGCCCCTTACGCACCGACCGGTCGCCCTTTACTCTGATCCCTGCTCGATAGTTACTCGCGAGTTAAACAACAGCCGCATTGAGCCAGCCGCGCCGTCGCGGGCCCCCGGAGGATGTCGTGAGCGACACACAGACCCTGATCGAGAACCGTCCGCCGTCCGTGGCGGGCCTCTTCCTGGAGCGCGTGGCTGCCACGCCCGACGCCGAGGCGTACCGCCACCCGGTGCCCGCCGCCTCCGGTGAGGGCCCCGACGACTGGAAGTCACTCAGCTGGGCGCAGGCCGCCGAGCGGGTGTACGCGATCGCGGCCGGGCTCATCGAGCTGGGCGTACAGCCCGAGCAGCGCGTGGCCCTCGCCTCCTCCACCCGGATCGAGTGGATCCTCGCCGACCTCGGCATCATGTGCGCCGGCGCCGCGACGACCACCGTCTACCCGCAGACCAACGCGGACGAGTCGGCGTACATCCTCGCCGACTCCGAGAGCCGGGTGCTGATCGCCGAGGACGCGGTCCAGCTCGCCAAGGCCGTCGAGAAGCGTGCCGAGCTGCCCGCGCTCACCCATGTGGTCGTCCTCGACCCGGCCGGCGTCGAGACCGGCGAGGACTGGATCCTCACCCTCGACGAGCTGGAGAAGCGCGGCGCGGCCCGGCTGGAGAAGGAGCCCGGGCTGATCAAGGAGCGGGTCGCCGCGATCACCAAGGACCAGCTCGCCACCCTCATCTACACCTCCGGCACCACCGGCCGCCCCAAGGGTGTCCGCCTCCCGCACGACAACTGGTCGTACATGGCCAAGGCGATCGCCGCGACCGGGCTGGTCGGCCCGGAGGACGTGCAGTACCTCTGGCTGCCGCTCGCGCACGTCTTCGGCAAGGTGCTCACCTCCGGCCAGATCGAGGTCGGGCACGTCACCGCCGTCGACGGCCGCGTCGACAAGATCATCGAGAACCTTCCGATCGTCCAGCCGACGTACATGGCGGCCGTGCCGCGTATCTTCGAGAAGGTCTACAACGGCATCGCCAACAAGGCCCGGGCGGGCGGCGGCGCCAAGTACAAGATCTTCCGCTGGGCCGCCGGGGTCGCCCGCGAGTACGCCAAGGTCAGCCAGGACAACTTCCGCCGCACCGGCACGGCGTCCGTCCCCTTCGGTCTCGGCGCCAAGCACAAGGTCGCCGACGCGCTCGTCTACGCCAAGATCCGCGAGGCGTTCGGCGGCAACCTGCGCGCCTGCGTCTCCGGCTCGGTGGCCCTCGCCCCCGAGATCGGCTTCTTCTTCTCCGGCGCAGGCATCCACATCCTGGAGGGCTACGGCCTCACGGAGTCCTCCGCGGCCTCCTTCGTGAACCCTGGCGAGGCCTACCGCACCGGCACGGTCGGCAAGCCGCTGCCCGGCACCGAGGTGCGCATCGCCGAGGACGGCGAGATCCTGCTGCGCGGCCCCGGCATCATGGAGGGCTACCACGGGCTGCCCGAGAAGACGGCCGAGGTGCTGGAGGCCGACGGCTGGTTCCACACCGGTGACATCGGCGAGCTGTCGCCCGACGGCTACCTCCGCATCACCGACCGCAAGAAGGACCTCTTCAAGACCTCCGGCGGCAAGTACATCGCGCCCACCGAGGTCGAGGGGCAGTTCAAGTCCGTCTGCCCGTACGTCTCCAACATCCTCGTGCACGGCGCCGACCGGAACTTCTGCACGGCGCTGATCGCGCTGGACGAGGTGTCCATCCTGGACTGGGCCAAGGAGAACGGCCTGGAGGGCAAGTCGTACGCGGAGGTCGTCGCCGCGCCGGCGACGGTCGCGCTCGTCGAGGGGTACGTGGCGGAGCTCAACGGCGGTCTGCAGAAGTGGCAGACGATCAAGAAGTTCCGGCTGCTGCCCCGGGATCTCGATGTGGAGCACGGGGAGATCACGCCGAGTCTGAAGCTGAAGCGGCCGGTGGTGGAGCGGGAGTACAAGCACCTCATTGAGGAGATGTACGCGGGTACGCGGGAGGCGTAAGCAGGCCAGGGGGGCGGGGGACTGAATTCGGCTGCCGGTCCGTCGTGGCTGGTCGCGCCCACGCGGCGGAGCCGCAAGTCGAAACAGTCCCGCGCCCCTGGGTTGACTGCAGCCAGGATGCTCGAATCTTGCCCCTTGTTCGTCTGCTATCTGTCACTTTCGTACACCCGCATCGCACTCCTCCCTCCAGAGTGATCCCCTTCGGTCACCCACCGCTTATGGCCGGGATCGGTCTGTCACTCTGTGGGCATCCGAACTGTCCGGGGAGCTGCGCATGGGGGCCATTCCGACCCAGCGGGAGACCGTCTCCCTGGCCGCGGGTGCGCCGTCGCCCGCGACCCCGGACGCGCCCCCGGTCGCCCGCACCACCCTGGCCGGCAGCTCCCACGCCCCCGGCGCCGCGCGCGATCTGGTGCGGGCCGCGTTCCAGGAGTGGGAGGAGCTTCCCGAACGCCTCGCCGAGGACGTGATACTCGTCGTCAGCGAGCTCGTCACCAACGCCGTCGTGCACGCCGGCACCGACGTGGAACTGCTGTGCCGTCTGGAGGACGACCCGGAGCACGGACACGCGGTCGTCGTCGAGGTCTCCGACCGTCACCCCTCCCGCGCCCCGCGCGACAACCCGCCCGAGACGCCGTACGAGACACCGGAGTACGGCAGGGGCCTGCGCCTGGTCGCCGCGCTCGCCGACGCGTGGGGAGTGACGTACCGCAGGGGCGCGAAGACGGTGTGGGCGCGGCTGCTGCCCCTGGCCCCCGAGCCGTACGGGACCGACGAGACCCACGGTGCCTCGCCCGTCGCGCCCCTGGACCCCCTCCTCGAAGCCCTCGCCCCCGAACCGCAACCCTCCTGCCGGGGCGGGGACTGGCTGAACCGTGGTGCCCTGTCCTTCCTCGCCGAGGCCTCCGACCTGCTCGCCGGGCAGCTCGACGAGGATCTCGTCGCCGCGCTCACCAGTCAGCTGCTGGTGCCCCGGCTCGCCGACTGGTGCGCGGTGTGGCTGGAGGACGAGGTCAGCGGGCGTGCCTGGGGCTCCCCCCGGTCGGACGGAGCCGAGAGCGCGGGAGGCTGGGGCGACTGGGGGCCCGGGCCGCGGCTCGCCCGGGTGTGGCACGGCAACGAGGGCCACATCGAGGAGCTGCGGCGGGCCCTGGAGAAGGACCCGCCGCGCCCCTGCGACCCGCCGCGCTCGGGCCCCGAGCCCTACCCCTGGCCCGGCGCGGCACTCGGCCCGCGCGGCGCGGCCCTCGCCTATCGGCTGATCGCCGGCGGCCGGCCGCTGGGCACCCTGGCCATCGGGCGGGCCGGACTGGGCGCCTTCCCCGACGAGGTCACCGGGCTCGTCGAGGACCTCGGCCGCCGGGTGGCGCTGGCGATCGGCGCGGCCCGCCAGTACACCCGCCAGGTCACCATCAGCTCCGTCCTGCAGCGCGGCCTGCTGCCCGGAGCGATGGCGGAGATCCCCGGCGTGCACAGCGCGCTCGTCTACGAGCCGCGCGAGCAGGGCGGCCCGAGCGGCGACTTCTACGACCTGTTCCCGGCGGGCGACGGCCGCTGGTGCTTCGCCATCGGAGACGTCCAGGGCAAGGGCCCCGAGGCGGCCGTCGTGATCGGCCTGGCGCGCCCCTGGCTCCGGCTGCTGGCCCGCGAGGGCTACGGCGTCCCCGACGTCCTGGACCGCCTCAACCAGCTCCTCCTCGACGACGCGACCGAGGCCGCCGACGCCGCCGCCCGTGCCTTCGTCGGCCCCGCCGGACCCGCCGACGGCCCGCAGACCCGCTTCCTGTCCCTCCTCTACGGCGAACTCGCCCCCTTCGAGGGAGGCGTCCGCTGCACCCTCGCCTCCGCCGGTCACCCGCTGCCGCTGCTCCTCGGCCCGGACGGCTCCGTCGCCACCGCCGCGCGCCCGCAGACCCTGCTCGGGGTCATCGAGGACGCCACGTACACCAGTGACGTGCTGGAGCTGCGGCACGGCGACAGCCTGCTGTGCGTCACCGACGGGGTGACGGAGCGGCGCTCGGGCTCCCGCCAGTTCGACGACGGCGACGGTCTGGCCGCGGCGCTCGCCGGGTGCGTCGGCCTGGACGCGGAGCTGATCGCCGAGCGGATCCGCCGGCTGGTGCACGAGTTCGGCGAGCGGCCGCCGGAGGACGATCTGGCGCTGCTGGTGCTGCAGGCGGAGTAACCGTCGTCGTACGGGACAATGGAGGGCATGCCTTCCGCACTCCCCGACGGCGAGCCGGTCCCCGACGACGGCGCGCTCCCGGCGCACGCGCTCACCGGCGCGGCCGACCGCCCCCTCGGGTTCTATCTGCACGTCCCCTACTGCGCGACCCGCTGCGGGTACTGCGACTTCAACACCTACACCGCCACCGAGCTGCGCGGCACCGGTGGTGTCCTCGCCTCCCGCGAGAACTACGCCGACACCCTGATCGACGAGATCCGGCTGGCCCGCAAGGTGCTGGGCGACGATCCGCGTCCGGTTCGTACGGTCTTCGTGGGCGGCGGCACGCCGACGCTGCTGGCGGCCGGGGATCTCGTACGGATGCTGGGCGCGATCCGCGACGAGTTCGGCCTCGCGGTGGACGCGGAAGTCACTACGGAGGCGAACCCCGAGTCGGTGGACCCGGCGTATCTGGCGGCCCTCCGCGCGGGCGGCTTCAACCGTGTCTCCTTCGGGATGCAGAGCGCGAAGCAGCATGTGCTGCGCGTGCTGGACCGGACCCATACGCCCGGGCGCCCCGAGGCGTGCGTGGCGGAGGCGCGGGCCGCGGGCTTCGAGCACGTCAACCTCGATCTGATCTACGGCACCCCGGGCGAGTCGGACGACGACTGGCGGGCGTCCCTGGAGGCGGCGCTGGGCGCGGGGCCCGACCACGTCTCGGCGTACGCCCTGATCGTCGAGGAGGGCACCCAGCTGGCGCGGCGCATTCGGCGGGGCGAGGTTCCGATGACGGACGACGACGTCCACGCGGACCGCTACCTGATCGCGGACGAGGTGATGACCGCCGCCGGCTACGACTGGTACGAGGTCTCCAACTGGGCCACCTCGGAGGCGGGCCGCTGCCTGCACAACGAGCTGTACTGGCGGGGCGCCGACTGGTGGGGCGCGGGGCCCGGTGCGCACTCCCACGTGGGGGGCGTGCGCTGGTGGAACGTGAAGCACCCCGGCGCGTACGCGGCGGCCCTCGCGGGCGGGCGTTCCCCGGGGGCGGGGCGTGAGCTGCTCTCGGAGGAGGACCGGCGGGTCGAGCGGATCCTGCTGGAGCTGCGGCTGCGGGAGGGGGTGCCGCTGGAGCTGCTCCGGGAGGAGGGGCTCAAGGCTTCACGCCGGGCGCTGGGGGACGGGCTGCTGGAGCAGGAGCCGTACGACGAGGGGCGTGCCGTGCTCACGCTGCGCGGGCGGTTGCTGGCGGACGCGGTGGTCCGGGACCTCGTGGACTAGGCGCCCGGCGTCGGGGCTGGGCGGGTGTGGGCTTCGCTCGCCGCGCTCGCGGGGTGCCGCTGCGCCCACCCGTGCCGCCCCAGCGGCACGATTGCCCGCAGCTGGGGGGTATGACGCTGGTGCTGGGTGGGCGCTGCCTCGGTGGCGCGGTTGCCCGTGGCTGGGGAGGTATGGCGGCTGCTGCCGGGTGGGGGTCGTCTCGGCGGTAGGGCTGTGCGCAGCTGGGAGGTATGACGGCTGCTGCCGGGTTGGGCGCCGCCCCAGCGGCACGATTGCCCGCAGCTGGGGGGTATGACGCTGGTGCTGGGTGGGCGCTGTCTTGGCGGCGCGGTTGTCTGTGGCTGGGGAGGTATGGCGGCTGCTGCCGGGTGGGGGTCGTCTCGGCGGTAGGGCTGTATGCAGCGGGGGAGGTGTGACGGCTGGCTGCTGTCGGGTGGGGGCCGCCCCGGCGGTGCGACTGTCCGCAGGTGCGCGTGCGTGGCCGGCTGTCCTGGCTACGCGGGAGCGGTGACGAAGTCGATCAGTTCCTCCACGCGGCCCAGCAGCTCCGGTTCCAGGTCCTTGTAAGAACCCACCCGGGCCAGGATCGCCTGCCACACCGCCCCGGTGTTCTCCGAGGGCCAGCCCAGCGCCCGGCACACCCCCGTCTTCCAGTCCTGGCCGTGCGGGACGCGTGGCCAGCCCGTGATGCCCAGGGACGACGGCTTCACCGCCTCCCAGATGTCGATGTACGGGTGGCCGACGACCAGGGCGTGTTCGCTGGTGACCGACTGCGCGATGCGCCATTCCTTCGTGCCGGGCACCAGGTGGTCCACCAGGACGCCCAGGCGGGCGTCGGGGCCGGGGGCGAAGTCCGTGACGATCGACGGCAGGTCGTCGACGCCCTCCAGGTACTCCACGACCACGCCCTCGATGCGCAGGTCGTCGCCCCACACCTTCTCCACCAGTTCGGCGTCGTGCCGGCCCTCGACGTAGATGCGGCCGGCGCGGGCGACCCGGGCGCGGGCGCCGGGGACGGCGACCGAACCGGAGGCGGTACGGGTGGGACGTACCGGACCGCCCGACGGCGGCCGTACGAGGGTCACCACCCGGCCCTCCAGGAGGAAGCCGCGCGGCTCCAGGGGGAACACCCGGTGCTTGCCGAAGCGGTCCTCCAGGGTGACCGTGCCCGCCTCGCAGCGGATCACCGCGCCGCAGAAGCCGGTGCCGGGCTCCTCCACCACCAGGCCGGGCTCCGCCGGGACCTCGGGGACGGGCTTCGGCTTCTTCCAGGGAGGGGTCAGATCCGGCGAGTACTGGCGCATTCGGATGACGATAGGAGAAGCCCCGGCCCGAGGGGTCCACGATCAGTGCGACACGCCGAAGCGGGTCGCGAGCGCGTCCCGCTGGGCCCGTACGAACGCCGCGTCCACCACCGCCCCGTGACCGGGCACGTACAGCGCGTCCTCGCCGCCGAGGGCCAGCAGGCGGTCCAGGGCGGCGGGCCAGCGGGACGGTACGGCGTCGGGGCCCGCCTGGGGCTCGCCGGACTCCTCGACCAGGTCGCCGCAGAAGACCACTTCCGGTGAGCCGGGGACCAGGACCGCCAGGTCGTGGGCCGTGTGGCCGGGGCCCACGTTGGCGAGCAGCACCTGCCGGCCGCCGCCCAGGTCGAGGGTCCACTCGCCGGAGACGAGGTGTCGGGGACGGACCAGGGTGTCGGCGGCCTCCGTCGCCGTCGTCTCGTCCAGGCCGTTGCGCACCGCGTCCGCCCGCAGCTCCTCCGCCGAGACCGTGTCGACGCCCACCGCGCCGAAGACCTCCGCGCCCGCGAACGCCGCGGCGCCGAACGCATGGTCGAAGTGCGGATGCGTGAGCGCGAGATGGGTCACACGCGCGCCGGTCAGTTCCTCGGCCTGCGCCCGCAGCCGCGCCCCCTCCGCGAGGCCCGACCCGGCGTCCACCATCAGCACCGCGCCCGCCCCGACGACCAGCCCGGCCGTGCAGTCCCAGCCCGGCAGCCGCACCCGCCCGACGCCGGCCGCGACCCGCTCCCACCCCAGCTCTTCCCAAGTCACCGTCATACCGGGACGCTAACGGTAAGGCGTCCCGGCGTCGGCCGACCTTGCCCCCGGTGTACCCCACCGCCGTACACTGGCCGGGGAACGTCTGGCACTCGGAAGTGAAGAGTGCCAGGGCAGGCGCCCAGGGGACTGGGGGACGACTTCTGGAGGTGTGCGCGGATGCTGAGTGAACGCAGGCTGCAGGTACTGCGCGCCATCGTCCAGGACTACGTCGGCACCGAGGAGCCCGTGGGCTCCAAGGCCCTCACCGAGCGGCACAACCTCGGCGTCTCCCCGGCGACGGTCCGCAACGACATGGCCGCCCTGGAGGACGAGGGGTACATCGCCCAGCCGCACACCAGCGCCGGGCGCATCCCCACCGACAAGGGCTACCGGCTGTTCGTCGACAAGCTGGCCGGCGTCAAGCCGATGACCGCGCCCGAGCGGCGGGCCATCCAGAACTTCCTCGACGGCGCCGTGGATCTCGACGACGTGGTGGCCCGGACCGTGCGACTGCTCGCGCAGCTCACACGGCAGGTCGCCGTCGTGCAGTACCCGTCGCTGACCCGGTCCACCGTGCGGCACGTGGAACTGCTGTCGCTCGCGCCCGCCCGGCTGATGCTCGTGCTGATCACGGACACCGGTCGGGTCGAGCAGCGCATGGTGGACTGCGCGGCGCCCTTCGGGGAGGCCTCTCTGGCGGATCTACGCGCGCGGCTCAACAGCCGGGTCGCGGGCCGACGGTTCACGGACGTGCCGCGTCTCGTGGAGGACCTGCCGGACGCCTTCGAGGCGGACGACCGCGGCACGGTCTCGGCGGTGCTCTCCACCCTGCTGGAGACGCTCGTCGAGGAGAACGAGGAGCGGCTGATGATCGGCGGCACCGCCAATCTCACCCGCTTCGGGCATGACTTTCCCCTCACCATCCGGCCCGTCCTGGAGGCCCTGGAGGAGCATGTCGTCCTCCTCAAACTCCTGGGCGAGGCGGGAGATTCGGGCATGACCGTACGCATCGGTCACGAGAACGCCTATGAGGGACTCAACTCCACTTCCGTGGTGTCGGTCGGCTACGGTTCGGGCGGCGAGGCAGTCGCCAAGCTCGGCGTGGTCGGACCGACCCGCATGGATTACCCGGGAACGATGGGAGCGGTACGCGCAGTGGCACGGTACGTCGGACAGATCCTGGCGGAGTCGTAAGTGGCCACGGACTACTACGCCGTTCTCGGCGTGCGCCGCGACGCGTCGCAGGAAGAGATCAAGAAGGCCTTCCGTCGGCTCGCCCGCGAGCTGCACCCGGACGTCAACCCGGATCCGAAGACCCAGGAGCGGTTCAAGGAGATCAACGCCGCCTACGAGGTGCTGTCGGACCCGCAGAAGAAGCAGGTCTACGACCTCGGCGGCGACCCCCTCTCCCAGTCGGGCGGCGGTGGCGCGGGCGGCTTCGGGGCCGGTGGCTTCGGCAACTTCTCCGACATCATGGACGCGTTCTTCGGTACGGCGTCCCAGCGGGGGCCGAGGTCCAGGACCCGGCGTGGCCAGGACGCGATGATCCGGCTGGAGGTGGACCTGGAAGAGGCCGCCTTCGGCACCACCAAGGACATCCAGGTCGACACCGCGATCGTCTGCGGCACCTGCAACGGTGAGGGTGCCGCCCCCGGCACCTCCGCCCAGACATGTGACATGTGCCGCGGCCGCGGTGAGGTCTCGCAGGTGACGCGGTCCTTCCTCGGCCAGGTCATGACCTCCCGGCCCTGCCCGCAGTGCCAGGGCTTCGGCACCGTCGTGCCGAACCCGTGCCCCGAGTGCGCGGGCGACGGCCGGATCCGCTCCCGCCGGACCCTCACGGTCAAGATCCCGGCCGGTGTGGACAACGGCACCCGGATCCAGCTCGCGGGCGAGGGCGAGGTCGGCCCCGGCGGCGGTCCCGCCGGTGACCTCTACGTCGAGATCCACGAGCTGCCGCACGCGATGTTCCAGCGGCGGGGCGACGACCTGCACTGCACGGTCACCCTCCCGATGACCGCGGCGGCCCTCGGCACCAAGGTGCCGCTGGAGACGCTGGACGGCCTGGAGGAGGTCGACATCCGGCCCGGCACCCAGTCCGGCCAGTCGATCCCGCTGCACGGCCGGGGTGTCACGCATCTGCGCGGCGGCGGGCGCGGCGATCTCATCGTCCACGTCGAGGTCCAGACCCCGACCAAGCTCGACCCCGAGCAGGAGCGCCTGCTGCGCGAACTGTCCAAGCTGCGGGGCGAGGAGCGGCCGACCGGGCAGTTCCAGCCGGGGCAGCAGGGGTTGTTCTCGCGGTTGAAGGACGCGTTCAACGGTCGCTGAGGCGGGCTGTTGGCCTTCTGCTGGGGGTCTGGGGGTCGGCCCCCGGGTAGGCACAGTCAGCCGGGGCGGCAGGGGTTGTTCTCGCGGTTGAGGGACGCGTTCAACGGTCGCTGACGCGGGCTGCCGGCCTTCTGCTGGGGGTCTGGGGGTCGGCCCCCGGGTAGGCACAGTCAGCCGGTCAGCGGGGGTTGTTCTCGCGGTTGAGGGACGCGTTCAACGGTCGCTGAGAGGGCAAGAACCCGCGCGGGGACGGTCGGATTCGGACTTGTTCGGAGGACGTGGCAACATGCCGTCATGTCCTCCGCGCTGACCGATCTCTTTCCGCATCCGATCGTGCAGGCCCCCATGGCGGGCGGCGTCTCCGTGCCGCAGCTCGCCGCCGCCGTGTCCGAGGCCGGCGGGCTGGGGTCCCTGGCCGCCGGGTACAAGACGGCCGACGGCATGTACCAGGAGATCAAGCAGCTCCGTGGACTCACCGGCCGCCCCTTCGGCGTGAACCTGTTCATGCCGCAGCCGGAGTATGCCGAGACCGGTGCCGTCCAGGTCTACGCCGAGCAGCTCGCCGGTGAGTCCACCTGGTACGAGACCGAGCTCGGCGACCCGGACAGCGGCCGCGACGACGGCTACGACGCCAAGATCGCCGTACTGCTGGACGACCCGGTGGCGGTGGCGTCCTTCCACTTCGGCGTCCCGAGCGGGGACACGATCGAGGCACTGCGCCGGGCGGGCACGCTCACCCTGGTCACCGTGACCTCCGCCGAGGAGGCGGTGGCCGTGGAGCAGGCCGGGGCGGACGCGGTGATCGTGCAGGGCATGGAGGCCGGCGGCCACCAGGGCACCCACAAGGACATCCCGGAGAACGACGGCTCCGCCATCGGGCTGCTCTCCCTGCTCGGCCAGGTCCGCGAGGCCGTGGGCCTGCCGATCGTCGCCGCAGGCGGCATCATGCGCGGCAGCCAGATCGCCGCCGTCCTCGCGGCCGGCGCGTGCGCGGCCCAGCTGGGCACCGCGTTCCTCGCCACGCCCGAGTCGGGCGCGCACGCCGTGCACAAGGCGGCGCTGACCAACCCCCTGTTCGTGCGCACCGAGCTGACCCGCGCCTTCTCCGGCCGCCCGGCCCGCGGTCTGGTCAACCGCTTCCTGCGCGAGCACGGCCCGTACGCCCCCGCCGCCTACCCCGAGGTCCACCACCTCACCTCGCCGCTGCGCAAGGCGGCCGCCAAGGCGGGCGACGCGCAGGGGATGGCACTGTGGGCGGGACAGGGCCACCGCATGGCCCGGGAGCTTCCCGCCGGGCAGCTGGTGGAGATCCTGGTGGAGGAACTCGAAGAGGCGCGGGCGGCGGCCGGATTCCCGGCAGGCGAGGACGGTGCCTCGTGACCGCGCCCGTCTTCGTCGTCGACGAACTACCCGGCGGCCGTGCCGAGTTCGTCCTGGACGGCCCCGAGGGGCGGCACGCCGTCTCCGTGAAGCGGCTGCGGGCCGGTGAGGAGGTCGTCCTCACCGACGGCGCCGGCCGCTGGGCCGAGGGCGAGGTCGTCGCCGCCGAGGGCAAGGACCGGCTGGTCGTGAGCCTGAAGGACGTCGTCGAGGAGCCCGTCGAGTCGCCCCGGATCACCGTCGTACAGGCCCTGCCCAAGGGCGACCGGGGCGAGCTGGCCGTGGAGACGATGACCGAGACCGGGGTGGACGCGATCGTCCCGTGGGCCGCGTCCCGCTGCATCACGCAGTGGAAGGGCGAGCGCGGGCTGAAGGCGCTCGGCAAGTGGCGGGCCACCGCCCGCGAGGCCGGCAAGCAGTCCCGCCGGGTCCGCTTCCCCGAGGTCGCCGACGCGGCGACGACCCGGCAGGTGGCGGACCTCCTGGCCCGGGCCGACTTCGCCGCCGTACTGCACGAGGACCGCGACTACGGCAGCGAGCCCCTCGCCACCGTGCCGCTGCCCGCCGAGGGCGAGATCGTGCTCGTGGTGGGCCCCGAAGGGGGTGTCTCCCCGGACGAGCTGGCGCTCTTCGAGGAGGCGGGCGCCAAGGCGTACCGGCTCGGCCGGAGCGTCCTGCGCACCTCCACCGCCGGCACCGCCGCCGCGGCCCTCCTCCTGGGCCGCACCGGCCGCTGGTCCTGACCCCGGCTCACCGGCCCACGACCGCCGCGAACAGCTCCCAGCCGTCCAGCTCCCCCGCGGAGTCGAGCAGTCCGCGCCGGGTCGCCTCGTCGACCAGGGCGCGCACGGTGCCGGGTCGGTGGAGGTTGAGGTGGTGGTGGCGGTCGCCCACTCCGCCCGAGTGCGTGTAGGCGCCGCCGCCGACGTAGCGGCCCTCCCCCTCCCGGAAGACGATCCGGGTGTGGACGCCGTCCCGGCTGAGGGTGAGGACGTCCCGGCAGGGCTGACCGTCGCCGTGCCGGTGGCGGACCGTCCACAGGTAGGTGGTCGTGGGGTCCACGACGAGTCTTCTCAAGCGGCGGTGGTCGCGCATGTGTTCAGCCTAGACAGTGGCCGCATACCGGCTGTCGCGCCGCGTTCGTGCGTGGCAGGCTGCCCTCCATGGGGCTTTTGAGGCGGATTCAGCTTCTCGCGGTCGTGCCCTTGGCCGTGGGCGGTGCCGTGGCCTGTGAGCCGGGTGGCGGGGTGAGTGCCATGTCGGTGGCGTACACGACCGATCAGGCCGCCACGGCGGAGATCGAGCGGCGGGACGTGGACGTGCGCTGGCTGACCTGCACCGCCGAGACGGACGAGAACCTCGTCTCCGTCGACTGTCAGGGGGAGACCGGGGACGGCAAGGACGTCACCGTGGACGGCAAGGTCACGCGGGCGGTCGACGGCAAGTGCGTGCGGGGCGATCTCGCCGCGGACGTCGGCAAGAAGCAGCTGTTCCAGGTCAGCGGGCTCGGCGACTGCGGCTCCGCGACGCCCTCGCCGGTCGAGCCGTCCGGTTCCGCGGGGCCCGGTTCCGCGCAGCCCGGCGGGCAGCCGACCGTCACGGTCACCGTGACCGTCACCGAGACCGTCGGGGGCGACGGCGGACAGAAGTGATCGAAACCCCTGACCTGCGGTCCCATCCCTGAATACAGTGATCTGGTGACACAGTCCGCGACGCCTGCCGCATACTTCCGACACCCGCACCTGCACGGCGAGTTGGTGGCCTTCGCCGCCGAGGACGACGTCTGGCTCGCGCCCCTCGACGGTGGGCGCGCCTGGCGGGTCAGCGCCGACAACGTGCCGGTCTCCTCACCCCGCATCTCGCCCGACGGCACCACCGTCGCCTGGGCCTCCACCCGCGACGGCGCCCCCGAGGTGCACATCGCCCCCGTCGACGGCGGCCCGGCCACCCGCCTGACGCACTGGGGGAGTTGGCAGACCCGGGTGCGCGGCTGGACCCCCGACGGCGACATCCTCGTCGTCAGCACCCACGACCAGGCGACCCTGCGCCGCAGCTGGGCCCGTGCCGTCCCGGTCGACGGCGGACCGGCAACCACCCTGCCGTACGGCCCGGTCGGCGCCGTCGCCCATGGCCCGCACACCGTGCTGCTGTCCGCGCCGATGGGCCGCGAGGCCGCCCACTGGAAGCGCTACCGGGGCGGTACGGCGGGCAAGTTGTGGATCGACCGGGACGGCAGCGGGGAGTTCGTCCGGCTGCACGAGGAGCTGGACGGGAACATCGAGTACCCGGTGTGGGCGGGGGACCGGATCGCGTTCCTCTCCGACCACGAGGGCACCGGCGCGCTGTACTCGTCGCTCGCCGACGGATCCGACCTGCGGCGGCACACCCCGCTCGAAGGCTTCTACGCCCGGCACGCCACCGGTGACGGCACCCGGATCGTGTACATGTCGGCGGGCGAGCTGTGGCTGCTCGACGATCTCGACGGCGCCGAGCCGCGTCGCCTCGCCATCCGGCTCGGCGGTCAGCGCACCGACCGCCGTCCGTACCCGGTCACTCCCGCCCGCTGGCTGGGCGGGGCCGCGCCCGACCACACCGCGCGCGGCAGCGCCGTGGAGATCCGCGGAGCCGTGCACTGGGTGACCCACCGCTCCGGGCCCGCGCGGGCGCTCGCCGCCGTGCCGGGGGTGCGGGCGCGACTGCCGCGCACCTTCCGCACGGAGGGCGAGGAGTGGGTGGTCTGGGTGACCGACGCCGAGGGCGCGGACGCCCTGGAGTTCGCCCCGGCCACCGGACAGGTCGCCGGCGCCACCCCGCGCCGGCTCGCGGCCGGACGCCTCGGGCGGGTCCTGGAGCTCGCCATGGCACCCGACGGCAGCCGGGCCGCCGTCGCCGCGCACGACGGGCGGCTGCTGCTCGTCGAGCGGGAGAGCGGCGAGGTCCGCGAGCTCGACCGCAGCGCCGACGGAGACGTCTCCGACCTGGTTTTTTCACCCGACTCGGCGTGGCTCGCCTGGTCGCACCCCGGCCCGCGCCCGCTCGCCCAGCTCAAGCTCGCCAACGTCACCGATCTGTCGGTCACCGAGGCGACCCCGCTGCGCTTTCGCGACTACGCGCCCGCCTTCACCCTCGACGGCAAGCACCTGGCGTTCCTGTCCACGCGCGCCTTCGACCCGGTCTACGACGAGCACGTCTTCGACCTCTCCTTCCCGGCCGGCGCCCGCCCGCACCTGATCACCCTGGCGGCGACGACCCCCTCCCCGTTCGGCCCGCAGCGGCACGGCCGGCCCTTCGACGCGCCCGACAAGGAGGAGACACCGGACAGCGAGGGCACCCCGGCCACCCGGATCGACCTCGAAGGCCTCGCCGACCGGATCGTGCCGTTCCCGGTCGAGGCCGGCCGCTACTCCGGGCTCGCCGCCGCCAAGGACGGCGTGCTGTGGCTGCGGCACCCCGTGCGCGGTGTCCTCGGCGCCTCCCGCGCCAACCCCGACGACCCCGATCCCCACACCGAGCTGGAGCGCTACGACCTCGTCCAGCAGCGCTTCGAACACCTCGCCGGCGACGCCGACGGCTTCGAGGTCAGCGGCGACGGCAAGCGGCTGCTGCTGTGGACCGACGGCAAGCTCAAGGTCGTGCCCAGCGACCGGCGCGCCTCCGGCGACGAGGACAGCGACACCAACATCACCGTCGACCTCGGCCGGATCCGGCAGACCGTGGACCCGGCCGCCGAGTGGCGGCAGATGTTCGACGAGACCGGCCGCATCATGCGGGACAACTTCTGGCGGGAGGACCTGGGCGGGGTCGACTGGGACGGGGTCCTGGACCGCTACCGGCCCCTGCTGGACCGGGTCGCCACCCGCGACGACCTGGTCGACGTGCTGTGGGAGGTGCACGGCGAGCTGGGCACCTCGCACGCGTACGTCTCCCCGCCCGGCGGTTACGGCCGGGGCGCCCGCCAGGGCCTGCTCGGCGCCGACATCTCCCGCCACGAGGACGGCACCTGGCGCATCGACCGGGTGCTGCCCTCGGAGACCTCCGACCCCGACGCCCGCTCGCCGCTCGCCGCGCCCGGCGTCGCGGTGCGGGCCGGCGACGCGATCCTCGCCGTGTCCGGGCACCCGGTGGACCCGGTGACGGGCCCCGGCCCCCTGCTCGTCGGTACGGCGGGCAAGGTGGTCGAGCTGACGATCTCGCCCGCCGGCGGAGGCGAGCCACGGCACGCGGCCGTGGTCCCGGTCGCCGACGAGGAGGCGCTGCGCTACCACGCGTGGGTCGCGGACCGGCGGGCGTATGTGCACGAGGCCTCGGGAGGCCGGCTCGGGTATCTGCACGTGCCCGACATGCAGGCGCCCGGCTGGGCGCAGATCCACCGTGACCTGCGGGTCGAGGTGGCCCGGGAGGGGCTCGTGGTGGACGTCCGGGAGAACCGGGGCGGGCACACCTCGCAGCTGGTGGTGGAGAAGCTGGCGCGGCGGATCGTCGGCTGGGACGTGCCGCGCGGGATGCGGCCGTCCAGCTATCCGGAGGACGCGCCCCGGGGGCCCGTGGTCGCCGTCGCCAACGAGTTCTCCGGGTCCGACGGGGACATCGTGAACGCGGCGATCAAGGCGCTCGGGATCGGGCCGGTGGTCGGCGCCCGCACCTGGGGCGGCACGATCGGCATCGACAGCCGCTACCACCTGGTCGACGGCACCCTCGTCACCCAGCCCAAGTACGCGATCTGGCTGGAGGGTTACGGCTGGGGCGTGGAGAACCACGGCGTCGACCCCGACGTCGAGGTGGTGTGCGCTCCGCAGGACTACGCGGCGGGGAGGGACGTACAACTGGACGAGGCGGTGCGACTGGCGTTGGCCGCGCTGGAGTCGACGCCGGCCAAAACGCCCCCTGCGCTGCCGTGACCGCCCTCCTCCAACCACCGCTCGCTACGATGCCCCGTAAGAGATCACCCGCCGCAAAGGAGACCCCATGGCCGGGGAACCGCAGGACGACTGCCTGTTCTGCAAGATCGTCGAAGGGCACATCCCGGCGACGATCGTCCGGGAGACGGAGACGACCGTCGCCTTCCGGGACATCAACCCGCAGGCACCCACGCACGTCCTGGTGATCCCGAAGGCGCACTACGAGAACGCCGCCGTGCTGGCCGCCGAGGCCCCGCAGCTCGCCGCCGACGTGCTGCGCGAGGCGCAGGCCGTCGCCGACGAGGACAAGCTGGAGAGCTACCGCATCGTCTTCAACACCGGCAGCGGCGCCGGCCAGACCGTCTGGCACGCCCACGCGCACGTCCTCGGCGGGCGCGGCCTGCAGTGGCCCCCCGGGTGACCCGCCATGTCCGTACGTGAACTCGTCGTCCTCGGCACCGCCAGCCAGGTCCCCACGCGGCACCGCAACCACAACGGCTACCTGCTCCGCTGGGACGGCGAGGGCATCCTCTTCGATCCCGGCGAGGGCACCCAGCGTCAGATGCTGCGGGCCGGGGTCGCCGCGCACGACATCGACCGGATCTGCGTCACGCACTTCCACGGGGACCACTCGCTCGGCCTCGCCGGGGTCATCCAGCGCATCAACCTGGACCAGGTCCCGCACGAGATCACCGTCCACTACCCGCTCTCCGGCGAACGCTTCTTCGACCGTCTCCGGTACGCCACCGCCTACCGCGAGACGGTCCCCCTGACGCAGGTACCGGTGAGCGCGGACGGAGTCCTCGACGCCCGGCCCTCCTACCTGCTGGAGGCCCACAAGCTCTCGCACCCCGTCGAGTCCTACGGCTACCGGCTGATCGAACCCGACGGCCGCCGTATGCTCCCCGAGCGGCTCGCCGCGCACGGCATCAAGGGCCCGGACGTCGGCCGCCTCCAGCGGGAGGGCGTGGTGAACGGGGTGTCGCTCGACGACGTCAGCGAGATCCGGCGCGGGCAGCGGTTCGCGTTCGTCATGGACACCCGGCTCTGCGACGGCGTGCACGCGCTGGCGGAGGGCGCCGACATGCTCGTCATCGAGTCGACCTTCCTCGACGAGGACGAGCAACTCGCGGTCGAGCACGGCCACCTGACTGCCGGTCAGGCCGCGCGTGCCGCCCGGGAGGCAGGTGTACGGCATCTCGTCCTCACCCACTTCAGTCAGCGGTACACAGAACCGGACGAGTTCGAGCGGTAGGCTCGGGCGGCCGGCTTCGACGGCGAGCTGACGGTGGCGCAGGACCTGCTGCGAGTGCCGCTGCCGAAACGGCGGTAAACCGGGCGTACGATTCTTCGATGCCCCTCCCGAAAGCTGAACTGCACCTGCACATCGAAGGCACCCTGGAGCCGGAGCTGGCCTTCGAGCTGGCCGCCCGCAACGGGGTCGCGCTGCCGTACGCCGACACCGACGAGCTGCGCAAGGCGTACCAGTTCGAGGACCTGCAGTCCTTCCTGAACCTGTACTACGAGCTCATGGCCGTCCTGCGCACCGAGCGGGACTTCGAGGACCTCGCCAACGCCTACCTCGCCCGCGCCGCCGCGCAGGGCGTGCGGCACGCGGAGATCTTCTTCGACCCGCAGGCCCACCTCTCCCGGGGCGTCGGCATGGGCACGGTCGTGGACGGGCTGTGGCGGGCGCTGGGGAACAGCGAGGCGAACCACGGGATCTCGACCCGGCTGATCCTGTGCTTCCTGCGCGACGAATCCGCCGAGTCGGCCCTCGAGACGCTGGAGGCGGCGCGGCCCCACCTCGACCGGATCATCGGCATCGGGCTGGACTCGGCCGAGGTCGGGCACCCGCCGGTGAAGTTCCGCGAGGTGTACGAGGCCGCCGCCGCGCTGGGGCTGCGGCGGGTGGCGCACGCGGGGGAGGAAGGGCCGCCGGAGTACATCACCGAGGCCCTCGACGTCCTCGGCGTCGAGCGCGTCGACCACGGGCTGCGGTGCATGGAGGACCCGGCCCTGGTGGAGCGGCTGGTGCGCGAGCGGATCCCGCTCACCCTGTGCCCGCTGTCCAACGTCCGGCTGCGCACCGTCGACACCCTCGCCGACCACCCGCTGCCCGCGATGCTCGACGCGGGGCTGGTCTGCACGGTCAACTCCGACGACCCGGCCTACTTCGGCGGCTACGCGGGCGACAACTTCGACGCCGTACGGCAGACCCTGGGCCTGTCCGAGGACCGGCTGCGCGAGCTGGCCCGCAACTCCTTCGTCGCCTCCTTCCTGGAGGACGACGAGGAGCGGCGGGCGCGGTATCTCGCCGAAGTGGACGACTACCGCTTCTAGTCCGCCTGGTGGATGCGGTCCACCAGGATGTCGATGACGAGCGGGGTGCGCGGGCCGAAGCTCAGCAGGACGCCGTCCTCCATGTCGACGACCCTGCGGTTCATGCCCGCGGGGGTCTGGGCGATGCCGGGGATCTGGAGGAGGCCGTCGAGGCCGCCGACCGAGTCCAGGCCCTTGGTCATCATCAGGATGACGTCCGGCTGGGCCTGGGCGAGGGCCTCGGTGGTGATCGGCGTGAACGGCTTGTCCAGGCCCGCCGCCGTGCCCGCGTCCTGTGCGCCCGCCGCCTCCAGCAGTGAGTCGGCGCCAGAGCCCTTGCCGCCGATCAGGTACACGGCCGCGCTGCCGCGCATGTAGAGGAACGCGACCTTCGGCCTGCTGCCCTCGGGGACGGCGGCGCGGGCGGCGGCGAGTTCGCCGTCCATGCGGCGGTTGAGTGCCTTGCCCGCGGCCGGCACGCCGAGGGCCTCGGCGATGCGGGTGGTGCGGGTGGTGACGTCCGCCAGTTTCGTCGCCGGGTCGAGTACGACGACGGGGATCCCGGCGTCCCTGATCTGGTCGATCGCCTCCTTCGGGCCGGTGTCGGTGTCGGCCAGCACCACCGTGGGCCGCAGCGACAGCACGCTCTCCGCGCTCACGTCGTGCGCCTTGGTGACCTGGGGGAGCTTCTTCGCCTCCTCGAAAGTGGCCGTGATGTCCCGGCCGACGACCCGGTCGCCGAGCCCGAGCGTGAACACGATCTCCGCGACGCCCCCGTTGAGCGGCAGGATGCGCGCGGCGTCCCGCACCGTGACCTGCCGGCCGTCCGAGGAGTCGACGGTGACCGGCAGCTTCGGGGTGGGCGCCTCGCCCGCCAGCGGGACGAGGGAGTTCGTCGCGAGTCGCTTGTGGGCGGCGGCCGCCCGGGCACTCGCGTCCGAGGGCGCCGGGTCCGCCCCCGCCGTGCTGACGCCGCTCCCGCCGCAGGCCCCCGTCAGGAGCGCCAGGGCCAGTCCGAGGGTCGCGAGAGCTCTTCCCGGCCGGTGTCTCCCCGTCACGCGCATGGCGTTTTCCTTTCCACTCGGCTGGCACACAGATGCGGATTAGTTTAGGTTAGCCTTCCCTTAGTTTCGTGTGGTGGGGGTCTTCCATGGCATGGGCAAGTGGCTTGCGTGGCCACGGAGTTGGCGTTTTTCTCACGGTGGCCTCGGCGTCCGCCCTGCTCTTCCCGGCGGCCTCGGCGGCCGTCGCGGCGGGCGGGACGGCGACCGGCCCGGAGGGTCAGAAACTCACCGTGTCCAAGTCGTCCGGCCTCGACCCGGCGGGCGAGACGGTCACCGTGACCGGCTCCGGCTACAACACAGAGAAGGGCATCTACGTCGCCTTCTGCGTCGACAACGGCGCCGGGAAGACACCCACGCCCTGCGTCGGCGGCGTCGACATGTCCGGCGAGTCGGGCGCGTCGGCGTGGATCTCCTCCAACCCGCCCTCCTACGGCGAGGGCCTCGCGAAGCCGTACGGCGGCAGCGCGCACCAGGGCACCTTCGGCGTGCGCATCAAGGTGCGCGCCAAGGACGCCAACACCGACTGCACCGCGGCCGGGGTGACCTGCGCCGTCATCACGCGCAACGACCACACCCGGGGCGGTGACCAGAGCCAGACGGTACGGATCCCGGTGACGTTCGGCTCGGCCGCGTCCACGGGGGCGTCCTCGACGCCGAGCATGAGTGCGAGTGCCACGACCAAGGCCGGCGATGGCGCGACCGCCAAGGCCGACGGCTCCATGGCCAGTACCGGCTCCGACCTCGCGCTCCCGGCCGGTCTGGCCGCCGCCGGGTTGGTGGCGGTGGGTGCGGGCGCCTGGCTCTGGGCTCGTCGGCGCAGGGTCTGACACATCCTCACATTCCCTTGGGAGAACTGAATATGGCGAAGAGAACCGGCGCCGTCGCCCTGGTGGCCGGCGCCCTGTTCGTGCTGGGTGCCCCGGTCGCGGTGGCCGACGAGGGGCGCGTGGAGTGGACCCTGAGCGTTCCCGGTGTCTCGCTCGACGTCACCGCACCCGCCGTGCGGGCCGCCGACGGCGGTGTCTCGTTCCCGGTCCTCGACGGTGGCGCGGACGCGCTGGAGTTGGGCGGCGCGGCTCGCTTCGACGGACCTGCCGAACAGCCCCTCGTGCTCGCCGGACTCCGGCTGCGGCTCGTCGGCGACGAGGGCGAGCTGTACGCGCGGACGGTCGTCGACGGCCGGGCCCGAGAGCTGGCGCTGGCCGATGTGGCAGGCGTACGGGCGTCCCTCACCGCGGAGGGCGCGCAGTTGTTGTCCTCCTGGAGCGGGATCGCGTTCCAGGAGGGCGACGGGCTGGGCGAGTTCGGTGTCGAGGTCCCGGAGCCGGTCGCGGAGTCCCCGGAGCCGTCCCCGACTCGGGCGGCTCCCGTGGAGCACAAGACCGGGCCCGCGGCCGCTGTGGGGCGCTCCGTCGTTACCCGCGGCACCGGGCAGACCGTCACCGCGACAGGGCTGCCCCCCGGTGCCGTCGTGCTCGTCGCGATCGACGGCGACACCCGCTACCAGGACACGGTCGACGCGGAGGGTCGTATCTCCCGGTCGTTTCCCGTGTACGACACGGCAGTTGTGGGCGAGCACGGTGTCGAGCTGACCCAGGTGGGCGCTGAACAGCCGGTTGTCGCTCTCGGCTTTACCGTCCATTGACAAGCATCCAAGATCATAGTTAGGTAAGGCTTACCTAAATTCATCTCCCTTCGGGAACTCCCTTCAGAGAGGAACACCCGTGAGAATCCCCGCCGCCCGCGCCGCACTCGCCGTCGCCGCCGCCGGTGCCCTGACCCTGGGCCTCGCCACCTCCGCCTCCGCCGCCACCTCGGCCCGCACGATCGTCGACGGAAGCACCACCTACAACCTGTCCCTCACCGCGCCGGACACCGCCGCCGCCTCCGGCCAGGTCATCACTGTCAGCGGCTCCGGCTACAACACCAGCCAGGGCATCTACGTCGGCCTGTGTGTCGTCGACGGCGCCGCGGGTGTGAACAAGCCCAGCCCCTGCCTCGGCGGCCAGGACGAGACCGGCTCCACCGGCGCCTCGCACTGGATCAACAACACCTTCGGTGGACTGTTCGCCAACAGCTCCAAGTTCGGCACCGGCGGCACCTTCAGCGTGAGCATCTACGTCAAGGCCACCCTCGACGACGGCAGCGTCTGCGGTGAGGACGTGACGTGCGCGGTCGTCACCCGTGCCGACCACTTCGACACCAACGACCGCAAGTACGACGTCCACGTCCCGATCACCTTCCAGTGAGAACGGCGGTGGCGCCTTCCATGCAGCCCTCCATGCAGCCCTCCATGCAGCCCTCCACGCGGCCTCGTCCGCGGTTCGGACGCCCGGCGGCGCTGCTCGGCGCCGCCGCCCTCGTGGCCGCCTCCGTGGCCGTCGGCACGGTCGTCGCCGGCCCGGTGGCGCAAGCCGCCGACACCCCCCGCACCGCCTTCGGCAAGGACGGCCAGGAACTCACCGTCTCCGCCTCCGCGAACCTCGACCCGGCCGGCGAGACCCTCCGCGTCACCGGCTCCGGCTACGACGAGACCAAGGGCGTGTACGTCGCCCTCTGCAAGGACAACGGCGACAACCGCATCCCCACCCCCTGCCTCGGCGGCGCCGACCAGACCGGCGGCAGCGGCGCGTCCCGGTGGATCGTCCCGAAGGGCTCCACGGAGGCGCCCGCCGGGGTCGCCGTCGAGTGGGGCGAGGGCGGCACCTTCGACGTCGAACTGGCGGTCACCGCCAAGGACAGCGGCCTCGACTGCACCCAGGTCTCCTGCTCGGTCATCACCCGCGTCGACCACAACGGCACCGGCGACCGGTCCCAGGACGTCCGCATCCCCGTCACCTTCCAGGGCCAGGACCCCGAAGACGACGGCGGCGACGGCGTGGACGTACCGGCCGGGACCGTCAGCTACACGAAGGCCGCCGAGTTCACCACCGCCGGCCGCCCGCTGGACCTGCTGCTGCACCCCGACTCCGGGAAGCTGTACGTCGGTTCGGAGGACATCACCGACACCGCGGGCGTCAGCGAACAGGGCCTGTACGCCCTCGACGCCGCCGACGGGAAACTCCTCGGCCACGTCCAGCAGGCCCCCGGCTCCACCGGCGCCCTGGCCAACCGGGTGGTCCGCAGGATCGCCGCCCCGCTCTCCGGCGACGGCGTCGTCTTCAACTACCCGCTGCGCGGCATCGGCACCGCCAAGGACGGCGACAGCGTCGCGCGCGGCGTCTGGCTGACCGGTGGCGAGATCACCGGCGTCGGCCCCGGCACGAGGTCCGGCACCACGCTCGTCGCCCAGGGCGCGGTGGTCTCCGAGATCGACACCGCCACCGGCGCGGTCGTGGACGGCCGCACCCTCACCCTCGACGGCGGCGACGCGCTGGGCGTGGACCTCGCCCACAAGGCGGCCTGGTCAAGCGACCGGACGAACGGCAAGCTGCGCCGGATCGACCTCGACACCTTCAAGGTCACCGCGACCGCAGACATCGCCGCCGAGATGGTCTACTTCGTCGAGCCCGACCCGGCCACGGGCAATGTGTGGGTGGGCAACGGCACCTCCGTCCTCGTCTTCGACAGGGCCGGCACCAAGATCGCCACCCTGACCGGCGGCGACCGGCCCACCGCGGCCGCCTTCGACCCCACCACCGGCGAGGCCTTCGTGCTGCGCGAGGACTTCGGCACCGCCGAGGACAACGGCGCGGACAACGTCGGCGCCCTGGAGGTCTACGACACCGCGACCTTCCAGCAGGCCGCCGAGCCGCTCGCGCTGGCCGGCAGCCGGGCGGGCGCCTACGCGGGCGTGGCCGTCACCCCGGGTGCCGCCTCCGTCTACGTCACCAAGCAGGCGGAGAGCAAGGTCGTCAAGCTGGACCGCCGGATATCCCCGAAGGTCGTCCAGTCCCCGACCGACCAGACCGTCACCGCCGGCGACGAGGTCTCCTTCGTCGCCTCCGCCGAGGGCACCCCCGCGCCCACGGTGAGCTGGAGCGTCAGCCCCGACGGCGGCCAGACCTGGTCGAGGATCGAGGGCGCGACGACGAACGCGTACTCCTTCACCGCGAAGGCGGCCCAGGACGGATACGAGTACCGCGCCGAGTTCAAGAACTCCGTCGGCACGACCCGTACGACCCCGATCACGCTGACGGTGAAGGAGCCGGGCGGCGGTACGGGCGGCGGCGGGACCCCGGCGGCCCCCTCCGGTACGAAGACCGTCACCGGCGCGGAGGGTCAGAAGCTCACCGTCACCCCGGTCAACGACCTGGCCACCGAGGACCAGACCCTGAAGATCACCGGCTCCGGCTACGACATGGACAAGGGCATCTACGTCGCCCTCTGCGTCGACAACGGCGACGGCGAACTGCCCACCCCGTGCATCGGCGGCGTCGACATGACCGGCGGCTCGCACAGCTCGGCGTGGATCTCCTCCAACCCGCCGGACTACGGCGAGGAGCTGGCGATCCCGTACGGCGCGGGCGGCACCTTCGAGATCGAGCTGACCGTGGACGCCGAGGACGAGTTCACCGACTGCTTCGAGACGACCTGCGTCCTGGCCACCCGCGCCGACCACACCCTCTCCGGCGACCGCTCCCAGGACGTGAAGGTCCCGGTCGGCTTTGTCGGCCAGGACCCGGTGGGCACGGACGACGACGGTGACACCGGCGGTGGCGACGGGGGCACGACGGGCGGTTCCACCGGCGGTACGACGTCCGGCTCCACCTCGGGCGGTACGACCGGTACGACGACCACCGGCTCCACGTCCACCTCCGGCGGCAGCCTCGCCTCCACCGGGGCGACGGTCGGCACGGCGGCGGGCCTGGCGCTGCTGCTGACCGCGGCGGGCTGGTACACGCGCCGGCGGGCGAGGGCCGCAGCCGAGTAGCTCAGTTCCCGGACCCCGGTGAGGCGCCCGCCTGCCGGGGGCCGGCCGTGTCGTAGGCGCCCTGTGCGGGCGCGGCCGCCACGTCCACCTCGATCAGCTCGACGGACGGCTGCCGTACGGCTCCCGTCCGCACCAGCCGCCCGCTCGCGTGCAGCGCGACCCCGGTCATCGGCACGGCCACGACGAGCAGCGCCGCCCCCAGCACCAGACCCATCACGGGGAACCCGGCCTGTGCCGACAGCACGCTCCCGGTCAGCGGGCCGGCCGCCGTGCCCAGCGAGCCCGCCGACCCGACGAGCACCGCCCAGCGGCCGCGCGGGTCGAGGGACGCGGCGAGCCCGATCAGGTACGACAGGACGACCGGGTAGAGCACGTTCCAGACGATCTGGCCGGTCGCGAAGCCCACGGGCCCGGTCGCCGAGGCGTTGCCCGCCACGCACACCGCGATCAGCACGGTCCCCGCGCCGATCGGCACCGCCCGTCCCAGCCGTGCCCCGAGCGTCCCGGCGACCAGCACACCCATGAGCCCGGCGCCCAGCGCCACCGCGAACACCGCGCCGACGGCGGCCTCGCTGAGGTGCGCCTGCGTCAGCCCGATCCGTCCGCTCACTCCCCACAGGGAGTTCTGCACCAGGGACCAGCAGGGCATGGCGGCGGCCAGCACGAGCCCGGCGCGCAGGTTCGGCAGCGGCACGCGCTCGACGCGCCCGGCCGCCGCGGGGGCCGTGGCCGTACGGCCGGGCAGACGCTTCGTCAGCGGCCATACGGCGAGGGCGGTCAGCGCTATGGCGGCCAGTGGCCGGCCGTGGCCCGCACCGAGGTGCGGCACCGTCAGATAGACGGCCCCGGCGAGCGCGGACACCCCGAGCAGGCCCAGCGTGGAGGCGCGGTGCGGGTCGGGTTCGGCGGCGATCCGGGTCGCGGCGACCGCCGTGGCCGTACCGGAGCCGAAGCCACCGAGGACGGCGCCCGCGACCACGAGCGGCACGGCGTCGGCGAGGGCGGCCCCGCCGTACCCGAGCACCATCAGGACGAGCCCCGCCCGGGCGAGGGTCCGCGCGCCGATCCGCTCCACCCGGGAGGCCAGCAGGAAGCCGGCCGAGGACGAGCTCAGCAGCAGCGCGCTGCCGACGGCGCCTGCCTCGGTGGCGGTCAGGGGGAGCCCCGAGTCCAGCCGGCCGACGACGGTCGGCAGCAGATAGGGGGCGAGATACCCGGCCGTGAAGAGGGCGAGAAGCGGCCAGGGGAGGGTGCGGGGGGCAGACACGGGCGTTCCAGGGCATGCGAAAAGAAGCGGCTCAAAAAGGGGAGGCGCAGGCCGTCGACGGACAGGAACGCGCGGGCAATTTGTATCAAGCGGGTAGATCGCGAAAAAGCTCGGGGGTGGTGATCTGAGTCACATGTTGTTTACGGTGGGGAACCCCGGGTAAACGAGGCGCCTCTAACGCCAGTTCACGGCCCCGCCGGCCCCGCCGGCCCCCGGTGCCGTCGCCTCGATCTTCGCCCGGATCTCCCGCATCACCGCCACGATCCGCTCCTCGTGCTCCGCCGACAGCCGGGCCACCGGCACCGAGCAGCTGATCGCGTCCTGTGCGGGGTGGTCGTAGCGCAGGGCGAAGCCGAAGCCGACGATGCCGGTGACGCCCTCCTCCCGGTCCACCGAGTGGCCACGGGCCCGCACCTGCGCCAGATCCGCCCGCAGCGCCTCCCGGCTCGTGTGCGACCTCGGGGTCAGTGCCTCGTACGGCCCCTCGGGCAGCTCGTCGTCCGGGCGTTCGGCCAGCAGGGCCTTGCCGAGCGCGCCGACGTGCGCGGGCAGCCTGCGGCCCACGCGGCTGATCGTGCGCAGGTATTCGTGCGACTCCCGCGTCGCCAGATACGCCACGTCCCGCCCGTCGAGCCGCCCCAGGTGGATCGTCTCGCCCAGCGCCTCGGACGCCTCGTCGAGATACGGGCGGACCAGGCGGACGCGCGGGTCGGAGTCGAGATAGCCGGTGCCGGTCAGCAGGGCGTGGATGCCGATGCCGTAGAGCGAGCCGGTGACGTCCGTGCGCACCCAGCCGCGGCCGATCAGGGTCTGCAGCAGCGCGTACATCGAGCTGCGCGGCACGCCCAGCTCGTCCGCCAGCTCCTGCAGCCGCGCCGGGCGGTCCCCGCGGGCGGCGAGCAGTTCCAGCAGCTCGACCGTGCGCGCGGCCGACTTCACCTCGCGGACGCCGCCCGCGCCCGCCGCCTCCGACCCCGACGCCACCCCTGACTCCGACATGCGCCGATCGTAATCCGCGCCGCGCGGCCCATTGACGGGCGCGGTTCGCATATCTAACCTCCATCTTCATACGTGGATGACGTCTACATAGGGAGATGACGAGGGTGAGCCTCGACACGGACACGGCCCGGCGACTGCGGGAGGGCATGGCAGCGGGCGTGCTGTCGTTCCCGCTCACGAGCTTCCGCGCGGACGGCTTGCTCGACCCCGACGGCTTCCGCGCCCACCTCGCCGCCCAGCTCGCCACCGCCCCCGGCGCCGTCTTCCCGGCCTGCGGCACCGGCGAGTTCTTCTCCCTCGACGAGGACGAGTACCGCCAGGTCGTCTCGATCGCCGTGGCGGAGGCGGCCGGGAGCGTGCCCGTCGTCGCCGGTATCGGCTACGGCTGGGCGCAGGCCGTCCGCTTCGCCCGGATCGCCGAGGACGCCGGCGCCGACGCCCTCCTCGTCCTGCCGCACTACCTCGTCGCCGCCCCGCAGCACGGCCTCGTCGCCCAACTGGAGCAGATCGCCGCCCGCACCCGGCTCCCGCTCATCGCCTACCAGCGCGGCCAGGTCGCCTTCACGGCCACCTCGCTCAAGCGCATCGCCGCCCTCCCGACCGTGATCGGCCTCAAGGACGGCCACAGCGACCTCGACCGCCTCCAGCGCCTCACCCTCGCCGCGCCCGAGGGCTTCCTCTTCTTCAACGGCGCCTCCACCGCCGAGATCCAGGCCCGCGCCTACGCCGCCGTCGGCGTCCCCGCCTACTCCTCGGCCGTCCACGCCTTCGCCCCCGAGATCGCGAACGCCTTCTTCACCGCGCTGAAGGGCGGCGACGAGGGCACCGTCGACAAGCTCCTGCGCGACTTCTACGTCCCGCTCGTCGAACTGCGCGACCGGGTGCCGGGATACGCCGTGTCCCTGGTGAAGGCGGCGGCCCGGCTGCGCGGCCGGCCGGTCGGAGGCGTCCGCGCCCCGCTCACCGACCCCTCGGCCGCCGACCTCGCCGACCTCAAGACCCTCCTGACCACCGGACTCGACCTCGTGGGAGCCGCCCTGTGAACCTCGCCATCACCGACGTACGGCTGACGCCGATCCTGGTCGCCGACCCGCCCCTGCTCAACACGCAGGGCGTGCACCAGCCGTACACGCCCCGGCTGATCGTGGAGGTCGTGACGGCGGCCGGGGTCACCGGTGTCGGCGAGACGTACGGCGACACCAAGTACCTGGAGCTGGCCCGGCCGTTCGCCCAGAAGCTGATCGGACGGCAGGTCAGTGATCTGAACGGGCTGTTCACCGTCGCCGACGAGGTGGCCGTCGACGGCTCCCGGGTCTCCGGGCAGGTCGACGTGGGCGGGCTGCGCGGGGTGCAGACCGCCGACAAGCTGCGGCTGTCCGTCGTCTCCGCCTTCGAGGTCGCCTGCCTCGACGCCCTCGGCAAGGCGCTCGGCCTGCCCGTGCACGCCCTGCTCGGCGGCAAGGTGCGGGACGCGGTCGAGTACAGCGCCTACCTGTTCTACAAGTGGGCCGACCATCCCGAGGGCGTGACCTGCGAGAAGGACGACTGGGGCGCCGCCGTCGACCCGGCCGGGGTCGTCGAGCAGGCCCGCAGGTTCAAGGAGCGCTACGGGTTCACCTCCTTCAAGCTCAAGGGCGGGGTGTTCCCGCCCGACGAGGAGATCGCCGCCGTACGCGCGCTGGCGCGGGCCTTCCCCGGGCACCCGCTGAGGCTGGACCCCAACGGCGCCTGGAGCGTGGAGACCTCGCTGCGGGTGGCGCGGGAAATCGGGGACGTCCTCGAGTACCTGGAGGACCCCGCGCTCGGCACCCCGGCCATGGCCGAGGTCGCGGCGAAGACCGGCGTGCCGCTGGCCACCAACATGTGCGTCACGACCTTCGCCGAGATCAAGGAGGCGTTCACCCGGGACGCCGTCCAGGTCGTCCTCTCCGACCACCACTACTGGGGCGGGCTGCGCAACACCCAGCAACTCGCCGCGATCTGCCGCACGTTCGGCGTCGGGGTGTCCATGCACTCCAACACCCACCTGGGCATCTCGCTCGCCGCGATGACGCACGTCGCGTCGACCGTCCCCAACCTCCACCACGCCTGCGACTCCCACTACCCCTGGCAGTCGGAGGACGTCCTCACCGAGCGCCTGACCTTCGAGGACGGCCGGGTCGCCGTCTCCGACGCGCCCGGCCTCGGCGTCGCACTCGACCACGACAAGCTGGCGTTCCTGCACCGCCGCTGGCTCGACGACGACGGCACGCTCAAGGACCGCGACGACGCGGCCGCCATGCGCGTCGCCGACCCCGACTGGGTCACCCCGTCCGTCCCCCGCTGGTAACCAGCGTGTTCGTGTCGCCGTGGGCCGGCCTGGGGGCCCTCTGCCTGGCCGCGATGGGCTTCAAACCGGCCTCGCCCGTCTTCTGGACCATCCCGCAGAGCTACCTCGACGCCCGCGCCGCCGCCCCCGGGATCGCCCTGATCAACTCCATCGGCAACCTGGGCGGATTCGTGGCGCCCACCGCCTTCGGGATCATCGAGGACACCACGGGCTCGACCAAGGCAGGGCTGGTGGGCCTGACGGTCGTCGGCTTCCTGGCCGCGGTCAGTGTGCTGCTCGTCCGCGGCGGTGGCCGCAACGACCGCGTCCGCCTCCGCCCGGCCCCGGCCCCTGGCCCTGCCCCGTCCCCGGCCCCCACACCGGGCACGGCGCCCCGCATGGCCACGTAGCCGCGACCACCGCTCGGCCGCGGGCCGTGGTGGGCTGGTCGCGCAGTTCCCCGCGCCCCTGGGGTGGTGCGGTTGTCCGGGGCTGTCAAGGTCGGTCCCGGGTGGGGGAGGGCGGGTGCGGCGGTCGGCTGCGGGTTGTGGTGGGCTGGTCGCGCAGTTCCCCGCGCCCCTGGGGTGGTGCGGTTGTCCGGGGCTGTCAGGTTCGGCCGGTGCGGGTTGTGGTGGGCTGGGTGCGCAGTTCCCGGCGCCCCTGAGGGGGTGGGGGTGCCCGGCGCTGAACGGTTCGGCCCCTCAGGGGTGGTCCCGGCCATCGCGACGTGCGGCGGGGTGGTCGTTCCTTGGTGCAGACTGGCTGGATCCGCACCACGCCAGGGAGCACACCGTGACCGCGTCCAACGCGCTTGCCGGAGAGGGACCACACCACTGCGAGGCCCAGGTGGACCCGCTGTCCGCGCTGCGGACACCGGCCGATCCGCCCTGGGACGTCTATCTCACCGGCACGGTCTTCCTGGACATCATCTTCACCGGGCTCGACTCCGCCCCGGTGCGCGGGACCGAGTCCTGGGCGCGCGGGATGGGGTCGAGCCCCGGCGGTGTCGCCAACATGGCCACCGCCCTGGCCCGTCTGGGCCTGAGGACCTCCCTGGCCGCCGCCTTCGGCGACGACCACTACGGCGAGTACTGCTGGGACGCCCTCGAGCAGGGCGAGGGCATCGACCTCGCCCCCTCGCGGACGGTCCCCGGCTGGCACTCGCCCGTCACCGTCTCCATGGCCTACGAGGGCGAGCGGACGATGGTGTCCCACGGGCACGAGCCGCCCCCGGAGGAGCCCGCCCCGGACTCCCCGCCGCCGGCCCGCGCCGCCGTCGCCTCCCTCACCCCCGGCAAGCGCGCCCCCTGGATCGCCCAGGCCGCGAGCCGCGGCACCCGTGTCTTCGCCGACGTCGGCTGGGACGACACCGGCGCCTGGGACCTGGCCGGCCTCGCCGACCTGGAGCACTGCGTGGCCTTCCTGCCGAACGCCGAGGAGGCCATGCGCTACACCCGCGCCGACTGCCCGCGCGCCGCCGCCCACGCCCTCACCGAGCACGTACCCCTCGCGGTCGTGACGCTCGGCGCGGACGGCGCGTACGCGGTGGACCGGGACACCGGCGAGTCGGCCGAGGTCCCGGCGATCGCGGTCGAGGCCCTCGACCCGACCGGCGCGGGAGACGTGTTCGTGGCCGGCTTCGTCACCGGCACCCTCGCCGGCTGGCCGCTCGCCGACCGCCTCGCCTTCGCGGGCCTCACCGCGGCGCTGTCGGTCCAGGAGTTCGGCGGCTCCCTCTCCGCGCCCGGCTGGTCCGAGATCGCCGCCTGGTGGCGCAGGGTGCAGTCGGTCGAGGGCCAGGACCCCGAGGCACTGCGCCGGTACGCGTTCCTGGAGGGCCTGATCCCGAGGGAGGAGACCACGCCCTGGCCGCTGCGCCGCGCGGTCCCGACGATCGGTTTCCGCCGCTCCGCGTAGGGCGGGTCCCGGCCATCGGGCCCATGACAAAACCCCTACGGCGTTGTCACCGCCCTGGCGTACTCTTGAAATCGCCAGGCCGCCCTTGTGGCAGGCGAGACGCATCCGGGAGGACGTAGAGGCCTTCGTGGCCGGCCTATGACTCAGACACCCACAGCTCAGACGCCCGCGCAGGGCAAGGCGAGAGCACAGTTCACGGTTCCCGCCCAGCACCCCATGGTGACCGTGCTGGGGTCCGGAGACTCCCTTCTGCGCGTGATCGAGACGGCCTTCCCGGCGGCCGACATCCACGTCCGGGGCAATGAGATCAGCGCGACCGGCGACTCACGGGAAGTCGCCCTCATCCAGCGCCTGTTCGACGAGATGATGCTGGTGCTCCGCACCGGGCAGCCGATGACGGAGGACGCAGTGGAACGCTCGATCGCCATGCTGCGGGCGAGTGAGAACGGGACGAGTGACGGCCAGGAGACCCCGGCCGAGGTACTGACGCAGAACATCCTGTCCTCGCGCGGCCGCACCATCCGACCGAAGACCCTCAACCAGAAGCGGTACGTCGACGCGATCGACAAGCACACGATCGTCTTCGGCATCGGCCCCGCCGGTACCGGCAAGACCTACCTGGCCATGGCGAAGGCGGTCCAGGCCCTGCAGTCCAAGCAGGTCAACCGGATCATCCTGACCCGGCCGGCGGTGGAGGCGGGCGAGCGCCTCGGCTTCCTGCCCGGCACCCTCTACGAGAAGATCGACCCCTACCTGCGCCCGCTGTACGACGCGCTGCACGACATGCTCGACCCCGACTCCATCCCGAGGCTGATGGCCGCGGGCACGATAGAGGTCGCGCCCCTGGCGTACATGCGCGGCCGCACGCTCAACGACGCCTTCATCATCCTGGACGAGGCCCAGAACACGAGCCCCGAGCAGATGAAGATGTTCCTCACCCGCCTCGGCTTCGACTCGAAGATCGTGATCACGGGTGACGTGACCCAGGTCGACCTGCCCAACGGCACCAAGTCGGGTCTGCGTCAGGTCCAGGACATCCTCGAGGGCCTCGACGACGTCCACTTCTCCCGTCTGTCGTCCCAGGACGTCGTACGGCACAAGCTCGTCGGCCGTATCGTCGACGCGTACGAGAAGTACGACAGCAAGCACGGCACCGAGAACGGCGGCCACAAGGGCGGCCGGGGCAGGCAGACCGGGCACAAGGGGAAGTAGCAGAGCAGCACCATGTCGATCGACGTCAACAACGAGTCCGGAACCGAGGTCGACGAGCAGGCGATCCTCGACATCGCCCGCTACGCGCTCGCACGGATGCGCATCCACCCGCTCTCCGAGCTCTCGGTGATCGTCGTGGACGCCGACGCCATGGAGCAGTTGCACATCCAGTGGATGGACCTGCCGGGGCCGACGGACGTCATGTCCTTCCCGATGGACGAGCTGCGTCCGCCGTCGAAGGGCGACGACGAGCCCCCGCAGGGCCTCCTCGGCGACATCGTGCTCTGCCCCGAGGTCGCCGCCAAGCAGGGCGCCGAGGCGCCCACCCAGCACTCCATGGACGAGGAGCTCCAGCTCCTCACCGTCCACGGCGTGCTGCACCTGCTGGGCTACGACCACGAGGAGCCCGACGAGAAGGCCGAGATGTTCGGCCTCCAGGCGGCCATCGTGGACGGCTGGCGTGCGGAGAAGGGCCTGACCGGCCCGTCCCCGGCCCCGACCGTCTCATGAGCCCCACCCTCGTCTCCGGCGCGATCGCCCTGGTCGTCGTCGCGTGGCTCGCCGCCTGCGCGGAGGCGGGCCTCGCGCGCGTCTCCAGCTTCCGCGCCGAGGAGGCCGTACGGTCCGGACGGCGCGGCAGCGCCAAGCTCGCGCAGATCGCCGCCGACCCCACCCGCTATCTGAACGTGGCCCTGCTGGTCCGCGTCGCCTGCGAGATGGCGGCCGCCGCGCTGGTCACCTACGCCTGCCTGCAGGAGATCGACGGCACGACCTCGGCCCTGCTCGCCGCGATCGGCGTGATGGTCCTCGTGTCGTACGTCGCCGTCGGGGTCTCCCCGCGCACCATCGGCCGCCAGCACCCGCTGAACACGGCGACCGCGGCGGCGTACGTGCTGCTCCCGCTCGCCCGGATCATGGGCCCGATCCCGTCGCTGCTGATCCTCATCGGCAACGCGCTGACCCCCGGCAAGGGCTTCCGCCGCGGCCCCTTCGCCTCCGAGGCGGAGCTGCGGGCGCTGGTCGACCTCGCCGAGAAGGAGTCGCTGATCGAGGACGAGGAGCGCCGCATGGTGCACTCCGTCTTCGAGCTGGGCGACACCCTCGTACGGGAGGTCATGGTCCCCAGGACCGACCTGATCGTCATCGAGCGGTACAAGACGATCCGCCAGGCCCTGACCCTCGCCCTGCGCTCCGGCTTCTCACGCATCCCCGTGACCGGCGAGAGCGAGGACGACATCGTCGGGATCGTGTACCTGAAGGATCTGGTCCGCAAGACGCACATCAGCCGTGACGCCGAGTCCGACCTGGTGTCCACGGCCATGCGGCCCGCGGCCTTCGTCCCCGACACCAAGAACGCCGGCGACCTGCTGCGGGAGATGCAGCAGGAGCGCAACCACGTCGCCGTCGTCATCGACGAGTACGGCGGCACGGCCGGGATCGTCACCATCGAGGACATCCTCGAGGAGATCGTCGGCGAGATCACCGACGAGTACGACCGCGAACTCCCGCCGGTGGAGGAGCTCGGCGACGACCGCTACCGGGTCACCGCCCGCCTCGACATCACCGACCTGGGCGAGCTGTACGGCCTGGAGGAGTACGACGACGAGGACGTGGAGACCGTCGGCGGCCTGCTGGCCAAGGCCCTGGGCCGGGTCCCCATCGCCGGCGCGGCCGGCGTGGTCGACCTGCCGGACGGCCGTGCGCTGCGCCTGACCGCCGAGGCGGCGGCCGGACGCCGGAACAAGATCGTGACGGTGCTGGTGGAGCCGGTGGCAGCGGCGGATCCGCCCGACGACGAGGACAAGTCCGAGTGACCCCCCAGCAGTTGCGCGCCTTCTGTCTCTCCTTCAACGCGGCCGTGGAGGACTTCCCCTTCCGCCCGGAGATCTCGGTCTTCAAGGTCGGCGGCAGGATGTTCGCGCTGAGCTGGACGGACGAGCGGCCCCTGAAGGTCAACCTCAAGTGCGACCCCGAGGACGCGGTCCGGCTGCGCACCGACCACCCGGGCCTGATCGCTCCCGGCTACCACATGAACAAGCGGCACTGGAACACCGTCACCGTCGACGGCGACCTCCCGGACCGCCTGGTCCGGGAGCTGATCGAGGACTCGTACGACCTGGTCGTGGCCGGCCTGCCCCGCGCCGAGCGCCTCCGCCTCGACCGGCCCTGACGCATCACCTTTCCGCCGGGGGGAGTTGACCGCGGCGGCTCCGCAGGCCCAGGCCCACCAGCGCCGCCGTCGCCAGCACGAACCCCGCGTCCAGGGCCAGGACCGTGTGGACGCCGGAGAGCAGGTCGTCCGCGGTGGTGGCCAGGACGCCGAGGAGCGGGATGCCCACGGTGAGGCCGACCTGCTGGGTCGAGGTGACCAGCCCGGTGGCCAGGCCCTGCTCCGCGTCCGGGACGCCCGAGGTGACCGTCAGGCCGTAGGAGATGATCGCGCCGAGGTGGCACATGCTGGCCAGGGAGACGGCGGCCGTGGCGAGCCAGACCGACCAGGTGTGGGTGTTCAGGCCCAGCAGGGCGGCGACCAGGGCGCCCTGGCCGGCGAGGGAGGCCACGAGCGTGCGGCGGGCGCCGAAGCGGCCGACGAACCTCGGGGTGAACGCGCCCGCCACCACCGACAGCACGCCCTGCACGCCGAACACCAGGCCCGTCTCGAAGGCCGACAGCCGCAGGGTCTCCTGCAGGTACAGCGTCAGCACGAAGACGACCGTCGACATCATCGAGAAGGTGACCAGACCGCCGAGGTTGCCCCAGGCCACCGTGCGGCGGCGCAGCATCGGCAGGGAGACCAGGGGCGCGGGGCTACGGGACTCCACCGCGACGAACGCGGCGAGGAGCAGCACGCCCGCGACCAGCGTCACGATCACGTCCGTACGGCCGAAGCCGTGGTCGGCGGCCGTCGACAGGGCGTAGATCAGGGACAGCAGACCGGCGGTGACCGTCACCGCGCCGGGCACGTCCAGGCGCGGGCGCTCGGGGGTGCGGGACTCCGGCAGCAGCCCGGGCGCCAGCGGCAGCACGAGCAGGGCGAACCCGGTGAGCAGGCCCATCGTGGAACGCCAGCCGAGCGTGTCGGTGAGGGCGCCGCCGGCCACCATGCCGACCGTGAAGCCCAGCGACAGCAGGGTGCCGGAGATGCCCAGGGCCCGGTCGCGGGCCGGGCCCTCCGGGAACGTCGTCGTCAGCAGGGACATGCCCGTCGGCACGATCGCCGCCGCGCCCAGCCCCTGCAGGGCCCGCCCGGTGAGGAAGGACGCCGGGTCCCAGGCGAAGGTGGCCAGCAGCGAGGCCGCGCCGAACAGGGCCAGACCGGCCAGGAACAGCCTGCGGCGGCCGTAGAGGTCGCCGACCCGGCCGAACAGGAGCAGGAAGCCGCCCGAGGGGAGCGCGAAGGCGGTGACCGCCCACTGCAGGGCCGTGGTGCTCATGCCCAGGTCGGCGCCCAGCACCGGCAGCGCCACGTTCAGGACGGAGAAGTCGAGCGCGACCATGAACTGGGCCGCGCACAGCACGAAGAGGACGAGCCGGTCCCGCGGGGAGAGCCGCGGGGGATCCAGCGGATCTCGGACGGAGGGAGTTGTCGTGGTGGTGTCGATCGCCATGGCATGAGCTTCCGGCGGCCGGAATACCCGTGGGGAGTCGGTGTTTATGGTGGTGGTGGCACCACCAGATACGGACGGCCGGGGGGAGCGGTACGTGCCCGAGGACGCGCTGAAGACCCATCGGCGCAGTGAACTGCGCGAGTTTCTGAGGAACCGGCGGGCCCGGGTCTCACCGGCCGAGGCGGGCCTGCCCGACGGCGGCGCCCGGCGCCGTACGCCCGGCCTGCGGCGCGAGGAGGTCGCGGTGCTCGCGGGGGTGGGCGCCTCCTGGTACCAGTGGCTGGAGCAGGGGCGGGACATCTCCGTGTCGCCGCAGGTGCTCGACGCGGTGGGCCAGGTCCTGCGGCTGAGCGGCACCGAGCGCCGTCACCTCTACCTCCTCGCCGGGCTCAACCCGCCCGTGCCCGAGGTGGCGCCCGAGAAGCGGCGGACGATGTGCGAGGGGCTGCAGCGGCTGATCGACGCCTGGATGCCGTACCCGGCGCACATCATGGACGTGTACTACAACTACGTCCTGCACAACGACGCGGCCGCGCTGGTCCTCGGGCTGCGTGCGGACCGTACGCGCAACTGCCTGGTCGACTTCTTCACCGACCCGATGTACCGCTCCCGCTCCCGCAACTGGGAGCAGAACGCCCGCACGGTCGTCGCGCAGTTCCGGGCCCTGTGCACGGCCTCACCCGACGACGAGGGATTCCAGGCGGTGCTGGCCGAGGTGACCGCGGCGAGCCCGGAATTCGCCGGGCTGTGGAAGGAACGGGACATCGAGGATCCCGGACAGATCCGCAAGGAACTCAACCACCCGGTGGTCGGGCTGCTGTGCCTGGAGGCGAGCGTGATGAAGATGCCGGTGCGGCCCGACCTGTCCATCGTGCTGCACACACCGCTGGACGAGGCGAACACCGCGGCGAAGCTGGAGTGGCTGGCCTCACCGGAGGGACGCCGGGGCGCGATGTACCCCGTGGCGGGGTGAGCGGCCGGGTTCTTCGTATGCTCGGGGCATGACCGAGAGCAACGCGCTTGACCCCGAGGACCGCAAGATCGTCACCCTGGCCCGTTCCGCGCGGGCCCGGGGCGGTGTGCCGGAGGGGGCCGCCGTACGGGACGAGACGGGACGTACGTATGTCGCCGGGACGGTCGACCTGCCGTCGCTGAGGCTGAGCGCGCTGCGGACGGCGGTGGCGATGGCGGTGGCGTCGGGCGCGAAGTCGCTGGAGGCGGCGGCGGTGGTCTCCGAGGCGGAGGGTGTCGCCGAGGACGATCTCGCCGCCGTACGGGATCTCGGCGGGCCGGGGACACCCGTGCTGGTGGCCGCGCCGGACGGCACGGTCCGGGCCACGGTGACCGCGGACTGACAGCGCTTTCAACTCGGCCGGAAATCAGCCTTGCCGTACCCCGCCCCTCCCGCATCAATGGAGCCGTAAGTTCCGACGGACCGTCAGATTCACCCCCCACCGGGCCCGGTGACCGCACCCACCGTCCCGCTTCGGCCGTCCGTCTCCCCACATCCGGGAAGGAGCCGGAATCCCATGAGCAAGCGAATCGGATCAGGTGCGGCACTGCTGGCCGGGGCCCTCGCGGTCACCGGGCTGGTGTTCGCGCCCTCGGCCGCCGCCGTGACCCCGACGACGGCGACCATCACCGCGAGCTGCGGCATCTTCGGCGGTGGCGCGGCCACGCTCACCGCCACGCAGTCCGGTACCTCGGCCACCATCACCCTCACCTCCTCGATCACCACCCCCCTCGCGCTCGGCGCCAACAGCATCAATTCCACGCTCACGATGGCGAACTCGACCGGTTCCGCACGCGTCTTCAGCGGGTCCGTCAACCCGGCCATGGCGGCCGGCGCCACGATCACGGTCGGCCCGCTGCCCGGCACCGTGGCCTCGGGCGACAAGCTCGACTTCAACGGCGGGTCGCTGAAGATGGTGATCTTCGGCGTCACCGTCACCTGTACCACCAGCACGGCGCAGGCGCCGGGACCGTTCGTGTTCGACTGATAGCGGACGGAAACAGCGCCAACGGACCGTCAGTTTCTCACCGGGACCAGGAAGCTGACGGTCCATCAGTTCACCACGCTGCGTCCATTGACTTCTCACGCGATCCGCACGTCAATGCCCCCTGTCGGCGCAGAAGAGCCGCTGCGCCCGCACCCCGGAGGAGGGGGCACACATGGGTTCACCCCGAAGTTCCCGGAATTCCCGAAGACGGCGCTGGGCTTCGCTGCTCGGGGCGACCGCGCTCGCGGTCACCGCGGGCGGGGCGCTCGCCGGCCCGGCCGGCGCCGCGACCAACGTGGACTTCCCGACGCACTGCATCCCGCCGGCGATCGCGGGCCTCCCGCCGATCGACGGCACCACCACGGCGAAGATCACGGTGGACAACGCCAGCCCCAAGGTCGGCGACACCGTCACCGTGACCTACACGGTCGTCACGCCCGCCGCCAGCAACCCCACCGACCTGGCCCTGCCGGCCGACATCATGACGCCGACGGGTCTGGTCGCCCTCGGCGGCGCGCAGACCGGCAACGTCACCGTCGCGGGGCCGAAGAAGAACGACCCGGTGCCCGGCAGGGGTGCCTTCCCGTCGTTCTCCATGACCGGCACCTTCACGGTCACCTCGCCCGGAGCGATCACCCTCTCGCCCGGTGACTACAACATCCACACCAGCTACATCCTCGAGCTGGACACCCCCTGCACGGTGACCAACCCGCCCGCCCCGGTGTCGGAGACGATCACCGCGGCGGACAACCCGCCGGCCAACACCCGTTCCATCAGCCTGGGTTCGGCCTCCGGCAGCCCGGGTGACCCCGTCACGTTCACCGGCAGCGACTTCACGCCGGGCGCGACGGTCACCGTCGCCGGGCGGTCCGGTTCCGCCGAGACCGCGGACAAGACCACCGTCACCGCGAACTCCACGGGCGGCATCTCCGGCTCGCTCGTCGTCAACGACCTCACCACGACCGGTCTGGTCGCGTACGAGGGCGGCAGCTGGAGCTCGGACCTCGGGGCCGGACCCGTGGCGTACATCGTCATCGACGACACGCCCGTACCCGAGGGCAGTCAGAAGCTGACGACGACCGTCAAGGCGGGCACCCTGTCGATGTCCCAGGCCGGGGACGCCGTGGCGATGTCCGCGGTCGACTTCGGCTCGGGCGACGACTCGACCGGGGCCCTCAACGCGGTGACGGTCAAGGACTACCGCGGCGGACCCGCGGGCTGGTCCCTGACCGGCAAGGTCACCGACTTCAGCGGCCCCGGCGCCAAGATCGACGCCGGCAAGCTGAGCTGGACGCCCGCGTGCACCACCAAGGCGGGCAGCCCGAGCACCTGTCAGGCCGGGTCGGCCGGAGTCGTGGGCAGCGCGGGGGCGACCCTGGCGTCCGCACCGGACGGCACGCTCACCGGCGGTGAGTTCACCGCGAACGCCGGACTCTCCCTCGACGTACCGGCGTTCACGCCCCCGGGCACGTACGCCGGCGTCCTGACGCTCACGCTCACCTGACCCACCCGTCCGTTCTCCCGGTGGCCGGGCGCCCGCCCCACAGGTCCGCACCCGCCCGACCACCCCCTCCTCAACCCGCCCTTCCGTCCGTCCGTGGGGGGTCCGCACCCATGCGCAAGCCGTACGTCCTCCTCCTGCCGTTCCTCCTGTGCCTGCTGTTCGCCGCGCCCGCCCGGGCCGCCGACAACGGGAGCTGGTCCGTCTACCCCGTCTCCTCGGCCGTCGCCGCACGGCCGTACTTCTATGTCTCGGCCGATCCCGGACAGACGATCGCGGACAAGGTCGTCGTCGCCAACAAGACGGACGAGCCCCTCACCTTCCGGCTGTACGCCGCCGACGCCTACAACACCGCGCGCGACGGCGGCTTCGCCGTGAAGTCGCTCGGGGAGAAGATGCGGGGCGTGGGGGCGTGGGCCGAGCTGCCGAAAGAACGGGTCACCGTGCCCGGCCGGGGGACCGTCACCGTGCCGTTCACCATCAAGGTGCCCCGGGGCGCCGAGCCCGGCGACCATCCCGGCGCGATCGTCGCCCTCGACGAGCGGATCGACCAGGGCGACGGCTCGGTCGCCCTCGGCGTCCAGCGGGCGGTCGGCGCCCGCGTCTACCTCAGCGTCGGCGGCCCCACCCTGCCCGCGCTCGCCGTCGAGGACGTCGACATCAGCCACCACCAGCCTCTCGTCCCCGGCCTCGGCGACAGCACGGCGACGATCACCTACACCCTCCACAACACCGGGAACGTCACCCTGCAACCCAATGTGCGGCTCCGGGCGGAGGGTCTGTTCGGCCGCACACTCCTGACCCGCGACCTGAAGAAGATCCCCTCCCAGCTACTGCCGGGACAACGGGTCCGCCTCACCGAAACCTGGCGGAGTGCACCCCAGCTGGACTGGGCAGACGTGAAGCTGACGGCGACGGCCAAGGACACGAAGGAGTCGACGACCGTCTCGTTCGTGGCGGTGCCGTGGCTGGTGGTGGGGGTGGTCGTGGTGGGTATCGGCATCGGCGTGTGGCTCTTGATCAGGCGTCGGCGGACACGTCCTGAAGGGGCGCGGGGAACTGCGCGACCAGCCCCCACACACCCGCAGCCAAAAGTCGACCAACCCGCCGGAGGCTAAAGCGCGTCAGGCCCCCGCTCACCCGTCCGCACCCGGACCACCGTCTCCACCGGCACCGCCCACACCTTCCCATCCCCGATCTTCCCGGTCCGCGCGGCCAGCGCAATCGCATCGATCACCGCATCCGACTCCGCGTCCTCGACGACGACCTCGATCCGCACCTTCGGCACGAGATCGACCTGGTACTCGGCCCCCCGGTAGACCTCGGTGTGGCCGCGCTGGCGGCCGTACCCGCTGGCCTCGGTCACGGTCAGGCCGTGGACGCCGAGCTCCTGCAGGGCCGTCTTGACCTCGTCGAGGCGGTAGGGCTTGACGATCGCGGTGATGAGCTTCATGCCTGCGGCTTGACCTTCTGGGCGGAGGGGACGGAGTGGGTGACCGGGGCACCGTGGCCCAGGACGCCGTGATCGTATGCGGTCTCGGCGTGGACCGTAAGGTCCAGGCCGGTGTGCTCCTGGTCCTCGTCCGCCCGGAAGCCGATCGTGCGGTCGAGCAGCTTGCCGATGCCGTAGGTGACTCCGAAGGCGTAGGCGGCCACGACGACCACGGCCACCAGCTGCTTGCCGAGCTGGGTGAGCCCGCCGCCGTAGAGGAGACCCTCCGTGCCGCCGGTCATGGTGTCGACCGCGAAGACGCCGATGAGGAGGGTGCCGATGACGCCGCCGACCAGGTGGACGCCGACGACGTCGAGCGAGTCGTCGTAGTTCAGCTTGAACTTCCAGCTCACGGCGTACGAGCAGACGACACCGGCGGCGAGGCCGACGACGAGGGCGCCGAGCAGCGAGACCGAGCCGCAGGAGGGGGTGATCGCGACCAGACCGGCGACGGCGCCGGAGGCGGCGCCCAGCGTGGTCGGGTGGCCGTCGCGCTTCTGCTCGACGAAGAGCCAGCCGAGGAGGCCGGTGCAGCCGGCGGCCAGGGTGTTGAGGAAGGCCGCGGCGGCGAGGCCGTTGGCGCCGAGGGCCGAGCCCGCGTTGAAGCCGAACCAGCCGAACCAGAGCAGGCCCGCGCCCAGCACCACCATGGGCAGGTTGTGCGGACGCATCGCGTCCTTCTTGAAGCCGAGGCGGGGTCCGAGGACCAGGCAGAGGGCCAGTCCGGACGCGCCGGAGGTGATTTCGACGGGGAGACCGCCCGCGAAATCGAGGGCGCCGAGCCTGTCGAGAATCCAGCCGCCCGGCCCCCAGACCCAGTGGGTGACGGGAACGTATACGAGCAGCGCCCAGACGGGGACGAAGACCAGCCACGCCGCGAACTTCGCGCGGTCCGCGATCGCGCCGCTGATCAGGGCCGCCGTGATGATCGCGAAGGTGAGCTGGAAGGTGGCGAAGAGGAGGGTGGGGACGGTGCCCTGGACGCTGTCCGGGCCGAGGCCGCTCATACCGGCGTGCTCGAGCCCGCCGATCAGACCGCCGAAGGAGTCGTCGCCGAAGGCCAGCGAGTAGCCGGCCGCCAGCCACACCACCGTGACCAGCGCGATCGACACGAAGCTCATCATGAGCATGTTGAGGACGCTCTTCGTGCGGACCATGCCGCCGTAGAACAGGGCCAGACCCGGGGTCATCAGCAGGACGAGCGCGGTGGCGGCGAGCAACCAGGCGGTGTCGCCGGTGTCGACGTGTGCGGCGGCGAGGGACGTCACAGGGTCTCCAACGGTGCGGGGGCTCGTCAGAGGGTCACCGGTGTGCGTTTCCGGTTGCGTACGGGTGTGTTTCCGTGACGTTTCGTTGCGTGGAGGTTTCCGGGAGCTCACGGCGGACCGGGCTGCCGCTCGTGTGTACGGCGGGGCTTGATGGATCAGGGAGAATGGGGGCCATGAGCGTTCGTAACCAGTCATCCGAGCAGTCGGCCGGGACCCTTCACCGTGCCGGCTTCGCCTGCTTCGTGGGCCGCCCCAACGCGGGCAAGTCCACCCTCACGAACGCTCTGGTCGGGAAGAAGGTGGCGATCACCTCCAACCGCCCCCAGACCACCCGGCACACGGTACGGGGCATCGTGCACCGTCCGGACGCCCAGCTGATCCTGGTCGACACCCCGGGGCTGCACAAGCCGCGCACCCTGCTCGGCGAGCGGCTGAACGACGTGGTCCGCACCACCTGGGCGGAGGTCGACGTGATCGGTTTCTGTCTGCCCGCCGACCAGAAGATCGGCCCCGGTGACCGTTACATCGCCAAGGAACTGGCCGGGATCAAGAAGACCCCGAAGGTCGCCGTCGTCACGAAGACCGACCTGGTCGACCCCAAGGCGCTCGCCGAGCAGCTCATCGCGATCGACCAGCTGGGCAAGGAGCTGGGCATCGAGTGGGCTGAGATCATCCCGGTCTCGGCGGTCGGCGACCGACAGGTGGACCTCCTGGCCGACCTGCTGGTCCCGATGCTCCCGGAGGGTCCCGCCCTCTACCCCGAGGGCGACCTGACCGACGAGCCCGAGCAGGTGATGGTCGCCGAGCTGATCCGCGAGGCCGCCCTGGAGGGAGTCCGCGACGAGCTGCCGCACTCCATCGCCGTCGTCGTCGAGGAGATGCTCCCCCGCGAGGACCGCCCCGCCGACCGGCCGCTCCTCGACATCCACGCGAACATCTACATCGAGCGGACGAGCCAGAAGGGCATCATCATCGGCCCGAAGGGCCGCCGCCTGAAGGACGTCGGCATCAAGTCCCGCAAACAGATCGAGGCTCTCCTCGGCACTCCGGTCTTCCTTGACCTCCATGTGAAGGTCGCCAAGGACTGGCAGCGGGACCCGAAGCAGCTGCGGAAGCTGGGCTTCTAGGTCATCTGGTCTTCCAGGTCATACGGCGCGAGGTGCCGGTGCCGGTGCGGTCAGCTGGCCCGTGGCGGTGAGGGCCAGGCGGGAGAACAGCTGGCCGGAGAATCCGAAGAGCAGGGCGACGGCCAGCGCGATCGGGCGTTCGGGGGCGCCCCACGAGTTCTCCAGGAACACCTGACCGAGGAGGTTGAGGTCGGGGTCGGCGAGCATCCGTACGAGCAGCAGGCCCCCGACGGCGGCCAGCGCACCGCCGACCGGCGCGAGGACGAGCACGCCCCAGGACGACGGACGCTGCGAGCGCATCACCCCCACGACCGGCGACAGAAAGCCGCCCAGCGCGCCCAGCAGCATCGTCTCCCGGTGGTCGAGCACCCTGCCGATCAGCAGGATCGCGCACAGCCCGGTCAGCGCCAGCCACAGCGCGACGCGCTGCTGGTCGTAGTCCCGCTCGGCCGCGCTGTCCTCGAGCTCGTGCACGCGCTGCGCGGCGGCGAGCACAAGGGCCCGCGCCTCGGCCGAACGCGGGTCGGCGGCGGCCTCGGCGGCGAGCTTCGCGGCCAGCTCCGCGTCACCCGGATCGCTCGACCCGGCGAGCTGGATCAGCAGCACCTCCCGCTGCGCGAGGACCTCCTCGGGCGGTTCGACACCGAGAAGCCGACGCTCCGAGGCGTGCAGCGCCCGCCAGGCCGCGGCGAGCTTCGACAAGGGGATCGCGATCACCCCGTACCGGGAACTCAGCCGCCACACCACCGTGCCCCCCAGCTCCAGAGCATCCAGCCGACCCGCCACGGCGGCGACCACCGCCTTCTCCGGCGAATCGTCACCACGGGTCGCGGCCAGGCACTCCACCCGGGACCGGCAGTCCCGCAGCCTCGCCTGCAGCAGCCGATAGCGGGGGGCGGCAATCAGCCCTCGGCTGGTGATGTACACGATCAACAGATAGCAGACACAGACCAGTTCCAGTCCCCAACCGCCGACTCGCATCCGGCTTCCCCCTGTTGTGTCGCGGGCTCAGCTCCCGCTCGCCTCCGCCCCTCGGGTCTCTACCCCGCCCACAGCGAAGTCCTGCAACCCCACCACCCGCAGCAACCGCAGCCGTTCATAGGTGTCCGTGCCCGGGCGGGCCGTGTGGATGACCAGGTACTGGTGGTGTTCGTGGCTGAGCATGACCTCGCAGTCGAGGTCGAGGAGGCCGACCAGGGGGTGCTGGAAGCGTTTGGTGGCGCGGTGGCGCAGGGCCACCTCGTGGTCGTCCCAGAGGCGGGCGAACTCCTCGCTCTCCGCGCGGAGTTCGGCGACCAGCGCGGCCGGTTCCGGGTCGTCGGGGCGGGCGGCGGTCACCGCGCGCAGATTGGCCACGGCCGCGCGGGCGTGCTCCGCGCGGTCCTCCTCCGGGAACAGGGCGCGCGCGTCCGGGTCCAGGAAGTAGCGGCGGGCCAGGTTGCGTTCGCGCCGCGGGCGGGACATCACGTCGAGGGTCAGGGCCCTGGCCATCGCGTTCTGCGCCAGGACCTCTCCGCAGTCGGTCACCACCTGCGCCGGGGTGTCGTACAGGCGGTCCAGGATCAGCATCAGGCCGGGCGGCACGTGGGCCGACGGCGTCTCGCGGCGCGGGGGTTCCTCGCCGGCCAGGTGGAAGAGGTGGTCGTGTTCGTCGTCGGTGAGGCGCAGGGCGCGGGCCAGTGCCGTCAGCATCTGGCGGGACGGCCGCGGGCCCCGGCGCTGTTCCAGGCGCGTGTAGTAGTCCACCGACATGCCCGCCAGCTGGGCCACCTCCTCGCGGCGCAGTCCGGGGGTACGGCGGCGGGGGCCCGGGGCCAGTCCCACGTCCGAGGGGGCCAGCCGGGCCCGGCCGCGGCGCAGGAAGTCGGCGAGTTCGGTCCGGTTCACCTCTCCAGGCTGCGGCACCCGGCCCGGCTTATCCAGGGACTGCCGGTCCCCTGATCGACGGGTCTCTCCCGGCCGGCCCGCATCCCGCCGAGGGTGGGGTGCAGACCGAGAGGAGCAGATCATGCTGACACTGGTGACGGGGACGACGGGACAGGTCGGGAAGCGGTTCGTGCCGCGGCTGCTGGCCCAGCGGGAGTCCGGCGAACAGGTCCGGGTCCTGGTGCGCGACGCGGTGCGCGGGGAGCCCTTCGCCGAGCTGGGTGCCGAGGTCGTCGTAGGGGATCTGCGGGACGCGGACGCGCTCGGCAAGGCGGTGGCCGGGGCGGACGCGGTGGTGAACGTCGCCGCCTCCTTCCGCGGGGTGCCCGACGAGGAGGCCTGGGCCGTCAACCGGGACGCGGCGGTGGAGCTGGGCCGCGCCGCACTGGCCTCCGGGGTACGGCGGTTCGTACAGGTCAGCACGGGGATGGTGTACGGCGTGGGACGCGGGCGACCGTTGACCGAGGACGACGAGGTCCGGCCCGGCGGCCAGATGTGGGGTGCCTACAACGAGTCCAAGGCGGCGGCCGAGCGGGAGCTGCTCGCGCTCGTGGGGGAGGGGATGGAGGTGCGGATCGGGCGGCTGCCCTTCGTCTACGGCGACGGTGACCCGCATCTCGCCCAGTCCCTGCGCTGGGCCGCGCACTGGGCCCCGGCCCAGCGGCTGCAGATGGCCCACCATGCCGACGTCGCCCAGGGGCTGCTGCGTCTCCTGTACGCGCCGGCGGTGAGCGGGCCGGTCTACAACATCGCCGACGACGCCCCCGTGACGGCCGTGGAGCTGTACCGGCTCAACGGCGCCGAGCCGCCCGCCGACCTGCACACCCATACCGATCCCGACCCGTGGTTCGGGATCATGTCCAACCAGCGGATCCGCCGGGACCTCGGCTTCCGGCCCATCCATCCGTCCGTCTGGTCCGCCCGGGACGCCGGAGCCCTGTAGCTCCGGGCCTCGCTCCACGGACCGGTCCTCAGTCCACCCCCTTGATCCGCCCCACCAGCACCGCCCCCGCCAGCCCGACCAGCGCCGCCACCACGTACAGCACGCGGTAGCCGCCCAGGTACGTGACGATCGGCGCGGCGAGCACGGGCGCGGCGACCTGGGGCAGGGCGTTGGCGACGTTGATGACGCCGAGGTCCTTGCCCCGGTCGAGGGCCTTCGGCAGGACGTCCGTCATCAGGGCGAAGTCGACCGAGGTGAACACGCCGAAGCCGATGCCGAGGACCGCCGCGGCGACGATCGCGCCGGGCCAGGTCTGCCACACCGCCAGCCCCGCCGTCGCCACCGCCATCAGCACGCCCGACCAGATCACGAACGGCTTGCGCCGGCCCAGCCGGTCCGACCAGACGCCGCCGACGACGACCGTGGCGAGCAGCGTCACCCCGTTCACGGCCGTCAGGATCAGCACGCCCTCGTCGGGGTCGGCGTAGTGGAGGCGGTCGCGCAGGTAGTAGAGCAGGTAGAGCAGCACCAGCGCGTTGCTCAGGTTCATCAGGAACCGGGTCAGCCACGCCCAGCCCAGGTCGGGGTAGCGGCGCGGGCTGAGCCAGAAGCCCGCCAGGAAGGCGCGCCGGGACCAGGGCGGGCGGTCCGCCACCGGCAGCCGCAGGTCCTCGTAGCGCAGGACGTACGGCAGGACGCCCACCGCCGTGAACACCGCGCACGCCACGTACCCGGCGCCCACACCCCCGGCGGCCGTGGCGAGCGCCGTGCCGCCGACCACGCCGAGGACCTGCGCGACGCCCAGCCAGCCGCCCACGGCGCCCCGCTGGAGCCGGGGGACCCGGTCCGGGACGGCGGCCGTGACCGCCGCGAAGGCCGCGTTCAGGGTGAGCTGCACCAGGCACCAGCCCAGCGCCATCGTCCACACCCCGTCCGCCGCCGCGAGCAGCAGCAGGGAGAGGGCGCCGCCCGCCGCGCCGGCCACGATCCACGGCGTACGGCGGCCGTGGCGGGAGGTCGTACGGTCCGACAGGGCGCCGAAGAGCGGGTTCGCCACCAGCGACACCAGGGCGCCGACGCCGGTCACCCAGGCCAGCATGGTCTCCTTCGACATGCCGGAGCCGGGTGCGAAGTCCTTGGCCTGGGAGGCGAGCAGGATCTGCAGCGGGCCGTACCAGCCCACCCAGATCGCCCCGTTGGCGAGGGAGAGCGCCGAGGACCAGCCCTTCCCGACCCGCTCGACGGGCTCGGCCAGAGCCGAGGCGGCGGCCGTCGTCATCTCTGCGCCCGCAGGACGTCCCGGAACCAGCGGTACGACGCCTTCGGGGTCCGGGTCTGCGTCGCGTAGTCGACGTGGACCAGACCGAAGCGGCGCTCGTAGCCCTCGGCCCACTCGAAGTTGTCGAGCAGGGACCACACGAAGTAGCCGCGGACGTCCACACCCGCCTCCACGGCCTTGTGCAGGGCGCGGATGTGGCCGTCCAGGTAGGCGATACGGGCCTGGTCGTCGACGCCCTCGTAGGAGCAGCCGTTCTCCGTGATCACCACCGGCGGGAGGCGGTCGCCGTAGCGGTCCTTGAAGGTGGTCAGCAGCTCGGTCAGGCCCTCCGGGACGACCGGCCAGCCGAAGTCCGTCACCGGGACGCCCTCGATCTCCTGGACGGAGAAGGGCAGTTCGGCCGGCATCCGGATCCCGCCGAACTCGATCTCCGTACCCTGCGGGGCGCCCACCCGGGTCGGGGCGTAGTAGTTGACGCCGTACCAGTCGAGGGGCTCCCCGATGATCTTGAGATCGGCCGCCACGTCCCCCGGCATCAGCTCGCCGAGGCCCTCCGGGTACTCGCCCAGCAGGAGCGGTTCGGCGAACAGGCGGTTCAGCAGGACGTCGTAGAAGGCCGCGGCCTCCAGGTCGGCCTGCTCCTGGGACGCGGGCCAGGTCGGGCCGTGGGAGTTGGCGACGCCGATGTCCGTGGCACCGGCCGCGCGCAGGGCCCGTACGGCGAGACCGTGGGCGAGGAGCTGGTGGTGGGCCACCGGGAGCGCGTCGAACAGCAACTGCTTGCCTGGGGCGTGGGTGCCGAGCGCGTGGCCCAGCAGGGTGTGTTCGGCGGGCTCGTTGAGGGTGATCCACTTGTTCACCCGGTCGCCGAGGCGGTCCACGACCACCGTCACGTAGTCCGCGAACCGGGACGCCGTGTCCCGCTCCAGCCAGTCCAGGTGCGCCGGCAGGTCCCAGTGGAAGAGGGTCGGGACGGGACGTACGCCCGCCGCGCACAGTTCGTCGACGAGACGGTCGTAGAAGTCGAGGCCGCCGGGGGAGTTCACCCGGGGCCAGGAGATCGAGAAGCGGTACGCGTCCACCCCGAGCCCCGACAGCAGGTCCACGTCCTCGGTGTGGCGGTGGTAGTGGTCGCAGGCCACCGCCGCCGTGGAGCCGTCCTTCACGCGCCCCGGCTCGGCAGTGAAGGTGTCCCACACGGACGGCTCGCGCTCGTCCACCGCGCCCTCGATCTGATGGGCGGAGGTGGAGACGCCCCAGAGGAAGCCGGCGGGGAACTGGGGGATCGGGTGCACCGCGTCGCGCGGATCGTTCGCCATGGGCGGGATCATCCTTACCCACCGGTAAGGAAGTCAACGCCCACGCGTGAACTACCAGTTGTGCCTCTTCCTCAGGCACCCTCCTTCAGCACCCGCGAGATCAGCTTCCGCTGCTCCGGGGAGAGCCGGGGATCGGCCGCGTACACCGTCTTCCCGTCCACCGTGATCTCGTAGCTGAACCCGTCCGGGACGCCCAGTGGACGGGAGCGCTGACCGTCCGCCAGGGCCTGTTCGGCCAGGGTCTCCCACTCGCGGGCATCGGGACGCCCGGAGGTGTCCACCTCGGCCTGCCGCCCGATGCCCGCGAAGCCGCCCGTGCGACTCACTCGAATCCGCATGGGACCGTGTCTAGTACGGATCTACAGGATCCGCACCCCCACCTGCTCCCACGCCTTCTGCACGGCCTGCAGCTCGTCGCCGCCGTCGCCGAAGCGCTCGCGCGCGGCCTTGACGGTGAGCCCCGCGAAGTCGGTGAAGAACGCCCCCGACGTCAGTTCGCCGCCGGTCAGCACGTCGTACCAGATCTGGCCCGCCTTCTCCCAGGCGTGGCCGCCGATGGCGGTGGCGACCAGGTAGAACGCGTGGTTGGGGATGCCGGAGTTGATGTGCACGCCGCCGTTGTCGCGGCCGGTGCGGACGTAGTCGTCCATGGTCGCGGGCTGCGGGTCCTTGCCGAGGACGTCGTCGTCGTACGCCGTGCCCGGGGCCTTCATCGAGCGCAGGGCCGAACCGGTGACGTCCGGGGCGAGGATGCCCGCGCCGATCAGCCAGTCGGCCTCGGCGGCGGTCTGGCCCAGCGTGTACTGCTTGATGAGCGAGCCGAACACGTCGGACATCGACTCGTTGAGGGCGCCGGGCTGGCCGTAGTAGGTCAGGTTCGCCGTGTACTGGGTGACGCCGTGGGTGAGCTCGTGGCCGATGACGTCGATGGAGTTGGTGAAGTCGACGAAGATCTCGCCGTCTCCGTCGCCGAACACCATCTGCTCGCCGTTCCAGAAGGCGTTGTTGTAGCCCTCGTCGTAGTGGACCGTGGCGTCCAGGGGCAGACCGTCGCCGTCGATGGAGTGGCGCCGGTAGGCCTTGAGGTAGAGGTCGAAGGTGGCGCCGAGCCCGGAGTAGGCGCGGTTGACGGTGGCGTCCTGGCCGGGGTCCTGGCCCTCGGCGCGGACCTTGGTGCCGGGCAGGTCGGTGCCGTGCCCGGCGTCGTAGATCGTGCGCAGCGGCTGCTCCGACGGCGCCTTCGCCGTCGGTCCGGCCCACAGGCGGAACTCGGTGGTCACCCGACGCCTGGCGCGCAGCTCGCTGTCGCGCACCAGGGTGCGCTGGGCGGGTCCGGAGAGTGCGGGGTCGTCGTGCCGGGCCAGCTTGTCGAGGACATGCGGCGGTACGACGGTGCAGAAGACGGGCTCGAAGCCCCCGTTCGTCGTCATGAGCGGCACCCTTGCACTGTGTTATCCCGCTGTCACCATCGGCAACCATGATCGGTGAAAAACGGTGACAAACATGGCCGATCCGCGGCGGGGAGTGGTATAGCGCACGTTTCGCCCCCTTTGGTCCCCGTGGTCCCGCATACTGATACGGACCCACGCGACGGAAGCGGCTCGGCTAGGCTGCGGAGCACTATGCGTTTCGGGCTGCTTCTCCTTAGCTGCCGCGGCGAGGGCCTGTAAGACAGGTCGACTCCCTCCCCGCGGAGCTTTGCGTTGCATCGTCGGCCGTCCTTCCGGACATCCTGAGGAGCCCCGCGAACATGGCGAACCGCCAGCAGCCCAGCCAGATGCCGATCCACAAGTACGGCTCGTACGACCAGGTCGACATCCCCGACCGCACCTGGCCGAACAACCGGATCACGGTAGCCCCCCGCTGGCTCTCCACCGACCTGCGTGACGGCAACCAGGCCCTGATCGACCCCATGTCGCCCGAGCGCAAGCGCCGGATGTTCGACCAACTGGTCAAGATGGGCTACAAGGAGATCGAGGTCGGCTTCCCGGCCTCCGGTCAGACCGACTTCGACTTCGTGCGCTCGATCATCGAGGAAGAGGGCGCGATCCCGGACGACGTGACGATCTCCGTGCTGACGCAGGCCCGTGAGGACCTGATCGAGCGGACGGTGGAGTCCCTGAAGGGCGCCAAGCGCGCCACCGTCCACCTGTACAACGCCACGGCCCCCGTGTTCCGCCGGGTGGTCTTCCGCGGCTCCAAGGACGACATCAAGCAGATCGCCGTCGACGGCACCCGCCTGGTCATGGAGTACGCCGAGAAGCTGCTGGGCCCGGAGACGGAGTTCGGCTACCAGTACAGCCCCGAGATCTTCACCGACACCGAGCTGGACTTCGCGCTGGAGGTCTGCGAGGCGGTGATGGACGTCTACCAGCCCGGCCCGGGCCGCGAGATCATCCTCAACCTGCCCGCCACGGTCGAGCGCTCCACCCCCTCCACCCACGCGGACCGCTTCGAGTGGATGAGCCGGAACATCTCCCGCCGCGAGCACGTCGTCATCTCCGTCCACCCGCACAACGACCGCGGCACCGCCGTCGCCGCCGCCGAGCTGGCGCTGATGGCCGGCGCCGACCGCGTCGAGGGCTGTCTGTTCGGCCAGGGCGAGCGCACCGGCAACGTCGACCTGGTGACTCTGGGCATGAACCTGTTCTCCCAGGGCGTCGACCCGCAGATCGACTTCTCCGACATCGACGAGATCCGTCGTACGTGGGAGTACTGCAACCAGATGGAGGTCCACCCGCGCCACCCGTACGTGGGCGACCTGGTCTACACGTCCTTCTCCGGCTCCCACCAGGACGCCATCAAGAAGGGCTTCGACGCCATGGAGGCCGACGCGGCCGCGAAGGGCGTCACCGTCGACGACATCGAGTGGGCGGTGCCGTACCTGCCGATCGACCCGAAGGACGTCGGCCGCTCCTACGAGGCCGTCATCCGCGTCAACTCGCAGTCCGGCAAGGGCGGTATCGCCTACGTCCTGAAGAACGACCACAAGCTGGACCTGCCCCGCCGGATGCAGATCGAGTTCTCGAAGCTCATCCAGGCGAAGACGGACGCCGAGGGCGGCGAGGTCACCGGCGCCGACATCTGGGCCGTCTTCCAGGACGAGTACCTGCCGAACCCCGAGAACCCCTGGGGCCGCATCCAGGTCCGCACCGGCCAGTCGACCACGGACACCGACGGCGTCGACACCCTCACGGTCGAGGCCACGGTCGACGGCGAGAACACCGTCCTGACCGGTACCGGCAACGGTCCGATCTCGGCCTTCTTCGACGCCCTGCAGTCCATCGGCATCGACGTACGCCTGCTCGACTACCAGGAGCACACGATGAGCGAGGGCGCCTCCGCGCAGGCCGCCTCCTACATCGAATGCGCGATCGACGGCAAGGTCCTGTGGGGCATCGGCATCGACGCGAACACGACGCGTGCGTCTCTGAAGGCGGTCGTCTCCGCCGTCAACCGCGCGACGCGCTGACCGGCCTGACCGGGAGTTTCGGGGCCTTGATCGTCGTATACGGCGGTCAGGGCCCCGTCGGTTATCGGCCACCGCGTAGTGGATGTCACGGAAAGGTCTCGTCCTGGGTGCTGACTACTCCTCCCCGATGTGGCTAACATCACGCAGACGTGGCGATGTTGCCGCGGGGTTACGGAGGTGCGACGTGCTGCCAGAACGGGGACGAGACGGCCAGGTCACCAGGCTTGCCCGCATCCTGGGCACCCGCACCGCGTGGACGCCCGTCGGGGACGGCGAGTTCTTCTGCCCCGGCTGCGGCGGCGACCGCAACTACCAGCGGCTGACCGGCCGACGCCGCTTCACCCTGCTGGGCCTGCCCGTCCTCTCGCGCGGCGAGACCGGCCCGGTGGTCGAATGCGCCGCCTGCCAGAACCAGTACGGCACCGACGTCCTCGACCACCCCACCACCACCCGCTTCTCCGCGATGCTCCGCGACGCCGTCCACACCGTCGCCCTCGCGGTCCTCTCCGCGGGCGGCACCTGCGCGCCCCCCTCCCTGGAGGCGGCGGCGGGCGCGGTGCGCGCGGCCGGCTTCACCGACTGCACCCGCGAACAGCTGGCCGCCCTCGTCGACGCCCTCGCCGCCGACACCGGCCGCACCTACGGCGAACCCTGCGGCGCCGGCCTCGCCATAGAGCTCCACGAGGCCCTCGACCCCCTCGCCCCCCACCTCGCCCCGGCCGGCCGCGAATCGATCCTGCTGCAGGGCGCCCGCATCGCCCTCGCGGACGGGCCGTACACCCCGGCCGAGCGAGAGGTCCTGACGACGGTCGGGGCGGCCCTGACGATCTGCGCGGACGACGTGACGCGACTGCTGGTGGCGGCCGGCGCCCCCTCCTGACCCGTCCGCCGTTACTCCCCGGGGAGTAGTCCGGCCCCCGGGCCGCCCGCCGCAGTACCCCCGAACTCGCCCTCACGCGCGACGATCCGCCCCTTTCGGGCCGGGAGTCTGGAGAGCGCATCCAGACAACCGTGCCGGAGGGAGGGCCCGTTCATGAGGGCCGGGACAAGGAAGAGCATCCCCTGGGTGGTGCTCGCGTTGTGGGTGGCGGTGCTGGCGTTCGTCTCGCCGTTCGCCGCGAAGCTCGCCGATGTGCAGCACGACCGGATCACCGACTACCTGCCGGCGAGTGCCGACTCGACGAAGGCCGCGAAGATCCAGGAGCAGTTGCCGGGTGGTGAGGCCACCGAACTGGTGCTCGTCTACCACCGCGACGGCGGGCTGACCGCCGCCGACCGGGAGACCGCCCGGGAGCAGGTCGCGCGCGTCGCCGGGGAGCACGCGCTGACCGCCGAGCCGCAGGGCGTGCCGTCCGCCGACGGTACGACCCTGATGTATCCGGTCGCCAGCACCGAGCCGGGCACCGACGAGGACGAGCGGGACGCCCTCGTCGGGGACATCCGCGAGGTCGTCCGCGGTGGGGACGGGCTGACCGTCGAGGTCGGCGGGGCCGGTGCGCTCGCCACCGACGCCTCCGAGGTCTACAACTCGCTCGGCGGACCGCTGCTCTACACCACCATCGCGGTCGTCGCGATCCTGCTGATCCTGATCTACCGCAGCCCGGTGCTGTGGCTGGTCCCGCTGGTGGTGGCCGGCATCGCCGACTACCTGTCGATGGGCGTCGCCTACGGGCTCAACCAGGCCTTCGGGACCACGGTCTCCGGCCAGAGCTCGGGCATCATGACCATCCTCGTCTTCGGCGCCGGGACCGACTACGCGCTGCTGCTCGTCTCCCGCTACCGGGAGGAACTGCGCCGCGTCGAGCGGCCGTACGAGGCGATGGTGGCCGCCCTCAGGGGCTGCGGGCCCGCCGTCCTCGCCTCCTCCGGGACCGTCGCGGCCGGACTGCTGTGCCTGCTCACCGCCGACCTCAACTCCAACCGGGACATGGGCCCACTGGGGACCGTGGGGGTGCTGTGCGCGCTGGTCGCCATGCTGACCCTGCTGCCGGCCGTGCTGGTGCTCCTCGGCCGCCGGGTGTTCTGGCCACTGGTGCCGGCGTACGGCTCCACGCCCAAGGTCCGCCGGTCGCTGTTCGCCGCGATGGGCACCTCCGCGGGCCGCCGACCGCTGACCGTCCTGCTCGGCGGGGCGGCCCTGCTCGGCGCCCTCGCCCTGGGCACGCTCAACCTGCCCGGCACGGTCAAGCAGCAGGACGCCTTCGTCGACAAGCCCCAGTCCGTCGCGGCCATGGAGACCCTGGCCGCCGCCTTCCCCGAGGCATCCGCGCAGCCCGTCGACGTCATCACCCCGGCCGGCCGCGCCGACGCGACCCTCGCCGCCGTCCGGGGGACCGAGGGCGTCGACAGTGCGCGCAAGGGCCGTAGCGGAGAGGGCTGGACGGAGATCTCGGTGCTCGCCGCCGCACCCCCGCAGTCGGCGGCCGAGACCGCGACCATCGAGCGGTTGCGGGACCGCCTCGACGGCTCCTACGTGGGCGGGCCCAGCGCCCAGCAGATCGACCTGAAGGACACCAACGCCCGGGACCGGCTGGTCGTCGTACCGATCGTGCTGCTGTCGGTGCTGCTGATCCTCGTCGTCCTGCTGCGGTCACTCGTCGCGCCGCTGATCCTGACGGCCGCCGTGGTCGCGGTGTGGGGTGCCGCGCTCGGCATCGGCGGGCTGGTGTTCGGACCGCTGTTCGGCTTCGAGGGCACGGATCCGGGACTCGGGCTGCTGTCCTTCGTGTTCCTGGTCGCCCTCGGCGTGGACTACGGCATCTTCCTGATGCACCGGATGCGGGAGGAGTCGCTGCGGGGCGCCGAACCGGCCGCCGCCGCGCTCACCGCGCTGCGCACCACCGGCGGGGTCATCGCCTCCGCGGGGCTCGTGCTCGCCGCGACCTTCGCCGTCCTGACGAACATGGGGCTCGTGCAGCTCGTCGAGCTGGGCTTCGTGATCGCGGTCGGCGTGCTGCTGGACACCTTCCTCGTGCGGACCTACCTGGTGACCAGCGCGAGCGTGGCGCTGGGGCGGAAGGTGTGGTGGCCGGGGCGGCTGTCGAAGGCGCATCCGGCGCCGGAAGCGGAATCGGCGCACGAACGCCAGCACGTCTGAGGGAGGATGGGACCGTGGGGGAGGGGGAGAGCATGCGGACGCGGGACGTGTGGCTCGCCGCGGCTTCGGCCGCCGTGGCCGTCGTGCTCGGACTGTTCGTCGAGGACGGCCGCCGCCTGGACGTCCTGGGCTGGACGCTGCTGCTCGCCGCCCAGGCCCCCCTCCTCGTGCGGCAGCGGTACCCGATGGCGGTGCTGGTCGCGGTGGTCGCGTGCGTCGCGCCGTACCACGCGCTCGACTACATGCACAGCGCCGCCGTACCGGCCGGCATGATCGCCCTCTACACGGTCGCCTCGACCGGCAGCGCCCGCCGCACCCTGCTCACCGGTGTCGTCGTGGTCGGCGGCACCCTCACGGTGAACGCCCTCGTCAGCCCGAGCCAGGTCGTGGACATCCTGCGCATCTCCGGCTGGATCATCGACGTCCTGCTCTTCGGCGGCTACCTCCGCGTCCAGCGCGAACGCGCCGAACGTGCCGAACGCACCCGCGAGGAGGAGGCCCGCCGGCGCGTCGCCGAGGAGCGGCTGCGCATCGCCCGCGACCTGCACGACCTGCTCGCGCACAGCATCACCCTGATCGGTGTGCAGACCTCCGTCGCCGCCCATGTCCTGGCCGCCGACCCCGATCGCCTCGACCGCGCGGCCGTGGCCAAGGCCCTCGACGACATCGCCGAGACCTGCCGAGGGGCGCGCGGGGAACTCCGTACGACGCTGGAGGTGCTGCGCGAGCAGGAGGACCCACGCGGGCCGCTGCCGGGGCTGCGCGGCCTGCCCGAGCTCGCCGAGACGGCCCGGGCGGCGGGCGCGAGGGTCGACCTGACGGTGGTCGAGGCGGACGTGCCGCCCGCCGTCGGCGCGGCGGCCTACCGGATCGCGCAGGAGGGGCTGACGAACGCCGTACGGCACGGCGGACGGGAGGATCTGACGGTGGGGGTGCGGGTGTACGAGGAGCAGGGCGCCCTGCGGGTGACGGTCACCGACGACGGGGCCGGCGCGGGGCCCGGCACCCCGGGCTTCGGACTGGTCGGGATGAGGGAGCGGGCGCGCAGCGTCGGCGGCACCCTTCAGGCGGGGCCGCGCGCCGGCGGGGGCTTCGAGGTGTGTGCGGTCCTGCCCCTGGGGGAGCGGTGACGGGTCCCGTACGGGTGCTGCTCGCCGACGACCAGACACTGGTACGGGCCGCGTTCGCGATGCTCGTCGAATCGGCCCCCGACATGGTCGTGGTGGGGGAGGCGGGCAGTGGCCGGGAGGCCGTGGCGCTGGCCCGGGAGGTCCGCCCCGACCTCGTCGTCATGGACATCCGCATGCCCGACCTCGACGGCATCGAGGCGACCCGGCTGATCGCCGCCGAGGAGGCGCTGGCCGGGGTACGGGTCCTGGTGCTGACGACGTACGACACCGACGAGAACATCGTCGAGGCGCTGCGCGCGGGCGCCTCCGGGTTCCTGGTGAAGGACACCCGGCCCGCCGAGCTGCTCGACGCGATCCGCACGGTCGCGGCCGGCGAGGCGCTGCTGTCCCCCGGGCCGACGGCCCGGCTGATCGCCCGGTTCCTGCGCAGCCCGTCGGTGCCGCCGGTGGGCGGGCCGGAGTGTCTGTCCGAGCGGGAGCGCGAGGTGCTCGCCCTGGTCGGGCGGGGACTGACCAACACCGAGATCGGCGAGGCGCTCGGGCTGAGCCCGCTCACCGCGAAGACGCACGTCAGCCGGATCATGGGCAAGCTGGGGGCGCGGGACCGCGCGCAACTCGTCGTCGTGGCGTACGAGTCGGGGATGGTGACGCCGGGGACGATGTGAGCAGTCCGTCCAAGGGAGCCGCGATGACCCTCCTGAGCCGTACCCTCCTCGCCACCGCCGTGTTCCTGAGCCCCTTCACCGCCGCGGGCCCGGCCGCCGCGAGCCCGGGCCGCTGCACCTCCTCGGTGCCGTACGTCTCCGGGCAGGGCGGCTACGCCTCCTACCGCATCCCGGCCGCCGTCACCACCCGGCGAGGGACCGTGCTGGCCTTCGCCGAGGGGCGCCGGGACGGGCCCGGGGACACCGGGGACATCGACATCGTGCTGCGGCGCTCCACCGACGGCGGCTGCACCTGGGGCCCGCTGACGGTCGTCGCCGCCGGGCAGGGCGACACCCGGGGCAACCCGGCGCCCGTGGTCGATCCGCGCACCGGAGCCGTGGTCCTGGTGAGCTGTGCCAACGCGGGCACGGCGACCGAGGCGCAGATCATGCGGGGCGAGGCGCCCGGCCGCCGGGTGTACGTGCAGCACAGCCGGGACGACGGGGAACGCTTCACCGCGCCCCGGGACATCACGGCCGAGGCCCGGCTGCCCGGCTGGCGCTGGTACGCCACCGGCCCCGGCCACGCCCTCGCCCTCACCCGGGGCCCGTACGCGGGCCGCCTCGTCGTCCCCGCCAACCACTCCGCCGCCCCGCCCGCCGGCTCCCCCGACACCGGCCGGGAGTCCCGCCACTACGGCGGCCACGCCCTGCTCAGCGACGACGGCGGCCGCACCTGGCGGCTGGGGTTCGTCGACGCCGACGACGACGGCACGGTCAACGCCAACGAGAGCTCGGCGGCCCAACTCGCCGACGGGCGCGTGTACTTCAACGCCCGTGACCAGGGCGGCCGGGCTCCCGGCAACCGGGTGGACGCCGTCTCGCAGGACGGCGGCGAGACCCTCACCCGCCCCTACGCCCCGCAGCCCACCCTCTCCGACGTCCCCGTCGTCCAGGGCAGCGTCCTCCAGCTCCCCGAAGCGGGAGCCCCGTTGCTGTTCTCCGCCCCGTCCGACCCCACCGCCCGGCGGGCTCTGACCGTCTGGCGCGCCATGGACCCGGCCGAGGGCTTCACCCGGGCGGCGACGCTGTCACCGGACCCCGCCGCGTACTCCGACCTCGTACGGGTGGACGCGGCGACAACGGGGGTGCTGTACGAGACGGGGACGGCGGGACCGTACGAGACGATCGCGTTCCGCCGGCTGATGCTGACGGGGCTCTAGTACAGCTCACGCGCGTACGCCTTGTCGGTGTCGGAGTCGTAGACCAGCTTGCCGGTGCTGTCGTAGCCCATGATGTGCGGGGCGAGCTCGACCTGCTGGTCGATGATCCCGAAGGCGATGAACCAGCCGTGGTCGAGGACGGCCGGGTCGACGGTGCTGTCGCCGTAGGAGACGGTGACCTTGACGACCGACTCGTCGACGTAACCGATGGACGCCCAGCGGTACGGCAGCTTCCACTTGCCCTTGTCGATGACCGACTGCTTGTACAGGTCACCGGCGTTGGGGTCGGGCACGACCGGGCCCGCGTCCGGCCCGGCGGCGTCGCGCGCGCTGACGCTGATGCCGGAGGCCTCGCCGTCCTTGATGTCGCAGATCACCCGGAAGCCGGCCGGCTTCTCCTTCGCGGCGACGACGTGGAAGCCGTCACCGGGGGCGTTGGAGTCGCCGGTGCTCTTCGCCGCGAGGAGGATCCGGTAGTCCCCGAGCTTGTCGCCGGTTCCGTCGATGAGGGACGAGGGACGCTCGGCGGCCAGGCACTTCTTCAGCCCGTCGGTGGCCTGGGCGAAGGTGATGCCGTCGAGCAGCTGCCCGTCGCTCGCGGGCCGCGCGGGCCCGGCGGCCGTCTCCTCGGGGGACGCGCTCGTGCTCTGCGGGGCGCTGACCGATGTCATCGGGGTCGCCGTGTCCGCGTCCCCTTCCCCGTTCCCGCCGGCCCAGGCGTACGCCCCCACCGGTACCACGGTCAGCGCCACGAGCGCCGCTCCGACCGCCGTCACCCGTCGCCGTCGCTCCGCCATTCCACGCCTCCTGATCGCCGGATACGGGGCCGGTGCGGGGCGAACGATGTCGGCGTCCCGCACCAGCAGCTCCCGCAACCGCTCCTCGAAAACCTCGTCGACTTCGCCGATGTGCTCTTCGCCGCTCACCTGCTGCCTCCCTGGCCCTGCCCGGAGACGGCGCGGCTGGGTGCCAGTCCCGGGTACGTGCGCAACTTCGCCAGCCCCTTCGAGGCCTGGCTCTTGACCGTGCCGGGGGAGCAGCCGAGTACCTCGGCGACCTCGGCCTCGGACAGGTCCTCCCAGTACCGGAGCACGACCACCGCCCGCTGTTTCTTGGGCAGTTGGGCCAGCCCGGCCATCAGGGAGCCGCGCTCCTCCACCTGCCCCGTGGCCTCGTCCCGCCCCGCCCGCTCCGGCGGCGCCGCGGTCAGCGCCTCGGTGACCCGCCGCTTGCGGAACCGGTCGCTGTTGCAGCTGACCAGCATCCGCCGGACGTACGCCTCCGGGTTGTCACTGCGCGAGATCCGCCGCCACGACCGGTACGCCTTCGCCAGCGCGGTCTGTGTCAGATCCTCCGCGTGGTGGACGTCCCCCGTGAGCAGATACGCGGTCCGCACCAGCCGGGACCACCGCGCTCTGACGAACTCCTGGAACCGATCCTCTAGTTCGGCCTGCATCAAGCACCCTCCTCGCCCTCCAGACCACGGGTTGCGGGGAATCGGTTGCCCGAATCCGCCGAGCACGTTCGAATGAGGGCGTGGCGAACGTACAGGGGACGGAGAGCGGCGACGGGGCCTGGCGGGCGGGAGAGCCCGGTGTGCTCGTGCTTCCGTCGGGGCGGACGGTACGGGGGCGCGGACTGCGGCGCCCGCTCGATCCGGCGGCGCCCACGCCGTCGTACGGCCTGTATCTGCTCGGAAAGCGGCCTCCTGCGACGCCCTGGGAGTCCCGCTGGCTCCGCTGGCCCGACTTCCGTCTGCCCGCCGACCACTCGGACGCCCGCACGGCCCTCACCGAGGCGTGGCGCCGCGCGGCCGACGAGCGCGTGGAGATCGCCTGCGGCGGCGGCCGGGGGCGTACCGGGACGGCACTGGCCTGCCTGGCGGCACTGGACGGCGTACCGGCCGGGGAGGCGGTGGAGTTCGTGCGCCGGCACTACGACCGGCACGCCGTGGAGACGCCCTGGCAGCGGCGCTATGTACGGCGGTTCACAGGGCCAGCGTCATGAGGAGCCGGTCTTCGCAGGGGCCGAAGTAGTCCTTGCGGGGGCCGCCGGGGTCCGGGACGAAGCCGAGGGAGAGGTAGAGGGCGACGGCGGTCTCGTTGGCGGGCTCCACGGAGAGCTGGGCCCAGCGGGCGCCTTCGGCGCGGAGATGGCTCAGCATCTGCGTCATGAGCCGCCGGCCGAGCCCCTGGCCGCGCAGGCCGGGGACGATGCCGAGGCTGAGGAACCAGCTCTGGGCGTCGCGCGGCGGGGTGGCGAGGACATAGCCGTGCAGCTCGCTGCCGTCGTCCAGGACGAGCACGAAGTCGGCAAACGCGGCCAGGAGTTGGCGCAGAACGAAGAACGGGTAGGGACCGGCCGGGAAGGCCTTCTCCTCGAGGTGCATGAGTTGCGGCAGATCGGCCTCGGTGGCTTGTCTGATCCGTAACCGCGGTGACCGGAAATGATCTTCGGGAAGTGGAGCCATGCCGTCCCCCTGTGCCTGTCGCCCCATCGAATCAAAAACCTTTTGGGCATGCGGACTTACGGTAGAGTCAACCATGGAATATGGAACCACCGCCGATCAAAAACAGAATGCCGACGTGCGCTGGGACGACTTCGACCCCCAGGAGTACATCAGGCACAACTACCTCGCTATGCAGGCGGTGGACGAGGAGATCATCTCGCGAGTGCGGGACCACTTCAGTGATCATTTCCGGGGGAGCGGCAGAGTCCCCTCCGGTATTGACGTCGGCACCGGTCCCAATCTCTATCCCGCTCTTGCCATGCTTCCCTGGTGCGACCGGATCACGCTCCTGGAGCGGTCCGCCAGGAATCTCGACTACCTCAACAGCCAGGTCTACGGGTACGACCCCCACTGGGACCAGTACTGGGACATCCTGTGCGAGGACCCGGCATATGCCGAACTCGACGTCACCCCACGTGTCCGCTTCAGGGAAGCCGTCCAGCAGCCCGAGCCCGGGAGCCTCTTCGACCTCCGCGCCGACACCCGCCGCTGGGATCTCGGCACCATGTTCTTCGTCGCCGAATCCATTACCACCTCGCTCGAAGAGTTCCGGCGCGGGGTGGGCTGTTTCATGGGTGCCCTGAAGCCGGGCGCGCCCTTCGTCGCCGCATTCATGGAGCATTCCCTGGGATACCGCGTCGGCGAGTTCGAGTATCCGGCCCGTGACATCGACGGGGCCGAGGTCAGGAAGGAGCTCGAAAATTTCACCCCTGACGTGAAGGTGTACCGTCTCCACAATCCGCACGATCTCGTGCGCCACGGGTACTGTGGATTGATCCTTGCTCAGGGGACGCGCGCCACGGACTTCGACGGAACCCCTCTCCTCACCGCTTCAGAACGTCAGTGACATGAGCAGCCGGTCCTCGCCGGGGCCGAAGTGGTCCTTGAGGGGCTTGTCGGAAGGTACGAAGCCCAGGGACTCGTAGAGGGCGACGGCTTGTTTATTGCTCGGCTCGACCCATAGCAGGACGGTGGCCGCGCCCTCGGCCCGCAGCGCATCGAGCGTCTCCGTCATGAGCCTCCGGCCCAGCCCCTGCCCGCGCATGTCAGGGCTGACGCCCAGACTGAAGATCCAACTCCGCGCCTGGTTCGGGGGCGTGGCCAGTACGTATCCGCACAGGCGCCCGTCGGCCTCCACGACCCTCAGATGGTCCGTGAACGTGTCCATGAACTGGCGCAGGACGGAGTAGGGGTACGGATCGCCGGGGAAGGCCTCACGGTCCACGAGCAAGAGGTCGGACAGATCCCGGTCGGTGGCCTTGCGTACCCGCAGGATCGGGCGAAGTGCTGGCATCGAACCAGAATTGCCCGATGATCCCGATCGTTCAAGTCCTCGGATGGCGTGTTCGGTGGCGCGTGCCGGGCTGGACCGTGCTGATACCGTGGGGCATGTCTTTGGGATCACCGAGAAATCCTGCGCAGCCGAACACAGCCGAACTGTGGGACGCGTTCGACCCCGATGCCTACGTCGAGAAGAACTACCGCACGGTGCTATGGGCCGACGAGGCGATCATATCGATCGTCCGCGCCCACTTCAGTGATCATTTCCGCGGCAATCCGAGCCGACGGGTGCGTGGCATCGACGTGGGCGCCGGCGCGAACCTCTACCCGGCGTTCACGATGTTGCCCTGGTGCGACGAGATCACCCTGCTCGATCGGTCGAGGCCGAATCTGCGATATCTGGAGCGACAGCTCGACGAGCACGACTCCGGCTGGGACGCCTTCTGGCAGCAGTTGTGCAAGGACGACTCCTACGCGGCTCTGTCCGGCGGGCCATGGGACAGACTCGGCAAGGTGGCCCGGGTCGAGCAGGGAGACCTCTTCGCACTCGACCGGCCCGGACAGTGGGAGATCGGCACCATGTTCTTCGTCGCCGAATCCCTTTCCACCGACTTGGACGTCTTCAAGGGAGGAGTGAAACGCTTCCTGGAAGCACTCGCCCCGGGGGCTCCGTTCGCAGCCGCCTTCATGGAACACTCCGAGGGGTACAAGGTGAAACACACCGAGTTCCCCGCGTGCGACGTGGATCAGTCGCACATTCATCAGGCGGTGGGCGCGCATGCCCGCGAGTTTCTGATTCACCGGATCGACGGACCCAAGGTACGAACCGGCTACACCTCCATGATCCTTGCTTGCGGGTTCCGGTAGACGGGTAGGTCTTGCACTGCCCTGACGACATGATCTGTGAGGGGGCACAGAGTGCAGATCAAGCCGCGTCAGCATCTACTGGAGATGTGGCGGGCCATTGCCCGTCACTCCTTCGAGGAAGGCGAATGGTCCTGGGGAGAGTGGGGCGGCCGCAGCAGCGTCGCGGACGCGGAGCGGCTGCTCTGCCTTCTCTACCCCGCCACGGAGATCGACGCGTTCCGTCTCGACAACCCCGACACCACCCAGCCGGACGTGGCACACGCACTGGCCAAGGCCGGTGACACCACCGACATACCGTTGCGTCTGGTGGCGGCCCTCACCGACTTCATGGAGAAGCACCGGGACCAGGAGGGCCCCACCTTCGCCGGCGGTCACTACTACGCCCCTGCCGATCCCGAGCAGGAACTCACCACGGAGCAGCGGAACGTCGATGTCGTCGACTCCTACTCCATGTCGGTGAGTCTGTGTCTGGCCACGCTCGAATTCTGCAGGGGCTACCGGGCAAAGACCCAGCGAGGAGCCGCCCTCGCCCGCATAGAACAGCTCAGGCAACTCGCCGGCGCCCGGCTCACCGCCGCCATGGTGGGCCTGGTGCGCTCCTTCACCGTGAACGTCGTTGACATCTCCTCCGAGCAGGGGCAGACACTCGCCCGGCTGCTCGGCCGCGGTCGGCTCTCCGACCGGCAGGTGCTCCAGCGCTTCCAACACCATTTCACGTCGTTGCGTGCCCTGATCACGGAGAGCTTCACTCTCGGGCTGGACACCGAGGTGACCGACGAACTGCGCAACGAGAACCGGCTGTTCGAGTGCGGCTGGGCGTGGAGCGTGGTGCAGGGGGCACCGCAGATCGAGACGGAACCAGGGACCGCCCAGGCCATCGGCCGGCAGCCCCAGGGCGTCGCCTGCGGCGTGCCCTATCTCCATTTCACCGTCGTCGCCCTGGACGGCATCGTCGACCTCTTCTCCGATCGCACCTTCGTCCTCGGGCTGCTCGACGCCGAACAGCAGAAGCTGGCCGACGCTCTCCAGCTGCGCTGGGAGATCACCCAGCAGTACTGGTCCACCATCGCCCGCTTCGAGGAGGGTGCCTGGCCCCTGGAAGTGATCCCCTGGCGCACCACGCCCCGGTTGCCGGAATCGGCGTACTTCTCGCTCACCGCCGTCTCCATTCTGGTTCACGACCTGATGCGTCGTCGTACCACCGACCACAACCTCACGCGACTCGTCAGCGTCATGGAACGCCTTGCCGAACGCGGCGGGATCACCGGGGGCGTCAGCCGGGACGACCCCGCTGTCGGACTGCACAGCCCCGGGGTCACCATGCCACTGCTGGGCAGCAGCACACTGGGGCCGGAAATGACCTGGACGATGAGCGACTTCTCCACTCAGTTGTTCAAGCGGACCGTCCAACTGTGCGCCCTGTCACGGGACTTGGCCTCGGAGGATCGATTGCTCAGGCTCGCCGAGGACATTCTCGATCACATCTGGGGGCGTCGCATCAGGGAGGGCGAGGGAGTCGGCCTCTGGGACGACGTGCATGCCGTGCATCCCGAAGCCCCGATCGGCAAGGAACCACTGTCGTGGAGCATTACCGAGCGCGTCTGCGAGTGCATGGTGGCCGCGCACACCCTTTACGGCCGGGACCCGATCCGTAGTCTCGAACTGTCGGCACTGGCACGGTCGGTGATCAGCGAGGCTGCCCATCTTCTGGGCAAGGAACAAGAGGATCGCCCGGCACCGGCTCCCAGGAGCTCCCAGGGCGAACAGATCAAGACAGCGGAGGCAGACTTGCGCCGCGCCCGTCGGCTGGTCGACAAACAGCCCGGCACCGCCTACAAGTTGGCCCTCGGAGTTCTCGGCAGGCTCGACGTTCTCGCCCGTGCCCGTGAGACGGACTGAGGGAGTGTGATCCGTGCTCGTGTTCGCCGCCTCCGACAAGGGAGGCACGGGCCGCTCCGTGACGAGCGCCAACCTCGCGTACCACCTGGCCCTGGGCGGTGACGACGTCTGCTACCTGGACTTCGACTTCGGTTCCCCCACCGCGGCCACCGTGTTCGATGTGCCTGACGTCCTCGTCGAGGTCGAGGGGTACGGACTGCACTCGTATCTCCAGGGCAAGACCGGCAAACCGCGCCGCGTGGACGTCTGGGCCCGCACCGAGCACCCCGACCTGCGCAGCAGGCCCGGCGGTTCCGGCCGGCTCGTCCTGGTGCCGGGTGACCGCACCGGCGGGGAATTCGTCACCGACGAGGAGAACCTGCACCGCTGCGTCGATCTCCTGCTCGGCCTGAAACGCGAATTCGACGTCATCATCGTGGACTTGAGCGCCGGACGCAGTTACGCGATGGACCTCGCGCTCGTCGCCACCTCACCCCGCGGCGGGCTCGGCCGACTCAAGTCACGCTGGCTCGTCTATCACCGCTGGACCCGCCAGCATGTGATGGCCACCGCCGAACTCGTGTACGGAAAACAAGGAATTGTGCAGGCCGGTACAGCCATGGGGCATCCGTCCGACGCGCTCAACGGTTCGATCCGCTTCGTCCGGGCCGCCGTACCCGATCTCGAGTCCCCCCTGTGGTCACAGGTGTCTCCCGCTCAGTACGCGTGGATGCGCAAGTGCGACAAGGAGCTCGAGGAGCTGGCCGCGGGCCGCGGAATCGGCAAGACCCGGGTGCTGACCTCCATTCCCCTGGAACCCGTCCTGCAATGGCAGGAACGCCTCATCACCGACGAGGACGTGCACGACCGCAGGATCGCCAACAACGAGACCTGGCAGGCCATGGGAGATCTCGCCCAACGGGTGACCGACGACAGGTTCTGGGGGGAGCTGTGAACGGGTCCGCGGCCGTCTTCCGGGAGACCAGTGCCGAACCGCGCACGGAATCCGTGCCGTTCTCCCATCTCTCCCTGGAATTGGGCCACCTGTACATGGAGGACTTCGTCGAAGGGCCCGCCCGGCTGCGCCGGCACTTCGCCGCGGTGCGGCCCTGGGTGGAAGCCGCCCGGGCCGGCCTCGGCCCGCTGCCCGTCGGCCGGCGCCCCCGGATCAGCACCTGCTTCCTGATCGACGACTACTTCTCCCGGCTCTCCACCCCTGCCGAGCTGATACCGCCGCTCCTCGAGGCCGCCGCCGAAGCCGGGCTGACCATCGACTACCTGGCCCGCGAGTCGGGATGCGCCGTGGCCGACCCCGCGCACCGGGACCGGGCCGAACTCGCCGAGTCCGTCCTGCACCGGCTCGTGGAGTCACCGCCGCCCGGCAGCAACGGCTTCCGCCCGCCTGTCAGCCGTACCGGCTGGCTCACCAACGGCCGGCGCACCCCCGCACAGCGCACCTCCGCGGCCCTCGACTCCACCGGCACCGTCTGGCAGCCGCCCAGCGAGACCGGCGCCCGCGGCCACTCCGTCTTCATGGACGTCGAACTGTGGAACGGCCCCGAGGACGAGCGCACCTGGTCCTGCGCCTTCCTCGCCTCCGTCTGGCAGCTCGTCCGCCTCGGACTGCTGCGCGACAACGGCCGCGCGGTGCTCACCCCCACCCCCTGGGACGACAAGGAGTTCCCGGCCGAGTGGGACGCGCTGCCGCCCGTCCTGCGCCTCAACCCGCAGGCCGCGCCCTTCACCGCGTACATCACCTGCAGCGTGCTCCCCGCCCGCTTCCTGCCCGTCGAGCACGCCGTACGCGTCGTCCTCGACCAGGTCCAGGTCGAGGCCGAGGTGCTCGGCCAGGTTGCCGAGCGGTCCGCAGCGGAGGGCTTCGCCGTGCCCGCCGGGGTGGTGGACCGCACCTCCTACGTGTTCCCGCCGGGGCTGTGATGGGCGGCCTGGGCACCGACGACGGTCCCGTCCTCGTCTGCGGCGAGGTGCGCACCTGTCTGCTGCCCACTCGGGACGCGGTAGACGAGCGGGCCGCCGTGGAACTGCTGCGGCTGCGCGCCGACGAACGCGTACGGGTCTTCCGGCGCCCCGACCGGCACGCCGTCTCCCCGGAGGTCCTCACCGGCGTCGACTGCCTGCTGCCCACCGCCACCGGCGCCCGCAGCCGCGCGGTGGGCACCGTGACGGCCCGGGCGGCCCTCACCGAGGGGCGGGTCCTGCAGTCCACGGCGTACTTCTCCGCGCCCGCCTCCGGCCCCGACCGGCGGCAGCCCTGGGGCTACTACCTGGTCCGGCCCGGCTGTCTGGTGCCGGTCGGCCGGCTGCCCGAGAAGTCCGTCACCGAAGGCTTCCTCACCGGCCATCGACCGGGCGAGCTGGACGTCGGCTCCGTCGCGGAGAGCCTGCTCGCGAGGATCTCCCGGGAGCACCGGATCCTCGACTACGACACCCCGCTCACCACGGCCGACACCAGCCTGCGCTGGACGGCAGCGGCAGTCGCCGATGGTGAGGAGCCGGCCCTGCGGTTCACCGTGGCCGACGACGGTCTGCGAATCGTCGAACTGCGGCTGCCGCCCGGCACCGCGCCCGCCGCCGCGGCCGGGCTGTGCGAGGACCTCGCCCTGCACGACTGGCTGCTGACCACCGTCGCCGACAAACTCGACGGACTGCGGGTCGGCTCCGACGGCGACCGGGCCGTCCTGAAGGTGCTGCGGCCGCTCGTCGACCACCTGCTGCACCTGTGGATGCCGCGGGCCCGCGTCGACCCCACCCTGCGCACCGCCTGGGACGAACTGGAGAGGACCCCGGGCTTCAGCAGGCAGTGGAACGCCCTCGCCCAGCGCATCCGCGACCAACTGTCGCTCCACACCATTCGGTTGGGGAACGAGGTGCCGACCTCGCGCTGACCGGGCACCATCCTACGGACACCTGGCGGGGGGAGAGGCTGGCATGGACGGAGCATCGGGCACACCGGGACCGGCGACGGCGGGAGGGGTGCGGATAGCGCCCGTCGTGCTCAAGACACTCATCTCGGTTGTCGTGAGCACGGTCGCTTATGTGATCACCAATCTGGTGAACCAGTCCGGGGAGGAACTGTGGCAGCTCGCGGTGTCCATCGTCATCGGTGGTTCGGCACTCATCGTGCAGTACATGGTCGACTTCGAGCAGCGGCTGGCCACGATGGAGAGAGGCCAGCGACAGCGGACTCAAGAGCTTCACGATCACTTCGTCCGGCTGAGTGAGGCCGCCGGGCTGCTGAGCGAACTCGACCAGGCGGGTATGAGCGCCAGTGACGCGAGACGTCTGATCAGGAGTGCGAGCCTGGTGGGGTCGCAGGGTCCGGAGATAGCGAAGGCGTTCGCCCGTGCCGAGATAGAAAGTCTCGCCTCGGTCGTCACGGACCTGACCGGCATGACCGCCCACTGGCCGCGGGACAACAACGAGTGGCTCATCAGGCTCACCGAGTGCGCCCGGCGCACCATCGACGCCACGAGCAGCTCCGTGGACCGGCCCTTCTGGGACACGGATCCGGCGGGGGACTACCTGGACGCGCAGCTCGAGGCGATGCGGGTCTCCGGTGTGACCATCCGACGGCTCTTCATGATCAATGTCGCGGAGGAGAGCGACCTTGAGTTCATGGCCAGGTTCCTGGGGCTCTGCCGAGGACAGAGTGATCTCGGCATCAAGGTGCGCTACATGGTCCTCACTCGAAACCGGCACAACCGGGCGGCCGCACGAGACGTCGTGATCTTCGACGACTCGCTGTACCTGGAGTTCGAACCGGACCGGCAGCAGAGCAACCTCCAGACCAGACTCGACGCGGATGCCCGCCGGGTCGAGGGGCAGGTCAGGCGTTTCCACGACCTGTGGGAGGCGGCCACCGAACCCGAGCCGGCAGTCGGGCGCCCGACATCATGAAGAGGCTCCTTGTGGCTGCTGTGGTGGGTGGCCTCGTCTACCTGCTCACCGGCGTCGTCTCGTCCGACGACGAGGGCCCCTGGCAGCTCGTGCTCTCCGTGCTGTGCGGCGGCATCGTGCTGATCGAGCAGGTCCTGGTGTCGTTCGTGAACCAGATGCGCGCCGTGCAGGACTCGGTCGACCGGCGCTTCGCCGACATGGGCAGGGCCACCAAGCTGTTCAGCGAGGTGGAGAAGCTGCGCGGGGACGGGGTGCCGCGGCTCGCCGAGAACGCCACCAAGGTGGTCTCCAGCGGGCCCGGGATCCTGCACGACTTCGCCAACGAGGAGATCAACCGGCTCGCCGGAGTGATCGAAGACCTCATCAGCCTCAGCGCCGAGACTCCCGGCGAGAACCACGACTGGCTGATGACGCTCACCAAGTGCACCCGGCACAGCATCGACGCCATCAGCACCAGCGTTGTCGACGACGGCTTCTGGTCCACCGAACCCGCGAACCGCTATCTCACCGCCCAGCGCGAGGCGATCGTCGAGAGAAGCGTCACGGTCCGGCGCCTGTTCATCGTCAAGGAAGGCGAGGAGCGCGCTGCTCTGGCTCCCGTCTGCCAGGAGCAGCGGGAGCTGGGCATCGAGGTGCGTGTGGTGGCCCTGGACCAACTTCCGGCCCACCACCGCCGCGGCAACATGATCGACTTCATCGTCTTCGATCAGGCGCTGTCCTACGAGATCCACCCCGACCAGCTGGGGCTGAACTCCAGGACCGCCGTGAACGCCCGGCGCGAAGTGGTCCAGCCCCTGATGCGCCGGTTCGCGCAGCTGTGGGCGGCCGCCGCGGAACTCCAGCACACGCCCCCCGCCGCATAGGCGAGAATGGACGCCATGAGCCAGTTCCGCCCCCAGCGGCGCCGCGGCGGTGTGCGATGAGTCTCTTTCGGGACGACGGCATCGTCCTGCGGACCCAGAAGCTCGGCGAAGCCGACCGCATCATCACGCTGCTCACCCGCGGGCACGGCCGGGTGCGGGCGGTGGCTCGGGGGGTGCGGCGGACGAAGTCGAAGTTCGGGGCGCGGCTCGAGCCGTTCTCGCATGTCGACGTGCAGTTCTTCGCGCGGGGGAGCGAGCTGGTCGGGCGCGGGCTGCCGCTCTGCACGCAGAGCGAGACCATCGCGCCGTACGGCGGCGGGATCGTGACCGACTACGCGCGCTACACCGCAGGGACGGCCATGCTGGAGACCGCCGAGCGGTTCACCGACCACGAGGGCGAGCCGGCCGTGCAGCAGTACCTGCTGCTCGTCGGGGCGCTCAGGACGCTGGCCCGGGGCGAGCACGCCCCCCACCTCGTCCTCGACGCCTTCCTGCTGCGCTCCCTCGCCGTCAACGGCTACGCCCCCAGCTTCGACGCCTGCGCGAAGTGCGGAATGCCCGGCCCGAACCGGTTCTTCTCGGTCGCCTCCGGCGGCAGCGTCTGCGCCGACTGCCGGGTGGCCGGCAGCGTCGTACCCTCGCCGCAGACCCTGGTCCTGCTGGGCGCGCTGCTCACGGGAGACTGGGAGACCGCGGACGCGGCCGAGCCGCGGTACGTCCGGGAGGGGAGCGGACTGGTCTCCGCCTACCTGCACTGGCATCTGGAGCGCGGCCTGCGCTCCCTTCGGTACGTGGAAAAGTAAGTACGAGAAGCAAGTACGGAAAGTAAGTACAGAGGAGACGAGAAAGACATGGTCGTACGCGGGTTCCTGGGGCGGCAGCGTCGGGAGTACAAGGCGCCGGAGCCGCACCCGTCCGGCGCCCGCGCGCCGAAGCTCCCCGGTGAGCTGGTCCCCGAGCACGTGGCGATCGTCATGGACGGCAACGGCCGCTGGGCCAAGGAGCGCGGGCTGCCCCGCACCGAGGGCCACAAGGTCGGCGCCGAGCGCGTCCTCGACGTCCTCCAGGGCGCGGTCGAGATCGGTGTCCGCAACATCTCCCTGTACGCCTTCTCCACCGAGAACTGGAAGCGCTCGCCCGACGAGGTCCGCTTCCTGATGAACTTCAACCGCGACTTCATCCGCAAGACCCGCGACGAGCTCGACGCCCTCGGTATCCGGGTGCGCTGGGTGGGCCGGATGCCCAAGCTGTGGAAGTCGGTCGCCAAGGAGCTCCAGGTCGCCCAGGAGCAGACCAAGGACAACGACCGCCTCACCCTGTACTTCTGCATGAACTACGGCGGGCGGGCGGAGATCGCCGACGCGGCGCAGGCGCTGGCGGAGGACGTGAAGGCGGGGCGCCTCGACCCCTCCAAGATCACCGAGAAGACCCTCGCGAAGTACCTGTACTACCCGGACATGCCGGACGTCGACCTGTTCCTGCGGCCGAGCGGCGAGCAGCGCACCTCCAACTACCTGATCTGGCAGAGCGCGTACGCCGAGATGGTCTTCCAGGACGTGCTGTGGCCGGACTTCGACCGGCGCGACCTGTGGCGGGCGTGCATCGAGTTCGCCTCCCGGGACCGCCGCTTCGGCGGCGCGATCCCGAACGAGGAACTCTTGGCCATGGAGGGAAGCACTCCTGACCAGGAGGTCACTTCGTAGCCTCCGCGCGTTCACCGGGCTCGCCGACGCTGCGGGAGATCGTCTCCGGTCTCCCGCTAGGTCCTAGGTCTCCCACCAGTCGAAACGGCCCGTACATGAACCGCGTCACCCCCGCCCTAGGCGCCCTGGTGCTCACCGCGCTGCCCGCCCACGCCTCCGACGCCGCCCCGCGTCCGGCACACCGCGACAGCTACGGCACCAAGGCCACGTACGCGCCCGAGCAGAGCGCGCACTCCTACCAGCGCCCCCCGGCCGGCTTCACCCCCGTCTTCACGGAGAACGTCTCCCGGCACGGCTCCCGCTCCGCGACCGACGGCGAGGACGGCGACCTGATCCTCGCCCTGTGGGACAAGGCGGAGGCGGTCGGCCAACTCACCGGCAAGGGCGAGGAGTTCGGCCCGAAGGTCCGCGCGCTCCAGGCCGCCATGGCGAAGATCGGCTACGGCAGTCTCAGCGGCCTCGGCAAGCAGGAGATCCACGACACGGCCGTCCGTACGGCGCATCGCCTGCCGTCCCTCTTCGCAGGCATCGCGCGCGACGGCGAGAAGATCGACGTCGTCAGCTCGGGCCAGGGCCGGGCCGTCGACAGCGCCAACGTGTACGCGGCCGCCCTCGCCGACACCGACCCGGACCTGAAGCCCCTCATCGGCGCGACCCGCACCGACAAGGACCTGCTGTACTTCCACAAGGCGGCCGGCGGCGCGGCGTACCGCGACTACATCGCGAACGACCAGCGCCTCGCGAGCACCCTCGCGTCCCTCACCGACCAGCCGAGGACCCACGAGGCCGCCCACAGCGTCCTGCGGCGCCTGTTCACCTCCGCCTTCGTCGACCAGCTCTCCACCGCCGACCAGGTCGCCGCCGCCACGGCCGTCTACAACCTGTACGCCATCGCCCCCGCGATGGCCGAGGAGTCCCCGGACGGCGAGGGCTGGGGGATGCAGCGGTACATCTCCACCTCCGACGCTGCCTGGTTCGGCTACCTCAGCGACACCGAGGACTTCTACGAGAAGGGCCCCGGCTTCGCCGACAGCGACATCACGTACAAGATGGCGGACGTCCTCCTCGACGACTTCTTCCGCCAGGTGGAGGCCAAGAAGGCCGGCACCAGCACCCTCGGCGCCGAACTCCGCTTCACCCACGCCGAGGAGATCATCCCGCTGGCCGCCCTGATGGGCCTGCCCGGCAGCACGAAGCCGGCGACACCGACCGCCCCGTACACCTACGCCACCAACCCCTGGCGCGGCGCCGAGGTCGCCCCCCTCGGCTCCAACATCCAGTGGGACGTCTTCAAGAAGGGCGACGACTACCTGGTCCGCATGCTCTACAACGAGAAGGAGACAGCCTTCAAGGCCGCCTGCCACCCCGTCTCCAAGGGCAGCAAGTTCTACGACCTGAACGAACTGGAGCACTGCTTCAACCGCGGCTGAGCACCCCGGCTCAACCCCCGGAGGCCGTCGCACACTCCGCACAGGTCCCGAAGATCTCCACCGTATGCGCCACGTTCACATACCCGTGCTCCGCCGCGATCGCCTCCGCCCACTTCTCCACTGCCGGTCCCTCCACCTCGACCGCCTTGCCGCAGGCGCGGCAGACGAGGTGGTGGTGGTGGTCGCCGGTGGAGCAGCGGCGGTAGACGGACTCGCCGTCGGAGGTGCGCAGGACGTCGACCTCGCCGGCGTCGGCGAGGGACTGGAGGGTGCGGTACACGGTGGTCAGGCCGACCGAGTCGCCCTTGTGCTTGAGCATGTCGTGGAGATCCTGCGCGCTGCGGAACTCGTCGACCTCGTTCAGCGCCGCCGAGACGGCGGCCCGCTGCCGGGTGGCGCGGCCCTTCACGGGCGGTCCAGCGGTCGTCACCGTTGCCTCCTCACGTCTGCGGCTTGCCGGGCCATTGTGCCAGCCCGGCCTGTGCCCGGTCAGACGCCGACTCCCTCGCCGGCTCCTCGTGTGGCCGGAATCGCGCACTCCGCCGGGTCGCCGGCGGGTGCGGAGGCCGCGCGGGCACGGGCGCGGCGGCGGGCCAGGGGGGCGGCCAGCGCGCTGAGCGCGATGAACGCGGCGATGGTCAGCAGGACGATGGTCGCGCCGGGCGGGACGTCCTGGTAGTACGAGGTCACCGTGCCGCCGATCGTCACCGTCACGCCGATCGTCACGGCGATCGCGAAGGTCGCGGCGAAGCTGCGGCTGAGCTGCTGGGCGGCGGCCACGGGGACCACCATCAGGGCCGACACCAGCAGCAGGCCCACGACGCGCATCGCGACGGTGACCGTCACGGCCGCCGTGACCGCGGTCAGCAGGTTCAGGGCGCGGACCGGGAGGCCGGTCACCCTGGCGAACTCCTCGTCCTGGCTGACAGCGAAGAGCTGGCGGCGCAGGCCGAGGGTGACCAGGACGACGAAGGCGGCCAGGAGGCAGATCGCCGTCACGTCGGACTCCGACACGGTCGACAGGGAGCCGAAGAGGTACGACGTCAGATTGGCGTTGGAGCCGCCCGGGGCGAGGTTGATGAACATCACGCCGCCGGCCATGCCGCCGTAGAAGAGCATGGCGAGGGCGATGTCGCCGCGGGTCCTGCCGTACCAGCGGATCAGTTCCATCAGCACCGCGCCGAGGACCGAGACCGCCGTCGCCATCCAGACCGGGGACGCGGAGAGCAGGAAGCCGAGGCCGACGCCGGTCATCGCGACATGGCCGATGCCGTCGCCCATCAGGGCCTGGCGGCGCTGGACCAGGTAGATGCCGACGGCGGGGGCGGTGATGCCGACCAGGACGGCGGCGAGCAGGGCCCGCTGCATGAATGCGTAGTCGAGGAAGTCCATTACAAGTCCGTCAGCTCAGCAGGCCGGTGCGCATCGGCTCGTGGTCATGGGGGTGGACGTGGTCGTGGCCGGGCAGGGCGTGCTGGCCGACGGCCTTCGGGGGCGGGCCGTCGTGCTGCACACAGCCGTCGCGCAGGACGACCGCCCGGTCGATCAGGGGCTCCAGGGGGCCCAGTTCGTGCAGGACGAGGAGGACCGTCGTACCGGCCGCGACCTGGTCCTTGAGGGTCCGCGCCAGGACCTCCTGGCTCGCCAGGTCCACGCCCGCCATCGGCTCGTCCATGATCAGCAGCTCGGGCTCGGAGGCGAGGGCGCGGGCGATCAGGACGCGCTGGTGCTGGCCGCCGGAGAGCGCGTCGACGTTGTCCTTGGCCCGGTCCGCCATGCCGACCAGGTCCAGGGCGTGCCGTACGGCGTCCCGGTCGGCCTTGCGGAAGACGCCGAAGCGGGTGCGGGACAGACGGCCGGAGGAGACGACCTCCGTCACGGTGGCGGGGACGCCGCCGGCGGCCGTGGTGCGCTGGGGGACGTACCCGACCCGCGCCCAGTCCCGGAACCGATTCCGCGCGGTGCCGAACAGCTCGACCTCACCGGCGGTGACCGGCACCTGCCCGATGACGGTCCGCACGGCCGTCGACTTGCCGGAGCCGTTGGCGCCGAGCAGCGCGACGACCTCACCGCGGTGCACGGTGAGGTCGATGCCTCGCAGGACGGGCCGCGAGCCCAGGTCGGCGCGGACCCCGCGCAGGGAAATGACGGGCTCGGTCATGCCGCTCTCCGATCGGCTGGTCACTTGGCTCCCAGGGCCGTCTGCAGCGCCTTGAGATTCGCCCTCTGGACCGAGAAGTAGTTGTTGCCCCGGGACTTGTCCGTGATGCCCTCGATCGGGTCGAGGACGTCCGTCTTCAGTCCGGCGTCGGAGGCGATGGTCTTCGCGGTCTTGTCGCTGACGAGCGTCTCGTAGAACACGGTGGTGACGCCGTCGGCCTTCGCCATCTTCTCAAGCTCCTTCACGCGGGCGGCGCTGGGCTCCGACTCGGGGTCGAGGCCGTTGATGGCCTCCTCGGTCAGGCCGTAGCGCTCGGCGAGGTAGCCGAAGGCGGCGTGGGTGGTGATGAAGACCTTGGTCTTCGTGTCCGCGAGCCCGGTCTTGAACTCGGTGTTCAGGTCGTCGAGCTTCTTCACCAGGGTCGCGGTGTTGGCCTTGTAGTCGGCCGCGTGGTCCGGGTCGGCCTTCTCGAAGGCCTTGCCGACGCCCTCGGCGACCTGGGCGTAGCGCACCGGGTCGAGCCAGATGTGGGGGTCGAGGCCGGACAGCTCCTCGTCCTCGTGGTCGTCGTGCTCGGCCGCGTGGCCGCCGACTTCGTTGCCGTGCTTCTCCAGCGAGGTGAGGGTGGAGGCGTCGATCTTCGTCTTGACCTCGGACTGGGCCACCGCGTCGTCGACGGAGGGCTGGAGGTTCTTGAGGTAGAGCACCGCGTCGGACTCCTGGAGCTGCGCGGTCTGCTTGGCGCTGATCTCCAGGTCGTGCGGCTCCTGGCCGGGCTCGGTCAGGCTGGTGACGTTCACATGGTCCCCGCCTATCTGCTGGGCGAGGAAGGCCATCGGGTAGAACGACGCGACGACGTCGAACTTGTCCGTGTTGCCGGCGGCGCTCGCGCCCGAGCAGGCGGTGAGGGTGCCGAGGCCGAGGGCGGTGACCGCCGCGAGGGCGGTGCCCGGTATGAGTCGTCGTACGTTCATGACAGTCATTTTCAACAAATATGGAAACCGTTGTCAACAAGCCTCCGCGCGGGAACCGATTTGGTCGAGGGGGAGCCCCCGCCGGTACCCTGAATCATTCGCTGGAAGCATCTCCGCTTCGTCGCCCGTCGTCGTTATGAAGAGAGCACCGTGGCCGCCGACAAGATCGACACCATCGTCAGCCTGAGCAAGCGCCGTGGCTTCGTATTCCCCTGCAGTGAGATCTACGGCGGCCAGCGTGCCGCCTGGGACTACGGACCGCTGGGTGTCGAGCTCAAGGAGAACCTGAAGCGCCAGTGGTGGCGCTACATGGTGACGTCGCGCGAGGACGTGGTCGGTATCGACTCGTCCGTCATCCTGGCCCCCGAGGTCTGGGTCGCCTCCGGTCACGTCGCCACCTTCACCGACCCGCTGACCGAGTGCACCTCCTGCCACAAGCGGTTCCGCGCGGACCACCTGGAGGAGGCCTACGAGGCCAAGCACAACCGCCTCCCGGAGAACGGCCTGGCGGACCTCAACTGCCCCAACTGCGGCAACAAGGGCACCTTCACCGAGCCCAAGCAGTTCTCGGGCCTGCTCTCCACCCACCTCGGCCCCACCCAGGACTCCGGCTCGATCGCCTACCTGCGCCCCGAGACCGCCCAGGGCATCTTCACCAACTTCGCCCAGGTGCAGACCACCTCGCGCCGCAAGCCGCCGTTCGGCATCGCGCAGATGGGCAAGTCCTTCCGCAACGAGATCACGCCCGGCAACTTCATCTTCCGCACCCGCGAGTTCGAGCAGATGGAGATGGAGTTCTTCGTCAAGCCGGGCGAGGACGAGAAGTGGCAGGAGTACTGGATGGAGCAGCGCTGGAACTGGTACACCGGCCTGGGCCTGCGCGAGGAGAACATGCGGTGGTACGAGCACCCGAAGGAGAAGCTCTCCCACTACTCCAAGCGCACCGCTGACATCGAGTACCGCTTCCAGTTCGGCGGCAACGAGTGGGGCGAGCTCGAGGGCGTCGCCAACCGCACCGACTACGACCTCGGCGCGCACTCCAAGGCCTCCGGCCAGGACCTCTCCTACTTCGACCAGGAGGCCGGCGAGCGCTGGACTCCGTACGTCATCGAGCCCGCGGCCGGTGTCGGCCGCGCGATGCTCGCCTTCCTCCTGGACGCCTACGTCGAGGACGAGGCCCCCAACGCCAAGGGCAAGCTGGAGAAGCGCACGGTGCTGCGCCTCGACCACCGCCTGGCCCCCGTGAAGGTCGCGGTCCTGCCCCTTTCGAGGAACCCCGAACTGTCCCCGAAGGCCAAGGGCCTCGCCGCCGCGCTGCGCCAGCACTGGAACATCGAGTTCGACGACGCGGGCGCGATCGGCCGCCGCTACCGCCGCCAGGACGAGATCGGTACGCCGTACTGCGTCACCGTCGACTTCGACACCCTGGACGACAACGCGGTCACCGTCCGCGAGCGTGACTCCATGAAGCAGGAGCGCGTGTCGCTGGACCAGATCGAGGGCTACCTGGCCGGGCGCCTCGTCGGCGCGTAGCCGCCCACGGCAGTCAGCAGCGAACGAGGCCGGTCCCGGCGGGGAGTACCCGTCGGGACCGGCCTCGTGCTGTGGGGTGGTGGGGGTCAGCTCGGGGAGATGGCGTTCAGGATCGCCTCTGTGACGTGGTCGGCGGCGTTGCGGTGGCCCCGGGCGTTGGGGTGTACGAGGGCCGTCTGGTCGGGGACGCGGGTGAAGAGGCCCTCGACCCACTTGCCGGTGTCGCAGACGCTGTGGTTCTGGGAAGAGTCGGAGAGGTTCACGAAGCCGGCGGAGTCCTGTGTGCCGGTCGATTTCTCGATGACCTTGTTGAGGGGTTCCAGGACGTCCTGGCGGAGCCAGTCCAGGTCACCCTGGGTGATCGGGCCGAACTGCTCCAGGTCGTTGTACCGGCACTTCGAGGTGTCCTCGGGGATGACCGTGGGGTAGCCGACGGTCAGGATCTTGGCGTGCGGGGCCTTCTCGTGGAGCACGGTGAGCATCTCGTCGTAGTCCTTGCCCACCTTGGTCAGCTTGGCGGGGATGTTGTCGGCCAGGTCGTCCTTGCACGGGGTGCCCACGCCGCCGCTGCCCGAGCCCAGTTGCAGGCAGGTCATGAGGATGTCGGCGAACCCGAGGGTGTTGCCGCCCACGCCGACGGTGATCACGTCGGTGCCGGGCTTGACCGCCTCGGACTGAGGAGGCACCGGGGGGAACGGGTAGTCCGGGTCCTCGGAGAACGGTGGCAGGTGGCGGCCGATCGGCTCCTGGGCCCTGAAGGTGACGTCCTCGATCGTGGCGGCGCCGCAGCTCACGTTGGTCAGGTCGATGAGCCCGCCGAGGTCGCGGTCGATGACCTGGGGGTAGGACCGGTCGGTGCGCTCGCAGCCGTCGCGGGGGACTTCGAAGGTGTCTCCGGAGGCCGGGATCACCCCGGCGGTGTAGGAGTCGCCCAGGGCGACCCAGTCGTAGGACGCCGCGGCGGCGGGTTGCGCCCCGGCGAGTTGTGCTGGAGCGAGGGCGCCCGCGGTGAGAACCGCGGCCGAGCCGAGCAGGGCGAGTCGAGTACGGGAGCTTGCCACGAATCCTCCAGGGAGGCGGGGTTGGCGTCCCTTTGACCGTACGTGCGACGTTACTTTGCGCACTAGATCCAATACCGACAGTTACCTACGGTGGGGTCCAGGGGTGTTTCGGGAGCGTTCCGAGCGGACGCTTCCGGTGTGACGGCCATGCGTGATCATCGCTTGTCGGACCGGTGCGGTATGTGAGCGATGGGGAAGAGGATTCCTGTCGTCCGGTACGGCTACGGTCGGTGACGCGGCATCGGCGGCTGGCCTATTCGCGATCATCGGCGGGCGGGCGGCGCAGGCCGAGCATGAAGGGGCCGTCGGTGCGGGGGCGCGCGTTCACCGCGCGGAGGTTCGCTTGCAGCCGCTCCCGTTCCGTGGCCGGCCGCAGTGCGGCGGGGTCGGCCTCCCACTCCCGGCCGCCGCCGACGGGGCGGAGCATCGCGTAGGGGCCGGAGCGGTCCTGGTACTCGCCGACCTTGTCCGTGGCGGGGTCGTAGAGGAGGGCGCCGGGTTCGTGCTGCATGGGGTCACTCCTTTTACCCAACTTCCATACGAAATGTGAGGGTTGGGTTACTCTGGGTGGTGGGGGCTGTCATCAGGATGGCCCCTGGAGACGGGTCGGCATGCCGCTGACGAGGGGTTGTTCGCCGTCCGGCGCCGTAAATTCCACAAATTCCACGGAGGGACGCGATGCGATGCCGCCGAGGCGAGTGATCACGGGGCGGAGCCAGGAGCCGAGGCAACGGTTCGCGGAGGAGCTGCGGTTACTGCGGCAGGGGAAGGGTGTGAGCCTGCGGGACCTGGCGAAGGTGGTCGGCTGGGATCCGTCGCAGTTCGGCAAGCTGGAGAACGGGCACACGCTGGGCGGACCCGAGGTCGTGGAGGCGCTGGACCAGTACTACGGGACGCCGGGGCTGCTGCTGGCGTTGTGGGAGCTGGCGATGGCGGATCCCTCGCGGTTCAAGGAGCAGTTCCGGCGGTACATGGTGCTGGAGGCCGAGGCCATCAGTTTGTGGCACTACGGCGGCAGTGTGGTGCACGGTCTGCTTCAAACTCCGGAATACGCACGCGAGTTGCTCGCAACAGGTGGCCTCGACGGAGAGGAGCTGGACCAGCAGGTCGATGCGCGCATCGGACGCCGAAAGCTGTTGGAGGGGGACGGCGCACCACCGTTCCGGACTGTCCTTTCTGAGGCAGTGCTGCGTAACTCGCGACGGCAGCAGCTGGAGTATCTGGCGGCCGTGTCGGAACGCTCGAACATCTCCCTCTTTGTGCTGCCGTTCGGTGCCGGGCTGCACGGTCTGATGGACACCCCTGTGACGTACCTGCGGCTTCCGGACGGCCGTACCGTGGCCTACGTCGAGAACATCGTGCGCGGCGAACTCATCGAGGAAACAAGCAAGGTTGAGGACTTGCAGCGCAGATATGATGCGATTCGCGACATGGCTCTCAACCCTGCTGAGTCGCGGTCGTTCATCCTGCGGATGTTGGAGGAAGTGCCGTGCGAGCCGTCGACCTGAGCAACATCACGTGGCGCAAGAGCAGCTACAGCAACTCCGAAGGCGGCGCCTGCCTCGAAGTCGCCGACAACGTCCCCTCCCTCACCCCCGTCCGCGACAGCAAGGCCCCCGCCCGAGGAGTACTCCTCTTCGGGGCGGAGGCCTGGGCCCACTTCATCGGCGTCTACAAGTCCACGTCCGCGTAGAGCGCCGCATGGTCCGACGCCTCGTCGGCCTTGGACGTCACCGTGTCGAAGGACTTGAACGACTTCGGCGCCCACACCCCGCGCCGCTCCACGTCCACGTGCTGCACCTTGCCGAACAGCTCCGGTGAGCACAGCAGGTAGTCGATCTTCTGGTCGAGGGAGTGGCCGGTCCCGAAGGTGCCGAGGTCGCCCGTGTAGGAGGGGTGGCTCATCGCGTCCTGCGCGCCGGTGGCCAGCAGTTTCTTGACGGGCGCGCTCTCGGGGGAGTCGTTGAGGTCGCCGGCGATGAGGACGCGGGGCGAGCGCAGCAGGGCGTCGGCGTAGATCTCGGCGACGCGGGTGCCTTGGGCGAGCCGCAGTCCGCCTCCGCCTCCGCCGCCCCGCTTGCTCTTGAAGTGGTTGCCGAGGATCCACAGCGGCGTCCCGTTGACCGCGATCTCGAATTCCACGCAGTCCCGGCTGAACACCGGCTCGCCGTTGTCGCGCAGGTCGAAGATGTGCGACCGGATCGACGTGATCGGGTGCCGGCTGAGGATGCCCACGTCGATGCCGCGCGGGTCGTTGCCGTCGATCAGCATGCTGTACGGGTACGGCCGCTTCCCGAGCGCCCCGCCCAGCACCTGCTGGTTGAACCGCTCCAGGGTGAGCCGGTCCTCGACCTCGACCGTGAGCAGGATGTCGGCGTTGACCTCGGCGACGACCCGGCCGGTGTTGCGGACCACGTCCCAGTCGAGTTCGGAGCGCACCATCTCGGCCCAACCGGTCCACTTCGCGCGGCCTTTGGCGGTGACGGTGATCTGCGGATCGTCCTCGGGGCCGCTCTGCTTGAAGAGCGAGGCCGTGCCGCCGCGGGTCTGCTGGACCACGAACGGCGGGCGCGGGTGGTCGGGATCGGTGTCGTAGGCCCGGTGCTCCTTGATGATCTGCGCGATGCGGGTCTTGTCCTCGTCGCTGTAGACGGCCTTGTCGAGCAGGCCCACCAGCTCGTTGAAGTCCTCCAGGACCCGCTGGCGCTCGGCGGGGTCCGGTATGTCGAAGACCTTGGGCCGTCGGAACAGGTTCTCCGCGTTGTACGTGCCGATGCGGATCGTCATGGCCCCTCCCTGGGGGTGACTGTTCGCGGACAATCCTCATTTTCCGGGTGTCGGGGAGGGCTGTCGTGTCGACAAGTATGGACTGACAGATATTGAAATCTGTCAGCTGTCGTGCCAGGGTGAAGGGCATGACGATTCCCACGCGCACCCTCGGCAGCACCGGCCCCCAGGTCTCCGCCCTCGGCCTCGGCTGCATGGGCATGTCCTCCGCCGTGTACGGCGACGCCGACCGCACCGAGGCGATCGCCACCATCCACGCCGCCCTGGAGGCGGGCGTGACCCTGCTCGACACCGGCGACTTCTACGCCATGGGGCACAACGAACTGCTGGTCGGCGAAGCCCTGCGCACCGCCCCCGCGGCCCGTCGCGAACAGGCCCTGGTCAGTGTGAAGTTCGGTGCCCTGCGCGACCCGGGCGGCGGCTGGAGCGGCAACGACGGCCGGCCCGCCGCCGTGAAGAACTTCGCCGCCTACTCCCTCCAGCGCCTCGGCGTCGACCACATCGACGTCTACCGCATCGCCCGTGTCGACCCGGACGTGCCGATCGAGGAGACGGTCGGCGCGATCGCGGAACTCGTCGACAAGGGGTACGTCCGGCACATCGGGCTCAGCGAGGCGAGCGCGGCCAACATCCGGCGGGCCGCCGCCACCGCGCCCATCGCCGACGTACAGCTGGAGTACGCGATCATCACCCGTGACATCGAGCGGGAGATCCTGCCGGCCATGCGCGAGCTGGGCATCGCCGTCACGGCGTACGGGGTGCTCTCGCGGGGCCTGATCTCCGGCCATGTGACCCGCGCCAGCCGGTTCGGCGCCGACGACTACCGCTCCGTCTCGCCCCGCTTCCAGGGCGACAACCTCGACCACAACCTCGACCTCGTCGACGCGCTGCGCAAGATCGCCGACGGGAAGGGGGCGACGGTCGCCCAGATCGCGACCGCCTGGGTCCTCTCGCGGGGCGAGGACATCGTGCCGCTGGTCGGCGCCCGCACCCGGGAGCGGCTGACCGAGTCGCTGGGCGCCCTGGACGTCGTACTCGACGCGACGGACCTGGCGGCGATCGAGGAGGCCGTGCCGGCGGACGCGGCGGCCGGCACCCGCTACCCGGCCCAGCAGATGCCGCATCTCGGCACGGAGCAGTGATCGTGGTGCCGGGTACCGTCTAGGGCATGGGAGCGACCACCGAGACGTTGACCGCCGAGCGCATCCTCGCAGCGACCGAGGAGGTGCTGCGCCGCCACGGACCGGCCAAGGCCACCGTGGTGGACGTGGCCCGCGCGCTCGGCGTCAGTCACGGCAGCGTCTACCGCCACTTCCGTACGAAGGCGGCGCTGCGCGCGGCGGTCAGCAAGCGGTGGCTGGACCGGACCTCGGGGGAGCTCGCCGTGATCGCCGCCGACACCGACCGCGACCCCGGGACCCGGCTGTACGACTGGCTCGCCGCCCTCTTCGAGGCCAAGCGGCGCAAGGCGGGCGACGATCCGGAGCTGTTCGCCACGTACATGGCCCTGTCCAAGGAGACCGGCGAGGTGGTCGGCGAGCACATCGACGACCTGACCGGACAGCTCACCGCGATCATCGAGGCGGGGGTCGCCTCCGGTGACTTCGCCGTCCGGGACCCGGCGGCCGAGGCCCGCGCCGTCTTCCACGCCACCGGCCGCTTCCACGACCCCGGCTACGTCGAGGTGTGGCGAGACCCGGAGGCGGACGCGGACTTCGCGGCCTTGGTGGAGCTGCTGCTCAGGGGGCTGAGAGCGGGCCGGAGCGCGGACTGACCCCGCTGAGCAGGGACGTTTCCCGGCGGGCTAGAGTGTTCGGCGCCCCAGGGCGAGACAAACGAGACAGAACCGAGCACCGACACACAACCGGGAGAGACCCCCATGCCCCCGACGATCCGCAGGGCCGTGATTCCTGCCGCCGGACTCGGCTCCCGTCTGCTGCCGCTCACCAAGGCGACCCCGAAGGAGATGCTCCCGGTCGGCGACAAGCCGGTGATCGAGCACACCGTGCGCGAGCTGGTGGACTCCGGCATCACCGACATCACCATCGTCGTCTCCGGCGGCAAGTCCCTCATCCAGGACCACTTCCGCCCCAACCCCGCCCTCGTCGACCAGCTGCGCGCCGACGGCAAGCCGGCCTACGCGGACGCGGTCGAGGAGATCGCCGAGCTGGCCCGCAAGGGGCACATCACCTACCTCGACCAGCGCGGCCCGTACGGCAACGGCACCCCCGTCCTCAACGCGGCCCGCTCCTTCGGCGACGAGCCCGTGCTGGTGCTCTGGCCCGACGACGTGTTCGTGGCGGAGGTCCCCCGCGCCCAGCAGCTGATCCGCGCCTACGAGCAGACCGGCTGCCCCGTCCTCGCCCTCATGCCGATGGACCCGGCCGACTCCCAGCGCTACGGCGTCCCCATCGTCAAGGAGGACCTCGGCGGCGGCACCCTCCGCATCACGGGCCTGGTCGAGAAGCCCGACCCCGCCACCGCGCCCTCCTCCTACGCCGCCATCGGCGGCTATGTCATCACCCCCGGCATCGTCGACGAACTGCGCGAGCAGACCCGCCGCTGGTACGAGCACCGCACCGGCGAGATCTACCTGACCGACGCCATCAACGCCTACGCCGCCACCCGCGCCGTCTACGGCCAGGTCATCCAGGGCCGCTGGTACGACACCGGCAACCCCGCCGACTACCTCGTCGCCCAGATGGCCCACGCCCTGGCCCACCCCGAGTACGGGCCGGTGCTGCGGGGGCTGGTCAGCGACCTCGACGACTCCGCCTCCTAGAGAGCAGTCGCCGTACACCGCCAGAACTCCCGCATCAGCGGGGTCGGCGTCGGGTTCTCCATCGCCACCTGCGTCAGCAGGATCGTGACCGTCCCCGTGGCCGGGACGATGTGGGCCGTGGTGCCCGTGCCGCCGACCCAGCCGTAGCGGCCGGGCACGTTCCACGGGTCCACGGGAGTGACGTCGACCTGGCCGCCGTAGCCCCAGCCCTGGCCCTCCAGGAACAGCGCTCCCAGTTCCCGTTGTGCCGCGCTCAGGTGATTGCTCGTCATGCGGCTCACCGAGGTGGGGGAGAGGAGGCCGCCGCCTCCGCCGAGGAGCAGGCGGGCGAAGGCCAGCCAGTCGCGGCCGTCGAGACCAGGCCTCCGCCGCCCGAGGGGAACGCCGGGAGACGGCTCCACTGGCCGTCCGGGGAGTCCGCCGGCTCCAGTGCTCCCGCGTCGGAGGGACGGTAGGCGGTCGTGAAGCGGTCCCGTTTCTCCTCCGGAACCTCGAAGGCCGTGTCCTTCATGCCGAGTGGTTCGAACAGGCGCTCCGACAGGAAGTCGGGGAGGGAGCGGCCCGACGCCCGTGCGATCAGGATGCCCTGGAGGTCGGACGCCGTGCCGTACAGCCATGCCTCGCCCGGCTGGTACAGGAGCGGTACGCGGGCGAGGTCCGCCAGCCAGGTGTCGGGGTCGGGATACGCCTGCGGGGCACGGCCGTCCTTCTGCACGGTGAACAGGGACCGGACCGCCGGAAGGGCGAAGTCCGAGGGGAAGCCCCAGCCGGGGCGGGAGGTCAGCAGGTCCTCGACCGTGATCGGGCGGGACGCGGGGACCACGTCCGACACGGGACTGGACGGCGTACGGACCACGACCGGATCCGAGAGTTCCGGCAGCCATGCGGACACCGGGGAGTCCAGGCCCACCACGCCCTCCTCCACCAGCATCAGCAGCGCCGCGGCGGTCAGCGGCTTGGTGATGGAGGCGATCCGGAACAGGGAGTCCCGGGCCATCGGGGCGGAGCGGTCGGCGTCGAGCGAGCCGACGGTCACCACCTCCACCTCGTCCCCGCGGGCCACCAGGCCCAGCGCTCCCGGAACCGTCCCGTCGTCGACGTACCGTCGCAGGGTGGAGTGCAGCGTGCTCATGGCGTGGGCCTTCCGGTGCGTACCAGTCGTCACTCTCGACTGCTACGACTCCCCGCGCGCCCGGAACTCATCGCTCCCGCACCCCCTCCGACGGATCCACCGTCGCCTGATGGGCCTCGGCCAGATGCTCGGCCGCCTTCAGCCAGGGCAGGAACTGGGCGCCCTGACGCCAGCCGCAGGTGTCGCAGCTGATCGTGCGCTGCACTCCCGTCCGCCGCACCCGCACGACGTGCTCGCGTCCGTGCTGGTCCCAGCGGCTCACCTTGCTCTGATCGATCTGCGGCATGACGTCTCCAGCGTCGCTGTCCGGGCAAACCTCGGCCAGGAAGGAGTGTGCAGCACGAGCAACATCAACAGGGGGTGTCCGCGCGTACGTTGACCAAGCCGTTCCCTGCCGTCCCCGCCGTCACCCGATCCTGCGGGGCAGCCGCAGGCTCAGCAGGCCCGTCGCCACCACGCCCGCCACCTGCACGGCCAGCGTCGTCACCAGGGCGTCCCGCATGCCCATCCCCGGGACCAGGGAGAGGAAGAGGGTGCCGAGGGTGGCGACTCCCAGGGCCAGGGAGGCCTGTTGGGTGGTCACCATCACCCCACCGCCGACACCCGCCCGGGCCGGCGGCACCTCGGACATCACCAGCCGCATGACGACCGGCAGTTGGAACGCCTGCCCGGCGCCCGCGACCGCCGTGCCCGGCAGCAGTTCCAGGAAGCCGACGTGCGGCCAGCCCGCGTGCACCGTCAGCAGGATCAGCAGCACGCCGATGCCCTGCAGCACCGCCCCCGCCGTCACCACCCGCGAGCCGTAGCGGGCCACCAGCCGGGGACCGGCGAGCGAGGCGAGGAAGAACGCCAGGGCCATGGGGGCGAGGGTCAGTCCGGCCCGGACCGGACCCAGGCCCGCCCCGCCCTGCAGCGCCACCGCCACCACGAACATGAAGCCGCTGAAGCCGATCGCGAGGGGCGCCATGATCGTCAGACCGCGCCGCAGCGTCGTGAGCGCGAACAGGCTCGGCGGTACGAGCGGCGTACGGCCGCGTCGGTCGGCCCGGCGTTCGACGACGTAGAACGCCGCCGCCACCAGCGGGAACGCGGCGAGGGACAGCCACGTCCAGAGCGGCCAGCCCGCCGCCCTGCCCTCCGTGAGCGGGGCCAGCAGCGTCAGCAGGGCGGTCGCCAGCAGGAGGGTGCCGGGGACGTCCACCGGCTCGGGGTGCTGGGAGCGGGTCTCGGGGACCGTACGGACGGCCAGCACCAGACCCAGGACGACGACCGGGACGTTCACCAGGAACACCGACCGCCAGCCGGTGCCCGCGATGTCCGCCGCGACGAGGACGCCTCCCAGGATCTGGCCCGCCACCATGGACAGTCCGGCCGTGGCGCCGTAGAGGCTCATCGCCCGGGCGCGGCGCGGCCCCTGCGTGGACGACTGGATGGTGGCGAGCACCTGCGGGACCATGGCGGCCGCCGAGGCGCCCTGCGCGACCCGCGCCGCGACCAGCGACCACGCCTCGGGCGCGAGCCCGCAGGCCAGTGAGGTCAGGCCGAAGGCGGCCATGCCGCCGAGGAACAGCCGGCGCCGGCCGAAGAGGTCGCCGAGCCGGCCGCCGAGGACGAGGAGAACGGCGTACGCGACCCCGTAGCCGGCGACGACGAGTTCGAGGACGGACTCGCTCGCCGCGAGGTCCCGGCCGATGGTGGGCAGGGCGACGTTGACGATGAAGAAGTCGATGAGGGGCAGTGCCGCGCCGAGCAGGACGGTGAACAGTCCGAGGGAGCCTAGGGCACGGACGGCCGCCGGGCCGTGGGCGCCCGGTGGGGCGGCGGTGGCGGTGTTCTGGGTTGTCTCGGTTGTCTGGGTCACGCAACCGAGCCTGCGCCGCCTCCCAGACGGGTACCAGAGTCTTCTTATCCTGGTAGAAGGAGTACCTGGCAACAGGGTCCGGGCGGTTGCACCCTTGAGGAATGACGACGATGGCACAGGAGCCGGCGGTGGCCACTTCCGAGATCCGCCGCCATGAACTCGCCGCCTTCCTGCGCAGCCGCCGCGAGCGGATCACCCCGGAGCAGGTGGGCCTGCCGCGCGGGGCCCGCCGCCGTACGCCCGGGCTGCGCCGCGAGGAGGTCGCCCATCTCTCGGCCGTCGGGGTCACCTGGTACACCTGGTTGGAACAGGCCCGGGACATCCATGTCTCCGTCCAGGTCCTCGACGCCCTCGCCCGCACGCTGATGCTCGACAAGAGCGAACGCGCCCATCTCTTCCAGTTGGGCGGCGCCGTCGATCCGACGCCCGCCGCGCACTGCGAGGGCGTCAGCGACTCCGTGCGGATGACTCTGGACCAGCTCGATCCGCTGCCCGCCTGCGTCCAGAACAGCCGCTACGACATCCTGGCCTACAACCGCACCTACGCCCGCCTGTTCTGCGACCTCGACGCCATCCCGCCCGAGGACCGCAACTCCATACTCCTCGCCCACACGAACCCCGACTGGCGGTCCGCGATCGTCCACCTCGACGAGACCATGCGCCTCATGGCGGCCAAGCTCCGCGCCTCCATGGCCGGCCATCTCTCCGAGCCGGCCTGGAAGATGCTGGTCAAACGGCTCCAGACGGAGTCCCCGGAGTTCCGCGAGAACTGGGAGCGCTACGAGGTCGTCGCCAACCGCACCAAGACCAAGGAGTTCCGCAACCCCTACGTCGGCCGCCTCACCGTCTGCCACACCGACCTGTGGCTGGGCCCGGAGCACGGGGCCCGCCTGGTGACGTACACCCCTGAGGACGAGGAGACCCGGGAGCGGCTGGAGAAGCTGCACATGATGTTCAGCGGGGCAGGCACAGGGTGACCTTGTCGCCGGGGTGCAGGACGACCGGCACCTTCCAGCTGGTGACGGTGGTGGAACGGCCCTCCTTGTCCACGGCGACGAGTGAGACCCGCCCGGGCTTGTCCGTGCAGGAGCGGAAGGCGACCTTCGAACCCCACTCCACCACCTCGATGTCGTCCTTGCTCAGTGCTTTCGCCAGCTCGTACCGGTCCACGACGCGCTGCTTGAGCGTGAGCGTGACACTGCCGTCTCCGTGCCGCTCCACCGCGTACGCCGCGGGCGCACCCGTTGACCCGGGCATCAGCACGGGGGCGAGCGCCACCACGGCGCAGGCGGTGAGGGCGACGACCACCCGGCGCGGGGTGAGCAGCCGCCGCCGTACGGGAACGGTGGACGTCTCCCCTCGCGCCTCGATCTCCCGCTTCAGCTCCGTCAACAGCCGGTCCTCGAACGTCTCCCGCGCGCTCATGCCTCTCCCCTGACGACGTACAGCACCGACGTCTCCGGTGCCACCGGTTCCTCCGCCTCCGCCCGCAGGGCCTTGCGGGCCCGGTGCAGCCTGACCCGGGCCGTGACCTGGCGGATGCCGAGCGCGGCCGCCGCCTCGGTGACCGTGAGCTGGTCCACCGCGACCAGCTCGATCACCGCCCGTTCCCCCTCGGGCAGCCGCGCGAGCGCGGCCAGCAGGCGCCGGCCCGGGCTCTCCGCGTCGAGCTTGTCCTCCAGCCGGACGATGTCGTCGGGCTCCAGCAGCCGCCGCCCGGAGAACCGCCGGTCCCGCTCCGCCTCCCGCGCGGCCCGCCGCCGCTCCGAGGACACGACGTTGCGCGCGATGCCGTACAGCCAGGCCGTCTCACTCCCGAGGCCCGGACGGTAGGTGTGGGCCGAGTCCAGCACTGCCAGAAAGATCTCGGCGGTCAGATCGGCCGCGGTGTGCGGATCGTCCACCCGCCGCGCCACGAACCGTGTCACCGCGTCCACATGGCGCCGGTAGAACTCCTCGAACTCCGCTAACAGGGGTATCCGCTCCCCGCCGTCCACAGGCGCCTCCTTCTCCTCGGCTGCACCTGTTCTTGGAACGGCGCCCGCAAAGCGTTACGGAGGCACCGCGAGCACCGCTCAGGCGCTGACGCCCGCCGCCTCGCGGATCTCCTTCGCCTCCAGGCGCTGTGCCGTGCGCTCCGCCGTGCGGCGGGCCCAGGGGCCGGTCGTCAGGGTGCCGAGGGCGAGGACCAGCAGGCCGCAGGCGGTGAGGATCCACCAGCCGGGGACGGCGGCGGAGACGAACGTCTCGCGGTACGACGTCGTGCTCACGCCCGCCGCCAGCACCGCGCCGACCACCGCGACACCGAGGGTCTGGCCCAGCTGGCGGCTGGTGGAGGCGACCGCGGCGGCCACTCCGGCCTGGCTGCGGGGCATCCCGGACACCGCCGTGTTGGTGATCGGCGCGTTCACGAAGCCGAAGCCGACGCCGAACAGCGCGTACCCGAGGAGCAGCGTCGCGTCGGAGGTCTCCGCGTCGAAGGCCGCGAACAGCAGCGCGCTCGTCGTCATCGCCAGGCCCGCGATCACCAGCGGCAGGCGTGGGCCGCGCGTGCCGACCAGGCGGCCGGACAGCGGCGCGCACAGGAACGTCGGCAGCGCCATCGGCAGCATCCACAGGCCCGCGTGCAGCGCGTCCAGACCCCGTACGTTCTGAAGGTAGAGGGTGGACAGGAACAGGAAGCCGCCCAGCGCGGCGAACGCGCTCACCGCCACCACCGTCGCCCCGCTGAACGGCGCCGAGCGGAAGAACCGCAGGTCGATGAGAGGTTCGGTGCGGCGCGGCTCGTAGATCAGAAGCCCGGTCAGTGCGGCGAGGGCCAGTGCCGCGAAGGGGCCGCTGGTCGCGAGGCCCGCGCCGGGCGCCTCGATGATCGCGTACGTCAGGGAGCCGAAGAGCGCGATGACCAGCAACTGGCCGACCGGGTCGGGACGGCGGGCCTTCGGGGCGCGGGACTCGGGGACGTAACGGAGGGTGAGGAGGAGGGCGGCGAGGCCCACCGGCAGGTTCACCCAGAAGATCGCGCGCCAGCCCACCGACTCCACCAGCAGACCGCCCAGCAGCGGGCCGGCCGCCATGGAGATGCCCACGACCGCTCCCCACACGCCGATCGCCCGGGCGCGCTCCCGCGGGTCGGTGAAGGTGTTGGTGATGATCGACATGGCGACCGGGTTCAGCATCGAACCGCCGACCGCCTGCACCATCCGGGCCGCGATCAGCAGTTCCAGGCTGGGGGCGAGGGAGCAGAGCAGCGAGCCCAGGGAGAACACCACCAGGCCCGCCAGGAAGACCTTCTTGCGGCCGATCCGGTCGGCCGTGGAGCCCGCCAGCATCAGCAGCGTGGCCAGCACCAGTGTGTAGGCGTCGATCGTCCACTGCAGGCCGGCGGTGGAGGCGCCCAGGTCGCGCTCCATCGAGGGCAGTGCGACATTGAGGACGGTGTTGTCGAGGCTCACGATCAGCAGGCTCATGCAGCAGATCGCGAGGACCAGCAGGCGTCGGCGGGGGCTGAGCTCGGGCATGCGTTAATAGTACGCCTAACTAATGAATATGGCTCGCACGCCACGCCGTACGTGAGAATGGGTGGATGCCCACGACCGCGCCCCCGAACGACACGACCCTGAAGATCGGCCCGCACGCCGTCCAGCCGCCCGTCGTGCTGGCCCCCATGGCCGGCATCACCAACGCGCCCTTCCGCACCCTGTGTCGGGAGTTCAGTGGCGGCAAGGGCCTGTTCGTGAGCGAGATGATCACCACCCGGGCGCTGGTCGAGCGCAACGAGAAGACCATGCAGCTGATCCACTTCGACGAGAGTGAGAAGCCCCGGTCCATTCAGCTGTACGGCGTCGACCCGGCGACCGTCGGCAAGGCCGTCCGCATGATCGCGGAGGAGGACCTCGCCGACCACATCGACCTGAACTTCGGCTGCCCGGTCCCGAAGGTGACGAGGAAGGGCGGCGGGTCGGCGCTGCCGTACAAGCGCAACCTGCTCCGCGCCATCCTGCGCGAGGCCGTCAGCGGCGCCGGCGACCTCCCGGTGACGATGAAGATGCGCAAGGGCATCGACGACGACCACATCACCTACCTCGACGCCGGCCGGATCGCCGTCGAGGAGGGCGTCACCGCCATCGCGCTGCACGGCCGTACCGCCGCCCAGCACTACGGCGGCACCGCCGACTGGGACGCCATCGCCCGCCTCAAGGAGCACGTCCCGGAGATCCCCGTGCTCGGCAACGGCGACATCTGGTCGGCCGAGGACGCGCTGCGGATGGTGCGGGAGACCGGCTGCGACGGAGTGGTCGTGGGGCGCGGGTGCCTCGGGCGGCCCTGGCTGTTCGCGGACCTGGTGGCCGCCTTCGAAGGGCGTACGGCGGCCCGCGCCGGAGGCGCTGATGGACACGGCGCGCGGCCGTCCCTGCGCGAGGTCGCCGACGTCATGGTCCGCCACGCCACGCTCCTCGGCGAGTGGATCGGCGACGAGTCGCGCGGTGTCATCGACTTCCGCAAGCACGTCGCCTGGTACCTCAAGGGCTTCGCGGTCGGCTCCGAGATGCGCAAGCGGCTCGCCATCACCTCTTCGCTGGAGGAACTCCGGTCCGGGCTGGACGAGTTGGACCTCGACCAGGCCTGGCCCTCCGGTGCCGACGGGCCCCGCGGCCGTACGTCCGGCAACAACCGGGTGGTGCTGCCGGACGGCTGGCTGAAGGACCCGTACGACTGCGCGGGCGTGGGCGAGGACGCGGAGCTGGACACCTCCGGCGGCTGAACCGCCGTACGACGGTCAGCCGTTCTTCGGGTGCGGGGTGGACCCGTACGCCGTCAGGAAGCGGTCGCGGAACGAACTCATCTTCCACACCGGGGCGTTGTGGGCGGGCTGGAGCCCGTCGGTCCAGTTCCAGCTCGCGATCTTGTCGAGGACCTTCGGGTCCTTGGCGACGATCGAGATCGGCACGTCCCGGCTGGCGTTCTGGCCGCTGACCCGTGAGATGGGCTGGTGGTCGCCGAGGAAGACCAGGACGGTGTCGTCGGTGCCGTAGCGCTCCAGCCACTCGGTGAGCGCGGTCACCGAGTACTGGATCGACTTGCCGTACTCCTCCTTGGACTTGGTGGAGTCGGCGATGATGTCGGACGCCTTCTTGCCGGCCTCCTCGATGCCCTTGAAGACCGAGCCGTCGCCGAGCTCGTCCCAGCCGACCATCTCCGGGATCGGTGCCCAGGGCTGGTGGCTGGAGGTCAGGATGATCTCCGACATCAGCGGCTTGTCGCGCTTCTTGCTGTGCTCCAGCTTCTGGAACGCCTCCAGCGCGTACTGGTCGGGCATGGTCGACCAGCTGAACTTCGGTCCCTGGTACCCCATCTGGAAGGCGTTGTAGACCTTGTCGAGGCCGTAGAACTTCGCCTCCGGCCAGCCCTTCTGCACACCCGGCATGACACCGACGGTGTCCCAGGCGCCCGTCTTCTGGAACGCCTTGGTGAGGGAGAGGTGGTCGCTGGCCATCACCGTGCGGTAGCGCTGCTGGTTGTCGACCCACAGGCCGGACAGGGTGGTGGAGTGGCCGAGCCAGCTGCTGCCGCCGTACGTCGCCGAGGTCAGCCAGCCGCTCTTGGCGTGGAAGCCGGCCTTCGCGAGGGCCTCGGTGCGGGCCTCGAGGGTCGCGTCGACGCCGGGCGCCATGACCGGGTCCTCGATGGCGCTGCGGCCGTAGCTCTCGATGAAGGTGAAGATCATGTCCTTGCCGCGCAGATCGGGCACGAGCTGGTCGGCCGGGGTGTTGCCGAAGGTGTCGCTGCGGGCCTCCTTGCCGAACGCGGCCTCGTCCCGGATCGTCGCCCGCACCTGCCGGGCCTCGGACTCCAGCCGGTTCGTCACCCGCTCGGAGGCCACCGGGATCCCGGCGTACTGCAGACCGAGCACCGAGCAGGTGATCCAGGCGGTGCCCGCGATCAGGGTGCCCCGGGTGGCCCGCCGGGTGTCGCGCACCAGCAGGTTGCTCAGCCGGACCGTCGCCAGCGCCATCACGGTCAGCACGAGGACGACGAGCAGGACGACGCCGATCGCGGCGGCGAGGGCGGCGGTCCTCCCCATGGTGTCGGCGAGGTACGACTGCGCGTCGTCGAGCAGGCCCCAGTCCAGGACCAGGTTGAAGTCCCGGCCCAGGTACTCCAGGAAGCCCATGTCGAGCAGGTTCAGCACGGTCAGCGCGCCGAGGACCGCCCCGCCGAGCGCCGCCAGCGCGGTGCGCGGACGGCGCGGCAGCGCCAGCAGCACCGCCGCCCCGATGATCGCCTCACCCGGCAGCCGGACGAACCGGTTCATCTGCAGCGCGGCCAGCCGGTTCGGCAGCAGCAGCGCGCCGAGCACGAGCACGAGGGAGAGGACGGTCGCCGTCCACCACACCACCCGGGCGGCCCCGGGGTGCCGGGTGCGCCAGTTCCGTATATAGGCGATACGGGCCTTGAGGGAGGGGTGTCCGGTGGAGTCGGCGTCGGTGGAGTCGGGGTCGGTGTCGGCGGAGCCGGGGTCGGGGGAATCGGGGTCGGGGGAATCGGCGGCGGGCCGCTCTGAGGGGGCTTCGTCGTCGGGGGCCGACGCGGCCGAGGACGCGGAGCCCTCAGCGGGCTCGGCCGCGGCATCCTCGGCGGTCGCCGGTTCGTTCGCGTCCACGGGTTCCTCGGCGGTCGCCG